>CAZDIA010000005.1:0-102535 GCA_964505385.1 uncultured Chitinophagales bacterium
GTAGCCATACCGCTGGCTGCAGGTGTGCTGTTTACCTGGGGCATTATTCTGACTCCGGCTATGGGTGCAGTATTAATGTCACTTAGCACCGTGATCGTGGCTATTAACGCACGATTTTTAAAGATGAATGATGAGTGAACTAATTCAATCCAAACCTTAATAAAACCCTGCAAGGGTCTCAGACCCTTGCAGGGGAACTTACTATCAACCAATCACTAACCAATGAGGTAATATTATGAGAATTGCAATGACTTCAATCCTGACAACCATAGTATTGGGGTTGATGATGCAGCCTGCAGAGGCACAGCATCATAACCATGACAATGGCGACAGGCATCAAAATATGATGGAAATGATGGATGAGTGTCCCATGATGGGTGACCACGATCACGACATGGATCACGCGGAAATGATGCAGAAGATGGGTGAGCACCCCATGTTCGAGGGTGAAGACCTGAGCCACTCGGAAATGATGGAAAAGATTCGGGAATTTGACCACGCCGAGAAAATGGAATTCATTGAAAAGCATCCGAAGATGAAGGATAAAGATATGGATCACTCCGAAATGATGGAGATGATCGAAAAATGCCCGATGATGGGTGATGATGACGATGATGAGGAAGGGTCTGACGGACACGACGATCATCATTGATTAAGTAGTTACTGATCCTGTGCGGTACTAAGCCGTACAGGATTAACCTAATCCAAAAACCAATAATGCAAAGAGGTATTATCATGAAACAATTAGCGACTCTGATTCTGTCTGTAGTAATACTTGGGCTAATGGTGAGTACAGCTCAGGCTCAAAATTTACATACAGACAAGACACCTCCTTTTCAAAAAAGTGATACAGAATTGGATGTTCATTCTGAACTCATGGAGCTGATGGCTGAAGATGCTCAGGTTCGAAGTCTGATGAAGCAGCTCATGAAGGAAAACATTGAAGATATGCCAATGTTAGCAGATGCTGCACAATGTGTGCAGGTTTGCAGTTATGAGAGTGATAACAGCGATGGACATATGGGAGAAGTTAAATCTGATTCGAGTACGGATATGGTATTAGCAGAATCGGATAACTACAATATCAAAAAAATGATAAAGGAATGCCCGATGATGGGTGATGACGAAGATGAGTCAGATGATCATGACGATCATCATTGAACCTGATAGATAAGCTAAACCATCCCGGGTAGCTGTTTTCGGCTGCCCGGGATGATTTCTGTGTTAACTCTCATTTTAAAATCAAATAAGTTATGAACCGCAGGCATCTTAAAACTGTATTTATAATGGCCATGGCTATGGTAGTGACGGGAGTATTGAACAACTCATGGTCACAATCCCCGCAAACTCTTTTTGATGGAGAAGTTACCCATGGGGGTTTTGGCAGTCCGGTGGTCAAAATTGGCAGTGTGGACGGTTCAACCGGAATTTGGGCAGGTGGCCGGGGAGGATGGCTCATTAATATGGATAACCGGCATTCTGTTTCGCTCGGACTCGGTGGTTATGGTCTGGTATCCGAACATCGCTATCGCCCGGCCGATATCAACGAAGATCGGCTTATCATGAATGGTTATGGCGGATTTGACTTGGAGTACACCTACCAACCCTATCGTGTAGTACATTTTACTATCACCTCGCTCATTGGCGGCGGTGGTTTAATGGGGCGGGATCACCATTATAGCAGAACCGATGATGATATGGATCGCTATTTCATATTTGAGCCCGGTTTGAATATAGAAGTGAATCTCACAGAGTTTGTCCGGGTTTCGGCCGGGGCGACTTACATGTTAACCAGTGGTGTAAGTCGATCAGGTTTTCAGGACAGCGACTTTTCCGGTCTGAATGGGGTACTTGCATTAAAGTTCGGAAGGTTTTGATAAGCTCTCCACGAATAGATGATTTAAAGAATACATATGATTAGAAAATAAACCTGAAGCTATGGAACACGTAACTGAATTATTAAACAGCTGGTACCCGCTGATGTTTATCCTGAGTGTGGGCGTCGCTCTGATCATTTGGATATGGGCGATACGAAAGAAAACCCGGCACGACTTCCGGCAGGCGGCGGAACTGGTGCTGAATCGTCAATACCGGAATGGAGACCTGTCAAAAGATGAACTTCAAAGCCGGCTTGAATCGCTGAAAAAGGGCAATCTCAACGAATAGAAAGGAGCAACGCCATGGATAAGCATACGCTTTGGATGATTATTGGGTGCGGACTGCCGGAACAAATTTTTGAGCCTGAATCATATTTTACCACATTGAATAGCCGTGGAATTGCGTTGCAACAAAGTAATCTGCTGCTCGGAGAACCCGAATACCATCAAAATAATTAACCACAGTTACAATGTTGAGAATGATGCCAAATAATGGATCTCTAAAAATCCTTTACAGTAGCGCCTTATTGGTTACTGCAATAGCATTGTTTTCCTGTTCGAGCGAAGAGTCACAACAAGAAGCTGAAGGGGAAGCACCTACGCAGGAAATCAGCGAAGCCGAATTCGATCAGGACTGGTATGATCTTGAGGAAGCGCAGCAGCTGGCTTCCGAAAATGATAGATGGGTTCAGGTATATGTGCATGTTAATTGGTGCCATTTCTGCATGCAAATGGAGGATGAGACATTTACTGATGAAGGCGTTAAGGGAAACCTGGATTCCTGGTATTATCCGGTCAGCCTGAATGCTGAATCTCAAGACGAAGTCCGTTTTAACGGCAACACCTATACCGAAGAAGAGCTCGCCCGTAATTGGGGAGTGAATTCATACCCTGGAATGGTATTTATTGATCCGGAAGGGGAAATTTTTGCACAGGAAAGCGGTTATGTAGAAGCCCGGACCTACCGGCAGATACTGGAATACATAGGAACACACGCCTATGAAGAACAATCTTTTGACAATTTTGCCGGAAGTTAAAACAGATTTTTATTTATTGCATCAATCCATAATTGCGAGAAATCAAGATGACATATAAGACATTTACACTACTAATACTGGCCGTTGTTGTAGCCGGTGGATTATACCTTGGATATTCTGCTTTTGCATCAGGGCCAAAAGCCAGTCCTGATGAACTGGAAATCACCATGTATCGCGGCGAGCAGTGCAACTGCTGCGTGGACTGGGCCGATTATCTGGAAGATCAGGGAATGACGGTAATCGACGAGAAAGTCGATGATCTGCCCTCAATTAAACAGGAAAAGGGTGTTCCCGGATCGTTTCAATCCTGCCATACTGCCGTTGTCGACGGATATATTGTAGAAGGCCATGTGCCATCTGATGAAATCCGCCGGATGGTGGCGCAACAGCCGGATGCCATCGGCATTGCCGTGCCCGGAATGCCGGCCGGCTCACCGGGGATGGAAGTCGGCCACACCGAATCATATGAGGTGCTGCTGTTTGACCAAGAAAGGTATTCGGTGTTTGCTGAGTATTGATTTTTCTTGGTGGTTCATTTTTGGAAGAAATATCGACCAACTGTAATAGTGACAATCTACTACATTACTTTAATATGAATACTGCTCAACAAGTGCTTCATATTGTATTACTTTTTTTTAAAGGTTGAAGATAAACGGTTCCAGACCTTATGCCAGACTCATCATGGGCAATTTTCAGCACTTATCTAAAGGTGTGTTTTTGATAGATTCAGTTTTTTAAAATAGTAACCATTATCCTTAGTTGATGGTAGTCCGTACGGATTGTTCTACTCATTAGAAAAACCAGGTCATAGAAATCCCGTCCTTTTTTTCGATGTGGGTTTAGGTTGGATCTTAGGTGTAGGTATGTTTTAGGGATTGGTTACGTATAGGGTAATAGTTCTATAACACTGTTATCATAAGGGATTGTTTCATACGCTGTCTGTTCATTAACGTGATTGACGGCAGTCCTTACGTTTGAGGTACTGTGAACGGGAATAGGACTTACAACTGATTTGTCCACCCATCGCCCGGCTGAACTTAGCTTTTATTAATCAAGAAGGAGAGCACAAACAATTTTTAATTAACCGGTCGCGGCAGGCAAAAACTTTTCAGATAATGTCAAATAGTGGTAAATTGAGGTATTCTTTAGCCGGCAGGCTGTTGGTGCATACCTGTGGTAAAGAATAATTCCTGCCAGTTTGAATATTTAAAAACAATTATATGAATACCTCCCAAACAGTAAAGGATCAGTCTGTTGCTCCTCCCGGACGCATTGATAACATCCATATCTTATTAAACCGGCCCATGTTATTATTAAACAGAACCACACTTATTCTGGCGATTTTTCTGATAGTATCCTGCAATTCTGCGAATCAGACGGCCGCAGATGACAATAACAGGGAGGATGCTGCAGCCGGCACGAAACAAACGGAACACAATCAGGCGGGAAACGAATCGGTCATCTCAGCCGAAACGCGCGAGAAGGTGGATGAGCTGATCGCCGAAATGACACTTGAGGAGAAGGTGGGACAGATGACCCAGATAACCCTCGATGTGCTCGGCGAAGGAGAGGATGTATACAGCAGCTATGAACCTTTTGAACTGGATCCGGAAATGATGGAAAAGGCGTTCAGTACTTATCAGGTGGGGTCCGTACTGAACACATCCAACAATCGGGCCCGCACTCCCGAGTTCTGGAATCAATTGCTTTCTGAAATTCAGGAATATGCTATTGAAGAGTCCGGGCAGAATATTCCCGTTATATATGGCCTTGACATGATCCACGGCGCTTCCTATGTCGACGGTGCCACGCTTTTTCCTCAGCAGATCGGCATGGCCGCTACCTGGAATCCTGAACTTGTGCGCCGGGCCGGTGAAATAACGGCCTATGAAACCAGGGCTACCGGTGTGGCATGGACTTTTTCTCCCGTACTTGACCTGGGTGTCGATCCGCGGTGGCCCCGGCAGTGGGAAACATTCGGCGAAGATCCCTATCTCTCTGCGGTTTTGGGATATGAACTGGTGAAAGGATATGAAGGAGAAGACAATGACATTGGCAATCCCTATCAGATTGCGTCCACCCCAAAACATTTTATGGGGTATTCACATACACTCAGCGGGCGCGACCGTTCACCCGCCTGGATACCCGAGTCACAGCTTCGCGAGTACCACGTGCCGCCCTTTGAAGCCGGCGGTATTGATGCCGGTGCACTCACCGTGATGCTCAATTCCGGCGAGATCAACGGGATTCCGTTTCACTCCAGTAAAGAACTGATTACCGGCTTGCTGAAAGAGGAGATGGGCTTTGAAGGTTTTGTTCTGACCGACTGGCAGGATATCATTTACCTCTATACCCGCCACCGCGTCGCCGCCGATTATAAAGACGCTGTACGAATGGCCATCAATGCCGGGGTGGATATGTCCATGGTTCCATACGATTTTGACTTTTCCAGATATCTTGTGGAACTGGTCAATGAGGGAGAGGTTTCGATGGACCGCATCGATGATGCCGTGCGCCGGATACTGACGGTGAAAGTCAAAATGGGACTGTTTGAAACACCGTATACGGTGTTGGATGATTATCCGGAATTTGCATCCGAAGCTTTTGCCGACGCCTCGCGTCAGACCGCTCTGGAATCCATCACACTGCTCAAAAACGAAGACGATGTTCTGCCGCTTGATCCGGATATTTCCGCACTGATTGCCGGTCCAGCCGCAAACACCATGCGGCCGCTCAACGGCGGCTGGAGCTACTCCTGGCAGGGGGACCTGGTGGATGAGTTTACTGAAGATTACCTGACGATTTACGACGCTTTTTCGGAGAAACTGGGCGAAGGAAATGTAACCCTGTACGAAACTGTCCGCTTCGACCATGACGGTTCGTTTGATGATGAATTCGTGGATGACTTTGACACATTCAGGCAAAAAGCCGAAGACAAGGATGTCATCGTACTGGCTGTCGGAGAAAACTCCTATTGCGAGGGTGAGGGAGACCTCGATGACCTTTATCTGTCGGACTATCAGCAAAAGCTGGTTCGTGTAGCTGAGGAAACAGGCAAGCCGGTGGTCATGGTACTTGCCCAGGGCCGCCCACGAATTATCAGCAAAGTGGAACCGCTGGTGCCTGCAATCGTCAATGCCTATTTGCCCAGCAATTATGGCGGTGAAGCACTTGTGTCTCTGCTGTTCGGTGAATCCAACTTCTCCGGACGGCTGCCGTACACCTATCCGCGTTATCCGAACAAGCTGATTCCCTACTACCACAAGCACACGGAAAACCTGGAGCTTGAAGGCACCCCCACCGGCACTCAGTTTTATCCTCAGTATGAATTCGGGTTCGGCCTCAGCTATTCCGAATTTGAATATGTCTCTCTCTCCACAAATGCCTCATCTTACGGTGTGGATGACATCATTGAAGTGACTGTGGAAGTGCAGAATGTTTCTGATCGTGACGGAAAAGAAACCGTTATGCTGTTTTCCTCCCAGGATTATGCATCCATCACTCCTCCGGTAAAACGCCTTCGCGATTTTGAGAAGATCGAAATCGCAGCCGGCGCGACCGAAGAAGTGACATTCCGGTTGCCGGTCAGCAAACTGGCATTTGTCAATGACGATAATGAGTGGATTGTAGAGGAGGGCGAATTCGTTCTTCGTGTTGACGATCTGGAAGCGCCCCTTACTGTTACAGAGACTCAAGAAGTATATTGAAACCAATAAAAATCACACTTAGCATAGTATAGTCCCTGTAATGAATATAAAGAATGAAGGGAGCAATTATCTAAAAACTGATTTGCACTTGCAAACCGCCGCCATCACCTTCCGGTGCAATCCAGGGAGCAACTGATACTTGATCCGAAACAGCTTCATTATGGGCTTCTACCGCTCTGCGCGAACCCCAAAAGATATCATAAATCATATGACCGATATAAAAGCCGGCTCCCAAAGTCATCATAATTTGACCGAAAGGATTAGGTTCATCAAAAATTGCAAATCCGCCAGCAGGTCCCATGCCGAGGAATGTTAATCCAAGTGCTCCGGTCCTTAAGAGGACTCCTCTCCAAAACAAGTCGGATTGTCCGGCATAAAGACTGCCTGTTGAAGGTCCTATTAAAGCTCCAGCTAAAAAGATTCCACCAAAAAGCAAATTCGCTGACATTCCAGGTGCAGAGATTGAGCTGAGAAGCCCTGCATATGCTATTGGAGGCAAAACTGTAAAAGAAAAAGCGATAGCCCTCGCTGAACTCACATCTTTTTTTTCGTTTGAATCAGCCACCATTGAGTTAGCGAATTCTATTTTGTAAGCTGATGCATTTACTTCTTCACTCAATGGCTGATATTGGGCATGTGATAGCTGTACAGATGAAATCATCAATACTGACAGAATGATAGAAGCTGCAATTATTTTGGATGACATGTTATCGTACAATGGTTTTGTTGTGGTGTAATTAGTATTAATTATAGTACTTAGAATTTAAGTTCTGCCAAATATTGGCAAAAGAGTTTTTTCGTTTCCTCTGTATCAGATTTCAAGAAGTCAATATGACAAGTGTAGTTTGAAGGAGCGATTGTTGTTGCCGGGTACCGGGCTTGCTTCTCTCCGATTCAAGACCTGAAGCACTTACGGAGTAGCCATTATTGAGTGCGGTTCCAAACCCTACCCGTGGTATATGCTCGGAGTTCGCTTTTGATGAAAAGAGATATGGAATCAAAAGTACTACGGAATATTGATTGAGTTACTACATGGTTACCAGGCTTTTTTATGCTATAGTTATACACTGCATGAAAAGAAAATACCTACTACACATAATGGAGTATTTCAATAATATCATTTGAAGAGCCATTTTCTATGGGAAAATAATTTATCGCTTGGCGACTTGGGAGTTTTTAGAATTGATTCCCTTATAATTAGAGATACCTTCGTGAAATTGCCGTTCGATACAGCTCTTTGTTAGTGATGTTCTTTAGTTTCATCCTTCATGGCGGCACTGGCAATTATCAGTGCAGCCCCAACAATCAGCAATGCCAACCCCCATTGAAGTTGGACTGATTCCAATGCCATTTCTCCTAAACCACTAAATAGGTTGTCCGCAAGCTCTGAGTCTATATCTGCATTAGCCTCAGAAATTTTAGACTTGAGGTTGATGAAAGTGAAAATCATTACCCCAAGACTCCCGGTGCCCGTAAACCAAAGCCCTTTGTATTTCTTCGCCAGCACCAAGCCCACAGAAATTACAGCGAGAACCAAGACTATTGCTGCATCAATCTCACCAATTTGGAAATAGTTCATATTTCCCATGATTGGGACACCAACAATCGGCGCGAAAACTCCGATGATAAGAAAGATTGAACCTAAAAGGCCGAGCAGTTGATTTTTATTCATGTCTTCTTCTTGTTTTGAATCGCCTAAAGGTTCGTGATGTTTGTGGTGTAGCCGGACAGAGCCAGCTCTAAAAGAATGAGTTTGTTATAAGCTTCAGAATTTTCCATAAGCAATGGACTGCATCCGCATGAAATTGCTGTTATACGTTTAGTGGATATTCAAGCAGATCTATATCCGGCAAAAATTTATAGTGTTTTTGATTCTTACTGATCATCTTAGCCTCCAATGTCATAGCGGTAGCTGCAATCAGCATGTCATTTATTTCCACTCCGTAGCCCGGTCTATACTCCTTCAACAATTCAAAGGCTTTCTCCGAAATAGGTCTCGTATCAAACTCAACAGGAATATCAGAAAGCAGTCGATCAACTTCCTTCTTCTCTTTCTTGCTTCGTGTTCCGGAATAGAGTTCCATGGCAGTGATCACACTAATGGTAATTGTGAAATTATTTTCCAGATAGGCCATAGTTTGAACCGAATAGGAATCATCCAGACTAAAATCGATAAATATATCGGTATCAACAATTACCGGTTGCCCCATCCATTTCTTTATTTAGTATATCGACTTTTACGTAGCTCCCGAACCCACTTTGTACTGTCTTTCATATCCTCTTGATCTTTCCACATCCCTCTGAATGAACTAAGCAGGATTGATTTTTTTAAGGATGAACCAGGCTCTCTTTTTGGCCGATCATATTTTTTTGACAGAAACTCAATAAAATCTACCGCTTCTTGCTGAGCTTCGGCCGGTAACTTGTTGATTTGTCTTATGAGCTCTTTTTCGGACATACTTAAATGTAATTAAACAGGGTGTTAAATTAAAACGAGTTAAGCAATTAGGACGTATGACTAATTATTAACCACACAACCCACACCTGACAATTTGCTCAATAATCAACAAAATTCCGGTCATATCATACCTCAAGGTGCAATAAGAAGTTAAAAATATATTGTTATTGTAATGTTTGGTCTGCTGATCTTACTATTTTACTATGCACCGTGAATCCGATAAAATGGCGAGCAGCTGTTTCATAACTCAGTGCGTTTTGCCGATAATCTGATAAAATACTATCTATTAGGAATCAGGAGCTCATCCATTTGAAAAATATAAAGCATGAATAATTGCAATTCACATGCAGGTATACTAAATTAGTAGTGTTAAAATACTAATAAATTGGAACCATGAATCATATGTGCCGTTTCAGCTTACTAACACTTGTTGCCTTATTGTTTATGGTTGCCTGTGAGGAAACACAGGAGCCGGATTATATCCACACCTCAGAGTTGCCGGAGATTCCGCTTGAACACGTCGCTAATTTCCCGGGCGGCGATGATGAGCTGATTTTGGATCGGATCAGAGAGGTGGCAATCGATTCCCGAAGCCGTGTGTTTGTGGCTGATGGGGGACGCCCCGCCGTTTTTGTATTCGAAAAAGGCAGCGGACTTCTTCAACAGATCGGACGGGATGGTGCGGGGCCCGGTGAGTTTGAAGGGATCGTTGATATGTTTATCAGCCCCGCAGAGCAACTTTTTGTATATGACGTAAGTACAAACCGCACTACTGAATTTATTGAAACGAACGGCCAATGGAGTTTAGAAAATATACATGAGGCTGGTGAAGCCAGGCAAGGGATTTTTCAAACAGACGGGGAAAATGCTGCCATGTTCCGCACGGGAGGAGCGAACCCTCCTGAAGAAGACGGACCGCATTGGTTTATTAACGAAATATCAGCGGGTAATCTGGAAATGGAGATGAGGGATGAAAAACTTGAGCTAAAAGATCAGCCTTCACTGGCATATCAGAACCGGCTTTTGAGCTTGCCAACATTACGAACTGATGCTTATGCACGCGGCCGGGACGGTTCGCTTTACATGATGTGGAATGATCGCTTTGAGGTTGCAAAATATAACACCCGGCTTGAGCTGATCGATTCCGTTTCAGCGCCCGTTCCCAATCAACCCTATCCTGAAGATGAACGCGATGAATTTCTGAACGAGATGGAAGGTGGAGAAAGGTCATTTGCAAGAGATCATCTGGATGAAACCTTGCCGGTAATTAACTGGGATTTTTCACTCGGACAGGGCTGGGAGGTCAATCAGGATGGAAATCACTGGCTGCGCACTTACGACGACCCTGAGTATTTGGTTTTGGATCCGGATGGCAGCCCGGTCGGCAGTTTTGATCTTCCGGAGGATTTTCTTCTTAAAACAGTGAATAGCGATCATATTGTAGCACTTGGTTATTCAAAAGAAGGAGATTATCAGATCAGGATGTGGAGTTATGATTTGTAGAAAGCTTTGTAAAACTTAGATTTTTGGCTGATATAGTGGCTGACATAAATTGTACGCAAAAAATCTCCATCAAAATACTTTATCAAATTTCCGCAAGTTTAAAGATCGGACGTCGAACATTACATCCATCAAAATTAATAGTATTACCATGCAGAGAATTATTACACTATTTACACTTTCCGGCGCGCTGTTGGTTGCAACCGCCTGCGGCAACGGCGACGAAGATTACGGGCAGCAGGAGGAAATGGACGTAGAACAGGAAATGGCTGAAGCTCAACAGATGGAAGGGTTTGACACTCCGGATGCATTCCGCGCGGAGCTGGAATACGCATTGAACCACTACCTCGAACTGGTTGACGCGCTGGTTGGAGAAAACACCGGCGACGCCGGCTCGAACGCGTCAGAGTTTAATCAGGCGCTTACAGACATTCCCTCCGGTGATCTGGACGAATCTGCCGCCATGTTCTGGGAGGAATATTCCGATCACATCGCTTCTCACTTAAGCGCGCTTCAGGAGCATGAGGATATCGAAGGCCAGCGTTATGAATTTGAGCATATTTCAGAAGCGCTCATCGAAGTTGTGAAGTCAATGGGACCTTTGGATATGACGCTCTATCAACAGCGGTGTCCGATGGTTCGCGATGGTGAGGCCGACTGGCTCAGCAGCCACGAGGAGATCCGCAATCCCTATCACGGGGAATCGATGATGGATTGTGGCAGCACGGTTGAGGAGTTATAATACCTTTAAAGGTTTATCAGAACGGGATTCAACCCGGATCGCTCCGTATGTACAGGTTGGCCGGTTCGGGTTTTTGTTTGGAAACCGGCAGCCATATTCCGGAAATGTTCGCCGGGCAAGAACTGTGGGACTCAATTCAGGGTTGTAAGAGTTTGCTATAAAAACGCCACTAAAACTGACTCAATGCCACGCCCCTATTATCAGCATATCGACCGGAAATTGACCAGGCCGGATGTATTGGCAAAAGAAAACATCCTCTTCATTCTTCATGATCAGTTAAACCTGTCGGCTTTCCCTGATGAGATACTTCACGACCGGCCGGTGCTGCTCTTTATTGAATCAGCGGAAAAAGCCAACAGTCTGCCTTATCACAAAAAGAAACTGACCTATGTATTGAGCAGTCAGCGGCATTTTGCGATTGAGTGTGCTAAGCAAGGGTATGAGGTGTATTATCACGCCACAAGGGGACATTATGATGACGGACTTCAGGAAATCATGACCGAGGCACCGCAGGCACGGTTCCATTTCATGACACCTTCGGAGTGGAGCACCCGCAGCCGCTTACATCAGCTGAAAAAGGACCACCCGGACCGCTTTAAGGAATTGCCCAATTCCTTTTTCATGGCAGATGCTGAACTGTGGAAAGAAAAAGTCAGCACTAATTTTGTCATGGAAACCTTTTACCGGGAGATGCGGCAACAAACCGGATATTTGATGGACGAAGAGGGTAAGCCGGCCGGTGGACAGTGGAATTACGATGAGCTGAATCGAAAAAAGCTCCCGAAAGGGAAAAAAGGTCCGCAAATGCCGCAGTTTCAACCGGATGCCATAACTTCCGAAGTGATGGAAATGGTGGAAGAAAAGTTTCCGGATCATTTCGGATCAACAGAAAATTTTAGCTATCCGGTAACCAGAATGCAGGCTCTGGATGCCGCAGATCATTTTTTTCAATACCGTTTGCCGGAATTCGGGCCTTATGAAGATGCTATGGCCACGGGGGAGTACACACTGTTTCATTCAAAGCTGTCCATACACCTGAATAACGGGTTATTGCTCCCGGGCGAGTTGTGCAACCGCGCGGAAAGCATGTATATGGACGGACTTGCTCCGATTCAGTCTGTTGAAGGGTTTATCCGGCAGATTATTGGCTGGCGGGAATACATCCGGATTTATTACGAAGCGATGATGCCGCAGGTGCGCGAAGCTAATCATTTCGGTTTTACCGAAGCTCTGCCGGAAATGTTCTGGACAGGCAAAACCGATATGAAGTGCATGCAGGAATGCCTTAAACCCGTAATTGAGCAAGGCTACTCCCATCATATCCCGAGGCTGATGGTGCTCAGTAATTTCAGTAATCTGACCCGAACCAATCCCTATCAGCTTTTTCTCTGGTTTTGGTACGCTTATGTGGATGCCTACGAGTGGGTGGTGCTTCCCAATGTTTTGGGGATGTCAACCTATGCCGACGGTGGTGTGCTGGCCTCTAAACCTTACGCGGCCGGCGGCAATTACGTCAACAAGATGAGTGATTACTGCAAAGATTGCAGCTATTCCATATCGAAGAAAACCGGCGAGCAGGCATGTCCATTTAACTATCTATATTGGAATTTTGTGGGGGATCATCGCGATGTATTTTCCGGAAGCGGACGGATTTCATTTATGACATCCATGTGGGATAAAAAGCCGGATGATGAAAAGCATCAAATCCGCGAAAGCAGCCGGAAGTTTCTGGAATCATTGAAACGCTATGAGGATACGTAATTTAATCAATCCCGCCAGGGCTGAAATCCACCTATCACAAGAAACAGCTGCCAGTATCGGTAATTCCATTGATCAGCAGAATGTATCGTGAATTGATGTTCCTCAAGCAACCTGTTTACTTCTTTCAAACTCATCGTGTTAATAGTCTCACTTCCCAACCGGTTAATCAATGAATTAATCAATTTAAACCAGCCGGCGCGGTTCCAGTCCAGCAGGTACAGCCTTCCTTCGGGAGTCAGTGATTGTTTAAATCGGCGTATAGCCAGAGATGGGTTATCGTAGTTATGAAGAGCGTTGAGGCAAATCACCCTGGTAAAACGGTTGCCTTCAAATTGCAGATCTTCGGAGGGGTAGGCGTTGTAGGTAATGCGGGGATCATCGGGGAGGCGGTTTTGCGCTACACCAAGCATTCGTGGTGAGATATCATTAAGCACAAGCTCCCTGAAAGGCGCCTGATTTTGAATCAATTGTTCAGCAAGTAACCCAGTACCGCAGCTGGCATCCAGTATCCTGTCACCTTCCTCCAATTCTGGCAGTATGGTCTCCAACATCCGGTTGTGGGTGTGATTCAGATAGCCCTGCCAATTCTGATCATAGTTTTGAGCGTATTCGTCGTAATGTTCAAGTGTGGTTTGGCGGGACATCTGCGAATGCGGTCTTTGTTAGTTGATAAAAGGATGCACTTTTTTTAAATGATGCGCCACGAATCAACTTTTACTTATTGATTTTATTTTTATGTTTATCGGCTCAATGAGTCTAGTTAAACTCTGCCGGTAATTCATGACACTGTTGCAACATTGGCTACGGCTTGCAAGCGTGTTACTCGTTAGTCGTTTGAGCTTTCAGAATGTGAAACCGATGTTCATATAAATACGGTTCATTTCCTCAGAATGACCGAGTTGAGCGCGTACGATGAAATCGCGGGTAAATGCGGATACGATGGGGCCGCCGCCCCAGGTTCGGTGATATTCGCTAAATAATTCGTCAGGTCCGGGTACAGAGGAGTATACCCTGCCGGAATCGGTAAATGCCGTTAAACCAAAGCGAAGTTGCAGAAAATCAAATGAGAGCAGCCATTTACGCAGCTCAAGATTAGTGAAAATCACTCCGCTGTCACGAAATCTTCCGGTCGGGTGTCCGCGAACCGATTCCTCTCCGCCCGCTTCAGGTAACATCCAAAAAGGGACATCACCGGATGTGAATTCGGTTGTCAATCTTCCGGCCAAGGTAAGATTATCAGAGAACGAAGGGGAATAATAATGCCTGGTTTCCGCCATAATCCTGAACATGCTGTGATCACTGATTAAACCTGGCGGGGCACCGTTTAGCTCCAATCGTGAGTAATTACCACTACGAGGATCAAACTCGTTGTTCCGGGAATCAAAAAGCAGTCCGGTACCGGCATAAACGAACCATCCCCCATCATGTCCGTAAGGTTGTTTCTGGCTGATCAGGCTCTCTTCCTCATCACCGAAATCCTGACGGGTGATACCGCCTGCAAGTAGCAATAAATCAAAATTATAATCCGGATTTTCTGACAGCGGATATCGCCCGTCATAAGTCAATTCAAATCCCAACGCATCAAAAAAGTGGTAGTCATCATCCCATTGTTCCTGAATAAAGGGACTATCGTGTCCCCTGGAGAAATAAATGTCGTTGAGCTGGCGCTCTCCTATAAACTCAAACCGGGATCTTATGTTGGTGTTGAATGGCTCAGCCGTTTCCCATGCGATGCGACTGCTGAACAAACCCATTGTTGTGCCTCGTGCACGGAATTCAAGTAAGTTATTGAATGGAGCTATATGTTCCTGATAATGATATCGATTAGTTGACATTCCAAATTCAACACCGATATCGGAATCGAATTTGGCATAAGGGAGGTAGGCGTAAACCACCGAGTCGGCGGGAGCGTCGTCCGCATATAAGAAATTGGCAGTAGCAAGCAGATACAAAACCGATAGTAAAAGAACCTGCACACCTTTCATTATTCCCGGAATGTAAAGTTGTTGATTATCCTTGATATACTAATATCTGTATCAGAGATTAAAACATCAATCCGAACTTTTAGGGGGTAAAGAGTGCTACGTGATACAAATATTGAAAGGCATAAATCACGAGGAAGTTTCCGCCGCCAGGTTTCGGATTGCTTTGATACGTTCAGCTACCGGTGGATGGCTATAATTCAAAAACACATAAAAAGGATGGGGCGAGAGGTTTGAAAGGTTATCAGCCGATAGTTTTTTCAGGGCGTTGATCATTCCATCCGGGTTTTCGGTAGTTTCCACAGCGTAGCGGTCAGCTTCAAATTCGTGTTTACGGGAGAGCATCTGCATCATGATACCGAGGATCATCTCAATAGGAGTAAATAACAGGCCAAAGAAAATCAGCCCGGCGTAGACGGACATCTGTTCCATATAAAAAGCATCAAACAGCCCGGGAATGGTAAGAAACAGCTGAAGCAATGCCAGCATTACGCCGGTATGAAGTATGCTGATGGCCATATTTTTCTGAATATGCTTTTTCTTATAGTGTCCTACTTCATGTGCCAGAACAGAAACCAACTCATTTACCGAGTGCTTTTCAATCAGTGTATCATAAAGGGCAATGCGTTTGTTTTTGCCGAATCCGGTAAAAAAGGCATTAGATTTGGCTGATCGTTTCGAGCCATCGATCACGTAAACATCCTGAAGCGGGAATTTCACTTTTTCTGCCATATCCATGATTGCCTGGCGAAGTTCACCTTCTTCAAGTGGAGTAAACTTGTTGAATAAAGGCATGATCCAGGTCGGTGCGATAAATTGGATTGCCAGTGTGAATATCGTGATGACAATCCAGGCGTACAGCCAGGCAAGAGTGCCGGCATGGATAAAAAACCATAACACCCCGGCAAGCAGCGGACCGCCAATAACCACGGCAAGCAGCAACCCTTTGATCCGGTCCATAACAAAAGTTCCGGCAGTGGTTTTATTAAATCCGTAACGTTCTTCAATGATAAAGGTTGAATATATATTGAAGGGCAGTGAGATAATCGTCTGAGCCAGCAGAAGAGTGCCGATGAATATCAGACCGTTGATAAGTTCGCCGTAACCGAATCCGCGCACAATCTGATCGAGCCAGTTAAATCCACCGGCAAACCAGAAAACCAAGATAACAGCAAGGCTGAACGTAGAGCTGACAAAACCGAACCGGGTTCTGTCTCGTGTGTATTCCTGTGACCGGCGGTATTCTTCTTCCTCGTAGACATCTTCAAATTCTTTCGGCAGCTCCTTTTTCAGGTGTTTCAGGTTTAACAGATCAGCTGCCAGGTTTAAGGCATAGTCAAGCAGCAGCGCCGCAAGTATGATGATTCCGTAGATGTTCATTAATAGGATTTTCGGTTTGGATTAAATGACTGCCGGATTAATACGAAACCGGGATGCTTTGAGTATGAAGATGCTATGTAAATATATCTATTTCCAACAGGACAGTTTGAAAATCTTTTGACGATCAAAAACGAGAAAAGAATCGGTTTATCGAAAACACATCACAAATCGTACATCGTATATCGTCAATCGTAAATCACTTTGTGCCAGCTTAAGCTTGGCGTACTGCTACTCCGCGATTTATAAAAATGGTGAAAACCTGCAAGCTGAAACAGAATTGCGACGTACGATTGACGATTTGTGATTTCAGATTGCAGAAGGAGCAATCAGCCCCGTGGGTAATAGATATTTATTCAGATACAGAAATATTACTGTAAAAACATAACATAATTCTCAAAATTTATAGGGTAATTCCAATGAAATTCATCAATCAAACATCTGTATTTGAAGACTTATATTTATTACCTTCCGTTGAGTGTAAAAATTATTTTAAAATCAACCATATTTAATATACTTCTATGGCACGAGTTGAAGTTGTGATGCCCAAAATGGGCGAATCTATTACAGAAGGAACTGTTATCGAATGGTCCAAAAACATCGGGGACTATGTCGAGCAGGATGAAACATTGTTGGAAATTGCTACGGACAAAGTGGATTCGGAAGTTCCTGCACCTGAAGCAGGATATCTGGTAGAAATTCTTGCAGAGGCCGGTGATACCATCGAAGTTGGCCAGGCTATTGCAGTCGTAGATACGGAGGCTGATTCTTCCGCACAGTCTTCAGATGATTCTGAAACTGCGGCAGCTGAGCAGGATACTCAGGAAGAGGCCCAGGTTGAAGCTGAAGGTCAAGAGCCTGAGGAAAAGGAATCTGAAACTCCTTCTCAAAGTGAGACCACTTCAGGATCGAACGGTGCACCGGTGGCAGCTCCGGTTACCACGGGAGATACGCCGCCGCAGCGTGAGGGTTCCGACGGGCGGTTTTACTCTCCGCTTGTTCGCTCAATCGCAAAAGAAGAAGGCGTCAGTCAGGAAGAACTGGAGCAGATAGAAGGCAGCGGCAGCCAGGGTCGCGTTACAAAACAGGATATTCTGAATTATGTGGAGCAACGCAAGTCCGGCGCTCCACAACCGGCTACTGCGAAAAAAGTTGAAGAGCCTGCTCATAAGACCGAGACCAGTGCTAAACAGCCGGAGTCAGAAATTCATGCAGGCGAAATAGAGGTAGATTGGCCAAAAGACAATGTTGAGATCATCAAAATGGATCGTATGCGCAAAGTGATCGCTGAGCATATGATCAAATCCAAACAGACCTCAGCGCATGTCACAACTTTTGCAGAGGCCGATGTAACCAATCTCGTGCGATTCCGCGAAAAGAACAAAAAGCAATTCGAAAAGGAAAACGGCTTTAAACTAACCTTCACGCCGTTTTTTATCGAAGCTACCATTCAGGCACTGCGGGAATATCCACTTTTAAACGCCTCGGTTGACGGTGATCAGATTTTGCTGCATCGTGATATAAATTACGGCCTTGCCGTTGCGTTGGGTGATTCCGGAAGTGGCGGCCTGGTTGTTCCGGTTATCAAAAATGCCGGCGAATTGAACCTCAGGGGTATCGCCCGTCAAACACATGATCTCGCCAAAAAAGCGCGTGAGAAAAAGCTCTCTCCGGATGATTTGGTGGGAGGTACATTCACGTTAACCAACTACGGCAGTGTAGGAAATCTGATGGGAACGCCGATCATTAACCAGCCTCAGGTAGCTATTTTCGGCACCGGTATTATTGAGAAGAAGCCGGTCGTTCGCGAATATGACGGGGTTGATGCAATCGTCGTTCGTCACATGGTTTATCTTAGCATGAGCTATGACCACCGAATAATCGACGGCGCGCTTGGCGGCACCTTCGTGCAGCGGGTTAAGCAATTGCTTGAAAATTTTGATGTAAATAGCTCAATATAGAGTAGATGAAAAACCATATAACTTTAATATTTTGGCAGGCGTCTGGTTTTCCTGACGCCTGTTTTATTTTGTATAAGAGAAATATTATTTAACAAAAATGCATACGTCACGATCTGTTGCGGATATCAGAGAGCACCTTATCGAACTGAAAAAACAGGACATTAAGATTTGCCTCGTCCCAACAATGGGAGCTTTACACGAAGGGCATTTATCTTTGATTCGCCTTGCCAGAAAGCATAGTGATATTGTAGTTGTCTCGATTTATGTAAACCCGACCCAGTTTGGACCCGGTGAGGATTTTAACGCCTATCCCAGAACCGAAACGCAGGATTTAAAAGCGTGTGAAACCGAAGGCGTTGATGTCGTTTTTATCCCCGGTACCGATGAAGTTTACGCCGAAACAAACTACATTGGCTTTACAGTTGATACTCTGGCAGATCACCTGTGTGGCCCGAGGCGGCAGCATCATTTCCCGGGTGTGCTTCAGATCGTGAACAAGCTCTTCAATATCATCCAACCTCATGCGGCGGTTTTTGGCCAGAAAGACATTCAGCAATTTCGCATCATCGAACGCATGCGGGATGAATTCAGCCATCCCATAGAATTAATTCGTGCACCGATAATCCGTGATTCAGACGGGCTTGCTTTAAGCAGCCGTAATTCCTACCTGACGGCGGAGCAGCGCAATAAAGCTCCACTTTTGTATCAGTCGCTGAACTATATCGCCGATCGGATTGACAGTGGGGAACAACAGTTAACCAATACGATTGAAGATCGTAAACGATTTCTGGCAGAGAAAGGATTTCAGGTTGAATACATCCAGTGTGTGGATTCTCATCACCTGCAGCCGGTTACCGAGCTAAAGGCGGGCGGTGAATATATTATAGCCGGAGCCGTACATCTTGGCGCAACCCGGCTTATTGATAATTTTATTGTTGAAGCGAACGACCCGGACTGATTCAGGGTAGCTGAGCTACTTTTTCAAGATGATTGGCAATGGACTCAGCGTGATCGCGGGAATTCTCGATAAACCACTTGCTGGTATTTAATCCTCCGCAAACCACTCCGGCAAGGTATAATCCCGAAACGTTGCTTTCCTGTGTATCCGGGTTGTATATCGGGGTGTTATAGCCGTCATCAGCATATTCAAGCCCGAATTTCTTGAGCAACGCATAATTCGGCTGATAGCCGGTCATAGCCAATACAAAATCATTTGCAAAAGTTAAATCACCCTCTGGAGTGGAAATATCAACTTCACGCTCACGAATTTCTTTTACTGTGGAATTAAAATATGCGGTAATTTCCCCTTCGGCTATCCGGTTTTCAATATCGGGCCGAACCCAGTATTTAACCCCTTCTTTGAGTTGTTCTTCACGCACAACCATCGTAACCTCTGAGCCGCAGCGGTAAGTTTCCAGGGCTACATCAACCGCAGAATTTCCGCCGCCGACTACAAGCACTTTTTGTGTGGCGTAGGGATGCGGTTCATCATAATAGTGTTTCACTTTGGGCATATCTTCACCAGGCACATTCATCCGGTTTTCCACACCGTAAAACCCGGTGGAAAGTATCAGTTTTTCCGCATCATAAATTCCCTTGTTGGTGCTTACCGTGAAATTACCGTCCTCGCCTTCTACATTTTGGACCTCTTCATACAGATGAATATCCAGATTATAACTTTCGGCAACGCGGCGGTAATACTCCAGCGCTTCACGGCGAGTGGGTTTTACACCGTGAGAAATAAATGGTACATCCCCGATTTCAAGGCGCTCGGAGGTGGAAAAAAATGTCATATTAGTGGGGTAGTGGAAAATGGAATTAACCAGGCAACCTTTTTCAATAATTTTGGCTCGGATACCCCGCTTTTTTAATTCGATGCCGCAGGCAAGTCCGATAGGGCCTGCTCCGATAATAATTACCATGCGAGAATAATAATTTCTGTTAAATCAGTATTGTGAAATGTTGATGTAAATACTTTTAAAGCAACGACCCGGTTTCGGTGATATTGAATTACACGTTATCCGGTAGTTACATTTTTCAAACAGCAGACCGGCCTGAAAATGCGCGGCTGAGTGTAGCATCATCAATATATTCTAGTTCCGTACCCATCGGGATGCCGTGTGCGATGCGCGTAACTTTTACGCCGAGAGGCGCGACCAGTTTATTGATGTAAAATGCGGTGGTATCTCCTTCCGCGTCCGGGTTCAGGGCAAGGATGATTTCATCTACCGGCTCATCGGATTCAACCCGCTGCACCAGCTCTTTGATCCGGACGTCATCCGGGCCGATGCTGTCCAGCGGTGAGATAACCCCGCCAAGAACATGATATCTCCCGTTAAACTCATTGGTACGTTCGATTACATAAACATCTTTCGGCTCTTCGACGACGCATATGGTGCCGGTTTTCCGCTTTTCAGAGGCGCAGATACGGCAGGGTTCCTCATCAGTAATGTTATAGCAAACCGAGCAGTTATTGATGGATTTCTTCAGCCGGTATAGCGCATCGGCAAGCTTAAAAACATAGTCATCATTTTGCTTAACCAGATGCATTGCGATGCGCTGAGCTGATTTTCTGCCCATACCGGGAAGCTTGGAAAGCTGTTCGATTGCCTGCTCGAGCGTTTCGGAGGTAAGTTGCATTCAGCTAACCTATCGAAACCGTTTATTTAAAACCAAGGCTACTCGGATCAATACCTCCCGGCATCATTCCCTTTGTCATCTCGGTCATTTTATTTTTGGATTCCTCCTCAGCCTGCGCAAGTGCTTTGTTCACACCTGCAACGATTAAATCCTCAAGCATTTCGGTGTCCTGTGGATCGATAACATCTTTATCAATCGAGATACCGATAATTTCGCGGTTGCCGTTTGCTTTTACTTTAACCATGCCGCCACCGGCTTCGGCTTCGACTTCCAGGGAGGCAAGCTCGTTTTTGGCTTCCTCCATTTTCTGCTGAAATTCATTCAGCTTACCGAATAAATCGCCCATGTTTTGCATAATACTAACTTAACTTATGTGATCAGGATTCTATTTCGGCTCCGAACAGATCGACTATGGCTCTTAGTTTCGGATCTTTCTGCTGTAATTTGCGGAACCGTGTATACGGGTCTAACGACTCCACGGCGGGCTTCGTTTGCACCAGCCTGCAATCGATTGTTAATTGGCAGGAAAAACAGCGGCTCAAAATGCGGCTGAAGATACGGCGCTGCTCCTGGAAAATATTCTGAGTAAACGCATCATTGCACTCTACCCAAACGCAACCATCTTCCAAATCGACGGGAACAGCCTGTTGAGCTGTAAAATATACTGTTTGGCCCTGTTGCTCACGAACCATCTCCAGAAACGTCTTCCAGTTTTGTTCGATATCATGAAAATAGAGCTGCTTATTTTCATAATTGATTTTCGGTTCGGTCGCAACGGCGAGGTTTCCGCTCATTTGACCGTTACCCGGCTCATGCTCTTCATCGGTTTCAGTTTCTGCATCCGTCACTTGAACTGCCTGCCCGCCAAGTTCCACACTGCTCAGGTTTTTGGGTTTTCCGAGAGATGGTTTTCCAAAAAGGTCAGTGTCCTCGTCGCCGGGAGACGGATCGGGTTTGGGAGGGGGATCAGAATGGGATTTTTCGGGGGATGAATCCGGTTCGGGTTTGGAAATTTTGGGTTCCGGTTTTGGCGGATGATTATGGGCCTCTTTGGGCTCTTCTACTTTGTTGGCAGACGAAGCCTGATCATCTTTGGGGGCACCGGTTGATGGAGCTCCCCTTCCTCCCGGCGAATTTTTTAATTCCTGAAGTTCATTGATGAGCGACTGTAACCCATCCGTTCGGCTCATGTGGAAAAGTTTGAGCAATGTCACTTCCAGTAAAATCCGCGGTTGCTGGGCTTCGCGAATTTTGAACTGCGCTTCGCTGACGATGTGCAGCATGCGCATTAAATCATCTACACTGAATGCCTCGGCGGTTTGAGTAAACCGTTTGCGCTGTTCCTCAGTGGATTCTATCAGTTCATGCGTGGAAGTGTTCTTGGAGAGATAGAGGTTGCGCAGGTGTTCCGTTAGCCCGGAGAGAAACTCCTGGATGTCATATCCTTCTTTAAACAACTCATTGATCAGGTGCATACCCGCCGTTGCATCCCGGTTGTTAATTGCATCGGTAAGTTGAAATAACCGCTCGCTGCTAACTACGTTTAGTGCTTTATGCAGATCTTCATGGGTGATTTCCATTCCGCAAAAAGCTATCGCCTGGTCAAGAATTCCAAGCGCATCTCGAAGTGCACCGTCTGCTTTTTTGCCGATTACGTGCAGAGATTCATCATCAATAGAAATATTTTCTTTGTCGCTTACCTCGCGAAGATGTGCCACGATTTCATCCACCGAAATGCGCCGGAAATCATAGCGCTGACACCTGGAGATGATCGTAGGAAGCACCTTGTGCGCCTCGGTTGTGGCAAAGATAAAAATGGCGTGATCCGGGGGTTCTTCCAGCGTTTTCAGCAGCGCATTAAACGCCGCCTTGCTCAGCATATGCACCTCGTCGATGATATAAATTTTATATCGGCCGGTTTGCGGGGGAATGCGCACCCGCTCACGAAGTGCGTGGACATCCTCCACTTTGTTGTGCGAGGCGGCATCCATCTCAAAAATGTTGAGGGTATTGCTGAGCGCTTCACCGTCAACCGAGTCATCAACCTCATTTACCGTGCGGGCAAGAACCCGCGCCATCGTGGTTTTGCCAACACCTCGAGGCCCGGCAAACAGGTAGGCATGGCTAAGGCGGTTTTGTTCAATGGCATTTTTAAGCGTTTCGCTCACATGAGTTTGTGAGATGATATCATCGAAAGTTTTGGGTCGGTATTTTCGGGTCAGTGCTTTATAAACCTCGGCCATGATACACCATTTTTAAGCTGTTACACTACGCATGGAATCTACAAATTATGAAGGGAAGTTGCTGTGGAAATTAAGCCGGATAATTCAACAGATAAGGGAAAATTCATCTATCATGAAAATCTGTTTTTTCCCGCTATCTCTAAGTTTTGAAGATTCACCACCACGAGCATCAAGAAGGCGCAACGGTCACAACGGTGAATCTAAGTTCAATTCTAAATTTTTGTTGCAATTAAATAACTTGCCTTATAGAAGGAAGAATAAAAAGAGTCTGACATTTCGAAAAAAGCCGTTAAAAAATCGATGTAGTGGAGCGTTAAAAAATAATCCACACCGGTGAGATAACCCTCTTGTGTTTTATAACTGCCAATATAAAAAGACTCCTGCTGGTGGATATGCAATCACCTATTAGCTGAAGTAAATTTATCTCAACCCGATGACTTCCCCGATCTCTTGTGCTGGTTTCTCATTCACTTTCCGGTATAGTTCTTTGATTTCACCAAGAGCTATAAACCGCGATAACTCCTGATGATTGCGCGTGACCTCGAGGATGGCCAAGCCATCGGATTCCAACCCCATAGAAGTCCTGGAAAAAATAATCTGAGGGCTTACCCCGGGTCCTTCGAGTTCACCATAGATAAATTCCATATTCCCAAGATCAAATACCCGACCTCCGGATATGATCTCATGATAGGGACCGGTTTTCTTTATGTGATAAAATCCTTCCACCGGATCCAGATCATTGCCGGCAATACCGGTATACCAAATGTCAAGGTTGTATTCCACAGCAACGGCTTCCATCTTCTCTTTGATGATTTGTACCATTTCTATGGTTTCTTCATCAGTAGAATACGGACACGTTGAATTACCCCTGTAAATCAGATGCAGGTACTCTCCCCCCTGCATATCAACTTCCAGTGGGGCATCCTGGGACTGTACAGTCGTTGGCGGGATGAGTAACACCAGCCAAATCAACACTAATAAACTTATAAAACTCCTAATATGATATTTCATAGCAGTAGAGGATTGAGTTATAAATATTTTGATTATTAGATCACGGACACTCTAAAACCATTCTAAAGACCTCTACAATTTAAGTAAAAAAAGCGGGGGGATTATTCAAATTATAAATCTGAGTTCGATTCTAAATCATTGTTGCAATCAAATAATTCATCACAACACTTTACTCAAATACTGCCCTGTATAACTCTCATCCACCTCCATCACCTCTTCCGGAGTGCCGGTTGCAACGACTTTTCCGCCGCCATAGCCGCCCTCAGGGCCGATATCTATCACCCAGTCTGCTGATTTAATCACATCGAGGTTGTGTTCGATGATAATAACGGAGTGGCCGTTATCCACGAGCCGGTTAAAGGATTGCAGCAACCGGTTGACGTCCTCGTAGTGCAGGCCGGTTGTTGGTTCATCGAAAAAGTAGAGAGTGTGATCGGTGTGTCCCTGCGATAGTATTTTAGCCAGTTTTACCCGCTGAGCCTCCCCGCCGGAAAGAGTCGTGGCGCTTTGTCCCAGTTTCAGGTAGCCCAGTCCGACATCCTCCATCACCTGCAGGCGTGATGTAATCTGTGGTACATCTTCAAAAAATTCGAGCGCCTCGGAAATCGACATTTCCAGCACTTCATGGATATTGTGCCCCTGGTACTTGATCCCCAGAACATCCTTGCGATAACGTTTGCCGCCACATTCGGCACAGGGTAATTCGATGTCGGCAAGGAACTGCATTTCAATTTTCTGTACGCCTTCTCCCTCACACTCTTCGCATCGTCCGCCGGGAACATTGAATGAAAAATGTCCGCTTTTGTAACCCATAATTTTGGCCTGCCGGGATTGTGCAAACAGATCACGAATGCCGTCGAACGCCTTGGTGTAGGTTGCGGGGTTTGAGCGCGATGAGCGCCCGATGGGGGATTGATCCACCATCTGTGCATCCTTGATATGCTGCAGGCCGGTCAGTTTTTTGTGTCTCCCCACTAGGCCTTTCCAGGTTGCCAGCTCTTTCATGATGCCGGCATACAATGTGTTGTGCACCAGTGTGGACTTGCCGGAACCACTTACTCCGGTTACGCAAATCATTTTTCCGAGGGGGAAATCCACATCGATGTGTTTGAGATTGTTTTCGGAAGCACTTTTAAGCGACAGGATTTTGCCCGAGCCCTTCCGGCGTTTGTCCGGAACCGGAATTTCTTTTCGCCCGCTGATATATTTTCCGGTTAAGGTGCTGGAGGATTTCAGCTCTTCATAGCTTCCGGTGAAATTCACTTCTCCGCCGTATCGCCCTGCAAAAGGACCGATATCGATAATGTTATCGGCAGCGGCAATCATCTCCGGGTCATGTTCCACGACCAGCACAGTGTTGCCGATATCCCGCAGAGATTTCAAAATGCCGATGAGTTTATCATTATCTCTCGGGTGCAATCCGATGGTTGGTTCATCCAACACATAAAGACTGCCGATGAGCGAACTTCCGAGCGCATTAGCCAGATTGATGCGTTGTGCTTCCCCGCCTGAAAGGGTGTTTGCGAGGCGATCCAGGCTCAGATAGTGTAAGCCGACCTCATCCAGGTAGTGCAGCCGTTTACGGATTTCGGTGAGGATCTGGCTCGCAATTGCTTGTTCGTATTCGGTGAGATCAAGTTCATCAAAAAACTTACGGGCATGCCCAATGGTCTGCTCAACAATCTCACCGATGTGCAAGCCTTTGATTTTTACATATAACGCATCTTTTCGGATGCGGGATCCATCGCACTCAGGGCACCGGGAGAAACCCCGGTATCGTGAATAAAACACACGCATGTGCATTTTGTAAAACTCACCTTGCACATATTCGAAAAACCGGTTGATTCCGGGGTAACTGCCGTGGCCTTTCCAGACAAAATCCCGCTCATCTTTAGTAAGTTCACGGTAAGGTTTATCAATAGGAAAATTGTTCATTGCCGCCTCTCTGACGAGCGCCTTCAGATACTTCTGAAACCTACTGCCGTTAAACGGTGCAATTGCTCCGTTTCGAATGGTTTGATCAGGATCCGGGATGACTTTTTCTTCATCAATGCCTTGTATACGTCCGAACCCTTCGCAACTTGGACATGCGCCGAATGGACTGTTAAATGAAAACATTTGGGGTGTCGGCTCCTCAAAATCGATACCGTCCAGCTCGAAGCGTTCGCTGAACGCCAGTTCATCACCACCGCGCAGTTTTACGTAACATCGTCCTTTACCTTCCTGAAAAGCGAGATCGAGTGAATCTGAAAGGCGTGCACGGGTGTCATCATCGTCTTTTTTAATTGCAAGCCGGTCCACCAGTACCCTTAGTTGATCCGGGTTGTACTTCTTTAAATCGGGTTCACCCTGAGTTAGATCCACCAGAGTTTCATCCGGCTGCAGAATGCGATTGAACCCCTTTTGCCGGAGCATTTCAAACTCCTGCTTTACATCTTTTTTCTTTGAAAACTGCAAGGGGAAAAGCACATAAAATTTAGTTTTTTCCTCCAGCTCGGAGTATAGATCGTTGATGACGGATTCGGTGGTATCCTTTTTAACTTCACGACCGCTTACAGGCGAGTATGTGCGGCCAACCCGGGCAAAAAGCAGGCGGATATAGTCATACAATTCGGTGGTGGTGCCGACAGTTGAGCGCGGATTGGTAGTTGTGTTTTTCTGCTGAATAGCCATCGCAGGTGAAATACCTTGCATGAAGTCGACATCGGGCTTATCCATTCGCTCCAGAAACTGGCGGGCATAGCTTGAGAGACTTTCCACATATCGCCGCTGCCCTTCAGCATAAATAGTATCGAAGGCGAGAGAAGATTTTCCCGAACCGGAAACACCGGTAACTAGGGTTATTTTATTTCGCGGTATCTCGACATCAATGTTTTTGAGATTATGCACCCGCGCACCTTTGATGACGAGAGGCCGGTCAGCCGCGGGTTTGCGAACGGATTCAGTGATAAGTGTGTCTTCAGCCATTTACAGTATCGGGTGAATAATAGTGATTTGATTCCCCTGTGAAATTGTTCTTTCCAGCAATTAACCAAACTACAAAAATCGAAAAATCGTGTGCTAAATTCCACAGTGGTCTGCCCACTCAAAGTGGGCTGACCACTTGAATTCGAGCACCAAACCCAAAGTCGTCAGCCCACACGGAAGTAGCATTGGGGTTTTGTGATATTGGATGGGGTGGTAGCTGCATCGGAAGAAGATGCCGTTTTCAGTGGGCAGACGATCGGGGGCAACCAGTGGTCTGCCCACTCAAAGTGGGCTGACCACTTGAATTCGGGCACATAACCCAAAGTCGTCAGCCCACATGGAGGTAGCTTGGGATTTTGGAGATATAGGTTGGGGTGGAGCTGTATTGAAAAGAGTTGCTGTTTTCAGTGGGCAGACGATAGGGGGCAACGAGTGGTCTGCCCACTTAAAGTGGGCTGACCACTTTGAATTCGAGCACGAACTCCAAAGTCGTCAGCCCACACGGAAGTAGCATTGGGGTTTTGTGATATTGGTTGGGTAGGTAACTGCATCGTAAAGAGTTGCTGTTTTCAGTGGGCAGACGACTTGGAGTCTTAAAATATAATTTAAGTTTATAATCAGCTTATATTTTTATGCTTATATTGCAATATGATACTGAATAATAATTGCTTATATCATGTTTTCTCAAGGGGGAATGATCGTAACATGGTGTTCCTGAACTCTGATAATTATCTCTTTTTTATAAATAAGATCAGGATACATTTAAATCCGATTGCGGATGTGCTCGGATATTGTTTAATGCCCAATCATTTTCATCTATTAATTTTTTGCCCTTCAGAAGAATCAGGAGTTATGTTCAATAGCAAGTATGCTACTTTGCTGAGTAGTTATACACGAGCTGTAAATAATGCTACAGGCAGAACCGGTTCAATATTTCAAAAGCGCAGTAAATATGTTGAAGTTTCAGATGAGGATTATGCGGTTACATGTTTTCTGTATATTCATCAAAATCCATTGGTGGGAGGTGTTGTAAAGCGATTGGAAGATTGGCAGTATTCATCATTTCCGGATTATGCTGGCTTGAGACAGGGAAACTTGTGCAATAAACAGAGGGCATATGAACTGTTAGATTTACCTTCGAATAATCAGGAGTTTATTTCCTTAAGCTACAGGACAATACCACCCGAAAAACTGCAATTTTAGTCGTCTGCCCACTTAAAGTGGGCTGACCACTTTGAATTCGAGCACAAAACCCAAAGTCGTCAGCCCACACGGAAGTAGCATTGGGGTTTTGTGATATTGGATGGGTAGGTAACTGCATCGTAAAGAGTTGCTGGTTTCAGTGGGCAGACGACGGTTACCAATTATCTACTCTTTGTTCTACTTCATCCCAGAACTCTTCATTTTTCATAAGCTGGAGTTCGAATTCATGGTGAAGATGTTGCTGCATCAGGTGGAACCAAACAGCAAAATGTAGATCCTGAAAAAAAATAGCGGCGATAACAGGGTCGCTGTCATGCGGCCGGCTGTAGCCGGCGGATGTGTATACAGCCGGAAGGCTGCCACCTTTATTTCCATATTGTGCAAAATCCTCCTGAATACGCTCATTGGTCATAGGCCATTCAAGAAATTCCTGCATCCGGCCGGATACTTCCACTGAGATAAAATCCCCCAAAAAAACTGATCGCAGAATCTCAGTATACGCTTCAGCGGTACCGAGAGGTGTCGTATCCTGAGTAAAAACCCGCTGCATTTCCAGTCCGAGGCCAAGCCTGCTTTCTTCAAGGCGGCTTTGTTCCGCTTGCCGGAACTCATCATCTTCATTCATCCGTCCGGATGCTGCGTATATCTCATCGATAAGCTCATTCCGGTCCATTTGCCGATACTCCGTAAGCCGTTCTTCCGGTGTATTCTGCATTTCATGATTTTCCCAAAGTAAATACGCTCCATTGATCGGAAACGGCACCTCAAGGTTTTCATGATCGAGGCCGGTAATTAAATCCTCAAGATTTTCTCTTCCAACCCTATGAATAAGATAGTCGGTAGCGGCATTGTCACTCCAGCGGACCATTGCTCGGATAACTTCCCTCAGAGCTACATTTTCCTGGTGAATCAAACCGTCAGCCTCAAATTGCCGGAATGCCTCCTGATGTGCTTCACCATCAGTCCGTGGCAAGTAAAACGCTCTGACTTCATCTACCGGAACCATTTGATCCGGATCCAAGTCACCTTCTTCAATTTGTCGTGCTACTTCGGCAAGTACCAGTATTTTGTAGGTTGATGCCACAGGCTGTTTAGAGTCAGCACGCCAGGAAAGCTTGTCATCGGTGTCATTCAACCTGATCACCTGAAATGAGAATTTATCCTTATGAGCTTCCATGTAATCCAAGAGATCTTCCGGCTCTTCCAAATCTGCAACCCACTCGTTTCCCTCTTGAAGTGCATCGTAGTTATCCAATACAAAGCGAACGGTATCCCATTGCCAGACAACCAATATGGTAAAAAAGACAACTATAATTCCAAGAGCGATACCGGCTATCTTAAATCCTTTTTTCATAAGCAATCAACCAGATGCAAATCGAGAATGGTAAAAGGGAGGGAAAATACCGCTCCCTTTATATAACGTATGAACACTTAACAGATGGAGATGTTATAATCATAAATCTGGTTGCTGAATAAGCTTTTTAGTATCCGGTGAGAAAAAAGCAGATATAAAACTGCTGTCAATCCGCTTGTTTGAACACATAAATTACAAAAACTACAAGCAGAGCGGTGATAGGAGCAATTATGAATTCACCTCCCAGATCCAAAAAGTAAAATATACTGCCACCAACCAAGGAACCTCCGATTGCACTTATGATATTTAAAGAAGTTTTTATCCTGAAATCGCGCATAAATGAGTTAAACAGCCAGCCGACAATTAATCCGATCATAATCAGCCAGACAATGAATCTCCATTCCATAAAATATATTCCGGTTACAATTATAAGTTTTCAGTTTTGCCGTTTAAATTTCGGTGTAATCAGGCAAATTCTATACCCATCAGACCCGATATCATAACCTCTTAAATTACATTGAGCAATTTTTTCTTGCAATATAATCCTTTAATTAAATTATGGTAATATCTCTATAGCCTGCATTTTTCACAAATTTTTGGTGAAAAATGCAGGATTGAACCCGCAACAAACTAACCGGCCTTGAAAAAGATCATTCATATTGATATGGATGCTTTCTATGCATCAGTGGAGCAAAGGGATAACCCTGAGCTCAGAGGCAAGCCCGTGGTTGTGGGTGGGAGTCCGGCCGGGAGAGGAGTTGTGGCAGCGGCGAGTTATGAAGCCAGGAAGTTTGGGGTGAAATCGGCGATGCCGGCGGCACAGGCCGTCCGTCTTTGTCCGGATATCGTTTTTATAAGGCCTCGTTTCGATCACTACCGCGAAATATCGTTGTTCATACGCTCAATTTTTTATGAGTACACCGAATTGGTAGAACCTTTGTCACTTGATGAAGCGTATCTTGATGTAACACAAAACCATAAGAATATCAGATCAGCAACATTAATTGCAAAGGAAATTCGCAGGCGCATAAGAGAAGAAACCGGACTGGCAGCTTCGGCCGGGGTCGCTCCGAATAAATTTCTTGCCAAAATCGCATCAGACCTGGATAAACCTGATGGGCTGGCTATTATCCCCCCGGACAAAGCGGAAGCTTTTATTGCCGAATTACCGATCGGAAAGTTTCATGGCATTGGTAAAGCTACCGAAGCGAAGATGCACAAGCTTGGAATTTATAAAGGTGCCGATTTACGCAAGTGGGATGAAAATGAGCTGCACCGCCATTTCGGTAAGGTGGCTAAATTTTATTATGCTATTGCACGCGGGGATGATCCGCGGGAAGTGAAACCGCAGCGAATCCGCAAGTCGGTTGGCACGGAGAAAACATTCAGCGAGGATCTAAGTGATGTAAACCGAATGCGAAGTTTCCTTTCGGGTCAGGCCGAAAAAGTTGCCGACAGAATGAAGCGTATCCCAACCCAGGGTAAAACCGTGACGCTTAAAATCCGGTATGACAACTTTGAGACGATAACCCGTGCCACTTCCCTTAACCAACCAACAAATGATGCAGAGGTCATTATCGGGTATATTGAAGAATTGTTTACTGAGACTCAGGCAGATGAACGCAAAGTGCGACTGCTGGGGGTAACGGTATCAAATCTTACCACGGAAGAAAGTTCAGAGCCGGGTAAACAGCTTGAGCTTGAATTTGCGAATAAAAAAAATCACTAAATTTGCCAGGTTGTTTATGAGACAGGAATGCGGATAATATCCCGGAATTTTATACCTTGCAGTTGGATACTCTTTGCGTTTGCATCAAAATCACACCCGGGGATTTTGATTTTTCAACATATTAAAACAGCGGATCGTGATAATAAGTATACTTTTATTTGATGATGCTGAGTTGCTTGATTGGGCAGGGCCGGTTGAGGTATTTTCAGCAGCATCGCGCTTTATAAATGATGACATAGAAATCCGGTACTACGGTTACGGAAGTGAGCGAATACGCTGCGGTAACTTAAACATAATGTGCAACGGGCTATGGCCTCATATTTCCGATCTGTCGCCGGATATGGTTGTCGTGCCGGGTGGAGCCGGCGTAAAATGGCTATTTACCGATAAAACCCGATCAACTCTGCAGGAAATTTCAAACTCTGGCAGTGATATAGTTTCAGTTTGCACCGGCTCATTATTGCTCGCTCATGCCGGTTTACTTTCCGGGCGCTCCGCAACTACTCATCATGAAAACTTAGAAGAGCTTGCCAAATTAGCTCCTGAATGCCATATTGAAAGTGGAGTGCGCTATACCGCATCCCCGCCAATATTTACAGCCGGAGGGGTAAGTGCCGGGATCGATATGGCTCTATCTCTCGTTGCCAGAAAGTGGGGATCTAAATCCGCACAACAAACAGCTGAATTCATCGAATACCCCTTACATGGAACCCAACAAAACGCATTCTAAATCTTTGGAAGAACCATCAGATTATACTTCCGGAGATCAGAAACAAAAAAATCGACCCCTACCCACCCGCAGGATTCATCCCCGTGCTGTCCCTGCATGGCGTATTTCCGGTGGGTTGAGCTCTATGGTCTATTTTTTGATACCTGTCTTTCTTTCCTCCTTGGTTTGGGGAACCGCTTTTCAATGGGCAGTTTATGTATTATCCGGCCTGGTATTGCTTAACACAGTATTGCAGTCAACTGTAATTCCATATATCAGGTGGCGTCATTGGCGGTATGAGGTTGATGAACATGAAATTGATTTAAAAAGGGGGATTTTTATCATCAGAAGAACTCTTATACCGATTAAGCGAGTGCAACATGTGGATACCCAGCAAGGTCCTATACTTCGCTCATATGAGTTAGCTACGGTAACCATATCTACAGCTGCCACTACTCATGAAATTCCGGCACTTGCCGAAGATGTGGCAGATGAAGTAAGACACAGAATTTCACATTTAGCCCGACTTGCTAAAGATGACGATGTTTGAACCCCGACGTCAACATCCTGTAGCGGCAATCTCCAATGTGTTAAAAATTGTCCGGGAGATGATTGTGCCCATAATCATCTTCTTATTGGTGGGTAGAGGTGGGGATATGTCTATGGCTGCATATTTGTCAGTGCTTTCATTATTTGTATTGATCATGCTGATTTGGGGTATTGCCGACTGGATGTTTTACAGGTTCCGTATTGAAGATGATGAGCTGCGAATTGAATACGGTATTTTTGTGAAGAAAAAGCTATATATCCCCAGGCACAGAATTCAGGTGATCGACGTCACAGCGGGGCCGATCCAGCGATTGTTCGGACTGGTATCGCTTCAGGTTCAGACAGCAGGAGAGTCCAAACCCGAGGCTGAAATTTCGGCGATTACTCGTGATATTGCCGAGCGAATACGTACCGAGCTGATGCCTGAAGAGGCAGAACCGGATCTTGTTGATGAAACCGTGGAAAACAAGACTCGTTATCTGGCATCCCGCCGCATCTCACGCAAACATCTGCTCATTGCTGCAACCACATCAGGCAGTTTTGGAGTTGTATTATCCATTCTTGGTACAATTTTCGCACAGGTTGATCATGTTATTGACGAGTCGGAAATGCAACAATTCCTGGAACAGGCCGCTCAAACCGGCACCCAGTTTTTGATATATGCCATCATCACAATGGTCGTTCTTGCATGGCTGCTCGCCCTTTTGGGCACACTGATTCGCTTTGCAGGATTCACCGTGCATAAGAAAAAGGATGAACTGGTTATTCAGCGCGGGCTGTTTGAGCGCAAAACCATGACCATCCCTTACAAGCGTATTCAGGCTGTACGCATTGTAGAGGGTGTGCTCAGGCAACCGTTTGGTTACGCCACTCTTTATGTTGAAAGCGCGGGCTTCGGGGATGAAGGTGGGCAAAGCACCGTGCTGTTCCCGCTGATTCACCGCAGTAAAATTCAGGATTTTATTAGTGAGATGGTCCCGGAATACAATGATGCTGCCGAGCTGATCAAACCTCCGCCACGCGCCATTACAAGATATATAATCAAAACTTCAATCCCTGTACTGATTGTAGCCGGGATTATCGCCTACTTTATTTTTCAAAGCTATTTCCCGTTACTACTGGCCATTATCGGTGTGATCTGGGGTGTTCTCCGGTTTCGGGATGCCCGCATCGGTACTACTGACAAAACACTTGTAATGCGGTTCCGTCGGCTTGCCCGGACAACAGCTTTCATCAAACGCTATCGCATCCAGGCAGCGGATGCCTCCAGTTCTCCCATACAGCGCCGGCGTGATCTGATTTCGGTTACAGCAACCGTCGCATCTGGCTCCAGCGGCACCTCTTTTACCGTTGATGAGCTTGAAACCGGCTACCGGGAGGATTTCATCAGCTGGGTGGCTAATGTGTGATACCGGATCGGGATTGTTTGGAAGTGTTGAATCTTGAATGGAGGCATCAAGCAGGCACCAAGGCATCGAGGCACCGAGTGACCTAAGCTGTCATCCCGATAATCCCGGGAAAAGTTTCCGATCACTAACCAAGGGCAATGATTTGAGAAGTCGGAAACTTGTACCGAAAAACTTTTGGTATGACATAACCAGGGTCTCTCGATGCCTCGGTGCTTTGGTGCCTATTCCTGACACACTGATCCCAAACATATGGATCTCCCTTCGGTCAACCGCTTCAAGGGGATACTGGAGCAAAGTGAGATGCCTGTTGTAGGGAGATTCCTCCCATGAAACAGGGCAGCATTCTCTGCAAAGGCAAAATTTGTTAATCATATCCCTACCCATTGCACATGGTTAGTGGTCGGAGATGACAGAACTTGGGACACTTGGTGCCTGGATGCCTCGATGCCTTGATGCCTCAGTGCCTATCTCACTCATCAACTTTCCATCATTACCGTATCAGGAATACCCAATAATTACTGCTATCGCGATAAAAACCATAGCTACCAGATAAAGCAGCAGTAACCGCCAGATCATCCATTTCGCCCACACTTCCCAGGGAATGCGAGCCATACCGAGCACGGCCATTGTTACCCCGGCAGTGGGGATGATCATGTTGCTGAGTCCATCGCCGAGCTGGAAAATAAGCACTACGATTTGCCGGGGAATACCGACAAGATCACCAAGCGGGGCAAGGATGGGGATGGTTAGTGCAGCCTGGCCGCTGCCACTCGGCACAATAATATTAATAACCGTCTGTACACCAAGCATCAACTGAGTGGATATGATCGCCGGTACTCCGTCCACTGATGAAGAGAGATAATGCAGTATGGTGTCAATCACCCGGGCATCCTGCATTAAAAGCAGGATTGAGCGCGATAGGGCGACTATGACAACGGCCAGCATCACATTACGCATGCCGTTGAGAAACGCTTCAACAGCTTCATCCCCGGTAATGCGCCCTACAAATGCTGAGACAACTCCAAGTGTCAAAAACAAACCGGTTAACTCATTGATAAACCAATCCCACCGGGAAACTCCGTAAATTAGCAGAACGATAGCTGCGCCAAAAAGAGCGATTATAAAACCGTCTCTCCGGTAGATTGGTTCTGTTTCGGTTTCCGGTGTAAGCACCTCCTCGCGGCTGCGGTCCAACTCATAAACCGGTGAGCGTTTCGGGTCTTTAAGGATTGTTCGCGCGTACATCATGACCATCCCGCATCCGATAACGGTAAGCGTGAACCAAAGCAGCAAGCGCAATTCCCATCCCGAAAAAAGAGGAATTTCAGCCAGTTCCTGGGAGATACCGACCGTAAACGGGTTCATAAACGCTCCTGCAAATCCTATTCGAGCTCCTACAAATGGGATAGCAACGCCGGTTATGGAATCAAACCCCAGTGCGATGGCCAGCGGAATGAAAAGCGGGATGAAAACGATGATTTCCTCGGACATTCCAAAGGTGCTGCCCATCAGGGCGAAGAAAAACATAAATGCAGGAATCAGCCATAATTTATATTCAGGGTGCCGGGTGAAAAAGCGGGCAAGCCGGTGAATCAGCTTATCAAATGCGCCGGTGCGCCGGACGATAGAAAAAGAGCCGGATACGATTAAAATGAAAACGATGATACGGACGGCAACCGGATCATTGAATCCACCAACCGGTGCCAGGATCAGATCGGTAAAGCTAACAGGATCGCTCTCCACATATTCAAACGACTCAGGATCGACCACTTCTCGTCCCTCAACTTCCACTCTATCATACTCGCCGCCGGGAATAATCCAGGTAAGTCCCGCCATTGCTACCAGCAGGCAAAGCACAAGAATTACAGTATTGGGAGCTTTGATTTTTTTCACGTTATGAGTCCGGCCATTGAATGATAAAATCAGGAAGTGAATTTAGCAGAGAAGTGGCAGGAAGACAAATTAAGAAATGTCATCTTCAAGAATGCGCTTTTTTACCGGGCTTAAATCTATAGCCGATCCAAATTTAATCCTATTCCACCGGATCAGAATAAATAAAGCTATACCCCAGCTTCTCTTTTAACCGCTCATTACTAATTATCTTCCACGGCGCCTCTTCTTCCGAAAACTCCGGAGGCACTAACCCGAGCTTTTGTGCCGCATGAGAATACAGCTCTTTTCTTGTAGGATGCTCATCTGATACACAGTTGAAAATCTCATTTTTACACTCCTGCCTGAGCACTTCCAATACGATATTCACTGCATCATCCTGATGTATCAGATTGACCGGAGAGTTGCCACCTTTGATGCCTTTTTTTCCCGCCATAAACCTGCCGGGTTTGCGATTATAGCCGTATAATCCCCCGAAACGCAAAATGGTGTAATCAACACCGGGCAAATTGCGAATCATTGATTCGGCTTCCAGCAAGGCCCGGCCGGATGCGCTATCCGGATCACCTGCATCTTCTTCATGCATTACGCGGTTGGCTGACCGGTAAACCGAGGTTGATCCGGCAAAGATGATCCACTTAACGGGACTATCCTCCAGATTGTCCAATATACTTCGGATCTGGGCCGGATGATTTTCCTCCACATCGTCTCTTTTTCTGCCCGGCGGAATGTTAATGAACAGGACATCACTTTGAAAAAAAGCGTCTGTACGATCTCCTGTAAGTTCCGGCTCAAGTGTGAGGTAAAACGGAATGATACCGTCTGCTTCAAGTAACGGGATTTTATCTTTGGTGGTCGTAGAACCCCGAACCTGCCAGTTCTCCTGAGCCAGGCGCGCCGCCAGCGGGTGCCCCAACCAGCCGCACCCCAGAATAGAAATAGACTTTTCCATGAATATATTACTGATAAAATAAAGCCCCGGACTTATATCCGGGGCTGATTAACTGGTATAAGTGAATTAATGTTATGCTTCTTTCAAAAATCGCCGCAGCACGTATTGCAGGATTCCGCCGTGTTTGTAATATGCGATTTCAATCTCAGAATTGAGATTAGCCATCACATCAAAAGTAACCGTGCTGCCGTCCTCTTTGGTGGCAGTCACTTTTAGATCCTTACGGGGTGAGAGACCTTCGGATATGCCTTCGATATCAAAGGTTTCCTTGCCGGTAAGGCCGAGGCTGCTGTAGCTCTCACCGTTTTTGAAGGTGAGCGGGAGCACACCCATGCCCACCAGGTTACTTCGGTGGATGCGCTCGAAACTTTCTGCAATTACCGCTCTGACTCCAAGCAGGTTGGTGCCTTTAGCGGCCCAGTCCCGGGAGGAGCCGCTTCCGTATTCCTTGCCTGCAAGTACCACAAGCGGAGTACCTTCTTCACGGTATTTTATGGCTGCATCATAAACCGGCATCTCTTCTCCGGTGGGGTGATGAATGGTCCATCCGCCTTCCTTAGTGGCCAGTTTATTTTTAATCCTCACATTACCGAAGGTACCGCGGATCATGACTTCGTGATTGCCACGCCGCGAACCAAAGGAGTTGAAATTGGGTTTTTCAACTCCCTCTCCAATCAGATACTGACCGGCAGGCATCTCCTCAGGTATGGCTCCTGCCGGTGAGATGTGATCGGTCGTGATTGAATCACCTAACAGCAGCAGTGTGCGGGCAGAGGAGATATCCTCCGGCTCAGCGGGCTGTTCCGGAAGATCCTGAAAGAACGGCGCCTCTTTGACATACGTGGAATCTTCTTCCCACTGAAAAACTTCGTCGTCCGGTGCTTCCAGTTTTTTCCATTGTTCATCACCTTCATAAAGGGATTCGTAATTGCTTTTGAAGTCATCAGGATTGATAACCTCATCTATTACCTCCTGAATTTCATCCTGCGTTGGCCAGATATCTTTCAAATATACCGGTTTGAGATTGGGATCATAACCAAGCGGCTCATTGTAAAGATCAAGATCAACCCGACCGGCAAGCGCGTAAGCAACTACCAGCATGGGCGATGCAAGAAAATTCATCTTGACCTGGGGATGAATGCGCGCTTCAAAGTTTCGGTTTCCGGAGAGAACTGATGAAACCACCAAGACATTGTCGTCGATGGCTTGAGCGATGTGGGGCGGCAGACTTCCGCTGTTACCGATGCAGGTTGTACAGCCGTATCCCACAACGTGAAAACCGAGAGCCTCAAGGGAGGTGAGCAGGTCCGATTTTTCGTAGTATTTGGTAACCACTTTTGATCCGGGTGCCAGCGAGGTTTTAACCCACGGCTTAACATCTAACCCCTTTTCAACAGCCTTTTTGGCTACCAGACCGGCACCCAGCATTACACTCGGGTTGGAGGTGTTGGTGCAACTGGTGATGGCGGCAATCACAACAGCTCCGTCGGTTAGTTTGTATTCGGTATCCCCGACTCTGACATCAGCGCTCTTCAGCCCTTCCTTGGAGGACGGTTGAACTTCTACATCAACACCCTCGGGGATTTCAGTATCAATAATATCGGAGTGATCGGTATCTGATCCGTTGCCGCCTTCTCCCAACCAGCGCTCTTCATCATCATCTTCTTCATTATCGAAAATGTATTCCCGCTGGTACGTGTCCTTCATTATGTTAATGAAAGACTTTTTCACTTCATCCAGATGGATTTTATCCTGAGGCCGCTTTGGTCCGGATATAGCGGGAACTACATTGCTAAGGTTAAGTGTGAGCTCCTCGGAATAGGAAATTGATTCCTCATTTTCTCTCCAGAGCATATTGGCTTTGGTGTATTCCTCTACGCTTTTTATCTGATCTTCATCGCGGGAAGTCAGCTGCATGTATTGCAGGGTTTGATCATCGATCGGGAAGTACGTGACCGTGCAGCCGAATTCAGGAGACATATTTGAGATTGTGGCGCGATCCGGCACAGTGAGATATTGTAATCCATCACCAAAAACTTCTACAAATTTGCCCACCACACCGTGACTTCTCAACAGGTGCGTAACCGCCAGAACCATATCGGTGGAGGTGGCTCCTTCGGGAAGTTTGCCGGTGAGCCGCAGGCCAACAACTTCAGGGTTCATCATGTATATGGGCTGACCAAGCATTACTGCCTCCGCTTCAATGCCGCCGACACCCCAACCAAGCACGCCGATTCCGTTGACCATCGGAGTGTGCGAGTCGGTGCCGACCAGCGTATCCGGGAAAATGTAGCCATCCCGCATGGTCGCGGCCTGAGCGAGATATTCGAGATTTACCTGATGACATATGCCCATGCCGGGAGGTAATACGCTGAAGTTATCAAATGCCGACTGACCCCATTTCAGTAGCGAATACCGCTCGCGATTGAGCTGATATTCCAGCTCCACATTGCGCATGTAGGCATCCTGTGTGCCAAAATATTCGGCCTGCACGGAGTGGTCGATAATCAAATCCACCGGGACCTGCGGGTTGATTTTGGAGGCATCTTTGCCGCGCCGGTCCACTTCGGATCTGATGGACGCGATATCAACGACGGAGGGCACACCGGTAAAATCCTGCATCAACACGCGGGCCGGCATGTAGGGCACATCGCTGGTATCAGTTTTCGGACTCCAGTTTAACAGGGTTTCGATGTGATCCTGTTTGATGGCAAAGTTATCGTAATTTCTGAGAGCGTTTTCCAGCAGAATCCGAATTGAGTATGGAAGTTTGCTAATATTTCTGCCTTGTGCTTCAAGCTCTTTCAGGCTGTAATAATCGAAAGACCCTTTCGGTGTTTTTAGCTGCTTTTTGATTTTATAAATGTCCTGTTTCACAACTACCTCTCCGTTTTTGATTTTAAAATAAATACCCGGACATTCTTATATGGGTTTGAGTTGAATCTCCAATAAAGAATCTACAATGATTAACGACACAAAATGAAATGAGCGTTCACGAAGGGCGGCCATTTAATAGATTGGTTCTTCCCGGTAGTGCAAAGGTTATATGTGTTGAGTTGTAGACAACGACAGTAAAACAGCTTAGTAAGATTTTACTACGTCATAGATCATCTGGAGAGTGAACTTGTTTTTCTATTTGGTAGAAGGTGTTAATAAGTGTTAAACAATGTTATATGGTTATAAATATAGGGGGGGGGTTGGTATTACTTAAAAGAATAGTTAAAATAATTCCAACGTCTACATCTATTATAATTATATATAGATGATTTAAAACAAAACTAAATTAGGAGTAAAGATATGTATCGTGATATAGTGTAATAGTGTAAATAGTAGATGAGACTAAAGATACCGGCACCCATTCTGTAACATTAGACGCTTCCGACTTATCAAGCGGAGTGTACATTTATCGCATCCAGGCCGATAATTTTGTCGAGTCCAGGAAGTTGACGTTTATTTTAAAAAGCAAAATATTCAAAAGTATGAAGTCTATAACCAGTTTTATTATTCTCGGTATGGTACTCAGTGCCTGCTCTCTTTTTGACGAAGAAGAGGAATTTCCCAACTGTGATCAGGAATTGTTAGATAAGGTAGAGGAAGAGGGGGCAATAAGTGTTTGGGTAGGATATGATATGCCCTATACCCAGGAAGCTGAACTAACGGACGAAGAAATTGAAGCTCAACGCGAAATAATTGCAGATATGAATCATAAATTCTATGAAACCGTTGAACACAAACTTGAGGAATCCATAATTATCACCAATACGTATAATTCATTACCAAGTGCTGGAGTTTCGGCAAAACCATCTGGTCTGGAGTACATCTGCCAACTGGATATGGTTTCGGGTGTTAGAGAAACACGCACTTTTACCACGAATTAAAATTTCAAGCAGACTTAAAAAAGAGACAGACAGCCACTGGAAACCGGTACCCACAATGAGGGGCGACTGCAATAATCCCGTTGATTTTCACGAAGCGATACTTATGAGTGATTCAATCCAGGTTTCCCATAGTTATGAATGGCTTAATGACCGAACAGAATTGGAAGAGGAGCGTAACTTTCGGTTTTCAAAACGGATTAAGACATCAAGAGAAGCGGAATTTTATATCCGGGTAACTTCGGAGACTTTTAAAGTGGTGCCGGAGTGACGGAATACGTCGGGAAGTAACAATGAGCCAAAGGCTTACCTGGCGACACTACCACTTTTTTTATAGGCACTAAATAAGTAAGAAATACACTTTCAATACCCCACGATCTGCGCGTTATACCCCAAAGGGTGTATTACAGATAGGAGTTTGTACTTTTATACCATTTTGGGTATAATATTGACTGGATTGATCATATTATACCCGATAAGGTATGACAAAAGAACTTATCCATTTCATTAAACAAAAACGCAGGCAAACCGGCATTACCCAAGCCGAAATGGCGGATATGGCAGGTGTCGGACTGCGTTTTGTCCGCGAGCTGGAGCAGGGCAAGCAAACCCTTCGTCTGGATAAGGTGAATCAGGTATTGAAACTTTTTGGACACAAGCTGGGCCCCATACCCATAGAGGACAGAGATGAGCTATAGAAAAGCTATCGTCAAAGTGAATGATCGCCCCGCCGGCAGGCTTGAAGAGACGGAGGCTGGATATGTTTTCCGGTACTTCGACGAGTATGTTAAGGATGAGGAAGCAAAGCCGGTGAGTTTAACTTTGCCCAAATCTCAGAAAGTGTGGGAGTCTCCCGTGATGTTTTCCTTCTTTGACGGCCTGATCCCGGAAGGCTGGTTGCTCGACCTGACGGTAAAAACCTGGAAGTTTGATGCGCGTGATCGCATGGGGCTTCTCTTAGTTGCCTGTAGTGATTGCATCGGAAATGTGAGTATATCAGAGGCCGGTGATGAAGAAGGATAACCGCCATTGCAGAATATGTCTTCAATCCGGTTTGCCTGAAGGCTCGGACTATCACAAAAAATGCATCCACACGCTTTTTGGCAGCGGCAGCATTCCGGATTTGGAATTCGGGATGGATGAGGTGGAAAAGCTGGCCAAAAAAGTGATTCGCTCACGTGTTACCATACCGGGTGTGCAAACCAAACTTTCAGTGGATATCAGAAAATCTGCGGATCACGCATCCAAATTTACGCTGGTTGGATTATGGGGCAGATTTATTCTGAAGCCACCAACAGCAAAATGGCCGGAACTACCGGCAGACGAGCATTGCACAATGGCAATGGCAAAAAAAATGGGTGTTGAAACAGTTCCGTTCGGCTTGATCAATTTTCCGGGAGGAGAACCCGCTTATATCACCCGACGGGTTGATCGGCTGCAGGACAATAGCAAACTGGCCATGGAAGATATGTGTCAGCTAACCGGCCGACTTACTGAGGATAAATACAAAGGCTCACATGAACAAATTGCCCAAATTATCAAAAATTGGTCGGCCAATCCGGTTTTTGATTTAGTCAGATTTTTTGACCTGGTGATGTTTTCATTCATATCCGGTAATTCGGATATGCACCTGAAAAACTTCTCCCTGTTAGAGGATCCGGTGGCCGGATGGAAACTTGCTCCTTCCTATGATTTATTATCTACCCGCTTGCTTATAACCGCTGCGGATGATCCTGAAGAGTTGGCACTTACGCTGGTCGGGAAGAAAAGCCGGTTCCGTAAAAAAGATTTCATAGAATTTGGCAAAAAAATCGGCATGAAAGAAAAGCAGATCAAAAATCGACTACAGCGGCTCGTCAAACAGAAAGACACTTTAGTTTCCATTATTGAGGCCTCACAGCTTTCTGTAGAATTACAGTATCAATACAAGGAAATTGTTGATGAGCGGATCGGCAGGATTAAAAAGTCACTTTAACAAAACCTCTTCATAATTATCAGGAGTGATCAGATTTAAGTCCTTAACCGGATAATTTTCTGTGAAAGTTTTCGGCCATTTTGCCCGGGCTTTTCTATTCCACTTTATCTCAAATGCTGAAATGTTGCCATCTGCTTCTTCGAGATAGTCAATCTCTTGTTGCTGTTTGGTTCTCCAGAACTTTGAAGAAGCAAAATTGCCGGCATACATGTTTCTTTTGAACCGCTCACTTACGATATAGTTTTCCCATAAAGCTCCGGCGTCTTGACGCAGTTCAACGGCACTGAAATTATTGATCACCGCATTACGGATTCCGTTATCCCAAAAGTAAATTTTGCGGGATTTTTTCAGCTCATTCCGAACATTTCTGCTGAAGGATCGCAGCCGGAATATGACAAATGTTTTTTCAAGCAAATCGAGATATCTGCTTACTGTTACAACGTCGGTACCGGTCACCTGAGCAAGCTCGTTATATGAAACCTGCTGTGCTACTTGTAGTGAGAGTGCTTCAAGCAAATACTGCAGGGCATCCGGTTTGCGGATTTTCTGCATGGTAAACAGATCTTTGAACAAGTAGCTGTCCGAAAGGTTTTGCAGGATTTCTTTTGCATCTCCCGGGTTATTTACCACATCCGGGTACCCTCCGAATAGCAGCCGTTGGTGCAAGAGTCGTTTTTCCTCAAGCAGTCCATGGTGATCAACCAATTCCTGAAAAGCAAGCGGATACAAATGATATTGAAAGGTGCGACCGGTCAAAGCTTCCTGTGTTCGATCAGCCATTTCAAGGGTGGAAGACCCCGTTACAACCAATTGAACATCCGGAATTTCATCCGTAATCAATTTCAGGGTTAAACCGGCATTCGGGATCCTTTGAGCCTCATCTATTACAAGAAAAGTTTTGTCACCAATAATTTTTTTCAGGTAGGAAGAAGTCGCATCTGTGAGATTTTTTCTGATGTCCGGTTCATCACAATTTAAATAGAGCGCTTGAGGCTCATATTTTTTCAATAGATTTTTAACAAGAGTAGTTTTCCCGACTTGCCGGGCGCCGGTAATAATTAAAGCTTTGCCTTTATGCAGCTTTTGATGAATTGTATGTTCAAGAGTTCGGACTATCATAATTATCAGATTGTAATCAAAAATAGTTATAACTTTTCTTGATTACAATCAAAAAAAGTAAACTTTCCTTTACTTCACATAAACCGTCTTGATATTCACAAACTCCTTGATGCCGTATTCCGAAAGCTCCCGGCCGTATCCGCTCTTCTTGATGCCACCAAAAGGAAGCCGCGGATCAGATTTCACAAAATCATTGACAAAGCAGCATCCGGCCTCGATGTGTTCAGCGGCGATGTGGCGTCCGCGGGAGATATCTTCGGTGAAGACGGCTGAGCCGAGTCCGAATGGCGAATCGTTGGCGATGCGGATAGCTTCGTCTTCGTCTTTAGCTCGGATTACCGATGCCACCGGCCCGAACAGCTCCTCCTCATACGCCGGCATTCCCGGTTTCACTCCGGCAAGTACCGAAGACGGGTACCAAGCCCCTTTTCGGTTCGGCACCTTGCAGCCGAGTACGGCTTCAGCCCCTTTGCTGATACTTTTTCCCACCTGTTGATGGAGCTCATCTCGCAGATCTTCACGTGCCTGCGGACCGAGCCCGGTATTTTCATCTATCGGATCCCCCATTTCCACTTTTTTCATCTGTTCGGAAAATGCCTCTAAAAAATCATCATAAACACTGTCCACAGCAATAAACCGCTTGGCGGCGATGCAGCTCTGACCCGAGTTAATCAACCTGCTGGTGGCGCAAATTTCAGCGGCTTTGGGGATGTCCGCATCGTGCAGGATCAGGTACGGGTCACTACCGCCGAGTTCGAGAACGGTTTTCTTCAATTCTGCTCCCGATTTTTCTGCAACTGCGCTTCCGGCGCGTTCACTGCCGGTAAGGGTAGCCGCTTTGACCAGATCATGTTCAAGAATTCTGGCTACTTTTTTGCTGGATATGATCAGATTGCGAAACAGCGGCTCGGGAAATCCGGCATCACGAAATACTTCTTCGATGGCGTCACCCGAGCCGGGCACATTGGCGGCGTGCTTCAGCAATCCGGCATTGCCGGCCATCAGTGCTGGTGCGGCGAAGCGGAATACCTGCCAGAGCGGAAAATTCCATGGCATCACCGCCAGCACGACGCCGAGCGGATTGAAGGTGACAAAACTCTCACTCGCTTCGGTGTCGATATTGCTTTCGGAGAGGAAGCGCTCGGCATGATCCGCATAATACTCGCAGACCCAGGCGCATTTCTCAACTTCGCCTTTGCTTTGCGATATCGGTTTGCCCATTTCGAGGGTCATCAGCTCAGCGTATTGCTGCTTGCGCTCCCTGAGGATTTCCGCCGCACGCTTCATACGTTCCGACCGGTAGGAAAAGGGCGTGGTTTTCCACTGCCGGTGAGCTTCATGCGCCTGTTCAATAGCTTCTGTCACCTGTTTATCCGAATGTTCTTCCCAGGTTTTAATTTTTTCGTTGTTGGCCGGGTTATACGTCGTAATACTCATAGGTCATTGCTCCCAATACGTTTTCAGCTTTTCCACTAATTCCTGATTCACAGAGGTGTCAATCGGAACTTCGATCAGACAGAGCTCATCCGAGTCCAGGGCGTTTTTAATTGTGTGATTTAATTCCTCCCAACTTTCCGGGCGGTATCCGTTGATTCCGAAACTTTCAGCATAACTGCGAAAATCAGGGTTGCCAAGCTCCGTAAATACCGATCGCTGTTGGGATTGAATCTGTTTCCAGCTTATCAGACCGTAATCATTATCGTTAAATACCAATACTACGAATCCGACGCCCAGGCGTTTTGCGGTTTCCAACTCCTGGGAATTCATCATAAAACCTCCATCTCCCATGATGGCGACAACTTTTCGCTGCGGATCTATGAGTTTTGCCGCGATTGCTCCAGGAAGGGAGATCCCCATGCTTGCCAGACCGTTACTTATCAGGCAGCCATTGGTGCAATATGTGGGGTAATTTCGGGCAATCCACATTTTATGAGTGCCCACATCACTTATCACCAGCCCGTCATCCGGTAGTATTGGCCGGAGCTGGGTTAGCACTGAAGGCACCGTAAACGGGTCATTTTCATCAGGCTCATAACTTTGCAGGTCTTCCCGGATGCGATCACGGATCGGGGTATACCAGGAGTCATAGTATAGATCATCATTGGATAGCTTTTGATTAAGCTCCCACAGAGCGCCGGAGATGTCTCCTACCACTTCATTCACCGGGTGGTAATGGGTGTAAACTTCTGCAGGATCAAAATCAATGTGGATGATCGTTTTGTCCCCATCGGGATTCCATTTTTTCGGCGGGTATTCGGCCACATCGTACCCGACTGTGATCACAAGATCGGATTGTTCCACAGCTTCAATCACGTAATCTTTAAATCCAAGACCCATGGCATAAAGGGATTGATCCAGCCGGTCGGATATAGCACCTTTGCCCATGAAAGTGGAGATAACCGGGATATTATGGTTTTGAGCAAATTGCGTGAGGTGTTTGCTTGCCAGCTTTCGGATAGCACCGTTTCCGGCTATGATTAACGGTTTGTGAGCCTTTTTCAGGTAATCAAGAGTAGAGTTAGTGGCTTTGTAATCCGGTCCGGGTCTTCGCACTCTCCGGCGCTTGATGGGATTGGGTGCTTCAAGCTCTACTTCTGCAATATCCTCAGAAAGCTCGATATGAGTTGCGCCGGGTTTTTCATGTTCCGCAACCTTAAATGCTTTTCGCACAACTTCGGTTACCGTTTCGGGTGATACAACCGGGCTGTTCCATTTAGTGATCGGCCGGAACATGTTAATAATATCCAGGCGCTGATGACTTTCGTGATGAAGACGATCCATGCTGCCTTGAGCCGTGATGGCAACCAGGGGGGCTTTATCAAGATTGGCGTCGGCTACGCCGGTAATGAGATTGGTTGCTCCCGGGCCCAGCGTAGCAAGGCAGACTCCGGCATTACCCGTGATACGCCCCCATACATTTGCTATAAAAGCGGCGCCTTGTTCATGACGGCAGGGCACAAATTTCACAGATGAATGTTCGAGGGCAAAAAGGAGTGCTTCGTTTTCTTCTCCCGGAACTCCGAAAATATACGAAATTCCCTCTGACTCCAGACATCTTACAAACTGATCGGCAACGTTCATGATTTCTCACCAACTTTGCTGAGCTGTTTTTTGATGTAATTTAGCTCATCTTCATTGACCGTGTGCCCCATTCCTTCATAAATACGTTTTTCAACATCGGCCCCCATAGCCTCGAATACATCGGCAGTTTCGTGTACGCGCTCAACAGGAATGTGCGGGTCAATATCGCTGCATCCCAAAAAGATCGGGGTGCCTTCAAGTGAACCTTTGTAGTCTCTTGGGGTTTGAGGAGGACCGATTAGCCCCCCACTCAACGCAAATAATCCGGCATATATGGCAGGATTTCGCGCAACATATTCGCTTGCAAGACAGGCTCCCTGTGAAAATCCGAGCAGATATATTGAAGAATCATCAAAGCCGTGATTCGCCAGATAATCTTTAATCTCATTGATAGCTCTTAAACCGGAAGTGATTCCGGGTTCATTGTCTTCGATTGCTGCCATGAATGAAAGCGGGTACCAGGTATTATTAGCTGCCTGAGGTGCGAAATAAGCGATATCCTCGTCATGGAGGAATTCCCGGGCAAGATTGAGAATATTTTCGGCAGAATCTCCACGACCGTGAAGCACTATCATTGCTGCTTTGGCTTTATCAATATCGGCTCCTGCCTGAGCTATAGGTTGATTTTGATGAGGGTTAGGCTCGGTAAACATATGAAGAAAACTTTTGGTTGCGTAAGTAGTTATCTATCAGTAAAAAACAGCAGAAAAGCTTAATTCATTCAACCCCTAACCCGGGCAACCCTGAAGTGAAATTTTTTAATAGCTAAAAAGGTAGAAAAAAAAAGAGGTAAAGATGTTAAGAGGTGAAGAAATAAAGATGATAGGATATAAACCAGAGCCCAAACCCAGAATGCTCATCCTAACTTCTCTAATTATCTTTGAATTCTTGACATCTTGACTTCTTAACACTCTTTAATTTCTCACCCGGGCCTGTACGCCGGGAGCCAGGCTAAACCTGACACCCGGCATCCAGTAACCAACTCAATCTGCAGCTTCCCTTTTTTGGCGGACTTTTTCACGATATTTTTCGTAAAACTGTCGATGCGCATCTTTCATGTCGATGTCGCGCCCTTCGATATAAGCCTGTTCGATTCCGGTTTCATACTCAAGCGGGTTGCCGTCAGTGAGTAGAAAAGTGGCATCTTTCCCGGCCTCGAGTGTGCCAACGCGATCGTCGAATCCGAGAATTTGCGCCGGGTACTGAGTTACTGCGCGTATAGCTTCATCTTCCGGCAGACCGAAAGCGACGGAGGCTCCTGCTTCATAAGGGAGCCGGTTGGCATAGGGAGCACTTGCGGAGCCGGCGATGGCAAAATCCACACCCGCCTCATACAATTTTGCGGGGAGGGCATAACGGCTGTCATAAGACTCCCACGCACGGTTGGGTGATGTAAGCACGGAGGTGACGATAACCGGTATATCTTTGCGGGATAGATGATCAGAAACATAGTGAGCATCCCGGCCGCCAAGAATAATCAGTTCTACTTGTTCATCCTCCGCCCAGGTAATAGCATCCTGAATCTGGCGAAGCTCATTGGCATTAACTACCACCGGAATATCACCGTCAAAAACCGGTATCATTTCTTCCCACCGGGAGTCCTTGTCGTGGCGATCAGCTTCGCCGTCATCCATCGCGCGATGGGCGGTTCGGTAGGCGCGGGCGTTGTCAAAGGTGTCGCGTAATTCTTTGATTTCCTCTTCGTATTCATTTTCATCATCAGGAGAAGGCCAGTTCACAATCAGTCCGGCGCTTGGCTTGATCGTCATGCTTTCCCAGGACCAGCCATCCATCATCATTACCGAAGATTGACCGGAAATCAGTCCGCCTCCGGGTGCAGATACCGAGGTAAGCACACCGTTGGACCTGGCGACCCCGATATGTCTGCTTTCCGGATTGAATGCTACTGCTGCGCGCACATTCGGGTTTATCCGGTCGTATTCCTGAAGGTCTACAGTAACATCTACAGCACCGATTTCATATAATCCCATCTGGCTGTATGCATCCACAAGACCGGGATAAATTTGTTTGCCCGAAACATCAGTTTCTGATGTTCCCTCCGGAATATCCACATTGGTGCCAATTTCGGTTATTTTACCGTCTTCGAAGAGGATTGTGGCATCTTCGATCACATTACCGGTTCCGGTGTGAATAGTGGCACCGGTCAGGGCTTTGGGCTCATCCTGCGGAGCGGCAGGTGTCTGGGCTTGAGCCGGAGTTGCGATTAAGCCGGATACAACCAGGAGCATTACAACTCCGATAGCTAAATATGCCTTTTGAAATTGAGAAATTGCAGAACTCATAATATTCTGTCTGTCTGATTTAAAATTTAATTCGTTAAGTTTTTCCTGATTTGAAATGCGGATCATTGGTTTTCCTCCAGAATAAGTTGAATCAAATCAGAACGCTGGGATTCGACATCCTGCAGCAATTCGGAGTGTTCATCCAGATCAAAAAACCGTCGTCCGTCAATCCAGGTTTGCTCGGCACGAGTCATCTTTGAAAGCGGATCCCCGCTCCAGAGCACAAAGTCGCCGTCTTTGCCCGGCTCAAGGGAGCCAACCCGGTCATCAATACCCAGGAGTTTAGCCGTGTTGATCGTTATAAGGGCGAGCGCTTCTTCTTTGTCCATTCCGGCTCGTACCATTTTTGCAGCTTCCCAGTTCATACGGGCGGCAATTTGGCTGTTATCGGAATGCAATGAAGTTAGCACGCCGGCTTCGGATAACAGACGGGCGTTGTATACAGTAGCGTCGTATGCCTCAATTTTAAAAGATGACCAGTCCGACCAAACCACTGCACCCGCTCCGTGTTCAGCAAGTTCAGGAGCTACCTTATACGCTTCCACACCGTGATGAAATGCTTTGATGTCAATATCAAATCGCTCAGCCAGGCGGGTTAGCATGAGGATTTCATCCTGCCGGTAACTGTGGGATTGAATCAGGATTTCGCCATCCATGATTCCCAGCAGTGCTTCCATTCGGAGGTCACGTCTTGGAGGCTGGCCTTCACCGGCTTGCTCCCACTCTTCCCACCGGGCTTCATAATCACGGGCTTCGCGGAACCGGTCAGCTACAATCTGTTCCACACCCATCCGGGTATCGGGGTAATTATCGCGGCGGAATACATTTTCGCCGAGTGCAAATTTTACGGTGCCGGGCGCATCCTGGAATTTCAGCTCATCAGGCAGACCACCCCAACGCAATTTGATATGCTGATTCTGCCCACCGATAGGGTTGGCTGAACCGTGCATGAGGTGAGCAGTGGTCAGGCCACCGGCAAGTTGGCGATACATCCAGATATTGTTGATGTTCAATACATCACCCATTTGTACTTCGGGCACGATGTTATCCCCGAATTCATTAACGCCGTCGATTCCGGAATGCAGGTGGGCGTCAATCAGGCCGGGGGTGACGTGCTTGCCGCTGCCGTCAATTTCTTTGGCATTGCCCGGAGCGTCGAGGTTTTGCCCGACTTCGGCAACTTCTCCATTGGTAACGAGTAAATCGGCATTTTCTAAGATACCTTCAGGACCCATCGTCCAGATGGTGGCATCACGAACCACGACGTGTTCCGGTTGATCCGGCATCTGCTCACGCCCGTATTCCATGTCTGGTCGGATATCAGCAAGTTCCACATCGCGGGGAGGTACGGACAAATCATCCAATTCATCTTCTTCAGGATGTGCTGTTCGCTCCCCGTGCCACTGAATGCGTTCACCGGCGGGAAGCTCAGCCCAGCCATTCATTTCATCAGCGGAAACTGAGGCGGAAAGGCGAATTTGTCCATCAATGTTTAATTCATCTCCGGGAAAATCAGCCCGAAAACGGCGAGCCTGATCACTTTTTCCGGCCGAAGAAAGTTCAATCTCCTCACCAGCATAGGTAAAAGTTCCACCCAGTTGACCGGGACGGGTTTCTTCGACTTTCAAAGTTCCTTCGAGTGTTCCGTCGTAAGACTTTGCCGCCCATTCACCTCGGGGATCAACCGAGGTGACTTCATTAATGCGAAAGCGCTCACCTTCTACCCAAACATCGAGTATATCAGCGCTGGTTTCAAATAAATCTCCCTCCGCAACCACAAGATTCGCAGCTTTTCCTTCTTCAAGCGTGCCATGAGTTTGGTCTATACCAAGCAGAGATGAAGGGTTGGTGGTGAGGGCTGCAAGTGCTTCATCGGCATCCAGGCCGAGTTTGATGGCTTTTCTTACATTATTGATAAACTCTGAGGGACTGTCCAATCCGTCGGTAGTGAAAGAGAAATTAATACCGGCATCGGAAAGGCGTGCAGGGTTTTCAGGTGCAAGGTACCAGTGGCGCAGCTCCTCAAGGTCTTTATTTAAGGCATCTTCAGGAGCCTGGACATCCGGAGTTTCGGGAAAATCAACCGGAAGAATCAGAGGGATATCGGCCTCAGTGATCACATCAAGTACGCGGTATTCATAGCCGCTGCCTTTAACCCAGGGCGTGATTGGAAACTCGTCGGTTAAATTAATAGTACGGAGAAAATCTTTCTCATACCGGGATTCCATCAGGATAGGTTGATCTCCCTTTGCGGCCTTTTCCAGCGCTTTCAGAGCGACGTTGGTTTCAGGTCGCTTCACATTGTTGGGGTCTTCCTCATAAGCAGCATGTGCTTTCTGATACCATTCGGCATCCAAAAGAGTTTGCCGAATTAACGCCATAGCTCCCATTATCGAGTTGGGATAACTGAAATCCAGATCCTGGGTAGCGCCTTGAGCTACAGCATGAGCTACATCAGATTTAACTACACGGTCGGAAACATTGCCGCTGCCCAGGTTAAATACGGCAGTTTGGCCGCGAAAAATTCCGACAGGCGGCACAGTCTGGGCAGTAGTAAACCCTTGTGAACGAAGCTGTTCGCTTCCATCATTTTCCCGGTCAAACTCTTCTTCAGCCCGAAGCTGTGCACGTATTTGCGGATTCCAGGAAATCGCACCTTGTTCCAGTTCCATGCGAGGGTCTTTCATCCCGGTATCGGTGTAGGGATCGATAAAACCGGGGTAAATGGTCCGGCCTTCCATATTTAATACATGAGCGTCGGGTGGTGGTTCAACATCAGTGCCGACTTTATCAACTACACCACCACGGATAACCAGTGTGGCATCATTGAGCTCACGACCGGGCTCAACAACAATGGTGGCATTTGTAAATGCCTTTACAGGGGAGTCGCTGCTTCGAAGTGCCTCGGTGGGTTCAGTTTGGGCGCATGCTGCGATTGGCAGCAGGAGTGCAATCCCCGGTAATGTACTAAGATGTTTAGCGGATAAAAAATAATGTCTTAATGTCAGTAGTATTTGCGATATCATAAGAATTAAACTTGATTATCAGTTTAGGGTAGGATATACGTTCACACATCCGGCTCAATAAGAGCCAGACCTAATTTAGAGATAGTTATGCATTTTACAAGAGGTATTCGGTAAAAGTGAAACCGAGTTCACATTTCTTCATATTCGCTTCATAAAACCGCAACATTTTTCAAAGTTGAGTGAATAGTCACTACAATTAGCTGTGGCTTCTATCGTATCAGTCTATCATCCAGATAAAATACCATCACAAATTATCAATGATATGAGTAAACAGGGTCAGAAAATTGGTGTCGTGCTCATGAATCTGGGCGGGCCAACTTCCGAGCCGGCAGTACGCGAGTTTTTGGAAAACTTATTTGGGGATCAGGATATCATCAATTTAGGCGGAGGAAGAACCCAAACCTCACTTGCCAAAGTGATAGCCAAATTCCGGTATAAAGGTGTGGCTGAAAAATACCGGGAGATAAATGGTTGCCCGAACGGATGCATGGGTTCAAAGTATTGCCATAACAGGCAGAATAAAGTGGTTTCTGATTGCTGTTCACCCATTAATTCACTTACCGAGCAACAGCGTCGTGGCCTTGAGAAAAAGCTGAAGAAAGAATGGCCGCAGCACGAAGTGAAAGTTTATACGGCCATGAGATACTGGCTGCCTTTTGATTATGATATTTTTCAGGAAGTGCTGGATGATGGGATGGATCACGTTGTATTGACGCCCTTGTATCCACAGTTTTCCTATACCACCACCGGCAGCAGTTTGCGAAATTGGGAAAATATCCGCAAGAAAGCTCAGAATGAAGGTCATAACCCGGAATGGCAGGAATATATCATCAAAAATTATCATTTGAATGACAATTACCTGAAAAGCCTCAATGAGCGAATTGATGAAGCACTTGAATCAGAGTTTACCGAAGAAGAGCGCAAGAAAACGCATCTTGTATTTTCAGCTCACGGCACACCGCTCAGCGAAGTTAGAAAGGGCGATCCCTATACTACCCAAATTGTGGAAACCGTTGATGCCATAATGAATATGCGCGGTCATAAAGAGTCATGGTGGCTTGGTTATCAATCCCGTGTAGGTCCGAATAAGTGGACTCAGCCTAACACCGAAGATCTGGTTTTTCGGTTACTCAATTATGGAACCAAAAACCTGCTGATGGTTCCGGTTGCTTTTGTAACAGATCATATTGAAACACTCCATGAATTGGGAATTGAGCTACAAGAAGAACTCGAAGAACAGAACAAAGATTACAACAAAGTTAAGGTGACTAAAGGAATTAATGATCATCCTTTGTATCTTGAAGCGCTAAAGGACGAGATTGGCCTTAGAATTGCTCATGCTCTTGGTGATTCCGAAGGTGATGAGGTAAAAAAAGAAAAAGCTGCTACTATTTCTGAATGATTCAGAGCAATAATATATTTGATCAACTTACGGCGATCGGCATTAGCCACTGGAAAACTCCTGTGAGTATTCGTGAACACTTCAGTTTTACGGATGAGCGTCGCAAGTTGTTTCTCAAAGATGCCGAAAAAAAGGGGTTTACTGATCTGATCCCAGTATCTACCTGTAATCGTAGTGAGATTCTCACTTTTACCGATGATCCGGCCGCCCTACGCGAGTTGTTTATTAAACACAGTGAAGCTACTGAGGAGGAATTCAGGGAATACGGTTTTACATTACAGGGACAGGAAGCCGCTGAACATTTTTTCAGGGTAGCCGTCGGTTTAGACGCCCAGATTCTGGGTGATTTGCAGATTATTAAGCAGGTAAAAGAAGCTTATCAGTATTCCCACAAAAATGAATTGGTAGGACGTGTGCTGCATAGGTTCATCCAAAGTGTATTTAAAGCCCATAAACGCTCCCGTCATGAAACCGGCCTGGCTACAGGCTCGGCGACTACCGCCTATGCTGCGGTGCAATATGCCCGCCATCATATGAGGTCACTTGCAGATAAAAATATTGTACTTGTTGGAACCGGCAAAATCGGGAAAGTAACCTGTAAGAACCTGATCAACCTTGGAGCTCATAATGTGACGTTAGTTAACCGCAGCAAAAACCGGGCGGAGAAACTCGGAAACAGATTTGAGTTACCTGTTGCCGGTTTTCAAAACCTGGGACAACTCATTGCTGACGCCGATGTGGTGATCGTGGCAACAGGAGCTGATGTTCCGGTGATCAATTCAGAAATGATACCGGAAAACCTCAATGGCAGGCGCCGTATCATGCTGGATCTCTCCGTTCCGCGAAATATTGATCCTGTTCTGGATGATCATCCCAATATTGAAGTAGTCAATATGGATATGCTTCAGGATAAGACCGATGAAGCGTATAAACGGCGTAAAGAAAATATTCCGCTTGTTGAATCCATCATCCAGCAGGAAATATCAGAGTTTCGTGACTGGCTGGAAGAGCAGCATGTTGTTCCCACTATTAAAGCGTTGAACGCGAAGCTGGAAGAAATCCGGCGGACAGAGCTGGAACGGTTTCTCAATCGTTCAGGTGAACTTGATGATGAAAAAGTTGAGCAACTCACCCGCAGAATCACAAAGAAAATCCTTGCTCACTCTATCGATCATATAAAAGAAAACCGGCATGATACCGAAGCTATCACCCGGATGATCGAGGAGATGTTCAAACTTGAACGCAAAGACTCCGTTGACCCCTGACCCCCTCCGCATAGGCACCCGCGACAGCAAGCTTGCGGTCTGGCAGGCCGAATATGTACAAAACCGGCTGCGACATAAAGGGTATGCCACAGAGCTGGTTTATATAAAAACCGAGGGTGACCGTGTTCAGAATATGCCGATTCATCAAATCGGTGGGCAGGGTGTGTTTACCAAAGCGCTGGATGATGCCCTTCTCGAAAACCGTATTGATTTAGCGGTGCATTCATGTAAAGACCTTCCCACCAGACTGCCGGCAGGTATTTCAATCGCGGCTGTTCCCGTCCGTGAAGATACCGATGACGTGCTTGTATCCAATGGAGATACCGAATTTTTAAACGACAAAAAGAGCAAAGCGGTAATTGCAACGGGCAGCAATCGTCGTCGCGGACAGTGGCTAAGCCGATACCCGAATCATACATTGGTTGACGTCCGCGGCAATGTGCAAACCCGCCTGCAAAAACTGAAAGACAATGGATGGGGTGGTATAATCTTTGCCGCTGCGGGTCTCAAGCGCCTGGGACTTGATGACCTGATTTCAGAACGGCTGGATTGGATGCTGCCGGCACCGGCACAAGGTGCGCTTGCCGTCGCTGCGAGGGAGGAGGACAGCAAAACAGCAGAGATTGCACGTGAAGTTCATGATCTGGCTGTTGCAGCAACAGTTACGGCTGAGCGTACATTTTTGCGAATACTCGAGGGTGGATGCAGTGCTCCGATTGGAGCTAATGCATTGATTGATGGGAATAAACTGATATTTCGCGGGCAGCTTAACAGCTTGAATGGCGATCAAAGCATCAGGATTGAAATGCAGGGTGATATGGATGAGCCGGAGCAACTGGGCGAGGCAGCTGCTGAAGAGGCAAAATCCCGCGGGGCTGAAGCTTTAGTCGCAGAAGTACGGAGCCGGCTTGAATCAGGTGAGTGACTATGGGCGGAAAGCGGAAAAAATCTGCTAACAAAGTTTTATCCACTCGTGAGCATAATCAAAAAGATATTGAGCTTTTTCGCCAAAACGGCTTGCAGCTGATTCGATATCCTTTGCTTTCATTTGAATTTCCAAAACCGGAGAACGAGCAGCTTGAGAAGCTGAAATCACAAAAGAAAACCGGCTGGGTGATTACCAGTAAAAACGGAGCTCGCGGGTTGATCAATCTTCTTAATGATAATCTGGAGTTGTCCCCGCCGGAAGCAGTACTTGCTGTAGGCCATGCAACTGCTCAGGAACTTACAAGCATCGGTTCTGATGTTCAAATTCCCACCCTCCAAAATGCCCGTGGACTTGCCCGACATATTGCAGAACATCATCCTGATTTAAACTGGATTCATTTTTGCGGTAACCTTAAGCGACCGGAGCTGGGTTGGGAACTGGCCAAAAGAAAAATTAATTACTATCCGGTAGAAGTGTATCAAACCCGAAAGTCTGAGAATTTACCGGAATCATTACCGCTTGCAGATGCGGTATTGTTCTACAGCCCGAGCGCTGTCTCGGTTTGGTTTGATTACTTCCCCCACTACATTAGCCGGAATAATCCGGTTTGTGTAGCAATTGGCCCAACAACGCTGGAAGCGTTACAAAAAAACACGAATGCGCCGGTTTATATGGCTGAAGAGCCAGATGTGAACTACATGGTACAAATGGTATTGCAAGTGCTGAAAGAAAAAAGCCGAAAATAACCCTCTAATCAAATGCCACACTCTTCCGATGTTGATTTTCTGATTGTCGGTGCCGGTATTACCGGACTGACGATAGGGTATGTTTTATCCGGAAAAGGTAAATCGGTCAGGATTGTTGAAAAAAAGGAGCGGCCGGGTGGGGCGATGCAATCAATACGTGAGGGAGATTGGCTGGCTGAATGTGGTGCGGGTTCCATTTTGGAGTCATCAGAGCATATCAAGAAACTTATTGAACAGCTCGATCTTCAAGAGGAGCAAATAATTTCGTCACCGGAGGCTCAAAAGAGATATCTGGTAAAAAACGGCAAGCTATCACCTGTGCCCGACTCGATTCTCCGGTTTTTCGGAACGGAGCTTTTGTCGGGAAAAGCAAAACGGAGCGTACTGAAAGAACCTTTTACCAAAGCTGAGCAATTTGATGATGAGGCGCTTGCGGATTTTGTGAGACGCCGCCTCGATCAGGAGTTACTTGATCAGTTTATCAACCCGCTTGTAGGCGGGATTTATGCCGGTGACCCTGAAAGGCTATCCGTCAGGCATGGTTTTCCTCGTTTACAGGCACTTGAAGATCAGTATGGTTCACTGATTAAAGGGCAGATCCGGGGTTTGAAGAAAGATCCGAGACGCAGGGAAATTCCGCGAAACAAAGCGCGCGCATTTTCATTTCGTGATGGGGTACAGACTTTGCCCGAAAAACTGGCTGAAAAAACCGGTGCTTCCATTGAATACAAAACCGGATTACGTAAACTGGCTACAAGCGGCTCAGGTTTCAAAGCAGTGCTGGAAAGTGACGGCAACAGTAAACCGATCTATGCAAATCGTGTAGTGATGACACTTCCGGCCTATGCGCTTGCTGAAATCCCGGTAAATGATGAGATCGATGTTTGGGGTGATATCACTCAAATTCCGTATGCTCCGGTTTCGGTGATCAATCTTGGTTATCACAAAGATTCCGTTCAACATCCGTTGGATGGGTTTGGAGTGCTGATTCCGCAGAAAGAAAACTATCGGATTTTGGGTGTGCAATTCAATTCCACCGTATTTGCAGGGCGCGCTCCCGAAAATCATGTCATGCTCACGGTTTTTCTTGGCGGGATGCGAAGTCCGGAGCAGACGCAGAAATCACAGAGTGAGCAAATTGAAGTTACCCGGGAAGATCTGAATAAATTACTTGGTATTACATCTGATCCCGTGTTTACCCGATTCACACCCTGGCCGAAGGCGATCCCGCAATATGAGGTGGGGTATCAGCAATATCTGGATACCATGGAAAAGATTGAAAGCAAATATCCGGGGTTACATCTGGCCGGTAATTACCGGGGTGGAATATCAGTAGGGGATTGCATCACAAACGCTATTCTAACCGGCGAGGATCTCTGAATATTCAGGGATGAAGTAATACATTAATATGCCCTACTTTTTAGAAATTTCTGCTATTTTTAAACAAAGTACGATAGTTTGTATCCATTACACCCGACAATATGATTCGATCTGTTTACACGGCCTTCCTTGTTGCTTTTATTATATCGGCAATCAACTTCTCTCTCTACGCCCAACCCGGAAACCCTGATTACTGGCAGCAGAAAGTGGAGTATGAGATCGATGTCCATCTGGATGTTGACACCCATATAATGGAGGGTAATCAAAGTCTGGTTTATCACAATAACTCACCTGATGAGCTGGATCACGTTTACTTTCACTTATACTTCAATGCGTTTCAACCGGGGAGTATGATGGATGTGCGCTCGCGGACAATCGTGGATCCTGACAGCCGTGTCCGGGATCGAATTTTGCATCTTAATGATGATGAAATCGGATATCAGGAAATCAAAAAAATCACCCAAAATGGGGAAAGTGTTCAAAAGCGGGTGGATCAGACGGTGATGAAAGTGTATCTGAATGAACCGGTTGGTCAGGGGGAAACCACTGAGTTTAATCTGGAGTTTGAAGCACAAGTGCCGAAACAGATCCGCCGAACAGGTCGCGATAACCGGGAAGGTATAGATTATTCAATGGCGCAGTGGTATCCGAAACTTGCTCAGTATGATCACGAAGGTTGGCATGCTGACCCGTATGTAGCACGTGAATTTCATGGCGTATTCGGAGATTTTGATGTTTACATTACATTGGATTCCAGCTATACGGTCGGTGGCACCGGTTATCTGCAAAATCCACAGCAGGTGGGGCATGGTTATGAAGACCCGGACGAACCGCTTGAACTGCCCGAAGGGGATGAGTTAACCTGGCATTTTTACGCCCCGGATGTGATCGACTTTATGTGGGGCGCAGATGATGAATACACTCACAAAATCAGCGAAATGGATGACGGAACAAAAATTCACTTGCTGTATGTGGAGCGCTCACGAACCCGAAACTGGGAGCTTCTGGATAGTTTTGTAGAAGATGCCATAGAGATGCTCAATGAAAAAATCGGTGATTATCCGTATGAGCAGTTTTCGGTTATTCAGGGTGGTGACGGGGGCATGGAGTATCCGATGAGCACTTTGGTTACCGGTCACCGGTCATTATACAGCCTTGTGAATGTAACCGTGCATGAGCTGGTGCATATGTGGTTTCAGACAACTATAGCCACCAATGAAACCCGGTATGCTTGGATGGATGAAGGCTTTACGGTTTATTTCACCGATATCATCATGAGTAAGTTGTTTGATTTTGACATGAATCCCCATCAGCAAACATACATGCGATATCTCGATGCCGTTTACAGCGGTCTTGAGGAGCCGGCTGATCAGCATTCGGATCATTTTCGAACCAACTTTGGATATAGCAGGGCTACGTATACAAAGGGATCGCTGTTTTTAAATCAGCTGGAGTATGTAGTGGGGGAGGAAACATTGAAGAATGCATTTCAAAAATATTATGAAAAGTGGAAGTTTGGTCATCCTACCCCCAATGACTTCAAACGGGTTGTGGAAAAAGAAAGCGGGATGATACTCGGCTGGTATTTTGATTATTACCTTGGCACAACCCGAACCATTGATTACAGTATTGAGAATCTGAGCCATCACGATGAGCAAGACAGCGCCACGGTCACTCTGGCGCGAGAGGATGAGGGAATCATGCCGATTGATCTGCAAGTAGAATTTGATGACGGAGATGAAAAACTGGTCTATATACCGTTGCACATGATGCAGGCGCGCAAGGAGGTCGAAAATGATGAAATTCCGCGCATTGAAGGTACGCCCTGGCCCTGGACTCATCCCTATTACGATATTACGATCCCGACAGAAGGCAGGGAGATTACCGCAATGGAGATTGATCCTTCAGGAAGAATGGCGGATGTAAACAGATTGACGAACCGGTATCCGTTTCCGATTGACAGCCGGTTTATGGCACCTGCATCACCGGATTGGAATCATTATGGATTGAGTTGGCGACCTGCTGCATGGTACGGGGAAAATGCCGGGTTACGAATCGGGGCAACACTTTACGGCTCATACATATTTAACCAGCATGCTATTGATGGCCGGCTTATGGTCACAAGCGGGCAGTTAGATGGATATCATATTGAAAACACCGATATTGATTATGAATTTCGATACCGGAATAAAATTGAGGGTTTTGGTTTAAACACCTATTTGGAAGCCTCGGCACTTCGATACTATGGGGTTTTTGATACCCGGCTTTCGATATCACGTATGCTCGGTGAATTCGGACGGCTTGAGCGAACGGAGCGATGGTTGTCACTCGATTTATTCCACCAGACACAAACTGCTGAGCGAACGGCCGACGGGCTGCGAAATACCTGGCAATCGGGTGATGTGTGGGGGATAGAAGCCGGCTATGAGTTTGAAGATCCGGATGTAAGCGGATTTGAAATCCGGGCGCGCGGATCAAGTTTCGGGCGGATTTTTTCATCTGCTCATGTATTTGCCCGGATGAATCATACATTTGACTTTACTGATTCCTGGTTGTTACGGGCGGGATCGGAGTTCGGAACCGGGTCAGAATCTATGCCTGTGCAATACCGCTGGAGCGTCAGTCAACCTACCGGAGAAGAAATGTGGCGGAATCAAAGCTATTGGAGCGCAGCCAATATTGATTCAGAATTAAATGAGGAGATTCAACTTGTTGCAAACCGCAACAACGGGTTGATCGGCTATGCCGTGCCGGGGATCGGCTCGCCTGACGTTTCCGGGAATAATATTTTGACGTTCACTCTGTGGAGCGATTGGTCTCCATTTTCCAATAGATATCTGAGACCGGCTACATTTGAATTGTTTGCCGGCGCCGGACGAAGCTGGCATGGCAATTTCATTGAAAACATGCCCGGGTTTGCCGGAAGCCGTAAAAACATACTTGCATCTTCCGGAGCCGGATTCAGGTATAAACTTGCGGACTTACCCTTTTTAAGTGATTGGCGACCTCAAAGTCGTTTCATAGACGGGCTGGAGTTGAGTATCCGGTTCCCCTTCTATGTGAGAGAGGCAATTATAGAAGATGAATGGGATACACATTTTGTCATTGGCATAAGCGAGTCGTTTTGAGCAAGTAATACCAACTTTATTGCACGCTTCTAAAAAGATAACGGAGTTTAAAACCCCACTGCCATCACGGTTTATGCTGACATTCCGGCAGCCACAAAAAAGCCCCGACAGCGATGTGGCTGCCAGGGCTTTGAATTAACTGCCGAATATAGATTTTATCTTGCCCCAGACACCTTTTTTCTGCCCCTTTTGGATTTTATCCATATCCGGGCTTTTGACGTTGTCAATAGCTTCGCTACGGCTTTCTTGTTGTCCTTTTCTCTGTTGTTTTTTTCCGGGGCCCCGTTTTCTTCCTTTGGGATGCGGTCCGCTTTTACCTTTATGCCGTTTTTGTTGTTTATCTCCATCTTCCGGTTTCGTTCTGTCAGACCTTTTAGCTGAGGCTTTTCGCCGGTCCGAGCTTTTGTCTGAACCGGATGGTTTCCCTTTTTTACCCCGGCCACGACCGCCGGATTTCTGATCATCCCGGGATTGTTTTTTATTCTGATCGCCGGAATCCCCGTCCTGTTTTGCCTGAGGTGGTTTGCCGCCGCGGCGTTTTCTGCCACCCCGTTTACCCCGCTTACGGTTTCTGTTGTTCTGATTCGGATGATCTGAGTCGGAGCCGGATTCTTCCTTTTCTTTCTTTTTATCTTTGGTTTCAGTTTCGGTTTTCCGGCTTTTTGGTTCTTCCTTCGATCCAGGCTCGTCTTTTCGGCGCGGTTTGTCTTTTGTCTTCTGATGGTTACCGCCGGACTTTTTATCTGAGCTCTTTTGCCCGTTTGATACCTCTTCGGGCAGTTCCATTTTCTGAATTTTATCTCCCAGAGCTTTATAAATGTCGTGCATGTAGCGACGATCCTGTCCCGAAACAAATGTGATCGCATCACCTGTCGCTTCGGCACGGGCAGTACGACCTACTCGGTGAATATAATCATCGGTATCATGGGGCACCGAGTAATTAATCACGTGCGAAACATTATCGATGTCTATTCCACGGGATATGACATCCGTTGCCACAATGATTTTATATTCGTTATTACGAAAGCTCTTCAGGGCGGCTTCCCGCTCTTCCTGACTTCGATCGCCATGTATGCTGGTAACACTCGCCCCTTTTTTCTTTAACTCATTAGCCAGCACATCAGCATTTCTCTTGGTGGATGTGAAGATTATGGCTGAACTCCAATTCATTTCTTCAAAAAGATGAAGAGTAAGCTTGAGCTTGTCACGCTCATCAACGTTATAGACTTTTTGCCTGATGCCCTCAGCCGGTTTCATAGGAGAAGCGCTGATACGCACAGGCTTAGACATCATCGTATTGGCAAGCTGCTCAATTTTCGGCGGAATGGTAGCCGAAAACATTAGGTTTTGCCGTTCCTCCGGCAGACTTTTGATGATTTTCTTGATATCAGGAATGAAGCCCATATCCAGCATTCGGTCTGCTTCATCGAGAACCAGAAAATCGAGCTGGCTGAAATCCAGTGATTTTACTCTCATGAAATCCATCAGCCTGCCGGGAGTGGCTGTGATGATATTCACTTTGCGGTCAAGAGCTTTTTCCTGAATACCCCAGTCACCTCCGCCATAAATGGTAGATGACGGAATATCGGTATGGTAGCCCATACTCCAGAATTGTTCATCCACCTGCTGAGCAAGCTCCCGAGTAGGTGTAATGATCAATGCCTGAATGGCATTTTTCTTGTTATTAAAAATCTGATTCAAAATCGGAATGGCAAAGGCGGCCGTTTTGCCTGTGCCTGTTGAGGCCGAGGCAATCAGATTTTCCCCTTTAAGAATTATGGGGATGCATTTTTCCTGGATATAAGTTGGTGTTTCGTAGCCTACATCCCTAAGTCCGTCTAATACTTCCTCACTAAGTTTAAAGTCTGAAAAGGATGAAGATTCTTTAACTTCGTTTACTTCTTCTTTCACTTGGATATTATTTCTCTTTATGTTATAAATTCGCGCGCCAGAGTCACTGGGATTATAATTTACCAGGCTGCGTCGCAGCGTGTTATGAAGTAACCAATTGAAGTGTAGATCTCTCGCAGGAGAGTTTTGCCTCTCCTGAACCGACCCGCTAATCAGAAAAAATCCACCATGATAAATCAGGTGCAGAAATCAAATTTCAAATTGAAAACTGTAAAATAGTGGCCGGTTTAACACTCTACTTTCGGGCAAATGTGCCAGCGCTTCAATGGTGTTAATTTGTGCCTCTAAGAAAATGCCAATATCATCGTTTCGCTCGTCCCGAATGATTCGGGACGAGCGCCTCAATCTTGGCGATTTCTTAGGGCACTTAGAGTTTTCTTACAAACACTAAATATGTTGATATAATGGAAAAGAACGTCACGGTTCAACAATAGTTGAATGTACCGGTTTTTGAATTTCGATTTGCCTGAAGGATATCAGATAAAACTGATAACTCAAAAGTTGAATCTGCCCGGATTATTGTGAAATAAGTAATTATTCCGGTACCAGCAGGTTGGTGCCGGGCAAAACCGGGTAAATATTCAATCCATTACCTACAACAACGGCTATAAGTACCAAGTCTTATTTTTGGGTTTCATTTCCCGGAGTTTGCAAAATTTCGGGGGGATCGGTAAAGGTTTTATCAACCGAAATGCCTTTTTGTTTCTTGTTATAATAAACTAGGATCACTATGATCAACCCTAATATAACGACGGTGCCTGCCAATCCTCCTTCGGGACCGAAACGGCCGCCGGTCACCAACTCCGGTCCGTCAACTGAAGTTTGAATGATGGATTCCTGCACAGCTCTGCCACTCACCGCAAAGCCGAATATGCCGCCCTGGAAAAAATTCCAGCTAAAATGTAAACCGATTGGTAGAGCGAGGCTATTGGTTAAAATATATGGTACACCAAGCATGATGCCGGCGATCGTAATATTTAAAGTGGATAGCCAGGTAGTATGAGGGTTGCCGATATGCAGAGCGCCGAATATAAGGGAAGTTATGGCGACGGCGATCATTGCTGCCTCGCGATTACTGAAACGGAATCGAAGCCCCTCTGCCAGGTTTTTGGTTTGATAGCCGCGTGCCAGAAGCTCCTCATAAAATCCGACGGCAGCCATAGCCAGAAAATAACCTCCAAATACCACAAAAAACGGATAAGTGTGAGTGCGATCCCATCCCCACCCGGTAAATTCAACCCATCCGGCAGCCCTGTAGACTATAAATATGATCCCCATACCTAATAAACCAAGAATGATCCCGGCAGCCAGCTCACTCCACCATTGCGAATTGATGCGCAAACCGTATTCGGATAGTTTTCTTAGATCCATCAGATAGGCGGCAATCCAGATGCTCATTACAACGAAAACACCGCTGATGATAATGGATAAGTTGCCGTGGCCTTGCCAGTTATCAAGTATGCCCTGAGCAAATAACTGCCAGCCGCTCAACAGAATGAGCATCAAAATAAATTGAATAATCAAACGCCAGCCGGCACGCGGACGTCCATCTTCAGGGTTGGTAAATAATGACATTTAAGATTCCTTGGATTGGGTAATGAAAATGAAAGTTATGGTTTATGTGAATTATTTGAACAAACAACTCAACTATTTTTAAAAATGGAGTTGATTTATATAGATTACCGAATCGATACCGAAAATCCAGTGGTCTTGCCAGGCAATCGCAAAGTTTGTAAGATCATCACAAATAATGGATTGAAAAACTGCGTTTGAAAGAAGAAATATATGTCATGCAGCTGATTTAGTTACTTGCTTATCGATAAGCAATAATGTAAGCTCTGGCAATTAGTTGATCGTAAATCATACGCCCATTATTCAAGTATTGATATTTTATGTGCCAAAGATATACTTTATACGCTGAACTGGAATCGATTGAAGAATATTTTGAATCCGTAAGTCGCGACAGTGTAAAGGAGAATTATAAACCAAACTATAATGTAGCTCCCGGTCATTCGATGCCTGTGGTATTGATGAGTAAAACGAGAGAGAAGAAAATCGATATGTTAGACTGGGGGTTAATTTTAAGGGATTCTGCGGATGATTCCGGTGCTCTCGAAAATTTTAATGTTCCGGATGAAGAACTTGAAAAGAAACCGGATTACAAAAAAGCATTTCAGCGAAAACGCTGTATCATTCCGGCTAATGGTTTTTATGAGTGGAAACAGTTGGAAAGCGTGCAGCTGCCGTTTTATATCCGCCTGCTCAACCAGGAATTATTCGGTATTGCCGGACTGTTTGACAAATGGACCTCACCTGAGGGTGAAGACCGATACACGTTCACGATTCTTACCACGCAGGCCAATGCGTTGGTACAGCCGCTTCATACCCGTATGCCTGCTATTTTGCAGCCGGAACATTATGAGTACTGGCTGGATCCCATGAATGCAGATTTTGAAGAGTTGCATGAAATACTACAGCCGTATCCTACTGAACAGATGGCGACTTACAGAGTTACCAATAAGGTTAATTCATTAGAAAACAATGATGTAGAGCTCACACAACCGGTAATGCAGAAGTGACACCTCATAATGTCAAGTCGTTAGTATATAAAACTGTAATTAGCGGGTTAGAAGGCAAGTTTTGATAACAGATTTTTTATAACACCTGAAACATGAATATTGTAATTGTAGGATATCCCACGTATGGCGGCAGCGGTGTGGTTGCCACAGAATTAGGTAAAGGGCTTGCTCACCGCGGGCACAGCGTCCATTTTTTAAGTTACGCTCGTCCTCAACGGCTTGATAGTATTGAAACCAATGTTTCGTATCATGAAGTAACGGTAAATGCCTATCCGCTGTTTGAATACCCGGCATACGACCTGGCGCTTGCCAGTTATATGGTCAATCTTACCAAGCATTCCGATATCGATATTTTCCATGTTCACTATGCTGTGCCGCATGCGACAAGCGCATTTCTTGCCAAAAAAATACTTGGTGACAAAGGCAGGAATATTCCGATCGTTACCACACTGCACGGCACCGATATTACCATTGTAGGAAGTGATCAGAATTACACTCCCGTAGTTGAATTTTCCATTAACCAGAGTAATGGAGTAACTGCAGTATCTGAGTATCTGAAAGAGGAGACGTACCGTCGATTCAAAATTGAAAATGATATTGAGGTGATACCAAACTTTGTGGAGATAGATCGGTTTCGAAAATCCAACAAAGAACATTTCAGGAAGGCGATTTGTCCGGATGGGGAAAAAATCGTTGTGCACGTTAGTAATTTTCGAAAGGTGAAACGTGTAACCGATGTGGTTGAAGTGTTTGCGAAGGTTTTGGAAAGCGATGTAGATGCCAAACTATTACTTGTAGGGGATGGCCCCGAAAGACAAAATGTGGAAGCAAAATGTCGTGAGCTGGGAGTTTGTTCCTATTGCCGTTTTCTCGGCAAGCAGGAAAAAGTTGAAGAAATACTCTCCATCTCCGATCTGTTTCTGATGCCATCCGGCTCCGAAACCTTTGGCTTGGCTGCTCTTGAAGCAATGAGTTGCAGTGTTCCGGTGGTTAGTTCAAATATCGGAGGGTTGCCTGAGCTCAATCATCATGGAAAAACCGGTTACTTAAGTGATTTGGGAGATGTTGATAAAATGGCAGAATACAGCGTAGCTCTGCTGAAAGATGAAAAACTTCATAAAGAAATTTCCGATAATGCCAGAGCACGTGCTGAATACTTTGAGCAAAGCAAAGTGATAGGGCAGTATGAAGCGTATTACAAAAAGGTGCTTGAGGAAATGCACGAAGTACAGTGAATAAAGACGTAAAGTGATCCATTCTTGATCAGTTCTTGTTAAGAATGCCTTTATTCGCACTATCTTACTTTTGCCATTCTTTCTCTCAGCTCAAAGTAGTTTTCTTAGGTCACTTAGAGCTTTGTTAAAGACACTAATTTAATTTGAGCAATTCTGAAAAGATTATTGAACCCTTTTTATTTTAGTTTAATACCTGAATCAATCATATTTGCTTGATCTCAAATTTTGTTGCAGATTGTGTAAAATTTTAATCACAACCATAAACTAAAAACAAATGAATATCCGATACCTTATTCTAGGATTTTGCGGCCTGTTAATTTTTGCACTCACTGCCTGTGAACCTGAGGCTGATAACCAAGATGATACCGCTATGATGGAACAACAAAAAGACTGGGCACTGGTGATTCACGGTGGCGCCGGTACCATTTCCAGGGATATGGAGGATGAACGACGCATACAGTACGAGGAGGGCCTTGAAACTGCACTTCAGGCCGGTGCTGATGTTCTCGAAAATGGAGGGGAAAGCCTTGATGCTATCGAAGCTGTAATAATAGCTCTTGAAGACGACTCTCTGTTTAATGCCGGCAAAGGCGCGGTATATACGAATGAAGAGCGCCACGAGCTGGATGCATCCGTAATGGACGGCTCAACAATGGAGGCCGGGGCTATTACCGGTGTTACAACCGTAAAAAATCCCATCAAGCTGGCGCGCCATGTGATGGAAAACTCCCGCCACATACTATTTTCAGCAGAAGGTGCTGAAGCTTACGCTGATGAGACCGATGTTGAACGTGTCGATAACTCCTACTTCAATACCCAACACCGTTACGAAGCACTACAGAATGCCATGAGTAGCGGAGAAATATTGCGGGATCACGACGGTGAATCGAAGCTAAAAGATCAGGAAGGTCATGATCTCGGAACTGTTGGTGCTGCCGCACTCGACCAAAACGGCAACCTTGCTGCGGGTACGTCAACCGGTGGACTAACCAATAAAAAATTTGGCCGCGTGGGTGATGTGCCTATAATCGGAGCGGGAACCTATGCTAAAAACGGTTACGGCGCAGTTTCGGTTACCGGAGCCGGTGAAGAGTTAATACGCTATGCGGCAACCCATCACGTCACTTCTCTGATGGAACACACCGGCAAGTCACTGCAGGATGCTGTTGACCATGTGCTCAATGAACAACTTTCACCCGGTGATGGTGGTATTATCGCTGTGGATCAATCCGGTAATATCGTTGCTGAGTTTTCCAGCGAAGGAATGTATCGCGGAGCCGCAGACTCTGAAGGAGAGTTCAGCGTAGCAATTTGGGATTAATATTTTGATAACCCCAGAGGTCAGGCGTTAAAGGATAATTTTGAGTCGCAATCGACCTGCCAGGGGCTCCCTTCGGTCGCTGACCTGGCAGGTGGTTGTGTTTGCAACCTCAAGGATTCAGTAATCTACATTACAAATCCGCGATCTTTTTAACTACATCCTCCCATGTAGAGCAGACATAATCGGCCGTTGTGTGATCTTTATCCGCATCGTTTATGCCGGTATAAAGTATAGCTTTCATTCCTATCTGCTTGGCTCCGACAATATCAGTTTGATGAATGTCGCCCACATGAACGGCCTCAGCAGGTTCGGCGCCGGTTGCAGACAAAGCCTTTCTGAATGTTTCCGGGCGTGGCTTGCTTACCCCGACTTCATCACTAAAAACAAAATCCAGGAAATAGTTATAAAGCCCTTTTTGTTTTAAATAATCTCGCAATACCCGCCCCGGGCTAAACATTGTATCAGAAATTAATACGAGAGAAGCCTGTTCTGAGAGCTGTTTCAGGGCGGATTCGACTCCGGATGTGAGATCGGGAGGGCCGTCATGCAGGGATTCCTGAAAAACTTTGGTAACATGCTCAATTTCTTCTCTTGAAGCCGGTATGGAAAGGTAATCAAGCAAACCGGATACTAACTCATCCACCGGGGTAGTCCGGTGATTTCCAAGCCATTCATTTTCAAATTGATCAATAATAAACTGCCTGCCTTTCTGAATCTGATCTTTATCCGGAGTTATTTTATAAGCGGTTCCTAAATCTTGAACTGCCTTAATACGGGCGGCATGCCTCTCCGGGCCATTACTATCCGCAATTGTAATGGTATTCCAGAAATCAATAGTTACTGTGTTTATGCTCATGGATAATTATGACGAAGGTCTGTTGATTGATTAATAATTACTATTCAAGTAAAAAAAATGTTTAACTCACGCCGACCGTCGGGTCAGCGACCGAAAGAAGGACCCGACTGGTCCATACCGGTTCAATAATCATAATAAACACTAAAAATTAAAGAATTCTACGAACTCAAGATGACAAGATTTTAAGAAGTTAGGAAATTAAGAAAATGAGAGTAGTTTGCCGGAGCGACTGATGTTGCTGGGTACACCCTGCCCAGAACTCAGCACCCAGAGCCCAGACCATTCTTACCATCTTTACTTCTTTACATCTTTATCTCTTCTCATCTTCCCCTCTTAAACTCTTCAAAAAAGAATATTGAGTATGAGTTCTGACATCCCGGAGCGTAGATACTGGCGTTTCTTAGAGGCGCTAATCAGCTGTTACGCTTCCACAGGATAAATCAAATTCCTTTTTTGAACTATCCTTTGGAGTTAGCTAAATTCCGGCAACAAAAATCGCTATATTCCAAATACCGCCGTGAAAGAGTCCCGAATACTATCAAATCAGGATATAGAACGAACCCTGACCCGCTTTGCGCATCAGGTGATTGAACCATTTGACGATCCGGGAGGATTGGTGCTCGTCGGTATCCAAACACGCGGTATTCATATTGCACGCCGGTTGCGGGACCGTATCAAGTTTTATTTTCATCTTCAGTTACCTGTCGGGCTGCTCGATATCACGTTTTACCGGGATGATTTTCGCTCCCGCCGTGAAATGCCTACCGTACAGCGAACCGAAATCCCTTTTGATGTACAAGGGAAAAATGTGGTTTTGGTGGATGACGTCCTTTACACCGGCCGTACTGCACGTTCCGGGCTGGAAGCCATTATGAGTTTTGGCCGGCCTGCCGACGTCAGGTTTTGCTGCCTCATTGATCGGGGCCACAGAGAGTTGCCCATCCAGGCTGATATTATCGGCAAAACCATAGCCACCCATGAGCATGAAGAAATTTCTGTTCATCTCACGGAAGAAGATGGTGAAGATGCTGTCTATGTAACCCAAAAAACCAAGGAAGATAAATCAACATGACGGAGGGAAACAGCGCTACATCGGAATTTAACCATCGCCATCTGCTTGGCCTGGCGAATTATTCCTCCGCTGATATTTCACATATTCTCGAACAGACAGATCGCTTTCTTGAAATCCTGAATCGTCCGATTCCGAAAATTCCCACATTGAGAGATGTTACAGTGGTTAATTTATTTTATGAAGACAGTACCCGCACCCGGCTCTCTTTTGAGTTGGCTGAAAAACGAATGGGCGCGGATGTAGTCAACTTTTCCGCCGGCAGTTCCAGCGTGCAAAAAGGTGAATCTCTGCGTGATACGATCCAAAACATCGGTGCGATGAAAATCGACATGGTAGTGATCCGCCATAAAAGCCCCGGCGCAGCTCACTATCTCACTCGTTGCCTGGACACTTCGGTTCTGAACGCCGGTGATGGTGCTCGCGAACATCCTACTCAAGCGCTTCTCGATCTCTATTCGATGAAACAAAAATTCGGAAAACTTGAGGGATTAAAAGTAGCGATAATAGGTGACATCCAGCATAGTCGGGTAGTGCGGTCTAATCTCATCGGACTGAGGAAAATGGGCGCCGAAGTCACTATTTGCGGGCCGAAATCAATGATGCCGCTTTATGCTGAGGAACTTGGTGCAAATATCTCCTATAATCTCGAAGAAACCCTGGAGTGGACAGATGTGGCAATGGCCCTGCGAATTCAGCTTGAGCGTCAGGAACAGGGGTTATTTCCATCGATCAGAGAATATCATGAGCAGTTCGGAATTAAAAAACGCCATCTCAAAGAATTCCCGAACTTTACCATTATGCACCCCGGACCCATCAACCGTGGTGTGGAGCTTGAGAGCGAAGTAGCCGAAAGCCCGCGTGCAATTATACTGGATCAGGTTACTAACGGTCTGGCAGTGCGGATGGCAGCACTCTATTTACTTTCCGGAAGTGGAAAAGACTAAGAATAAATTTCTATAGAGAATTAATCTCATAATCCCCTAACCCGGATAAGCCGGAAGTAAAAAACTTTTTAAGAGATCAAGTGGGGGAAGATGAAAGGAGAGAAAGACGTAAAAATGTGAAGAAGGTAAGATAATAACCCGGAACCCAAATTCCGGCCACTCCTCCAAACCTCTTACATTTTCTTGAAATCTCAACTCCTTAGATTCTTGTCATCTTGACTTCTTAAAATTCTTTAATTCTTTATGAGATGGGTATACATTAAAAATTAAGCACTTAACAAGACTATCTTCCGCAGCAGTGCTTGTATTTTTTGCCTGAACCGCATGGGCATGCATCATTTCGGCCGACCTTTTCACCTACAACTTCAGGTTGTCGCTTCTGCTGTCCGCCATTTGCCTGACCCTGCCGCTGCTTATCACCGTCGCCGAATTTAATGCCCATGTTTTCAGCGGAAGCTTGTGATGCCGTAAGCTTGCTTGGATCAACCATTCGCTGTTTCGGCGAATCTTTCGCTTGTTTCATCCGGTTTTGATCCGGAGCAGCCTCAGGCACAGCCCGCCAGATAACCGAAGTGATTTCGGTATTCAGGGTATCCATCAGCTCAAGGAACATATTGTAGGCTTCCTTTTTATACTCGCGAAGCGGGTCTCGTTGACCGAATGATCGAAGCCCGATACCTTCTTTTACAGTATCGAGTTCGCGGAGATGTTCCATCCATTTTTCGTCGATGATGGAGAGTACTGCCGAGCGCTCCAGCGAGCGGAGAATTTCTGTTCCTTCACTTTCGAGCGCCTCTTTAACATCAACAACAACACGTAAACGACGTTTACCATCAGTAAAGATGATCTGTACTTTCGACGGCTTATTTTCAGCCTCGCTTTCCTCAATCCGCTTCATCACTTTATGAAACGGCTCGCTGATGCGTTTTTCCTTTTCGCGGTAAGCTTCCAGCGCACGCTCGAAAATCATATCCACCAAACCATCATGGCCAAGGTTTGACCAGTGCTCACGATCCAGCTCTACATCCACCGCGAGTTGTCGAAGTATGCGCTCCTGGATAGCATCATATTCCCCGAGTTCGTAGTGGTCATTGACGATACTGCTGATAGTATCCTCCAGCATATTCAGAATCTCGTTGGCGAGCTTTTCACCAAGAAGGGCATTACGCCGGCGTTCATAAACAACTTTACGCTGATTATTCAGCACATCATCAAACTCAAGCTGCCGCTTACGGATGCTGAAGTTATTCTGCTCAACTTTGGTTTGCGCGCGCTCCAAAGATTTGGAAAGCCAGCTGTGCTGGAGCACTTCACCTTCATCAAACTTAATGCGATCCATTGTATTAGCGAGGCTCTCGCCAAACAGGCGCATTAAATCATCTTCAAGCGAAACATAAAACTGTGATTCACCGGGATCACCCTGGCGTCCGGAACGTCCGCGAAGCTGAAGATCCGTTCGGCGTGATTCGTGTCGCTCCGTACCAATGATCGCCAATCCGCCAAGCTCCTTAACTCCTTCGCCAAGCTTGATATCTGTTCCCCGGCCGGCCATGTTCGTGGCGATTGTGACGGCTCCGCGCTGCCCGGCCTGTGCAACAATTTCACTTTCTTTTTGATTATGCTTGGCATTCAATACATTGTGAGGAATTTTCTCCCGCTTGAGCATCCGGCTCAGCTTTTCGGATGCCTCCACACTTGTTGTACCCACCAGCACCGGCTGACCCCGATCGTTATACTCTTTAATTTTTTCGAGTACGGCATTAAACTTTTCCCGCTTGGTGCGGTAAATTAAATCATCGTGATCGATCCGGCGAACCGGCTCATTCGTTGGGATTTCGACCACGTCCATTGAATAAATTTCCTGGAACTCATCTTCTTCAGTCGCAGCGGTACCGGTCATACCGGCAATTTTGTGGTACATCCGGAAGTAGTTCTGAAGCGTGATACTGGCATACGTTTGAGTTGCAGCTTCAACTTTAACATTTTCTTTTGCCTCAATAGCCTGATGCAAACCGTCTGAAAAACGGCGACCTGGCATTGCGCGCCCCGTGTGTTCATCCACTATCTGAACCTTGCCATCGGAAACGATATATTCATCGTCATTTTCGAACAATGTATACGCTTTGAGAAGCTGGTTAACCGAGTGGATGCGCTCACTTTTCTCCGAAAATGTTCTATGTAATTCGGATTCTTTTTCGGCCTTTTCCGTTCTGAGATTTTCCTTAGCCTTGGCAATTTGCTGCTCTTTAAACTCCGGGCTGAAATCCTCCTTTTGCTGAATCCGTTCAACTTCTTCCCGCTCCCGCTTTTCAAACTCCTCGTCGATTTTCGCCGATTCTTCACCAAAGTCAGGAATCACAAAAAACTCGGGATCTTCACCTTCTCTGGTGAGCAGCTCGCGTCCCTTATCAGTCAGCTCGATGGTATTCTGCTTTTGATCAACAACATAAAACATCTCTTCATCGACGATGTGCATGTTCTTGCCCTGATCCTGCAGATACAGATATTCGGTCTGTTCTACGAGCCGCTGAATTTCAGCTTCCTGCACCAACTTCTGGAATTTCTTGTTTTTAGGAAATCCACGTTGGGCACGTAACAACTGTAAACCGGCTTTCTCAGTATCCCCTTGCTCCCATGCCTTTTCGGCATCATTTACAAAATCGTTGATAAGCTTTCTCTGAGCCTTTACCAGATTCTCAACCCGAGGCTTCAGCTCAGTATATTTTTCTGATTGATTATCTTTAGGCACCGGCCCGGAAATAATTAGCGGCGTTCGCGCTTCATCAATAAGTACGGAGTCGACCTCATCGACGATGGTATAATGATGACCTTGCTGCACCAGCATTTCCGGTGTTACGGCCATATTGTCGCGCAGATAGTCAAAACCGAATTCATTATTGGTGCCATAAATGACATCACATTTATACGCCTCCCTTCTTTGCTCACTGTTTGGCTGGTATTTATCGATGCAATCCACTGACAATCCGTGGAATTCAAAGATAGCTGCATTCCACTCGGCGTCGCGTTTAGCCAGATAATCATTAACCGTAACGATATGGACACCACGACCAACAAGAGCGTTCAGATATGCGGGGAAAATGGCAACCAGTGTTTTACCTTCACCCGTTTTCATTTCGGAAATACGACCCTGGTGAAGCACAATCGCGCCTACAAGCTGTACATCAAAGGGGACCATTTGCCAGGTCATCTCGGTGCCGGCAACCGTCCATGTTTTTCCAACAAACCGGCGACAGGTTTCTTTTAACACAGCAAAAGCTTCGGGAAGTATATCTTCGAGAATTTCTTCGGCTACATCAAGCCACTCCTGATCCAATTCTTCGAGCTCGTCACTAAGCTCCTGGCGGCGCGACATCGTAAGCTCATCGTCCTCATTTTCTTCAAGCGTGCTGAGCTGGGATTTAATTTCATCCATACGCTTTTGCGTAGGTTCAGTAGCTTCCCGTATCTCTTTTTTGAACTCTTCGGTTTTAGCTTTTAACTGATCGTCGCTAAGCGCTTTTAGCTCATCTTCATAGGATTTAATTTCATCGACGACCGGCCAGATTTTTTTGAGATCTTTTTCACTCTTGCTGCCGAAAACTTTGGAAATGGTATTAAATACTTTTTCAATCATATAATTGGATCATACTGTGAAACTTCGCACTGCGTTTTTATAAAGCTGTATAAGTTACGCCTATTATCATGTAGCTGCAAAACAGCAAACAATCCAGTAGGCACAGTTATTAACAACTGAAAAATCAACTCTATTGCCTGCCTAACAGGCTGAATTGAACAACGAAGGTTGGTCTAAATTAGCTTGCAAAAATTGTTAGTTCTGATTTTGCTATGAAAGTTGTATTTTAGGTGGCTCTCGAATTGTTCTGATAATATTATTTTGAAAGTCAAATTACATTTGATTAACCCATGAAACGTACGTATCAACCAAGTAAACGAAGTAGAAGAAATACTCACGGTTTTCGGAAACGCATGAAATCCGCCGATGGCAGAAAAGTGCTGCGCCGTCGCCGGGCGAAAGGTCGGCAAAAGCTGACCGTTAGCGATGAGCGCGGACCTAAATAAACTGATTAATACAGGCCGGCTGCCCTCGTGGCATATTTTGCGGGGCGAAACTGTATTCCAGCTGATTTTTCAGAAAGGCAAAGTTATTCCGGCCAGATACCTTGTTCTCAGATATCGAAAAGTGCCGGATGAACCATTTGATAAACGGGTCGGCTTTATTGCCGGTAAACGACTTGGGAAAGCGGTAAAGCGAAATAAAGTTAAGCGGTATATGCGTGAAGCGTACCGCATCAATAAACATATAATGGCAGATTTGCTCACTCAACAAGAGTTCGGGCTTCATTATTTGTTTATGGCCAGGACAGTTTCAGCATCGTTTCATGAAATCGAAAAAGATTGCTGCAAACTAATGAAAGCATTACAAGAACAGATTTATCCGGCTGAGTGAAGTGATGAGATACATCGGTATATATCTGGTTAAAGCGTATCAGCTAATGATTTCTCCGTATTTTCCGGCTTCCTGCCGGTACTATCCGACTTGTAGCCAGTATGCCATTGATGCCCTGCGTATTCACGGTCTGTTTAAAGGCATGGTTTTAGCCGCCTGGCGGATATTAAGATGTAACCCCTGGAGCGACGGGGGTGAAGACCCTGTACCTGAACCTAAAAAAACAAACTGACTGACTTTTGGACCGTAATTCCGTAATTGGATTTATATTAATATTCCTGCTGTTGCTGGCATGGATGTATGTCACTACTCCTGATCCCGAAGAACTCGAGCGCCAGCAGGCGGAACGTGAAGCTCAGGAAGACACTCTAACCGAAGAAGTCGACCCCGACCGGGATGAGCTAGCCGAAGAAGATCCCGATGATATAGGGGTCGCAGAAGATGACGAAGGTCGACCTGAATTCGGTGTGTTCGACACTTTTACCTCTACCGATACCACAGAAACTGTGGTAAAATCCCCACGATATGAAATAACTTTTACAACTGTGGGAGGGGGGCCTTCGGAATACCGCCTCACCCGCCACAACAACTGGGAAGGTCAACCGGTTCAACTTATTCCGGACACTACACGCTCAGCTTATGCCCTCGAATTTATATCCACCGAAAATTACCGAGTGGATACAGAGCATCTCATCTTTGAGCAGCTGCATTCTGAAGATGAAATCGAGATTGAAGCCGGTGAAGAGGCTGAGCTCCAATACGCATTAAACCTCGAAGACGGCAGTCGGATGATCTACACGTACCGGTTCCACGGTGACCAGTACCGCATGGATCTCGATATCGAGTTTGACGGTGTTGAACAATATATTGGCGGCCGCAGCTACGAGTTACTTTGGCGTCCCGGCTTAAATCAAACCGAACATGGTCGAACGACGCAAGGCTCACGGTTTTCCGAAGCCATGTATACTTCCGGTTACAGCAGAGCCGGAGGGGTAGTTGAAAGATTTCAACGTGATGAGCCTGGTCAGGAAGAACAACTCATATCCGGCGATATCGACTGGGTAGCTTCCAAGAATAAATTCTTTACCCAGATGATAAAGCCGATGGGCAGTACCGAAGGAGCAACACTCACGGCTGATATTTCGGGCGAACTTGACGACACGGAATCCATTCTAAAATACTCCACCGGTATTCGTTCCCGTGTTGCTCAGGACGATCAGGCGCAGTTCAGCATGTTTGTGGGCCCGCTGGATTATTATCAACTGCGTGATTTCGACGCTTCGGGTTATGAAATGGTAGAAACTACCCCACCCTTTTTTGGTTGGCTTAGCTGGTTTACCGACCCCCTCGTCAAATGGATTGTCGTACCATTTTTTAACTTTTTCGGTGGCCTGGTTGGTAATGTAGGTGTTGTGCTGATCCTTTTTGCGATTGCTGTGAAGCTTGTGCTGTATCCGCTCACCAAGAAGAGCTTTAAAAGCATGGCTGCTATGCGGGAAATTCAGCCTGAGATGAAGGAAATCCAGGAGAAGTACAAGGACAATCCGCAAAAACAACAGGAAGCCACCCTCAAACTATTTAGGAAAGCAAAGGTGAATCCGCTGGGTAGTTGTCTGCCGATGCTATTGCAAATGCCCATTCTTATTACCTTTTTTGCTTTTTTCCAGAACTCTATTGAGCTTCGCCAGCAATCATTTTTGTGGGCGGATGATCTCTCTGCACCGGATGTGATCATAAACCTTCCGTTTACGGTTCCGATGCTTGGAGATCACATTTCCGGCTTTGTGTTGATTATGGCTGTCTCAATGGTGTTTATGATGAAGATGAGCGGACAATCGCAGGCAGCTCCTAATCCGGCACTTAAAGCCATGCAGTACGTCATGCCGGTGGTGCTGTTTTTCGTCTTTAACTCATTTTCATCCGGACTCAGTCTTTATTACGCTTGCTTTAATCTCCTGTCTGTTGGTCAGCAACAGCTTATCAATAAGACCACGGGGTCCACTATCGATAAAGAGGAGTTGATGGAGTCTGTGGATAAGAAAAAGGCTAAAGAAATGAAGAAGCAGCGGATCCAGGAAGAAAAGCAGAGAAAGAAAGAAGAGCGCCGGAAGAAAGCAGCCGAAGAAGAAGAAACCGGATAAATTTTCTAATCTGCAACTTTTTCCAGATTTAAGTGATCTCTTTCTGTTTGTGATCGTGCAATAGTTATGTATTTTAGCCGGCATTGATTTTGGAAATGCTTAGGAAATGAAAACGAGTCGCGCATTACATCACTTTCCCCGTTTTACCTGGCGGCAGGGCAAAAGACTGCTTTGGAATCCCATTCAAAAGAAAGCGCTGATCAACAGGCCGGAAGAACGGGTTCGATTAAGACTTATCGATTATCTCACCCGTGAAGCGGGCTGGCCGGCAAGCCGGATCGGCCTTGAAGTTTCAGCCGACAGAGGTAATGATGAACAAAAAGGGCGTGCAGATATCATCTGTTACGACCGCGCCTTTAATCCAGTTCTACTTGCGGAATGCAAAGCCGAAAACGTGAACATTGATGAGAACACGTTGCTTCAGGCCGGCAGTTATAACCGCGACGTTAAATGCGAATACGTTCTGATCACAAATGGCATCCGGGATATACTTTATAAAACCTCCGAGCCCGGTAATGAATTGGATTCACTGCCCGTAAACTGGGAAGTAGCCACTCATGAACAATCTGTTTCCGGGTTTGATTACTGGGCTGAGCGCGGTTTTGCCGGCCATAATACCAACCCCCAGTTAAGGCGTTTCACCGGCCTCGCACTGGAAAAAATTTTTCTGAGGGAGCGAAGTGGTGACAACCCTTATGAAGTCAGTTATCTGCGGCCCAAAGTTACATCACCCGACGGCCCGCTTGATCATTACTACCGCATTTTGCATCTGCCCGATGATTGGAAAGTTGCTTTATCCATGATCGCAACCAGGCACGAAAGCACCCGATTGGTGATGATGCTAAAAAAACAAGATGAAAATATTGGGTTGGTAGAAATTAACCCGGAGCTGCATCTTAAAAAAGTCGGGCCTGATACGATCATTTATCTTTCGGATAAAACCGTACCGGCAAATATATTTGAAAAAAGCCTTTTGCCGCTTAATTCAAAAAACAACATTGAAACTCATCAACTTGTGGAACCGGTGATAGAATATTTCAACCAACAAAGAATTGCACATGTATAATAAACATCGACAAAAACTTTACTCCTGCTTTTCAGAAGATCCGGATGCACTTATTTATCTTGAAGGTGGCGAAGTTTTAGGCCGGTATGAAACTGATTATGAATACCCGTTTCGGCAGGAGTCCAATTTTCTGTATTTGACAGGGGTAAATGAACCCGATTTTCATCTTCTGATACACCCCGACTCGCGGACTTACCACCTTTTCATTCCAAAGCGGGATGCCCAGTTTGCCGTTTGGAATGGTTATGTGTTAACGAAGGATGATTATCTCAGGAAATATCAACCGGATAAGATTCATTATGATGATGAGCTGGAAGAAGTTATTAAAAGTTATAATCCCGGTACGCTCTATTGCCTGAATGAAGAAACCGCCGAGGATTTTGCAGAGGATGGATACAACACAGACGATAATTTCCTGAAGGATGCTCTTGCATACTGCCGCTGCATCAAAACCGAATGGGAGTGTAATCAGTTACGAAAAGCGGCCGATGTGGCCAATAACGCTCATCGCCGGCTGATGAAGGTTATACGCCACGGGATGATGGAGTATGAAATGAAAGCGGAATTTGATTATGTTAAGTTTTCCCGTGGCATGCTTCACGAACCCTATAACGGTATTTATGCATCGGGGCCAGGAAGTGCGATATTACACTATGTGAACTGTGACCGGCAGCTGAAAGATGGCGAATGGTTTCTTGTGGATGCTGGTGCCGAACACAATGGTTACGCGGCTGATATCACCCGGACCTACCCGGTTAATGGCAAGTTTGATCCGTTTCAGGCCGACCTTTATGATGTGGTGCTGAATGCGCAGAATAATGCCATAGATGCGGTGGTAACAGGAAATAAAATGGAAGATCTACATCTGCAAGCTTCCCGAAACATACTTTCCGGCTTAAAGGATATGGGACTTGTTACAGGGGATATCGATGCGATGATGGAAAAAAATATTTTCGCCCTTTTCTTTCCGCACGGTCTCGGCCATTTTCTCGGCCTGGATACTCACGATGTGGGTGGATATCCGAAAGGAGTTGAAAAAATCGACCGACCCGGCTTAAAGTTTTTGCGTACCCGCCGGACATTTGAACCCGGTATGGTTCTCACCATTGAACCCGGACTTTATTTTATACCGGCACTATTACAACCGGCTTTTGAGGATAAAGAGAAGTCAGAGTTTTTAATCAAGGACAAAATCGAGCCTCAACTATATTCCGGTGGCATCCGGATTGAGGATAATGTGATCGTAACCGAAAACGGTAATGAAAATCTGACCAATGTTCCCAAGGAACGCTCAGAAATTGAGAAGTTTATTGCCGGATAGATCATGCCAAAATAACCGTTAAAACCTTGTTGCCATGAAACGACTTTTGCTGCTGTTCGTGATTCTTATTCCTGTAACAGGTACTGCTCAGGATGGGTTGGATACACTTAGCCTTCGCACTATTTTTGATGAGCCTTATCTCCCGGGATTGCGCCCATCAACAGCTGGTTTTGCTCATGATGACAGCCGGATATATTTCAGCTGGAATGATTCAAGCTACGCGCAACGCGGCATTTATCAGGTAGACCGGGGCGGAGGTGATATAACAGAATATGAAGATGAAATCGTCCACCGGGCAACCTACAGCCCTGACCGCTCTAAACTTTTTTACACCGAACAGGGTGATTTGATCATAGCTGAAAGCGACGGTAGCGACCGGCAAACCGTGCTTGATACCGATTCTCAACTATCATCTCCGCAATGGGCTCCCGATAATCGACATATTGCACTCGCCAAAAACGGTGATGTTTGGATCGTAGACACTGAAACTGCCAAATTTCGTCAAATTACATCCAGAGAAGAGGATGAAGCCGGCTACATGGTTAACAGCTGGAGTGGAGATGGCGACTATCTTATTGTGATGCAGTATGATACCTCGGATTTTAAGGACATCTACTTCCCTGAGTATGTCGACAAGTTTGTGGATTCCGGCAAGTCGCAAAGAGGCCAGGCTCATATTTACGCTTCAAAAATCGATGTAGAATCAAAAGAAAAGGAAGAGCTTTTTGACGGGATTTATTCGGTGATGAATACATCCAAAAATGAAAATGGTTCTTTATTTGCAGTTGATCGAACCGATAAAGCCATGAAGGAACGCACCATTGAAGTGTTTGATCTCTCCGATGGTTCGTCAGAAATTATTTTTGAGGATGAAACAGACGGATGGATTTATCCGGCCCGAAGCACTATGGAGTTTGCACCTGAAGGTGATGAGATCATGTTTACATCAGAGCAGGATGGTTGGGCTCATATTTACACTGTCCGACCAGATGGCAGCAACTTAACTCAGCATACCGAAGGCGAATTTGAGGTCCCCTATGCTGAGTGGCTTAGTACTGATGAAGTTGTCTACGCTTCAACTGAAGCTGATCCCGGTAAACGCCATGTCTACCGACTTGATGTCACCAATAGTCAAAACGAGCAGCTTACAGAAGAATCGGCATTCCGGCAGTCATTTGATTTAAGCCCCGACAAATCGATGCTGGTTTATGAGAAAACCTGGTGGAATGATCCATTCGATCTCTATCAGTTGGATCTCGATGACAACCCGGCTGAAACCCAACTGACTCACTCCGTTCCTGAGCGCTTCGAAGTTATCGACTGGCAAAAACCGGAATACCACCGCATCACCGGCCGCGATGGAGAAACCAATCTTTCCATGCGCGTTCTGAAGCCGGTAGATTTTGATGAGGATCAGCAGTATCCGGTAGTAGTGTTTGCTCACGGTGCGGGATCGCTTCAAAATGTTTATAAAGGGTGGTCAAATAACTACTGGCGGGAATACATGTTTGACCAGTATTTGACGAAACATGATTACGTAGTCGTTGAAGTTGATTTTCGCCACAGCACAGGTTATGGCCGCGATTTCCGTGAAGATGTTACCAACTGGATGGGCAAATACGAAACCCGCGATATCGTCGACGGTCTCGATTACCTCGACGAAAACGGCGGCTATGTAGACCTTGACCGCGTTGGTATTTACGGAGGCAGCTATGGCGGTTTCATGGCGCTTTATGCGCTAACTGACAAACCAGAACGATTCCATGCAGGTGCTGCATTGCGCAAAGTTACTAACTGGGTGAATTACTTTTACGCTAATCCCTGGTATACCCGTCCCCGCCTTGGAGATCCCGAAGAAGATGAAAAACATTATGAACGCAGCTCTCCGCTCACGTATGCCGAAGAACTTGAACACCCGGTCCTGCTTTTACACGGATTGATCGATGACAATGTTGGTTTTCAGGATGCTATGCAATACGCTGACAAGCTGATTAAATCCGGCAACACTAATTTTGAAATGATGGTATATCCGGATGAGCGGCATTCATTTCAGGACCCGAATGCGTGGTATGATGAATACTATCGAATGTTTCATTTCTTTGAAGAACATCTCAAAGAATAGCAGATAAATAAAAAGTAGCGGTTGAGATGCGGTCTTTAAGTGAAGTACAAACGGCGTACATGAGCATTTTTGGGACGAGCGGAACGAAGATATTGGCGTTTTCTTAGAGGCACTATGTAAGGAATTCTGATTATGCTGCTCTTCTGATTCATGAGCAGCCAAAAATACATATCTCTTGCTCCATATCCGGCATTGAGGCTTGCTTTATTATTTTCTTTTGGGATAGCTGCAGGATCACTGCTGGAATTTCATATGCCATATGTGGCAATCTTGCTTATTGGATTGCTCGTATTGGTGGTTTTGCTCCAGTATCTGTATAGCAGAAATTTTACCCGCACGGGTATATGGTATTCTCTTCTTATAGCCTATCTGTTAGCAGTGATGGCAGCCGGCGTGTTTTGGTATCAGGTATATGAAAACCAGCCAACACCTGAGCATCGCAAATTTGGAAAAAGTGAAAGTGAATTCACACTATTCGGAACTATAGTGGAATCTACACGTACGCAACGCGGCAATCCTCGCATAACTCTGCGGGTCGACTCACTGCTTGCGGAAGGATATCCGACCTGGAAGTCAGGATTTACAATAGAGGCCTATGGCCGGGATAGCACTCAAATGGGAAAGCTGGCTTTTGGAAATGAGGTCGCGGTGATAGCCGAATTGGATACATTAAGGGCGCCCCGCAATCCTAACCAGTTTGATTATCGTGAATTCCTGAAAAGCCGGGGTATTTATTTGACCGCTTCGATAAACCGTATCATTGAGTCACGGCCTGTAGAAAATCGGCTTGATTGGGTCTATTGGCAGGTACGCGCCCGTATGCTGATAGGCGAGATATTTTCTTCCGGGCAGGAGGATCTGGCACGGGCGGTAATTTTAGGGGATCGCTCCGGTTTGGAGCGAGAGGCTCAAACGGCCTTCTCACGTGCGGGGCTGGCTCATCTGATGGCAGTTTCAGGAATGCACGTCGGTTTTTTAATGGTGCCGGTATGGTTTTTAATTCCGTTTTTCTGGCGGTTTAAATACGGTGCATTAGCAGCATTTACTGTTTCGGTAATCATTCTGATTTTTTATGCCGGTATAACCGGCTTTTCGGTTTCCGTGATGAGAGCTTCACTCATGGCCTCTTTTCTTGTTTATGCCCGCAGTTTTCAAAGACAAAGCGACGGCTTAAATCTCCTTGGAGCCGCGGCTCTGATCATGTTGATTATCAACCCACAAAGTCTTTTTGATGTAGGTTTTCAACTATCATTCGGTGCGGTTTTGATTATTCTTACCACGTTACCTGCCAGCCGGGCTATTCTGCCTGATCGCTGGCGATATACCAAATCGGCAGTGGTATATCAGTTCGTGATGGTTAGTGTACTTGTTCAGGGAGGCCTGTTTCCGATTTTAGTGTATTATTTCAATGAATTTTCGGTGATAGGTCCGGTAAGCAACACGATATCGGTGCCATTTGTGCAGGCGATGTTTACACTTTCGATGATAAATCTGGGTCTGGCTTCATTTAGTCCGGGGTTGGCATCGGTGCTGAATACGCCCTCGGACTGGATTGTATGGGCAATGGGCAGCTGGGTAGATTTTATTTCCGATCAAAGTTTTGCCTGGATTAGCGGCAACCTGCCGGGGGTGTGGTTTTTTCTGTTATGGGCTGCAGTTATTGCGGTGTTTGCCTCCATGCACCACCCGGAACTGAGATGGAAATTTCTGAATGTCTTGTTGATTGTCGTTGTGATAGTATCTGCACATAACTTGTGGCAGAAATGGCACCCATCACCACTTAAGATTACAGCTTTTGATGTGGGTCAGGCAGATGCTTTGCTGATTCAAGTTCCGGATGGCACCAACTTTTTTTACGATACGGGGTTGAAATCGTTTTTTCATGACAGCGGTGAGCAAATCCTGGCACCGGAGTTGCGGGCACGTGGTATCGATCATTTGGATGCCATCATTCATTCTCATCCACATTCTGATCATATCGGAGGCACCGAATATATTCTGAATAATTTCACGGTGGATAAGATATATCAGCCGGAATTTGCATATGATACTCAGGTGTATCTCAATATGATGAAAGCCGCTGAACATTCTGAAGTGCCGGTAATTAATATTGAAAGAGGGGATGTAATAGATTTGTCGCCAGAGTTGCGGCTATTCGTTCTTGCTCCCCACAGCCGGCTTATGGGGAATGATCCAAACACCTGGTCGGCGGTGGTAAAAATGTATTATGGGGAAAATTCCATTTTGTTAACCGGTGACGCCACAAGCCAAACTGAAACGTATATGGTTCAAGATTTTGGTGAATTTCTCCAATCCGATTTGTTGAAAGTCGGCCATCATGGCAGCCGGACAAGCTCAACTACGGAATTTTTGAAATATGTTGATCCCAAAAAATCTGTAGCCTCTCTTGAACGGGAAAGCCGGTTTGGTCATCCTCACCCGGAAGCTGCAAGAAACCTGATGAAAAGTGGCACTATTTTAAGATATACCAGTTTGCAGGGAGCGGTAAAATATAAAAGCGACGGAGAAGAACTGTGGCATGAGCCGTGGCGGTAAAACGTGATTGGTAAAAAAGTGGTTTAAATTTATGTTTTCCATAAGTACATGTCTCATTAAGAGTTTTAAGAAGTAGAGGTTTAATAAGCAAATCTCAAATTTCAAATGACAAATAAATTCCAATAATCTAATTTTCAATGACCAAATATGAACCGTGCACCAGTTTGGAGATTGGGTCATTAAGGCATTGGAGCTTATTTGTAATTTGAAATTTGTTAATTGGCATTTGAACCAGAACCCAGCACCAAGAGCCCGGACCATCCTTGGGACGAGCGGAACGAAGATATTGGTGTTTTCTTAGAGGCACTAATTACATATTGATTGCAATCTGACCGGGAATTACCCGTTTCTTTGAGGTGTTTAGAGATTTGTTTATGGTTTATTCAGAACTATTCCCTTAACTATAATGCTCAGTTTTCTTCAGACAATTTTGTATTTCGCATTCCTGTTTTTGCTGTTTGCAGCAATGCAATGGTATGTGGGAAGGGCATTTGTAAGATGGGTTAACCGCTCTGTTGAGGAATCCAAACAGAAAAGTTGGCGCAGCATCGGTTTTATTTTATTAATTGCTGCTAATATCATTTTCAGTTTACGGTTTTTGCTTACTGAACTGGGGTATTACGAAAATTTCTTTGTTCAGGCCTTGATCATCTACCCTGGCGGGGTGTTTTTTGCCGGAGTCACTTTTGCATTTGCAGCAGTGTTGATTGGTGACGGAATCCGATATAGCGTTAAGGGAGCGAAGTATGTAATCAATAAATACCGAAAATCAACACCAGCTGCATCGGTTGGGACGGGGTTTGATCCGGGGCGCAGAAAATTTTTAAAAGTTGCCGGAACAGCAGCGGTCGCTTCTCCATTTATTGTAACAATGACTTCGTCGGCAGCTACTTCCAGAGACTATCAGATAGTAAGGCCGGAGCTGTTTTTCCCTGATCTTCCCACAGCACTCGATGGATTTAAAATTGTTCAAATCAGCGATTTGCACTCTGGAATTTATATGACGCAGCGTCAGATTCAGGAGATATTTGAAATCAGTAACTCACTCAATCCCCAACTTGTAGCGCTTACCGGGGATTTGGTGGACACTTCAGTTACCGAAATCCCTGCCATTTATAACACCTTGCCTTTAGTGAAATCCGACTATGGTGTTTACAGCTGTCTCGGAAATCATGATCACTATGCCTCAGGTACAGCCGTAACTGCCGCAGTTCAGCAACGTGATATCAAAATGCTGAATAACAGCCATCACACACTAAACATTGATGGTGATCCCCTTGATATTGTCGGGGTTGATGATGCCGGCAGCGGTTCGCGAAATTTTGCCAGGATCGATCAGGCGCTTGAAGGCACCGATCCCGATCATTTTAAGGTAATGCTATCGCATCGCCCTGATCTGTTTAACTTCAAAGGCATTGAAAATGTAAATCTGACGCTTGCAGGTCATACTCACGGAGGCCAGATTGGCGGGCGCTTTTTGGGCATACCCGTTTATCCGGTGCAACTTTTCCACGAATACTCCAAAGGACTTTTCAAAAGAGAGAATCAAAAACTGTATGTTAATGTTGGTGTAGGGATGGTTGGAGTTCCTATTCGAATTGTTCGCCCTGAAATAACAGAAATCACGCTCAGAAAAGGTTCGCCTGAGCAGGATGTGCCGGGTGTCGGAGGATAAAAAGTGATACCCCTTATCTTAACTTCCCGTAAAAGCCATTTTAGCTGCAATATTTGTTATGAATTGCCGGGAAAGTTTGTTTGAGGTTTGATGTTCTGTCATGTTGACAACATCAAACCTCAAACACTTTTGCAACTACAGTCGTTGAATGAAGGCCAAATAAAGTGTTGATAGGAACTTGAGTTATTCACAAAGAGTCGATCGAACTAATCTCTTTTTTCAAATTCGACAATTCGGTAATAGTTAGTCGGGTAAATGCCGACTTGCAGCAGAACAGGTCGCAGGGTGAATTCCACATTGAGTGTTTTAGGCTTACCGTCGCTTCCCAGATCAAACGTAACAAATTTTTCCCGTTGAGCAGGGTTACGCCAATGAGCCCGGAATGTATCATAATGCCAGTGTTCGAGATCGGCAATAAGAGTTTCATCATCCCAGAAATGTAATTCAAGCTTACCTTCCTGATTGAGCTTTACCTCAACTTCATCGTAAACTTTATCCCGGTAAGTGCCGGTAAACTGATTGAGCGACAGTGAGGGGCGGGTTCCTTCAACCCGTTGGGCTTCAATCTCGTTACGGCGCTGTTGAGCGGCTGCCTTTTGATTTTCATAACGCTCGAGATAATGCTCATGCCAGTCATGATCCTCATCGTGCAACCCGGTGAACGAATCGATTACATACCGGGCTACAGCTTCCCTGAAAGTGTTGAAGGTATTTGTCACGACAATGATACCCAAATCTTTTTCGGGGACCATCATTAATGTGGTGTTCATACCGTCAGTAGCTCCTCCATGGCTTACGGTATGGTAACCCCGGTAAGACCCCAGCCTCCATCCTAAGCCGTAGGCATTCATCTCACCCTCGTAGGGATTTCCTGAACTTAAAGCGCGCTGGGCACTACGGGTTTCCCGCATGGTTTCATCGCTGATTAGTCGCTCACCATCAATCACACCGGGTTCTCCGAGCTGAAACTTCATCCATCTCATCATATCGGATATTGAAGCGTTAACTGATGCTGAGGGTCCGGCATTGTCAAAATTGCGGCGGGGAATAGTTTGAACGTCCCCTCTAATATACTGATGCGGCCAGGCAGCGTTGGTTTCATCGTCAATCATAGTGATGGAGGTGTTTGCGTGATCCATCCCGAGTTTTGGAAAAAAATTCTCCATCATAAAATCATCCCAGCGTTTGCCGCTTACCGACTTGAAAACCTTACCGGCTACCATATACATCATGTTGCTGTATACATATTCCTCCCGGAAATCTTCCTCAAAAGGTTGATGACGCAGAAATTTGAGGATTTCATCACGGTCACGGTTAGTCATAAACTGGATGCGGTTACCGGTAATGCGGCCGATTCCGACCTGGTGAATAAGCAGATCCCGCACGGTTACTTTTCGGGTTACCCATGGATCGTATAACTGAAAATCGGGAAGATGTTCGATAACACGATCATCCCAGTCAAGTTTTCCTTCATCCACCATCATTCCAAGAGCAGCGGCGGTCATCGCTTTAGTGGTTGATGCTACGCCAAAAAGAGTTTCTTCATCTACCGGGTCGCCTTCTCCGAGTTTTTTTTCACCGTAACCCCGAGCATGGATAACTTCCCCTTCATGAACAATTCCGACTGCCATACCGGGTATATCCCAATCCTGCAAACCACGCTCTACAAATTCATCGAGATCGTCAATTTCATCGGGAACCTGGGCTTGAAGATGGGACATCAACCCTGTGTTTAAGATAAAAAGCGCGAGGAAGAGCGATATGAAAACCTGATTGATGGTACACTTTAGCATAGCTACTCATTTTTGGTTAGAATTGAAAATCAACATACACATCCATAATAATCTGCTGTCATCGGGAATATCGCAAATTCTGAGTTAAATACTTAACCAGAACGCAATTTTGGTACCCTCAGGCGGAAAAATTCCAGAGCTTCGAAAATTATTTTAAAAAAATATTTGTGAGCTACTATCATAAATCTTATATTTATGTGCGCTCAAGTAGCGTCTCTCTTGATGAATAGTTTAGGGCGGCACATCTGATACATGTGCCGCCTTATTTTTTTATCCCACCTTTGTATCAAGTCCGCTTCAACTTTAATGTGCTATTGTTATATTTTGTTCATCAAATCTGATACACGCTCTAACTTTTTCACCTTTTCATCGTATGCGTAATTGAAATGGAACAATTTAAACTAAATACCCGAAAAGCAAGCGAATTTGCAGTAGTTGACCTGTACGGTGAACTTGATGCACATACCGCCCCTCAGCTTGAAGAGGTTTTTCAGGACCTAATCTCCCACCAGGAGTATCACATAATTGTGAATTGTGAAAAACTTTCATACATCTCAAGCGCCGGGCTTGGAGTGTTTATGGCGTATATCGAAGAAGTCCGCCAAAAAGAAGGTGATATAAAGCTCACCAATATGAACAACAAAGTTTATAATGTCTTCGATTTACTCGGTTTTCCGACACTTTATGATATTCTAAAGGACGAAGAAGAAGCCATTTCCCAGTTTAACAGTACCAAATAAAACAACCCCAACCAAGATCGATATTTTAGTGCCGGCTGTAGACTCACATAGCATCCGTATCTCTGCCTCGACCGAAGAGCTTTCGAGAGCAAGGGCATTTATTGCCGATTTTGCCAGCCAGCACAGTTTTTCCCAGCAGGTTACACATGAAGTGCAGATGGCTGTGGATGAGGCGTGCACCAATGTCATTAAACACGCTTATGAATTTGACAATAACCGGGAAATCAATTTATCTATCAGCTACCTGAATAATAAATTGGTTATCAAAATAATTGATGACGGTAAGTCATTTGATCCCTCTGTATATACCAAGCCTGATCTGGAAAAGCGCATAAAATCCCGGCAGCGCGGTGGGTTTGGAATTTATCTGATACGATCTTTCATGGATGAGGTGGAATACGCCAATGAAAACGGGCTTAATCAGTTACGCATGGTGCGAAAAATGTAGATGTCTATGAGCAGCCTTTCAGAGCGTCAAAGCCGGTTTGATCTGAAAACTATACTGGACACCAGCCGCCTTCTCGTAGAATCACACGATCTGGATTTCATCCTCAATAATTTGCTGCTTATTTGCATGGGTAAGCTTATGGCATCCAAAGCGGCAGTATTTTTTGAAGATGACGACAACGGGCACTTGAAAATCATCAAAAGCAAAGGCATTGCAGAAACAAATCAAAGGCGTGTTTTTTTAGATAAACTCCCGCCCTCCGCGCGGACTTTGAGTGTTACCGATCTGAAAGAATACGATGTTGAATCAGAAATCTATGAAACCGGAATTCGATGGATTCTGCCGATCCGAACGCAAAACCAGTTTATAGGCTATCTCGGGCTTGGAAACCGGGCAGGTGCGAAAGAACTTGATACTCATGAGCTCGAATTTCTGGAAAGTATTACCATTTTATCCGCAGCCGGTATTGCCAACTCTAATCTGTTCCGGGAACTCAAAGCGACCAATCGCCGCCTTGATGTGAAAGTTCAGGAATTGAACACTTTGTTCGAGCTCAGTAAAGAATTCAATGCAACGGTCGATCGGGATCAGATTTTGCGGATCTTCAAGTTTGCCCTGATGGGTCAGTTTTTTATTCGCACATTTTTTATGATCCTCCAAAACAAAGATGGAAATATCTCGATTCCCGCCGGTAGCGGGCTTCAGCAACATTTTAGTGATGAGGATTTAAAGAAAATTTTAGATTCTTCTGATGAAATCCGGAAAGTATCACCTGAGTTGTATAAAGAAGTTCCGGCACTTGAGAGTAATAGCATAGAAGCGTTGATTCCACTGCGCTATGAAGATGAGTTCAATGCTGTAGTTGGCATTGGTAAACGAGCAGGTGACAAGTCATATACCGAATCTGATTATGAATTCATTCGTTCGGTCGGCAATCTGACGCTTCTTTCCATTCAGAAAACCTACCTGCTCGAAGAGCAGATTGAAAAACGCCGAATTGAAGAAGATTTAAAACTGGCCCGGACTATTCAGCTTAAATTGCTGCCGGAAAAAGCTCCTGATGTTAAAGGCCTTGACCTGTTTGGCAAAAACCTTTCTTCAAGGCAAATCGGAGGTGATTATTACGAAATGTTCGAACACGAAGGCAAGGTTCATTGCGCCATTGCTGACGTCACAGGAAAAGGTGTATCCGCTTCGCTGATGATGGCTAATCTCCAATCCATGTTTCATGTGCTTGTTCCATTGAAACTTGATATGAGCAAGACAATGGAGCGGTTAAATGAAATTCTGAATCAAAATACTACATCAGATACTTTTATTACTTTTTTTTGGTGTATAGTGGATCCGGAATCCCGAAGGGTTACCTATTCGAATGGCGGGCACAATCCTCCGTTGTATTTTTCAGCCGGCAGCGAAGAAGCGGAAGAACTGACTGTAGGTGGATTACTGCTTGGCGCTATGCCAACAATGACTCCCTATAAAACCGGCGGGTTTTCATATAAACCGGGAGATTTGATCGTCATGTATACCGACGGCGTAACTGAAGCAATGAACAGCGAAAGCGAAGAATATGGAGAAGAGCGGCTTGTTGAGTGTATTCGCAGAGTGAAGCACCAGGCGGCAGATTCAATTTGGGACGCCGTCACCCGTGATGTAACTGCTTTTAGCGGCGTTGAATACGGGGATGATGTAACCATGCTGATCATCAAATTTACCGAGTAGCTTACCAGGAAGCTCGTACCCGGTACTGTAGCGGGTCAGAGTTTATAAATTCCTTTTTATCCATGCCATTAACACACCGATAAGAATTACGACAATGGCAAGCAGTGATAAAAACGGCGGAACTTCATCAAACAAACCCCAGGCAAGAATAGAGCCTAAGACCGGCTCGACAAGAATTAAGGTAGCAAGTATAGCCGGGGAGATGAATTTTACGGCATAATTCAAGGCACCGTGGCCGGCAACCTGCGGACCGACTCCCAGGGCAGCCCCGGCGGCGACGGCAGTAATGCCCATTGAAAAATTTGCGCCTACGGCAAACGCTACAATTACACAAGTAACCGCCGTAATACCATAAACCCTGCTGATGTATCCCAGCCAGTCCGATTGTTGCCTTAGCTCCTGGCTTAATAAAAAGTAGGCCACGAACAAAAGAGCAGCAAGCAGGGCCAGTAAATCTCCGCGCAGGGCATGTTCAAATTCGGTTTGAGCTAAAGCGTCGCTTATTCCGAGAATTATAGACCCCGAAAATGCCATAAATACCCCCGTCCACACCAGAGGTGCGAATCGTCGACGAAAATAAAAAGCTTCGATTAGAATTAATATGACAGGATGGATGGTAACAAGCACTGAGGCTGAGGCTACTGAGGTGAGCATGATGGCGGCGATCCAGCAAATGAAATGGAGTCCAAGGCAAATGCCTGCACCGATGGCCAGCCAGTTATCCCGTTTTGAGTATTGATGTAATTTGGATTTGTCGCTGAATGCCCAGAATGCAATTACTACCAGGGCGGCAGAGACCGTTCGCACCACAGCAAGTGCGAACGGGTCGGTATCATCTGCAACTCTCACCAGAATTGGTGCAAACCCAAAATTGATCATCCCGAATAGAAGAGCGCTGGTTACCCACCACGTGCGTTCCGGTTCCCGGTCCATACATTCCTACCGGATTCGATCCATGGACCGAACCAGTTCCTCGTCTTTTTGTATATATCGGATCGCCAAAAAACAGCAAATTACTGCAATCAACAATATGCCCACTCCGAGGGCTTCATCCCACAAAGTGGTAATTCTACCCATCGTAAAAAACAAGCCTACAGCCGAGCCTAGGGCGACAATCTGCATGATGAGGGCAAGCCGCACAAACCGCAATTGTTTACTGCGGTCTCTGAATAGAAAGATGGAATAAAGCGATAAAGCTGCTGCTACGATCAGCGCTGCAGTAAGCGTGTTGGTTACCCAGGCGCTGGGGTCAAGTAAAGCTGCTTCGTAAAGCGGTAGAAAGAAAAAGCTAACGTTTAAAATGAAAGCAACTAAAAGGAACAGACTCTGAATTCTTTGGATCACGGTACTAATTTTTCAGTTTAAAATTTGAGGGAAGATACAGATTTTGGGATTTGTAATTGCAATATGTTATGGCCGATTTTGCGGTTTAGGGATATAATCCCAAATCAGCTAAATACCATTTACAATTGGTTTGCCGTTTCCGGTACGATCATTACAAACCCTACAACTTTTTTTGTTTGAGCCGCAACGTAATAGTAGAAGGATTTCTTTTATTTGTAGTTTTTATCTGGGCACTGAATTTCTCTGTGATAAAATTCACTCTCGAAGAAATTGATCCGCTTAGTTTTAATGCGTTTCGATTCGGGCTGGCCATAATATTTATATGGCTTGTTGTATTTATCCGGCGGATTCGCATCAAGGTTGATCCGCGCGACTGGCTTAAACTTACCGGGCTGGCACTGCTCGGAAACCTGATTTACCAAATGCTGTTTATTGCCGGTATAGACCGCACATTTTCGGCCAATGCTGCAGTGATGCTTGGCACTATCCCCGTCTGGACTGCTTTGTTTTCCCATCTTTTCTTCTCTGAAAAATTAACAAGGGTTCGCGGTTTTGGGGTATTTTTTGCGTTTGCAGGTGTCGCATTAATAATGGCGGGAGGCTCTGAAGGTTTTAGCCTTGGATCGGATTCAGTAATCGGGGATTTGATCATTGTTATTGCAGCGATGGTATTTGCAACTTATACGCTGCTTTCCAAAAGTTTTTTAAGAAAGTATACTCCAATTGAATTGAGTACGGTTGTCCTAACCGTTGGTGGCATGGGACTGATCATAGCAGCTGTACCCGGGTTAATCCGTCTTGATTACGGTGATATTTCACTCCCGGCTTATGGAGGAGCTTTTTATTCAGGTGTATTTGCCATTGGTGTAGCTTACCTTGCATGGAATTATGGGATACGGCAGGTGGGAGCTGTGCGTACCTCAACGTTTCAGAATCTTGTACCTGTTTTGGGTGTAATACTGGGCTTTTTACTCCTTGGCGAAACCCTTACTTTTCTGCAGTATACAGGTGCAGGCAGTGTTATATTGGGAATAGCTCTCGCCAGGTGGAAGTAGCGAAAATATTCTTTACTTATATGTTCCACTTATACTGTATAATTTCGTAACTTTGGAGTCTTACCAAAAAATCTATCAAGCTATGCCATATATTTTTTTAAATGGGATTAAATCATCCCTGTTGGTCGCTTTATGTATCTTTATTATCGCTTCAGCAGCCCATGGCCAGACCGGCGATCAGGATCAGCGACAATTTATGCCTCAAAGGGATCATCAACTGATATTTCCTTCCATGGTGGATGAATTCGGGCTTGAAATGAGCCTGGATCAGATGTTGATGGAAGAATATATTGATAAAGAAACTTATATCCTCGGACCGGGAGATATGTTTTCCATTGATCTGAAAGGTGAAATTACACAGTCTGTTAGAGGGATTGTGGTTAATGGTGAGGGGTATATATTCATCCCGGGTGTCGGGCAGGTAGATGTAAAAGAGCTGAGCCTTGTCGATGCACGGGAGAGAATAGATGAAGAGATTAGTGAGCAATTTCAAAATACTCGGATTACAGTGTCACTTGACCGGCCGAGGCCGGTAATATTCAGTGTGCACGGTGATGTGCCCAGCCCCGGCAAATACGTCGTGCCGTTCCAAACCCGTATAGATCAGGCAATCTTTCCGGCTTTAAAAGATGAAGATCCGCCGGATTTAAGCGGCGGCTCGTCAGCAGGGTATACGTCATTTCAGTATGAATTCAGCGAATTGCAAAACTTGCCGCAATCACTTCGTAACGTTCGTGTTATTTCAGATAACGGCGAAGAGCAAAATGCCGATTTGGTTTCTTATTTGCGAAAAGGAGATAAAGATGCTAACCCGTTTGTACGAGACGGGGATGTCATTCACGTTCAACGCAAACTTGAAGAAGGTCCGAAAGTTTCCATTTCGGGTGGAGTGAGCACTCATCTGGATTTGGAGTACCGCCAGGGTGATAATCTTGGGTCACTTATTGATATTGCCGGTGGATTCAGTTCGGATGCCGACACGTCGAAAATTCATCTCTATCGCAGGCAGGGAAATGAGATTGTTCAGCATGATATAAATCCCAATGAAGAAGATTTAAATGAATTTGAAGTTGAACCCAATGATAAAATTATCGTTCCGATTGACCGTGATCTTCATCAATCGGAAGTTGCTCATGTGAATGGCGAGGTTGAAATACCGGGGCGATATCCCATTGTGGATGGTGAGACGACTGTATATGACCTGTTAGAAATGACTGGTGGATCCACTTCCAGAGCGCTTACTCACGGCGCCTATTTAATTCGAAGTGAAGCAGGTGGTGATAGAACACTTAAGGAGCCACAACCTGCGATGGAACAGCTTATGCGAACCTCGGATCAGTACCGGCAGGGATTCGAATATCTGGAGCTTGAAGCAGCCCTAAGCCAGAACCAGGTGCATGTCGATCTTTCGAATGAAGAACAGTTGAAAAACACCAGGCTGTATTCTGAAGACCAGCTTTATATTCCTAAAGATGAAAATACGGTATTTATGATGGGGCAGGTCAACAATCCCGGTCACTATACTTTTAATGATAATTCATCAACGGAGAGTTACATCAATGAGGCCGGGGGCTACGCACTGGCGGCTGAAGAATCCCGCATATTTATTATAAAAGCCGGCAGCCGAAGCTGGTATCATCCGGATGAGACGGATGTGGAGTCCGGTGATATCATTTTTGTTGACCGGGTTCCCTACGATGATCTACAGGCGCGCCGCTCTTACAGGCAGGGAAATATCCAATTAATTTTGACGGGTATATCCACCATTACCAGTGTAATTACCACTTATATTGCCGTATTTCGCTAATTTAATTAAGCATAGAAATTGAAATTTATATAAACTGATGGCCGAGGAAAAATCTCCTAAAAGTGTAAATCTACTTGATGTACTTATTGTCATAGCCAGGCACAAATGGTTTCTCATCAAAGTGGTGGTCAGCATCACAATAATAGCGTTGATAATCAGCCTCATTTGGCCGGAAACTTACAAATCATCAACGACAATTTTGCCGCCCAAAGAACAACAAATCACTGATGGTATGATGGGCGGTGTATTGGGTGATATCGTAAGCACTCCTACCCAGACTGATAAACTTGATAATGAAGCCTTGTTGACACTCATCAGAAGCCGATCAGTAAGACAAAAGATCATTGATGAGTTTAATCTCAAAGAAGAATATGGCGTTGAAGTTCGCGAGGCGATTCTGGACCGGGTTGCGAATAATACCCAAATTGAGGAAATCAGAGAGGGTGGCTTTGGATTTAATCCTGTGATTGCTATAGAGTTGTCATATACCGACCGTGACCCTGAGCTTGCAAGAGATATTGTTGATTTTTATTTAGATGTGGTCGATGACCAGGCGCGGGAAATTAATCAGAAGAATGTAAGGGAGCGTCTTGCAATAATTGAAAGACGCTATCAAAAGAATGAGCAAGAGCTTGCTGAGGCTGAAGAGGAGTTTTCCGATTTTCAGGAAAATTTCGGGGTGATGTTGGTTGATGCCCAGGTAGAAGCGATGATTGAGCAAATCGGGGAGGTTCGTGCTAATCTGGTCGAAACCAAACTGGAGGCAGATGTGCTTGCACAACGAGTGGGGCCAAATAATACCGAATTGTCGAATCTGCGTCGCCGGCAACAGGAGCTTCAGAATGAATACAACAGCATGATTCAGAAGTCAGAACAGAGGATGAATCCCGATGACATATTTCATCCGTTCATGAATATGCCGGAACTTGGCTTGCAGTATGCTCGGCTTCAGCGTGAGGTGGAGGTTCAAAATGCAATTTATGAGATGATCTATCCCCAATATCAACAGCAGCTGATGATGACTGAAGATGACTCCCGAAACCTTCAGATTATGGATGAGCCTAACCTGCCGACGTATAAAGATTCACCCCAACGCGCTTTTATAGTAATTGGAGGGTTTTTATTCGCACTGTTTATCTCCTTTATATTTATTTACATAAGGGAGATACTTAAAGATGATAATGACGATGAAAGCGGAAATCGTCAAAAAATCAATGAGTTTGTAGCTGCTCTAAAGGCTCGTCGCGACGCTTAATCTGTAGCCCATGAGTGACTCAGCGGCACAACTTTTACATTTTTTCCGGCAGCATTCAATTTGGGTTGTTGCAGGTTTAATTGTGCTGTACCTGTTGGTAATGTGGATAGCCTATAGTTTAGGCGGGATGGTAGGTGGAATCTGGTTTCCGGTAATCTTCTGCGGACTTGTGACGGCCGGAATTTTGGGTCTTTATTTCATCCACGCTCCTTATCCGCTTATTGTACTCCTGGCAATGGGTAACTATATGGGTAGTTTATTCGCCTTTGTGGAAGAGGGGCTCGTTCCGTTTTCGGTGTTTCAATTGCTTTTGGTGTTAAGCTTTGTGGTTTTCTTATTTCACCGGTTATATACCCAAAATTTTGAGTTCAGGGTTACGGGCATGGAGCTGGAATGGTTTTTGTTTATAGCTCTAATCTGCTTTTCACTGCTATATACGCCCAATACAATGGATGGGGTCATTTATGTGCTCCGATACATCATGTTATTCGCTATGATGTATATGATTCTGAATGTGATTCAACGCTCTGAACACATTACGTACCTGGTATATGCGCTCATAGGTATTTCGGTAATTCTCGCTATAGCGAGTTTTTACAATATGATCGCCAACCCGGATGCATTAATCGAAGGGGTGGTGACCGAGGGTGGCCGGCTTACCAGAGATACGCTTACCGGTGTTGATCCCAACAGGTTTGCAGCATTGTTTCTACTGCCTATTGCATTGCTTACTTCAGTTTCATTGAGCGGCTGGAAAACACGCTACCGAATAACAGCCACCATCATGCTGTTCATCATGCTGTTAGGGGTTTTGGGCACATATTCACGTAGTGTTATGGTAGCTGCTGCGGTTATGATGGTTATCATTGCCATTATGTATCGTCAGTATCAATTGTTTTTGTGGTTTGCGGTGTTAGGGGTAATTGTCATTTTATTAATTCCCGACTTACGATATTTCGCCACAACAGTTCTTACACGCGCCATGGATATCTTTGCGGGTACTGAAGATGATTCCTCCAGAATAAGAGTTCTACTTGGAATCGCAGCCGTTTATATGTTTTTTGATTCCTATTTGCTTGGGGTCGGATTCAGAGGGTTTGAACATTATTACACCAATTATTTTTCAGTCCATGAATCGATCGGAGTTGTTTTACCCCACAACGTGATTTATAAAGTTGGGGCTGAGCTTGGACTGATCGGACTGCTGCTCTTCTTGTTTATATTGTGGAAAATCGGCCACACCGCATATTCCAATATCTATAACAGTACAACCAAATTACAGCGGGCCAATTCTATAGCTCTTTTTGCATCATTTATTGCAATGCTCATATTTTATCAGTTTTATGGTGGTGCGTTGTACGATAACAATCTGTGGGCTATAATTGCTTTTATTTTTGCACAGCAATGGCTTATAGCAAATAACAAATAGTATTCCGGTTTTCGCCCGGAACTCAGAGGCCAAATCTAACTGAACTGTTTGAAGAACCTCATTTATATACTTCCAAAAGCCGATTACTTTGCTAAAGGAAAGCGCGGAAGCGTAGCCCATGCCCTTGGTGTTGCGGAGGGGATAGCAAAATCAGGGTGTAATGTAACAGTTGTTTCAGGGCCGGACCCGGATGGATGGATGCGAAATCTTCACCCCAGGATTACTTTTATATCTGTAGAACCTTCAGAAAGCGGTTGGTTTGCCGGGAATGAATGGGAAAATCGCATGTTCGATCTTATTGCAGATGAAATTCGTAATTCTCCCCCTAATACTCTTGTTCTGACCCGGTATGGGATGTCTAATGGGTATCGGTTTCCGAAATTTTTCCGGCAGTTTCCCAACCTGATATGGGGTTTTGAAGTCAACAGTTTTATGATCCACTACCAAAAGGGTAAGTATGGTTTAATATCAACATTTTTCTCAGGGGTGGAACAGCGGTCTTTATTGCAAAGTCCGTTTATTTATGTAATCTCAGACCGGTTAAAACAGGATTTGATATCCCAATATAAAATTCCGGAAGAAAAAATTCTGGTATGCCCCAATGCCGGTCCGGAACCAATAAATGATAAAGTGAAACCGGTAGGCGGCAAAGATGAAAAAATCAGATTTACCTATCTTGGGGTGTTTCAAAGATACTACGAAATTCCTGAGCTGATCAGGGCTTTTAAGAACTCAGATGCTCCATCCTCAAAACAGCCGGAATTACACTTGTTTGGCGATGGTGATGTTTATGAACAATCTGTCAATGAAGCGGGTGATCATCCTGAAATCAAATTTCATGGCAGATACCAATTGGAATCACTTTTGGAATCCGGTCAGATCAACCGCAATACGATTCTGGTGTTGCCATTGGCCAATCATTTTAGCGCTTCGTTTGTATCACCCATTAAGCTGTTTGAGTATATGGCACTTGGCCTGCCGGTTATGGCATCAAATGTTGGTCAGATTTCGGATATTCTGGAGCATAAAAAAACAGCATACCTCTATGACCCCGAAACTCCGGGTGCTATGGAGGAGGGGTTTCGATGGATGAGTGAACATCCGGAAGAATGTGCCCGGATCGCCGAAAACATGCAGCAGGTTTATGCAGCGAAACATACCTGGACGCAACGAATGCAGGACTTTCGCAGATGGATAGAATCCCGGTTTTTTATGGAAAAAACAGTCTCACAATGAGCAGATTGAAAGTATTTGTAGTGGGGGTCGGGCGCTCAGGTACCTCATTGATACAAAGCATGCTTGCTGCTCACAGCCGCCTCGCATTCCCGCCGGAAACATCTTTTATCCGCCGTTATATTGCAGATAAGCGCCTGGAATCCATCTGGAATAAGGGAGGCAGAAAAGCACTTGACAAAACGATCAGTGAAGATCCAAAGCTGCAACGGCTATCTGTTGATTTCGCACCGCTGGTGGAGGTTTTTGGAAATTATCAGCCAGGCCGGCGCGATATGATGTTTTACGAAGCCATTCTTGATGCGACCGCCGAAGAGCAAAACAAATTGTGGGCGGGGGATAAAGACCCTAAATCAATCGAACTGCTTCCGGTCATCCATAATTACTGGCCGCAAACGCACATCGTTCACATTATTCGTGATCCAAGGGATGTTTTGGTTTCCAAAAACAAAGCAAAATGGGCCGCGTCAAGACAGAACTGGCAGCATATTTTTGCAAACAGAATACAATTAAAACTCGGACGGCACGAGGGAAGAAAGTTTTTTGGTGAGCTTTATCATGAGATACGTTATTCGGATTTACTTCAAAACCCGGAAGAAACGCTCCATAGACTTTGTGATAAACTTGATATAGAATATGAACCCGCCATGCTCGACTTTTCCGAAACAGCAAAACAGCTTGTTTCAAAAGAGGAAGAGAGCTGGAAAAAGGAAACGATGGGGCCTTTGCTGAAATCCAATCCGGGAAAATGGAAATCAGAGCTGAAAAGTGCCGAGACCGCCTTAACCGAGTTGGTCTGTCGTGAGGGAATTGAACATTCCGGAAGTAACATTTCCGGTGCGATTAATAAGTTATCAATTATTTCGAAAGTTCGGGTGTATCTGACAGGTGGTCTGATCATGGCTTCAACCTTGTTATACAGGGTTTACAGAAATTTTAAATTAAGCATGTAAGTGGCATCGGTTCTGATTTATCGTAAAATGAATCTATTACATGAATACTAAACCCTCCATCCGATATGATGCGTATCCCGGCAGAATCCTTTATGTGGATGGAGCTGAGGTCTGGCGAATTAATGGCAGACGATTATGGGTAAGCCGTGACGGCGGTGAAAACTGGAAAACCCGCGCAGTTTTGCCAATGCGTGGTATCAGCGAATGCATGGCCATCAACCGGATTACAAGACGGCTTAGCAGAACGGGCGGACATCATTTTCAAAAAACCGGAGAGGATTGCGGGGTGATGATTGCCCATAAACATATTTTTGAATTGCAAAACGGCAACTTACGTCTGCGCCGTTCTGAAAGAATTCAAGGCTCGAGACCGCTTACTTTTTGCCGGCATAATGATGCCCTTTACTACGGTGAATACCGCGGTAACCCGGAGCGTAGCGCGGTACATGTCTGGAAAGGTGATTTGTCAGGATCAAACTGGGAGCCGGTGTGGAAAACCAATCAAGTCAGGCACATTCACGGAGTGATGAGTGATCCGTACACTAACGAAGTCTGGGTAACGACCGGCGACAAGGATGCCGAGAGCACTATACAGAAGACTTCTGATGATTTTAAAACCCTTGAGCTGGTCAGTGGTGGAAGTCAAACCAGACGGGCGGTGCAACTGTTGTTTGATAAAGGATTTGTATACTATGGCTCGGATGCTCCTGATGAGCCTAACTATATTTACCGGCTGGATCGCAAAACCGGAAAGCCGGTGGCGTTGCAAAAAGTAGGAGGTCCGGTGTTTTATGGCTGTAAGAGCGGGGATTTTATATTTTTCTCAACGGTTTGCGAGCCATCAGAAATAAATAACACCCAATCGGTTGAGTTGTGGGGGTCATCTGACGGGGAAAACTGGAAGTGTATCACAACATTTCAAAAAGACAGGTGGAACATGAAGCTCTTTCAATATGGTCAGTTATTATTTCCGGCCGGGAAGGGTGATGACCGCAATCTTTGGTTAACTCCTTTTGCAACCAGGATGGATCAACAGGTACTCAGGATTTCATTAGATGAAATAAAAAAGTCGGGGTTATAAATAGCCGTATTTTTTCAACAGTGGCCGGCAGATGAATTGTGCCAATCGCCGGTAGCGATTCGGCAAGTTTGAGCGCATGCCCCTCGAAGGGTCAAAAACAAACTCTTTTTTGAGACGCATGTGATTCCCGCCAATATTATGACCGATAGCAAAAGGCTCTCCTTTACTGATGCTTGAGCTAATGGTTCTAAGCTCGTGTCCGAGGAATTCTTCGAGGCGTTTAAATTCCCGTTCCGGATTTTCTGCCAGATCCTCATAGCGGATTTGCAAAAAACGGTCCGGCTCTTTTTTCCGGGCTTTTTCAGCCAGCATATTGCCTAAAAGCCAGGCAAAAGCGTTAATCGCGAGAAAAGGAGCAAATATTTTTTGGGGTTGAAAACGCCTTCTGAGAAATTTAAAACCGGAGCCTTCTTTCAATCTTTTATAGTCACTTTCCAGAATTTGAACAGGATTTTTAACAAGGTGTATGATTTTTGCTTCAGGATGAAACCGAAGCAGAAAAAGTGCCCGGGTTATCTCTTTACTGGAATCAACAATTGTTGTGTTGGAATCGCCACAGACAGATTTCGCAATTAACCGGTTGTAGTTAATCAGCCGGGTAACCGAATCGGAGCCGGGACGGGCTCGCAGAGTTGAAAGGTATGATCGAATGTGCGCTTGCTTGTTTAATCGTTCAGCCGCTTCATCCCACGATGCCTCAGACTGATTTTCAAATTCATTGCGGATTTTAGCCCAGTATGAACAATTTTTAAATGATTGACCGCAACTGCAGAGGTCATCATAACGACTCATCCCTGATAGCAGTTCTCCCACACTTTCAATTTGAGGAGCGTTTCCCAGCATAGCATCGAGCATGGTAGAGCCGCTGTGGCCGCGACCGGCGATATAAACAAATTGCTTCGTCTCTTCTGGCATAAATTACTTTGAAATATCCGGGTGATTAAACTACTGATTTATCTCCTCATTTTCAGATGAGTTTGTCGATTTGCGCCTGCTTTCGGTAAATAAATTGGCTTTTCCAGCCAGGTAGTTTTCCCGGATTTTTTTATTCTCCTCATCAAATAGAGCTAAAAATTCTTTTTTTTCTTCTTCACTTTGCCAGAAACTTTTACTGTCGGAGGA
>CAZDIA010000005.1:102635-112074 GCA_964505385.1 uncultured Chitinophagales bacterium
AGGTTTTCAAGATAGGCGGAGTGAATGAAATCATCCTGCCGGCGCAGAATGAGTACAGGCTCGACTTCAAAATCCTGAAATAAATCCGCGAAATTTTGTAGATAAGTAAGTCTCCGCAACTTCCAGTCCCGGCTTGTATCCGGGGAAAGGTATCTGCAGATTTTTTCACTGCTCAAAAATATTACGGTATCTCCCGCATGTTCTTTCCAAAATGATATCAGTTGTTTTACCTCCTGATAAGTGAAATTCTCCCAGGTGGTATCTTCGGCTACCGCACTTGCAATATCGTGATGAGTTCGCGGCCTGGATTGGCGAATGGGTTGGTAATCCGGATACCAAATACCTTTTTGATAAAGGCCGTCGCGATTACCGGCACAAAAAGATTGAATTGCAGTTGTTCCGGTTTTATGCAGACCGGCATGCAGTATTAACCGAGGTTTCATATGTATGAAATTCCAGACTGGTGATTAGGGGCAATTAAATTAAAAAATTAATAGCTTTTTAATTATCATTTCGGATGAATTTTTTAATCATTATTAGCGGGATTTAACCAGATACTATGCTTTTGAGGTTAGATATTATTGCAGGTGCGCGACCCAATTTTATGAAGGTGGCCCCATTGATTCACCGGATACAGAACATTCAGAAAAAAGAAAATGTAACTTACCGGTTGATTCACACCGGCCAGCATTACGACCGTAATATGAGCGGCTCTTTTTTCGAACAGCTGGGGATCCCGGAACCGGATGAAAACCTTGAGGTGGGTTCCGGTACTCAGGCAGAACAAACGGCGGGCATTATGACCCGGTACGAATACATCCTGCAAAGACAAAAACCTGATATTTGTATTGTCGTTGGTGATGTTACCTCGACTCTTGCATGTTCTGTTACGGCAAAAAAAATGGGTATTCGTGTCGCACATATAGAGGGGGGGATTCGCTCAGGTGATTGGACTATGCCCGAAGAAATCAACCGGGTAGTTACTGACAGCATTACCGACTATTTCTTTACGACTTCCGAAACCGCCAATCAGAACCTGAAAAAAGAAGGGGTTGCAGAGGATCAGATATTTTTTGTGGGCAACACAATGATCGATACGCTTTTTGCCAATATCGAACGGCTGCAAAAACCTGGTGAGTGGGAGCATTATAATCTGACGTCAGGCAGTTATTTTGTGATGACCCTTCACCGGCCGGCAAATGTGGATGAGCAAAAAAAGCTGAAGCGGTTAATTGAAAACATCGTGCACCATTCTGGTGGTCATAAAATTATCTTTCCGGTACATCCCCGGACTCGTAAGATGCTCGAGAAAGAAAATCTGGTATATGAAAATCTTTTATGCATTGATCCGCTAGGGTATCTGGAGTTCAATTACCTGGTGAAAAATGCCAGGGCGGTAATAACGGATTCCGGAGGCATCACCGAAGAGGCGACCGTTATGAGTGTGCCCTGCCTCACTTTGCGGGATAATACCGAGCGACCGGAAACCGTGCAGATTGGTACAAATGAGCTGATTGGGACCGATCCGGATGCGATTAAGCCGGCACTTGAAAAATTACTGGCCGGCAAGTGGAAGAAAGGGAAAATACCGGATAAATGGGATGGCAAAACCTCAGAACGCATTGTTTATACACTGTTGTCGCTTCATAAAAACGGTATGCTTAAGCCATTTTCGCCCCATGTGGATCACACGCTGTTATTTCAACCTGCGCATAACAAAGAATGATTCAAAAAGCATCCAGGTACTTAAGGACTTTAAGGTATCTCAGACTCAGACAGGTTCTATATCGTCTGTGGTTACCGGTTAAAATGTTTTATGCCCGGTATCGGGTGCCGGCGTGGTTGAAAACAGAGAAAAAAGCAACAACACCGGAATTAAAGGCAACACCTGACTCCTCGGTACAGTATCAAGACCACCTGCAGTTTACTTTTTTAAATCGTTCCCATGATTTTAAAGGTAAAGTTGACTGGAACTTTTCAGAATTCGGTAAACTTTGGCAATACCATCTTTGCTATTTTGATTACTTAAATCAGCCGGGGATGAATGAAGTTACCGGCCTTGACTTAATGCATCAGTTTATCGATGCGCTCAAAGAGAAAAAGGTGAAACTTGAGCCGTATCCGCTTTCCCTGCGCTGCATCAACTGGATCAAATTTATTGTTCGCCATAAAATTAATGATCCCGAAGTAGATCAGGCATTGTATGCGCAATTCCGGTTTCTAAGATTTACACCGGAATATCATTTAATGGCCAATCACCTGCTGGAAAACCAGATTGCATTGCTATGGGGCGCTTTTTATTTCCGGGATAAATCCTGGTTTGATCAACTTGAACCACAATTAAGTTCTCAACTGAAGGAACAGGTTCTGGAGGACGGTGCACATTTTGAGCTTGCGCCGATGTATCACGGTATAATTCTGCAAAGGTTGCTCGACAGCGTAAACCTCATCACCCACAATGCTGATTACTCACTTCAGCTTGAGCAGTTACTTCAATACCAGGCCGCCCGGATGCTCGGCTGGCTTGAGCAAAATACATTTCGCAATGGAGATATACCTGCTGTAAATGATTCAAGCCGGGATAGTACTTTATCCACGGAAGTGTTGAAAGAATATGCTGCGGCCCTTGAGATCGAACCAGCTGAAAGTGATAGTGCGCAATCCGGTTATCATATGATCAGGCAAAGTGATTGGGAGTTATTTGTGGATACCGGCAATATGAATCCGGACTATAATCCCGGCCACAGCCATTGTGATGCCCTTTCATTTATGCTTTATCATGAGCAAAAACCGGTTATCGTGGATCCGGGTATATCAACATATGAAGAAAATGAGCGGAGGTTATGGGAGCGTTCAACGGAGGCTCATAACACGGTGCAGCCGGAGGGATTGGAACAAGCCGAAATCTGGGGCGTTTTCCGTGTCGGCCGCAGGTATAAAACCAGAATTACGGAGAGTAAAGAAAATTTGCTAAAAGCTTACCATGATGGCTACCGCAACCGGGGGATAACTCACGAACGAGAGTGGAGGTGGAACCGGCACTCCATTCAAATTACCGACCGGATTTCGGGCGGGGAAAAGTTGCCGGTAAAAGCGTATCTTCACTTTCATCCTGATTGCCGCGTGAATTTAGAGGGCAACACGATAGCGGCAGATAACGTAATGCTAAAGTTTACCAATTTTGAACGTATAGAGCTTGATTCGTATCAATTTTGTGCCGGATTTAATCACTTGACAGAAGCGTACAAAGCCGTGGTTTGGTTTCAATCCCGATTGGAGACGCAAATCAATACGAAATCCTGAATTTATGGATGTTTTAATTTTTCATGCCTGTTTCAAGAACTTAACTTACCGGAATGACAGACACTTTTACTAAAATTGATAAATATTCAAGTAAAGGAAAGGTGCCGGTGGTATTACTTGCTGAGGGGAACAGGTACGACAGATATATAAGGCAATGGGAGAGGTAAAATGAGAATATTGATTGTATCTCAATACTTTCCTCCGGAAACCGGTGCCGCCCGAAATAGAATGGAATCGATTTCTACCTCGCTGTCAGAAAGCGGGCATGATGTAGATGTTATTACTGCAAAGCCAAACTATCCAAGCGGGAGAATAGCAAAAGAGTACAAAGGCGGCCTGTTTAAAAATCAATCATACCGGGGTGTTAATGTGATCCACACCTGGATTTTTGAGGATCATTCCAAAATGTTTGTTACCCGCATGCTTTATTTCCTTTCTTTTATGGTGATGAGCGTACTCGCCAGTTTTAAGTTTAAGGGCAAATATGATGTGGTGCTTGCTACCTCACCGCCTTTGTTCGTTGGATTATCAGGATGGATAATCAGCAAACTAAAAGGGGCAAAATTTGTATTTGATGTACGGGATCTCTGGCCGGGAGTGGCAGTTGCGATGGGTGAACTCAAAAATCGTATGATGATCAAAATGGCGGAGCTTCTTGAAAAATTTCTGTATAAAAAAGCCGATTTGATCACTACTGTTACAAACAGCTTTTCGGATTATATAAAAGGGATCATTGATAATCCTGAGAAGATTAAAATTATTATGAACGGGGCGTTTACGGATCATTTTGACCAACAAATTGACGAGAAGGAATTTCGAAGGCAGCATTTGTTTGGTGATGATTTCACTATTACCTATGCGGGTAATATAGGATTGGCACAGGGGCTGGATCATCTTATTGAAGCGGCGCGAAAACTTAAAGAGGATAAAAGTGATATAAGGATTGCTGTTATTGGTGATGGCCCGCGTAAAAAACATCTTGAAGAACTTCGAAAAAAGCACGGACTCGATAATATTTCGTTACTTCCCAGAGTAAACCAGAATGAGGTGGTGAAATATTTGCTGGCATCGGATGCACTACTCGTGCCCCTGGCTGATGATGAGATATACAAAATGTTCATTCCTTCAAAGCTTTTTGACGGGATGAGCGCCGGAAAACCTGTACTGATCTCCGTTGACGGAGAAGCCAGATCAATTTTGGAAAAAAGCGAAGCCGGGGTGTATTACAAAGCGGAAAATGGTAAAGAACTTGCAGAGGCAGCCCGGTATTTGAAAAATAATCCGGATGAATGTAAGAAGATGGGAGGCAACGGGCATAAGGAAGTCCGAAAGCATTATAGTCGCGATCAACAGGCGAAGAAAATGGAAAAAGTGCTAACAGAACTTGTTGGCAAATCCGAAAACTCCTCCTGATGGGCACAGTAATTTATAAAGCTGAATATGCAGGATCTTGATGATATGGTTTCTTATCTCGAAGAGAGGTTTGGCAAACCCGCAGAGGTGAGGGCAGTTGAAGTTTTCAGAGAACTCATCCCACATGTAAGTGAAGGGAAAGATATTCTTGAGATTGGTGCCGGCAGAAGTCCGATGCTGGATGAAGGGGAGTATGAAAAGACAGCAAGCTATACCATTAATGACATCAGCGAACATGAGTTAGCGTTGGCTCCGGATAAATTTGATAAAATTGTTTGTGATTTCTCTTCTGATATTCCAAAAAGCGAACAAAACAAATATGATTTGATATTTTCCAGTATGGTGCTCGAGCATGTGCGATCAGGCTCCCGGTTTTTTGATAATACCTACGTTGCTCTTAAGCCGGGTGGAATTGCAATCCACTTACATCCGACCCTCTATTCGCTCCCTATGGTGGTGAATTACCTGTTTCCCGAAAGACTTACCAAAGCTGTTTTGATTGCATTCCGTCCACATCGCACCGATGACAATACTCCAAAATTTCCCTCCCGGTATAGTTATTGTTATTCTACAAAATCCCAGGAGAACAGGCTTAAAGCTAAAGGTTTTTCTAAAGTAGCTATTATGCCATTTTGGCGTCACACCTATTATGAGAAGATCCCGCCGCTTGAAGCCATTAGAAAGAAAGTGGAAAAAGTTGCCGGCAACCGCGATTGGAGGTTTCTTACTGCCAATGCCATCACGATGGTTCAAAAATGAGTTCAGAAAATCAATACAACTGATAAAGCAACGGATCACGTGAAAATTTCAATAGTTTCACATCAGTTTCCGACCCGGGCGGAGCCTTCTGTAGGCACCTTTATTTTAGATCATTATAATTTAATTAAGAGTCATCTGGATGCCCGGGTCGTAAACCCGGTGCCGTATAAGCTGCCCTTTAGTGAGGCACAGAAGAAAGCCCGGAGTGCACCTTTTCATAGCCCGGAAGCGGAAAAAGTGCAATACTTTTCACTACCCGGCAGAAAATTCCCGGGCTTAATGACTCTTGATTTACAGCGTAAAACGATACCCGTTATCCGGAAACACCAGCCTGATATCGTTCATATTCACTGGGCATATCCTGATGGCCTGTTGATTCCGGAATGCAAGCGCCGGGGATGGCGTGTGGTGCTATCCATACACGGAAGCGACTGGACAAGAAACAGAGAACGAAAACAGGTTTACCGGCGCATCGTACCGGCTATTTTACAGGCAGATAAAATTTTGACGGTGGGTAAAAAACTAAAGGAGAGTATCCTGGAGGAGCTTCCGCAGCTTGAAAACCGGGTCGAATTTTTACCGAATGCAATAGATACGAGTTACTTCCGGCCAGGAAGGCTTCAGCAAACCGGCAAGTCTGATCAAAAAACTAAAGTGTTGTGTGTTGCAAAAATCCGTAGGGTAAAGGGGATTGATGTGCTGCTTGATGCAATAGAAAAATTGCCCAATCCTGAGGAGTTTGAGTTTAACATTATTGGTCACACAGACAACTCGCCGTACTGTCGCCATCAGCTTAACCGGATTAAAGAAATGACTCCGGTAGTAAAACTATACCCCCCGGTAAGCCATGAGAATTTGCTTTCCTGGTATCAGCAATCCGATTTTTTTGTACTTCCAAGCCGGACGGAAGGATTTGGCATTGTTTTGGCGGAAGCAGCATCCTGTGGATTGCCGCTTGTTGCAACCCGGTCGGGCGGACCCGAGGATATCATCAATAAACAAAACGGATTACTTGCTGAGCCGGAAAATCCGGAAAGTTTAAAGCAGTCTATTTTGCAAATGGCAAAAAGGGTGCATCAATATGATTCTCAGCAAATCCGGAATAGCATTGTTGAGCGGTTTGATCAAAACATCATCCGCAACAAGTTGTTATACATTTACAAAAAAATCGCTGAGAAAAACTGATAAAGTGAACAGGTATATCCCGCAACAGTGAAATGGACTTGTTTGGCTTAATAGAATCAAATATTTCTTCTTTTAAGAAGAGTAAAACCCAGCAAAATGCTGCCGGTGTGTTTGTGCTTAAGCTGGTTAGTACCTTGTTTACTTTTATTGCGGCTATTCTGATTGCCCGTTTTGTGGGGAGCGAAGGTTACGGAGCGTATAATTTTGCAGTTTCCTGGATCGCCATTCTCAGTTTGGTCGGCTTATTCGGGATGCACAAGCTGGTTGTAAGGGAGTACTCAAGATATCAAACCGATAAAGCCTACGGGCTACAACGGGGGATTCTGCGAAGGGCAGATCAGATCATCATACTGCTAAGCATAATATTGATCTTCTTTATTTGGGGGATTTCCGGGTGGTTCACGGAATTGTTTGCAGAAGGTGATAGCAGGCTTTTAACTAACAGTTTGCTGGTTGCACTACCGCTGTTACCTGTACTGGCTTTGCTCCGTGTTCGGCAAGCTACTCTGGAAGCAAACCGGCAGGCATTTATCGGCAATATACCGGAGATGTTACTGACCCCGATAACACTGGTAGTGCTTGTGCTTGCAGGATGGTTCTTGCTGGAGGAGCAGTTTACTGCATACTGGGCGTTGGGTGCGAAAATCGGTTCCGGAGTAGTCGCTTTGATTGCTGTAAGCTGGATGCGTAACCGACGACTTCCGGATGCCATCAAAGAGAGCAAACCTGAGTATGAGACCGGAAAGTGGTTAAAATCTGCCGCTCCGCTACTACTGATCAGCGGATTGTATGTGGTCAATGCCAACACCGATATAATTATGCTCGGCTTTTTGGGAGGAGCGGAATCAACCGGATTTTATTCCGCTGCAAGTAAAGGAGCCATATTGATCACTTTCATCATGCTGGCTGTCAATAAGACGCTTTCACCGAATTTTGCATCATTATACAAAGAAGGTGAAATCGGGAAGTTACAGAGTCTGGTAACCCATAGCGTGAGAGTGGTCAGCCTGGTAGCCGTTTTACTGATGATTTTCTTGATAGCTATCGGTTATTGGTATTTGTCCATCTTCGGGCCTGAATTTGTGGTAGCTCATCTGACGCTGGCAATATTATGCTTTGGTAAAGTTTTCAGCGGAATGATGGGTTCGGTCGGACATCTGTTAATCATGACCTCCCAGGAAAAAGTTGCAGCATGGAATGTCGCGTTTGCCGTGGTACTCAACATTGTTCTGAACTATCTGCTGATCCCGGTTTGGGGGATAGAAGGTGCGGCAGTTGCCTCAGCATCATCGTATATTGTAGTGAATGTGTTGCAAGCTATTGCGGTATATAAACTGGTAGGTGTCAATCCCACAATTTTCAGATTTACCTCATGAGATGATCTAACTGTTTTGAATTGCTTGACCTTTATGACTCCGGATTCTACCTGAAAACATCAATTTATAATGACTGCTATCCGATCCTGATTCAGTATTGAACTATATACATGAAGCTACCAGACATTACTTCGCAGCGATTTAACGCTTCTCTGGTTTTTTTCCAGAAACTGGCGCATACCGGCCTGACTTTCCTCACGGCTATCGTGCTGGCGCGAATAACTGGTGCTGAAGGTTACGGAGCTTATGCATTTGCTATATCCTGGGTAACCATCACGACTTTATTGGGTATGCTCGGATTTGATAAGCTGCTTATCCGGGAGTTAGCAAAGTATTTCAGCGATGAGCGGCATGCCGAAGCAGGAGGGATGCTGCGAAAAGCGGATCAGATAGTGCTGGGGGTTTCCGGAATTGTCGGTTTGCTGATGGCTGCAGTTGGCTTGCTGTTGATTTACTTTACTGATGAAAAACTCGGTTATGCTCTGCTACTGGCTATTCCTATTATGCCGATGCTGGCCATTATGAGGCTGCGTCAGTCAGCTATGGAAGGCCGGAATATGGCCGGTTATGGTAACTTCCCAGAGCTGGTGATCATGCCTGCACTGCTTATCATTGCAATTGGTGGAGGATATCTGTTCTGGCAAAGTGATTTTACCGCATATCACGCTTTAATTTTGCAGTGGGTTGCTGCAGCAATTGCTTTAATGACAGGCCACTGGCAATTGCGAAAATATATCAGGCCGGGGATATATGATGCAGAACCGGTTTACCACACTAAAGAATGGGTCGCCGAAGCTTTGCCCCTGGTACTGATCAGCGGGTTGTATGTAATCAATGCCAATACCGATACAATCATGTTGGGGTTTTTGAGGGATTCGGATCATGTAGGTATTTATGCGGCTGCCAACAAGGCAACTTCGCTGATCGTGTTTGTGCAGCTTGCGGTAAACAAAACGCTTTCACCAGATTTTTCATCACTCTATCATCAGGGTTTGATCCAAAAACTGCAGGCCTTGGTAACTCGCAGCGTGCGCTGGATGAGCCTGGCATCAGCGGTAATGGCAGGTTTGTTGATTCTTGTTGGACCGCTTTATTTCTGGCTTTACGGACCGGAATTCTCGGAAGGCTATACACCTCTGATTATTTTATGTGTGGCTAAAGCGGTTACATCTGCAATGGGTTCGGTTAGTTTCTTATTGATCATGACCGGCCACCAGCGGGTTGCGGCAAGAAATGTGGGTATTTCCGCAGCCATCAATATCATATTGAATGCAACACTAATACCGATGTTAGGTGTGGTTGGAGCCGCTCTTGCTACTGCCGGTTCTCTTCTTATATTAAATGTTTTGCAAACAGTTGCAGTCTATAAGAAAACCGGCATTAATCCAACCGTTTTTAAAAAA
>CAZDIA010000005.1:112174-114437 GCA_964505385.1 uncultured Chitinophagales bacterium
GGAGCATCTTGCCGAAAACACTTACCGCTTGTACGAATTGCCTATCCGATTGGAAGGCCGTGATTTCTATCAGGATGAGAGACTTAAAAAAACCGGGGATGGCAATTTTCATTTCTTTGTGGTAGAGGATAAAGATGCGGCTTATGTATATGATCAATCTGTTTCGGGAAACCTGGAATTGGTGAATCCGAAAGTAGTGGAAGTGAAGCGGCTGTTCCGAAAACGTCTTGGCCTGAACCGGGTTCATTCAAGCAACAATATTGAAGAATTTTACACCCAGGCCGCTTTAATTCTCGGGCCGGATATGCTCACGGATGTTTTAAATGGAAAAGAGATAGTAGAAAGCGAAATCCTGCACAAAGACCTGGAAGGTTGTGGTGGATGGAAAAATCTGCGACAGCTATTTACACTGCTGAATTTTGGAGCTGATTATCTGGTGCTGCGAAATTTTGAATCACTTCCCGATAATCCGGAAGATGATATCGATTTTCTTACCAGAGATTATCAGAAGCTGGCTTCACTGGCAAATCTGAAACAAAAAGTCAAAGAAAACCGGCCTTATAAGGGTGTTTTGCAAGTTGGCGATCAGGAACTTCCGGTTGATATCAGATTTATCGGGGATGGTTATTATGATGCCGTTTGGGAAAAAGAAATGCTTGAAAGAAAGATTCGCAGCGGCTCTTTCTATATTCCACGAGCAGATGATTACTTTTTTTCCCTGTTTTATCATGCCCGGATTCACAAACTAAAGGTGAGGGATGATTATTTCTCCAGGTTAGAAAGTCTTGCTCAGCAAATTGGTTATAACCAGTTTGGAAAAGATATACTCGATAGTGATGAGCAAACCGGCAAGCTTTTGGGCGGATATATGACAGCAAACGGTTATCGATATGAATCACCCATTGATGCCGGTGTGAAAGAGAATAAGCCGGTGATATCTTATCTTCCGGGAAAAATGGAATACAGCAGAAAAGAGAAAGTGAAAATTCTCAAGAATTTGAAGATTGTGATCAAAAAGCTGCTGCCTCAGGGTGTGGTGGAGTATTTCCGAAAAAGATCATAACGGTGCTACTGAGATGAAAAAACACTTTTTGAGATTGCGCAAGTGGGCTGCAAGCCGGATCGAAAACCGGAAAATCATCGATTATACCGGTTGTTTCAAAAGCAATCCGATAACCTGTTACTATGCTGCAAAAGGAAATCCTTTTTTAGCTGAGCTTCCACTGAAAAGGTGTCGCCATCTAAAATATCTTGGTTTTGAATGCACACCCGAATCGAAATCCCCCTTCGTTCAAACATTGCGTGAGTATGCTGAGGGTCATCATACCCGCTATACCGGATCGGTATTACAAAATTATTACGAATCATTTAAGCCACAAAATGTAGCAGAAATAATGGGATTAAATCCGGAGGAATGCTCTCCGGTTTTAATTAATAATCCGGCAATGAGTGAGATAGCGGTTTGGAACAGCGGCAATCACCAAGCTGAGCTGAAAAGACGAAAAAGACAAATTGAGCAAGACAATTTGCTTCACGGATATCATTATAAATCGGATGATGGGGATCCGTTCTACGGTCCGGTATCGGAACGCAAGGGCACACTTGAATTTACCAGGCTGATAAAAACCTACAACAGTATTAAAGAAAAAGGATACTCCGTTTCTGACGTCAACAGCATAAAAGGAATCATACTAAAAGCAGGCGGAGAGTGGAGATGCCAGATACTTGTTGGTCAGCACAGAATTGCTGCACTTGCTGCTTTGGGATATGAAAACGTACCGATATTGATCGGCAATCAAGGTATAATCCACAGGGAGGATGTTGAGATGTGGCCATTAGTGCAGGAAAACATAATTACCACAAAACAGGCATTAACGGTGTTCGACAGAATTTTTGAAGGACATCCCCCGGAAATGGCTTTGAAGCATCTCGGTTAGTTCATGGTTGAGTAGGGGTTACGATGTTTCGGTATGACTAACCAATCAAAAAGTGAATTTTTTTTCAATGAATAGTAGTCATCCTCTGATTTTTGCGGTTAACACATGCGAATCTTTGAAAACATGACTGTTGAGTTTTGAAAGCCGGCAGATGGTATTCGATAAGCTGATTTTAAGCTACAAATTGCCATTTTTTTGCTAAAAAAACTTGTATATGATTCAAATACATTTTACCATAACAGATCAACCCCTAAGCGATGACTCCTCCTGACTCATCGCACTAAAATCCAGGGAAATCGGACGGCCATCCGGTTTCCCTCTTTTTT
>CAZDIA010000006.1:0-30663 GCA_964505385.1 uncultured Chitinophagales bacterium
ACAATGGTGAAAACCTGCCCGGCTCAAAAAGATTTGCGACGTACGATTGACGATTTGTGATTTCAGATTGAATGGAATTGAAATTATACTACTTATCGGAAATTTCCCAAGGATTAATAATATCAACTCCGGACGACTTCATATCTTTGACATTTCTTGTGACAACACTCAGATCATAAACCAGAGCTGTTGCGGCAATTAATCCGTCGATAGCAGGCAGTGGTGTTCCTTTTCTTTCACAATCTGCTTGTGCCTCACCCCATTTTTTAACTATTGCCATGTCAATCTGAATCACACGGTTTCGGAACCTGTGCTTCAAATCGTTATTCACCCAATTTACAAGCGTGGCTTTTTTTCCTGATGTCGTTAGTTTTTCGATACCCTTGATCAACTCACCGAAAGTTATAACACTTAAATACATTTCGATTTCATCATGGCTGGAAAACCACTTATTGACATTCGGGTCGGGCTGATCTTTAGTCAATTCAGAAATGCAACAGGTATCAATCAGATAGCTCATATTGAAACATCACGTGAGGTAGATTTGTCTCTGCTAATATCAAGTTCGACAGACTTCAGAGGCGATGTCTGTAAAAAATCAACAAGGGAATCTTCAGGGCGCTCCAGTTTACGATAATCTTCTATGGAAAGCACCACCACAGACTCCTTTCCGTATTTACTGACGTACTGCGGCCCTTCTTCTGAAGCTTTTCGAACCAACTCGCTAAATTTATTCTTAGCGTCTTGCAAGTTCCATTTTTTAGTTTCCATAGCAAACCTTTAGTCTAGACTGTCTGGACAGAATTTTATTATAAAAACATCAATTATCACTAATTATTGCAGGATCGGGTCCCACATCGCAAATCGTACGTCGCAAATCGTCAATCGCAAATCTCTTGGTTCCAGCTCGGGTTCGGAGTGCAGCTACACCTCGAATAATAACAATGGCGAAAACCTGCGCGGCTCAAAAAGATTTGCGACGTACGATTGACGATTTGTGATTTCAGATTGCAGGAACCTAAGACCCATCCTAAAATTACGGATCACCAAACATCAAACCTCTCCAATTACTGTAGGATTGAATCACCTTCTTCCCCTCTTGAATTCTTCACATTTTTACTTCTTTACTTCTTCTAAACTCTATCACCTTACTTTCTCCTTTTCAGATAAAAACCTGCAGCCTACCAATTGCTCCGACATTTCCCAAAGGCGGCGGTTGTTTTCGAGAGTGAAAAATTTGTGATTCACCTTAGCCGGTTTTTTATTGATAAAATACGCTCCGCTGTAGGCGGGGATGTGTTCTTCAGTTGCCAGGTAGATTATGGTTTCCGCACCTTGTTCCGGCGTGGAAATGAAGGGTCTTATGAGTTTGAATACAAGGCTGGTGAGACCACCGGCGCTTTGAGAGAAGTTGGTAGCGACGGTTCCGGGATGCATCGAGTACGCCAATATGTTGGAATATGATTTAGCGCGTTCGGCGAGTTCCTCCGTAAACATGATGTTGTACAATTTGGAGTTGCCGTAAGCTTTCCAGCCGGAGTAGGATTGTTCCATATTAAAATCCTGAAAATCAGGTGCAGCCGCACGATATGCCTCGGAAGCCACATTAATTATCCGGGCTTCATTTGATTTTTCTAACAGATCAAATAATTCTGCGGTGAACAAGAACGGGGCAAGATGGTTGATAGCGATTGTTTGTTCGTATCCATCCTCAGACAGTTGTCGCTCACTGCCCAGAATCAATCCGGCGTTGTTGATGAGAATATCGAGATGATCAAGGCTCTCCTTGAGCTCGGAAGCGGCTTTTTTCACCTGATCAAGAGAAGACATATCGGCAAGCAGGATATCCACATTTTGGTTGCCTGTTTCCTGTATGATTTGCTGTTTAGTTTGCTCGGCCTTTTCCTTGTTTCTGGCGTGCAGGATCATATGCCAGCCGTTAAGGGCGAGTTCTTTGGCTGCTATAAAACCAATACCGGAAGTGGAACCAGTCACCAGGCAGTTTTTCATTGACATAATTTTATCGATTCTGATTGTTCTTCGTCCCATACCAATCAAAATATGGCGGCATATCGTTCAGCTTCTACGATAATTATCCCGACCTGAGTTGGATTGTTTTCTATTACTCATAGTTTTAGTAAGCAATTGTTAAGTTTTTATTTATGCACTTATCCTAAACCATAGACCGGGAGTTTTTCGCACATACAGGAAGTTTCACCACCACGAGCACGACGGAGACACGGCTAACACAACGAAAGAATCATTCCTTGTAAAACTTAGTGGCCTTTGTGCCTTCTTTGTGACCGTTGTGATTAGACAAACAGCAAGTTTCACCAAAACGATCACAACTAATTCATCCCGACATAAACCAGGACAGCCTATATTTATTCGCAGATGTTGGCAGATGTACTATAAATACTGCTGATTTACAATCGAACACCCATGCTCTTGATAATTTATTCAGCCCATAAAAAAACCCGCACCAAGTGATGATGCGGGTTTGAGGTTAAGTATGACTATTCGTTTAGAATAGTTCAACTTAGTGTTTTACATGATCCATTTTATTTGCGGCTTCGATTGCTTCTCGAATCCGCTCAATCTCGGCATTACTTATCCTGGCTTCCACCGATTCGGAACCGGCACCCCATTCATCACCTACACCACCGAATGTGTAAGGTTCCATCTCAAGAATACCTTCGATTTCAAGTGCAGGTATGGGGAAGTGTAAAGGAGTGCCTTCCGGAAGCCCGCCATAATCACGGCCTTCAAGATTGCCCCATCCTCGTTTATGATAATATGCCAGACCACCATAACTTCCCATGGTTTCCAGCTCAAACTCATAGCGCATCGCATTAAACAGCTCTTCATAGCTGTCATCATCGCTAACAGGCTCGAGTCCGGCTACCTCAACTCTGGTCTGGTTAATCAGGTCTGCTACCGCTCCTTTATCACCATCGGTTCGCAACATTGCTTCCGCAAGGATCATATCCATCTCTGCCGCATACATATGTGGCATAGGACCCACATTTCCGGCATCGTAAGACTCAAAGTTACGAACAAACTGATAGAGAGAATGGAAGTATGTACCACGGGCAGGATCGTGAAACGGTGCTCCTGCATTAACCAGATACGAAACTTCACCATCTATTCTCTCATCAGGAGTATCAAGAGTAATTGCTGCCCTTTCAGGCAGAGGTGTATCAAGCCAATCCTGAAATTCACCGGACTCATCTTTACGGCCGATCAATTCATAATTGGCACGGAACCATATCGGATCATTAATAAGGTTGGTATGATGTCCCCAACGCAAGCTGCCGTCAGCTTCCATGATGAGATCCTCACGGTAACCATTTTCAACCCAGTTTATGATGTCATTCCAGTCAAGGTCACGAGTTTCGGTGACATCAAGGTTATCCCGTTCTGCCGGACGTCTGGCATTCATCAACGTAAATCTTGCCTTATAGGAGTTGATGAGCTGGCTGAGCTGATCCGGTGATAATTCCGGTCCGCCCAACATCCATCTACTCGGTATATTTAACATATCCGGATAAGCATCAATTAAATCCTGTGCATCGGATAACTTTTCCAGGGCAAAATCGAGGGTTTCCTTATAATTTGGTTCCTCCGGCGGATCAAGCGTAATAGCAATTCCATCTTCATCCACCGTTTCGGTTTCTGAATCTACCAGAATTGCCCGGTCGAATTGATTCGCAAGAGAACCGTACGCCAGACCCTTCGTGAAGGTCACAAACACTTCCAGGCGTTCTTCCGCTCCGGGTGTATCCAACTCAAAATCTTCATCTTCCCTGATTGCCTCCAATACATCTATGGAATTACTAACAGCTGCATAAAGGTTACTCCAGGGAGTTTCGACTAAATTATTATAGTCATAATCCTGACTATTAACAAAGGGTTCACGAGGTTGCCTTCCGAGATCAAACTTCCCGAAATTACCCCAGGATGATGATAGCTCCTGCCCCATTACGGACATGGTGTACCCGGGATAACTTTTCTGAGTTCCGTTCCACCATTGGAGATATTGGTCACCTCCGAAAGACTCAAGATCTGATGGAGTTGCCAGTGCCGCATCTGCATCGGGCTCATTCGGATTGTCTACATCCAAATCCATACAGCCGGACGCGATAAATGAAGCGGTCACTACGATTAGTAATAATTTGATGGGTAAATGCATAGATAAACTCTTTTAAAAATTAGAATTGAATTTCAACGCTTCCGGTTATAGTTCGGTAATTCGGATAGTTAAAGCTATCAAATCTGATGTGATTAGATTCGGTCGTTCCAACTTCGGGATCAAACCCTGTATAATCCGTAAATGTTAACAGATTTCGACCCGTTACTCTGAAGTTGATATAATTCACCGTTTCACCGAACAAACCGCTCAGAGTTTCCTGACCAATCTGATAACTGAGCGATAATTCGCGTAACTTTATAAAATCTCCATCTTCCACAAAATGTGAGCTGGAGCTGTTTACATTGTAAAGTTGCGCATAATAAGCTGTTGTTTTACGCTCATCTTCAGGTACGTCGCGTTGATCAAAATCTCCGTGGCGTTCATCCCTGTATGCCCATGCTCTGGTGTGGTTATATATTTTACCACCATACTGAGCTTCCCACATCATATCAAACCCGAAATTTCGGTGGGTGAGCTGAGTGGTCCAGGACAGGTTAAAGTCGGGAATTGCATTGCCAAGCCGTTGAAAGTCATTTCCATCTTCATCAGTATAGGCTACCGGAATACCCCAGTCGAGAGATTCACCTCCAACTTCTACAGTTTCTCCCCAGTTGCCATCACGCCAGGAACCGCCTTCACCTACCGGAACCAGATATCCGTCATCATTCTCATCAAAGTAATTTGAGTAGTCCTGCAGATTATGGGGCAGTGTGGATTCACCTGTAGCCCAATATTGTCCGTAGAAGGTTCCGAATTCTTCCCCTTCCTGGTACAAAAAGACATCACTGGCCTGGGCAAATGCTGCGAATCCGCCACCTGTTCCATAGCGGTGTGGTGGTGCGTTAAACTCAGTTACCGTGCTTGTAAACTGATCATAGTTAACTCCCATTGAGAGGCTGGTATTCTCCGTCTGAAGTATAAAAGCGTCCAAGCTCGCTTCAAAAGCATCAGTTTCCAGAGTACCGGCATTTTGCCACTGCTGGGAGAAACCCTGAAGAGCCTGCTGATCTATCAGCAAGAGCTGATCTTCAATCACATTTCGGGACAATGTGACTTCAAACAGAAGCCGGTCAAAAAGGCCAAGTTGAAAACCGAACTCTGTTTCTGTAGCAGTTTCAGGTACCAACTCGCGGTTTCCGAGCGCACCTTTACTGAGAAAGCCATCTGTAACTCCAAAAGTTTCATACTGCATGCTAAATGTTGGCCGGTTACCGGAGGTTCCCCGGGATGCCCGGACAATCATGTCATCGATGGGATCTACCGTAAAGAAATCTTCGTTGGAAATATTCCATGAAGCGCTTGCTCTGTAGTAGTTGTTCCATCTGGCGTCCTCACCAAAGAGAGAGCTTCCGTCACGTCGACCAAGAAGATCAAAGATATACCTATTGTCATAATTCAAGTTGGTAATGGCAAAGAATCCCTCAGAGCGCACAGTTGTTGATTCGGATTCTGTAGTAACATTGTCTTGGTCAAGGTTATCAAATGTGGGGACTCCCTGTACGGCAAAGTCATTACCGTCAGTTTGCAGATACTCAAATTCCTGGCTTTCAATCAACCAGCGCAGGCGTGTCTGGGTTTGTAGTGCTCCGAAATTTTGTGAAAACAGAGCATCCGCACTGGCGTTGATCGCTTCATCGAATGATTCAGACTCCCAAATACCGCCACCGGGATATTGGTTTTGATCAATCGCATCCCAGAAGTGGGGATAGAAGTAATTGCTATTCCGGTTAGATCGATCATAGCTGAAATCTCCGGAAAGCGCGAACCAGTCGGTTATATCCCAGTCTGCGTTTAAGCTTCCCATAATTCGCTGGCGGCGCTGAGTCCGGTCATTATATTTAGTATCGTACATTGGATTTTCCTCAATAGCAACACCCGCCGGATTTACAAGAATTCTGCCATCATCATCTCTTTCCATCAAATCAATTTCAGGAAGCGCAAATGCCAGCCCGAAAAATGGTGAACCTGAGCCGGTCTGAACATGATCCCTTTCTGACCATGAGTAATATCCCCTGAATCCCACAGACAGGTTATCCGTTAACTCGCTGTCTATATTGGATCTAAAACTTCTTCTGTTGTATCCGTCCAGCGTTTCGAGTACTCCTTCCTCACCCGTGTTATTAAATGACAAGGAGAAGTTAGTTGCTCCTACTCTTGAGCGTACATTGATGAAGTTAGAGTAAGAATTTCCAGGATCAAAAAAACGATCTATCTGATCCCAGGTCTCTACTCCATCCGGATAATCTTTATCATAGAATGGAGTTTCTGCAAGCGCCCGGTTATCCAGGTTATCGGTGGGCTCTCCTGCCACGTCACCTGCTGCTTCATCATCTGATCCGGCAATCCAGGGTTGATCGGGATCACCGCTCAGTGCAAATCTGTGAGCTGTATTATGATCCACATCACCTTCAAGGCTTGAGATACCATATTCATTTCTGATAGTTATCTCGGTAGCACCGTCTTCAAGGAACTCTCCGGATTCGGTCGTAATCTCAACTACACCATTTGCAGCGCGCGACCCGTATAATGAAGCAGCTGAGGCACCGCGAATCACCTGGATATCCTGAATGTCAAGCGCGTCGATATCTACAGATGAAGCGCCAAGAATCACACCATCTACTATAAAAAGAGGCTCATTGGAAGTAGACATTGATGTTACCCCGCGCAACTGAATAGAGGCAGCTTCACCAGGCTGGCCACTGCCTTGAGATACACTTACACCGGCAACTCTACCACGTAGAGCTCCTTCAGCTGAAACCGGTGGAGCAACGCGGATATCATCAGATGTAACACGGCCGACGCTAAATGGTGTATAACGAGCTTCGGTATCTCCTACAACTCCGGTTACAACCAGTTCATCTAATCCAAAAACATCAGGTTCAAGTTCAAGTGTTAACTCAACATCCTCACCATCAGAAACCTGAACTTCCTGTTCTACATGAGAATACCCTACAAATGTAGCAGCAAGCACGTGTGTACCGGCAGGTACGTTGGTAAGTACAAACTCTCCTTCCGCATCTGCCGTTGCACCAATATCATATTCCTCGATGAGCACAGTGGCCCCGGGTAGAGGCTCATCGGATTCTGAATCTATAATTTGCCCTGTAATCGTGCCTTCCTGCGCCAGTGCCGTACCGGCCCACAAAAAGACAACAATAAGGCATAGAAACTTCGTAGCGATATGGTTTTTCATATGTTTTGTTTTGATATGATTGTTTAGGTTAGATTACAAGGGATTTTCTAAACAAATGATTAACATAATTTAATATGTATTCACCGTTATGAACTTCCACCCTCTGCAACCCTGTATACGTTTTTAAAACAGATTAAAATACCTCATGGATTTAGGTCACTTACCTAAATAAAAATCAATCTTGTATTGATTACTTATATTTTGAATACAACTTTAGTATATCTTGTAAACACACTGCAAGGTATTTTTAAAAATCCTCACAATTTTCACACACCGCGAATATTATTTTACAATAAGAAATAGTCAATAAATCTCTTTAATTTTAATATTTTTTAACAAGAATAGGTGCGACATTTCTTATATATTCTTTTTACCCTCATACAGGTTATTCTAAAGATATTATTTTGTTTACATTATTTAACATATCTAATCTTCTTATGCTTGAACTAATAATTGTTAATAACAACTACTCTATATTTGGGTCTTGATTTCATATGTTCATATGGAATACTATTTTCAGATGGAATAATTAAACATGGAAATTACTTACCAAGCGTACTAAACCGGAACTAAATATATGGGAACACATCATCGTGGCACAAAGCGGGAAAAGCTTGTTCTTGATGCATTTATTAAATTGATGAGAGCCGCTCATGCCATTCCCTCGCGCCATAACAGTAATCTGCTTGAAATAGGGCTTACGAACAGTCAGTTTGGAGTTTTAGAGGTTATTTACCATCTCGGACCGCTTAATCAGCGAACCATTGGTAAAAAGATTCTTACCAGTGAAGGAAATATCACCTTTATTATAGACAACCTCGTAAAGAAAGGGTTAGTTACAAGAAGGCAGGACCCGAAAGACAGGAGGCGTAGTATAATTGAATTAACTGATGAGGGAGAAAAGTTTATCCGCGAATATTTTCCCACTCATCTCAAAACGATTATGGATGAGTTTGAGGATTTTACCGATAAAGAACTTGAAGAATTTGCCCGCCTGGCCAAAAAGGCCGGTAAAAAAGAGACCTGAATTTTCTTTCTCTCTGCAAGAAAACATTTCCAAACTATTTTTTTGATAGAATTCTGCTTTATCGATGGCAGACTCATTTTATGTGGTTATGTTCTATAAACCTGAGCTCAACTCTAAATCAGCAGTATTTAAAGTACCTCTGCCAATATCTGCGCATAAATCAAAGCTGTCTTGTTTTATGTCGGTATGTCTTAGTTGTGATCGTATTGGTGAAACTTCCTGTTTATCTAACCACAACGGGCACAAAGAAGGCGCAACGGACACCACGTTTATTAAAAATGATTCTTTCGTTGTGTCCGTGGTGTCTCCGTTGTGCTCGTGGGGGTGAAACTTCCTGCAGGTGTGAAAAATTCCCCACCTAAGGTAGGGGACAAGTGCAATAAATAAAATCTTAACAATTACGCACAAAAGTCATGAGTAATTAAAAAAACAATCGAACTCAGGTTATAAATATTTCCAATGACAGATTGAGTTTAACCGCATCTCTTAAATCTTGTAAATAAATAATAATTATAGATTTATGATTTATGATTGAAAATTCTCTAATCCCGGGGAGATTGGGGGAGTGTTCACTTGTGAATGGAACTCAAAATGTTCGAATTAGAACGGCTTATGTGTTTTAATTCGCCCAATTTTTTACGTGGAGTCAGGATTTCTGAATTTAGCAAAGCTTTTCTCAAGGTAGTTACAAGCCCCTTAGTCTGGATTTCTTTTTAAAGTTAACTCCACAGCTCAGCGTAATTGAATTCTTTAAATCTTCAGGAACGAATTGTCGCTACTAATACTTCTATATCAAAACATTTTATATTGATACATTAATAAACCAAAAAATAATAGTCTTTATGAAAATCTATATTGTATTCTACAGCACATATGGCCACATTTATCAAATGGCAGAGGCCGTGGCTAAAGGAGCAAAATCTTTTGAAGGTGCCGAAGTATCATTATTCCGGGTTCCGGAACTTATGCCGGAAGATGTTTTAGAATCTTCAGGCGCTAAAGAAGCGCAAAAAGCATTTTCACATATTCCTGAAATTACCCCGGACAAACTTGAAGAGGCTGATGCAGTTATATTTGGTACTCCTACCCGCTTCGGTATGATGAGTGCCCAAATGCGCAATTTTTTCGATCAAACTGGTAAACAGTGGATGAATGGATCTTACATTAATAAAATTGGTAGTGTATTCACCAGTACAGCTACCCAGCAAGGTGGTCAGGAAACAACAATTACCAGTTTTCATACAACATTGCTTCACCACGGTTTTATAATAGTGGGAGTACCCTACTCGGAACAAAAACTACTCAATATGGATGAGATAACGGGTGGCTCACCTTATGGTGCCGGTACTTTAACAGATGGTGACGGTTCCCGCCAACCCAGCGAAAACGAACTCGGTATTGCAGAGACTCAGGGACGACGTGTCGCCGAAACTACAAAATCCTATCTCTCCTGATTTTAAAAACCCTGCCGGTTTTAAATAACCTGGCAGGGTTTTATTAATATGTTAGATTCAATTTTGATATTTTTTGTGCAAAATCCGGGTATCTTGTATTAGATTGCTTTCCATGTCCGGAAACCGGAAAGATCTTCAAAATAATTTTTTGATCCCTGCTTGTCCGGGTTTGTTATTGCACTATACGATATCAATCCGGATTCACGCGGGTAACCTCAAGAACGTGCAGCTCCATGCCATCTTTGATCTGTTTTTTGACCGTATCGACACCTTCATCCACATACATGGCGTGTATGTAAAGTTTAGTTCTGTCATCGGATACATCAAGACTTAACGTGCCGGGCGTCAGTGAAATCAAATTAGCAAGCAGGGTAATTTCCAGGTCGGATTTTGCATCAAGCGGCAAACCAATCACCCCGGATTTCATTGTAAAGGCGCCGGGTTTTATAACATCTCTGGCAACCTGAAGGCTTGATACGAATAGCTCTTTAATAAAAAAGCCGATCAAAGTAATAGTTTTCCAGACGCGCCTTACATAATTTACTTTATCTATCGCCGGGCTGACGACAGCAATCACCAGGTAGCCAAGTATCAGGCCAATAAAAAACGTACCGAGTGTGAATTGCCCGTGTACGAACGTCCAGATTAGTGCAAGAATAATATTCAGCAGGAAGAGTGTCATGATGATCCAAGTACGCTTTCAATGTAAATTTCGGGATTGAGAAGTTGCTCGGCAGCCATCATGCAGAAGTGCAAAAATGGTTCAGCGAATAATCCTACAATCACAATTATAGCTGCAAGTGCTATAACCGGAGTAACCAGCATATTTAAACCGCCGGCGCCCATCATTGGCATTTTACCGAATTGTTCTGCTTTATTTTTCTCTTCCATCGGCATCCAGAAACTGTAGGTCCAGATCTTGATCATTGAGAACAGAGTGAGCATGCCGACGAATATTGCTATTCCGGTGATGACATATTCTTCAATTGCAAGTCCGGCTCTCACAAGTGAAAGTTTAGCCCAGAATCCGGATAATGGTGGAAATCCGGCCAGCGCAAAGGCGGAAATCAAAAATAAAATTGCAAGCCAGGGATAGGTGCGGTATAAACCTCCAAGTTGTTTCAGTTCGAAAGTGCCTGTAAGCCGATGTGCCACACCGCTAATCAAAAACAAGTTGGATTTAGCCAATATATTATGGATGATGTAGAATATCGCACCCATAATTCCCAGTTTGGTATTGAAAGCCAGTCCCATGATCATATAACCAATCTGGCTGACAATATGGAATGATAATACTTTGCGAAATTCCATCTGCGCAGCTGCTCCCAAAACCCCGCACACCATAGTAAACCCGGATACCCAAAGCAGTATAGTGTGGGTATATCCGATGTCGTAAGTAAAAATCAGAGTAAATACCCGGATCAGTGCATAAACCCCCACTTTCGTCAGCAATCCTCCGAAGATGGCACTAACTGCCACCGGCGGGGTGTGGTAGGATGCGGGCAACCAGAAAAACAGCGGGAAGATAGCCGCCTTAATACCGAATGATACCATAAATATCATGGATACGGCGGTGATCAAACCGGTGTTTTCCACCTCAGCGATGCGTACGGCGATATCAGCCATATTCAGGGTGCCGGTCATACCGTAGATAATGGCAACGCCGAACAAAAACACGAGTGAGGAAACCAGGTTGATGATCACATACTTAACTGCTCCCTGAAGCTGAGTTTTGCGATTTCCAAGCGCCAGCAAAATAAAGCTGGAAATGAGCATCACCTCAAACCAAACGTAAAGGTTAAACAGGTCGCCGGTGAGGAAACTGCCGTTGATACCAATCAACAGAATGTGCAGCAGCGGATAGTAAGAGTATTGCTCCTTAATCCTGTCGATATCATACAGAGAATAGATCGAAACCAGCAGCCCCATTATTGCGGAAATAAGGAGCATTGCCGCGCTGAGCAAATCCATCACCAGCGTAATACCGAAAGGCGCCGCCCAATCGCCGAGCTCTATAACCTGAATCCCGTCGGTATATGTCTGCCAGGTAAGAAATATCACGGATGCAAGCAGAGCAGCCATCCCCGCCACTCCGGTAATACGCTGCACGAGGGATGATTTCAGGAAAATCAGCCCGATGGTAGCCGCGGTGAGCGGAATCAGTAATGGGAGTATTAACATCAGATTCATGACCGGCTATCCTCCTGTTCTGCTCTCATTTCGGATGAAACTTCAACCGGATCCATTTGCATATCATCCACGTCTACGGTTCCCAGTTCTTTATAAGCTCTGTAGGCCATAACAAGAGCAAATGACAACAGACCAAAACCAATCACAATAGCTGTGAGGATAAGCGCCTGAGGCAATGGGTTTGCAAAGGGTTCAATCGGTACGGTGTTGCCTTCCCAGATCAGTGGAGGGTTTGCCTTGGTAAGTCTGCCTAAAGTAAAAAACAGTACGTTGACAGCATTACTGATCAATATAATCCCGATAACTGCTTTTATCAGATTGCGTCGCAGCACCATATAAATGCCTGCTGCAAATAGTGCACCTCCGATAATGGCTAACAGCGTTTCCATAATACTTTCTATTCGTCTTCAAGTGAAAAAATCACAGCGAGGATAAAGCCGATTACGCATAAATAGACTCCGATATCGAATATCAGCGGAGTACTAAGCTTAACTTCGGTATCGGCCATATCAAAAATCAGCCACTGGCCTGTCAAAAACGGATCACCGAAAAGCATCGGAATAATCCCGCTGATCACCAAAGCCAATAAACCATAAGCTATTAATGTGAGAGGACTGACGCGGATCGTCTGCCTTGCCTGTTCGGCTCCAAAAGCGAGCGCATACAACGTGATTGCACCTGCGCCGAAAAGGCCGCCAATAAATCCTCCACCCGGTTCATCATGACCGCGGAAAAACAGGAAAACGGAAAAGACGATCAACAGCGCCATCAAAAGCCGGGTTGCGGTATGTAAAATCAAAGATTTCATGATCCGGCCTCTTCTGTTTTGGATTTCTTTTTGTTCATTTTTACCAGAGCATAAACTGCCAGGCCGGCAACCGAGACCACCACAACCTCGCCGAGGGTATCCAGTGCTCTGAAATCAACCAGAATCACATTAACAATATTACGCCCCTGTGCTACCGGATAGCTCCATTCAGCAAACTGTTCAGATATAAATGCATCGAACGGCATGGTGGTGGCGGTGAGCGTCATTCCGGTAAACATTGCCCCGGCAGCAATCGCAATGACGGCATCTCGAAACCTGGACCCCATTTTTTCCGCTTTTTGCAATGGCGGCATGTGTACCAGAACAAGAGCAACCAGAATCACCGTGAGGGTCTCAACGAGGATCTGAGTCATTGCAAGATCCGGCGCTCCATACATTAAGTAAATCAATGCAAGGCCAAAGCCTATCATACCGAGTGAAACAACCACTGAGAGTCTCGACCTCACCGTTGCAGCAGCAATCGCTGACAGAATGATCACCGCAAAGATAGTCCATTCATAAATTTCCACTCCGGCAAGTTGGTTTTCCCAGGCAAAGCCGGCTCGGCTTAAAAATGTATACCCGACTCCGATAATCAAAGCTGCCAGGATGGTGAGCATGTAATATCGCAACATGCCGTTTTGCAGGATGCGGGTTTGCCAGCCGGCAATTGCAAGCAAGCCATCCACGAGAAAGTAATAGCCGTTTCTGGGGCCATCGGCAAATGCTTTGCGATAACCTACCATTGCACCGGAAGTCCGTAACCCATCCCACACTCTGTAAACACCAATACCCCCGAGCAGAGTAACGACACTCAGAATAAGTGGCAGATTGATACCGTGCCAAAGCGACAGAGATACTTCAACATGCTCGCCAAAAACCGCCGAAGCTGTAGGAGTCATAAGAGATCCATCAATCAAAAATGGCAGAACTCCGAAAATCAACCCCAGTGATGCAAGGGTGACCGGGCCGATCCACATGGAAAGCGGCGCTTCGTGAGCGTGCTTCGGAGTTTCCACTTTCGGGCCAAAAAACGGTTTTATTGCCACAATACCGGCAGCGGCAACGCCGGCAATATTTCCGACAACAGCTATGGTGATTAACAGGGTACTCCACGTCGGAGCTTCAAGTGCAGCTTCATAAACAATCTCTTTTCCGATAAAACCGATTAACGGCGGTATCCCGGCCATTGAAATGGCAGCTAATGCGGCTGCAGCCATAGATATCGGCATCAAAGAGCGTAACCCGCCAAGCATGGATATATCGCGGGTGCCGGCTTCGTGATCTATAGAACCGGCTACCATAAATAAGGATGCTTTATAAAGTGCGTGCGCCAGGATATAGACTGCTACTGCTTCATGCGCCATCGGAAATCCCATGCCGATAAGCATAGTAAGCGTGGCAAGAATCATGACTGTGGTGTAAGCCAGGATCTGCTTCATATCGGTGAAGCATAGTGCAAGCCAGGCGCTAATCAACAGAGTAACCGCTCCGAATCCGGTTACCAGATAAAACCACGGGTCAGTATCCCCCATTGCCGGATACATTCTGGCAAGCAAATATACTCCGGCCTTCACCATTGTTGCCGAGTGCAGATAAGCACTAACCGGAGTTGGTGCCGCCATCGCCGCCGGAAGCCAGAAATGGAACGGAAATTGGGCGGACTTGGTAAAAGCACCGGCCAGCAAAAGGATCAGCATTCCAAGATAGATCGGGCTGTCACGAAGTACATCCCCGGAAACGAGGATCTCAGACATCTCAAAGGTGCCGGCAGTATAGCCCATCAAGATCAATCCGGCCAGAAGCGCAAGGCCGCCGAGTCCGGTTACTATCAAGGCCTGTAGCGCGGAATCACGGGAATCCTCTTTATCATGAGTGAATCCGATTAGCAAATAAGAACTAAAGGAAGTAAGCTCCCAAAAAATAAATAGTGTAATCAGGTTATCAGCCAGCACCACACCGAGCATAGAGCCCATAAATAGCAGGAGCATACAGTAAAACCGGCCGATGTATTCGTGGCCTTTTAAATACCCCCCGGCATACAGCACTATGAAGGTGCCTATACCGGTAATCAGCAGGCCGAAGAGCATGCTGAGACCATCCAGATAAAATGAGAGACTAACCTCAAAAATGGGCACCCATGAAGTAACCTGGCGGACCGTTTCCCCTTCGGCGATTACCGGGAAGAGGGTCAGCAAATATACAAAAACCGAGAACGGGAGGATCGCGAGAATCCACCCGGTGTTGTTTTTAAATATTTTATTTAGCCCGGGAGCTAAAAGCGCCAGTAAAAAAATACTGATTAATGCTATCAGCATAGATTATCCTCCCCGGAAACCGGAAGTTTTAATCCTACTATAGCATCATAAAAGCTCGTGATGCTTAAAAGGCCTTGGTATGTTTGAATGTTTAAATTGCTTTGAATCATGCCTTTTGATCCTCTTTAACAGATTCTCCGGATTGTGTGTCAGGATCGCTGCCGGCCTCTCCTTTTTCATACGCCGTTTTCAACTCATCGGCAATTGTTCCCGGCCATAACTCCACACCTGCGTAATACGCTGCTCTGCCAATCATATGAGCCGCTACCGGTGCGGTGAGCACGATAAAAATAATAGTTGCAACAACCATCGCGATGATTTGCACTTCAGCGTAGGTAACAGCTACAGCAAGCAGGATCAACCCTGCGCCAAGCGTACCTGCTTTGGTGGTTGCATGCATACGCATAAGTAAATCAGGCAGGCGTATAAGCCCGATTGCCGCCACAAGTACAAAAAAGGCGCCGACTAATAATATTATTCCACTCAAAATCTCCTGCATAGATCAATCCCCAGTCCTCGTGTTAGTATATCGGATGTATCTTGCAAAGGCTATCGTACCTAGAAACGCTATCAGAGCCAGCACAATCGCCGCATCAAGAAACACGGGTTGTTCAACAGCAATACTATAGGTAGCAATAAGGCCGATCACCAGAAATGCAACCAGATCCAATGCCACAACCCGGTCGGGCAGGCTTGGACCCATAATTATACGAAATAGCGCAAGTAACAGTGCAACGCTTAGTGCAATGAAAGTTATGGTAACTGCTATCGATAAAAAGTCCATGAATCCTGATTAATACATAATTGATTTGGAAAATATTAATACTTTCATTTAAGCCTGTTGATAAAAATTTAAACGACCACGGCAACTGCAGCATGCACTCCGCAACTGCCTGAATCAAGGGCTGAATATAAGAATCCGTGGTAAGCCCGACAAAATAAATTAGTAAAAGCGCTTCCAGAACATGATATGCGTATAAATTTTACCTAATTTAGCGTTGATCAATTTTTAACCTAAAAGTCTCTATCTTGAGCGATAGCATATCTTTCCCCTGGTACTTTAAGGCAGCGGCAATGTTGCTGCTGATTACGCTCGTAATTTTCGGAATGATAGTCGCTAAGCCAATTCTGGTACCATTGGCCTTTGCTATCGTTACCGCGGTACTTCTCTCACCTCTTTGCGGGTTAATGGAGAAATATAAAATTCCGCGAATGCTCGCTGCCTTTCTGAGCATCCTCATCGCCATAGCGGTCGTTGCCGGTTTTATCTTTTTTTCCTACCACCAAATCATCGGGTTTGCCGATGATCTGGAACTTATAGAGAATCGACTTAATGAGCTCTTGGAACAATTCAGCGCCTTCATCTCCTACTGGTTCGACTTTGATCCGGAAACCCAACTCGAATCTATTGAAGATGCCGTGGTAACGTTTTTGCGTGAAAATGCCGAAGCCTTTACAAGAGGAGCGATGACTGCAGCCACTACCATCACCATGTTTTTCCTCATCCCGATTTATGTGTTCCTGTTGTTAATTTTTCGGGATTTTCTCAGAGAGTTTGTTTTTCAGGCACTTGACAAAGATAATCAGGGCGACGGGAAGGTTGAACGAATTGTATATAAAGTAAAAGATGTGCTTCAAAACTATATCCTCGGCATGCTCATCGTCATTTGTATTCTTGCGGTGATTAATTGGATCATGCTATACATCATCGGGGTTAACCACGCCTTATTTTTTGCCGTCTTTGCCGCCATTCTGAATGTTATTCCGTTTCTCGGACCGATTATCGGATCTATCCTCCCCGTGATATACTCCCTGTTGACGATGGACTCCCTCATCTACCCCATAGCTATTTTGGTGGGATTCTACATCATTCAACTATTCGAAAGTAACCTGTTTACTCCAACCATCGTAGGAAGCAGCGTCAGTTTAAACCCCCTTATTACACTTCTGACCATTTTTATCGGAGCACAAATATGGGGGCTTGCGGGAATGATTTTATTCATCCCGGCCGGCGCTATGATGAAGGAAATATTTGATGAAGTTGAGCCACTGAAACCTTATGGATTTTTACTTGGGAGTGTTAGTCGCGGAATGGCTCAACGTCAAAGTGCTGTTGCTCAAAAACTTCAAAAGTACTCCGAACAATTGCAAAAAGAAAAAGAAAAGCGCAGTGAGAAAAAAAAGAAAGATGATTAAACTCCTTTTTTACCCACATCTAATAATTCTATACTAACATGTTTTTACAATTGTTTTATTTTCTTAAAAATATTTAATAGAATTATATCGCAGGAGGCTTCGGAGCTTAAAATATTGCCAGATCATGTCCAAGGATATTGCAACTAAAGAGGAAGTCACACAACTGCTTCGCAAAGCAAAATCAGGAAGTAAAGATGCATATAACCAGCTTTACCCTCTGGTTTATGAGCATCTAAAACTGATAGCTCGCCATCAGCTGTCCGCTGAGCGTAAAAATCATACCCTGAATAATACCGAATTGGTGCATGAGTCATACCTGAAACTCATCAATCAGACTGAAATTGAGTGGCAGGACCGGCAGCATTTTTTCAATGTAGCTGCCAGAGCTATGCGGCAGATTCTCATTGATTATGCCCGCAAACAACTCGCCGGCAAAAGGGGAGGAAAGGTTCAAAACATCACTCTTGATGAAAATCTGATAAATGTTGAAAAAGAGGCGGGTGATGTTATTGAACTCGATGAACTGCTGAAAGAACTTGAAAAGCTAAACGAACGGCTCGCCCGGATTGTAGAACTCCGGTATTTTGCCGGATTAAGCATTGAACATACCGCTGAAGTTCTGAATATTTCTACAAGCACTGTAAATCGTGACTGGCTGAAAGCACGCTCCTGGCTGCATCAGCATATTCGGAAAAAGTAAATCCCCGATGACGCAAAAACCATTGAGAATACGCTGTATCAATGAAGAACCGGATAAACGTGGTATTGTGTAGATATGGATAAAAAAACCTGGAACAGAATTGAACAATTATGGGATGAGGTCCTGGAGCTGCCCCAACGGGAACGATCTGATTTTATAGCCCGAATCGAAGCAAGTGAGCCTGAGGTTGCCGGCCACATCCGCGAGCTGATGGAAGCATTGGACGAGTCAGAAGGATTTTTGGAACAACCGATCCAGGAATCCTCTACAGCTTTATTCCGAAAAATGAATCAGGAAATGCACGATTCCGGCGAAGCGAATGGATCCCGCCTGATTGACCGCCAACTCGGGAGTTATCGCATCCTCAGCAAAATTGCTGACGGCGGAATGAGCAGCGTTTACCTTGCCGAACGCGCTGATGGTGTTTTTGATCAGAAGGTTGCCATAAAATTAATGCGACTTGGAATTGAAACACCTGAAGCTGAAGCACGATTTTACAATGAACGCCAGATCCTCGCCTCACTTAATCACCCGAATATTGCTCAAATTCTGGATGGCGGTGTTTATGAGGATGGCACTCCGTATCTGGTGATGGAATACATCGACGGCCTGCCGCTTGACGAATACTGCCGCAAGCATGATTTGAACATCGATGAACGAATCCGGTTGTTTCTGACAGCATGTGATGCCGTTCGATATGCGCATCAGAATCTCGTTATTCACCGTGATCTCAAACCGAATAACATTTTCGTCAGCAAGGACGGCCATGTTAAGCTGCTCGATTTCGGCATTGCAAAAATCCTGGAGGATCAACAGTCAGCCGACATTACCCGTACCAGCCAGAATTTTCTCTCGGTTGACTTCTCTGCCCCGGAACAAGTTAACAATCAAAAAATTACCACATCCACCGATCTCTATTCCCTGGGTGTAACCCTCTATCTGTTGCTGACAGACAGTAAACCTTATAAGCTTACAGGCGCTTCGCTTTCTGAAATTGAGCAGGTTATTACAAGCCAAACGGTAACCCGGCCAAGTAAAAAAGTTTTACAGGAAGCAGGTTCCGATGATGATGTATCGATAGTAAAATCACACTACAAGAAACTAAAAGGGGACCTTGATAATATCATCCTCAAAGCCCTGGAAAAAGAAAGCCGTCACCGGTATAGAACGGTAGACGAGTTAACTGCTGATCTCAATAATTACCTTAATAATAAGCCGGTTTCTGCAAGGCGGGCAACCAGGGTTTATTATCTTAAAAAGTTTATTGAGCGTAATATACTATTGGTAGCAAGCACCTTATTGATTGTTACACTTCTGATACTTTCCACATTTATCAGCATCAGGCAAGCCAATATTGCTGCCGCGGAAAGAGATCGTGCTCAACAGGAGGCTACAAAATCAGAAGAAGTTGCCGGATTTCTGCAGGATCTATTTGAAACCGGTGATCCTTTCGGTGACGGTGAAGATATTACATTAGCCGAGGTTATTGACCGGGGCGCTGAAAGAATTACTGAAGAATTAAGCGATCAACCTGAAGTCCAGGCTGAATTAATGAGAGTGATCGGTAATGTTTATCACTCTCTCGGCAACTACACGGCCGCGTCTGGGCTTTTAGAACAATCGGTTGAAATTCATGAAACTCTCTACGAATCCGATGATCCGGGTGTAGCGATAGCATTAAACGATCTGGGATCATTTTTGCGTGACAAAGGAGAGCTGGAACGTGCGGAGGCTTTACAGCGCAGGGTACTTTCTATCAGAAGGGATAATCTCGATGATGAAAGTATCGCCCTTGCCGAAACCCTCAACAATCTCGCTGCCGTATTATACGACAGTGACCAATACCGGCAATCTCTCCCTTATTATGAGGAAGCGTTGGAGATCTTCCGCGCTAATTATGATGAAGATCATCCTCACCTTGCAGCAGTTACCAATAACCTCGCGAATGTATATTACGAGTTCAACGATTTTGACCGTGCTCAGGAGTTGTATCGCGAAACCCTGGAGATGGATCGTCATTTGTATGGTGATGAGCATCCTTATGTTGCAACAAGTCTTAATAATCTGGGACGCGCCCTCACCGATATCGGCAAAACCGAAGAGGCCGATTCGGTTCTGACGCTTGCGAAAAAACTCCGGATAAATTCGCTGGGAGAATCTCATCCCTATGTAGCTCAAAGCTATTTTAACCTCGCAATTTTGAAAAATGTGGAGGGTAACTATGCGACCGCCGATTCTTTCTATACCAAAGCTTTACAGATTCGCAGGAAGGAACTGGGAGAAACGCATCCCCGCGTAGCTACGGCAATAAACGGATTAGCGCTGATGCACCAGGAACGCGGCGACCTGAACCTTGCCATTTCATATTTTGAAGAGGCTATCGGTATTCTTGAAAACCACTCCGGGTCACAGAAAGTTACCCTTGCTAATCTTAAAGTAAACTATGCTAACACCCTCAGAAGAACAGGGGATTTGACCGCATCAGAACAATTGCTGGATGAAGCTATAACCTCTCTTCGAAATGCTTATGAAAATGAACACGCCGACATCGCGAACGCCCTCAAAAGCTTGGGAAGAACACGTTTAGCCCAGACAGCCCCTGAAGAAGCGCTGGCTTTATTTAAAGAGGCTGACGCAATTATTGAAAAAAACTTCGGCGACCTGGCACATAAAAAAAAGGCCAAATCCAGGTTAGCATTGGGAGAAAGCTTAATGGCCCTGCACCGGTTTGATGAAAGTGACACCCTGTTCCATGAATCCATTAAAATTAAGGAGGAGGCGCTTACTGAGGGCCACCCTGTGCTTGCCCGCAGTTACGAAAAACTAATCAAGCTTGAATTGGTTCGGGGGGATTTTGAAGAAGCTGAACACTATGCGCATAAAGCGCTCAGTATTCTGAATAACCATTTTTCAGAGACCCATTGGCGTGCAGCAGTAGTTCAGGGATTGTTGGGAGAAGTCTACATCGCCAATGAAGATTTTGAAACTGCCGAATCATTTCTTACAAACAGTTATCAGGTTCTGCTATCTATACGAGGAGAACAGGATCCTATAACCATCTCCGCCAGTGATCGTCTTTCAAAGCTGTATGAAGTATGGCCTGATGCTGCTGAAGATGGCGACCACGTTCATTCTGCTTTGGACAATTAATAAGCCGGTAAATTATTTTGTGCCTGCAGGAAAGCTTTAGCTTAACTTGCTATTAAAGCCATTGTGTAACATTTGTTATAAATTACCGGGGGAGTTTGTTTGACGTTTGTCTTAAAATCAAACATCAAACAACTTGTAAGGCTGCCTGAAAATGCAGGCACTAAAAGTTGTTTGCGCTCATATTGCTTCTCTATATATTTAACTCCACGCCAATAAGTTTGCATCAATTTGATCTGAATGAATTACCAAACGATCATCGACGAGTTATTTCAGGAGGTTAAAGAACTTGAGAATACAGGATATATCGCATCTTACATAAGCGAGCTTGGCAGAATCAATCCTGATAAATTCGGCGTATGTCTGACTACTCTTGACGGCCGGCAATATGTAGCCGGTGACAGTGATGAACGTTTTTCAATTCAAAGTATCAGCAAGGTGCTTTCACTTACACTCGCTTTTGGTATAGCCGGAGAGCAATTATGGAAACGGGTTGGTGTTGAACCTTCCGGGAATCCGTTCAATTCCCTTGTGCAGCTTGAGTATGATGACGGCATCCCGCGTAACCCTTTTATCAATGCTGGAGCCATCGTCGTCTGCGATTATCTCATCAGCCGTCTTGATGATCCCCATGAGGAATTTATTGAGTTTGTACGTTACCTGTCCCAAAATCCTGGAATTGATTATTCTCCTGATGTTGTAGCAGCCGAAAAAGCTACCGGATTTCGCAATGCCGCTCTCATCAATCTCATGAAAGCGTGCAACAACATCGACAACGAAATCGAATCTGTGCTCGATTTTTATTATCACATCTGCTCTGTAGAGATGAGCTGCCGTGAACTGTCACAAACATTCCGTTACCTGATGAACAACGGACGCCAACCGGTGACAGATAAACAAATCATCACTTTGAGCCAGGCTAAGCGAATCAACGCTATCATGCAAACCTGCGGCTTTTACGACGAAGCCGGTGAATTTACGTTTAATGTCGGTTTGCCGGGAAAAAGTGGCGTTGGCGGTGGAATCATTGCCTTACACCCGCAACAATACAGCATTGCTGTTTGGAGTCCCCGGCTCAACAAAAAAGGGAATTCATATAAAGGCATGAAGTTTCTTGAGCGATTTACCACCAAAACCGAACAGTCGATTTTTTAATTAGTGTCTCTTAGAATTTTCTTACAAGCACTACTTACGGTATTATGGGTTTCCGGATTCCTTTGGGTTCTGCTTGACATGACGGATCGTCAGAATTTCAATTATATCGTCATTAATTTCGTATAAAAGCAGATAATTACCTTTAATAATCAATTCCCGCTTCTTTTCATCATTTAAAGCCGGAATCATGCGTCCTTTAAACGGGTGAACTTTCAGGCTGAGAGCATCATCCTCAACTTCGTCAATAAAAGCCAAAGCAGCATCGATGTTATCCCGGGCGATATATTCAGCGTAATAATCAAGTTTTTCAAGGGAAAGAGGAGACCAAATAACTTTCATTTAAGCTGCTTCAAGCGTTCTCTAACAGGTTTCATCGCATCTTCATGATGAACTCCTTTACCCTGATCCAATTCTCTGCGGGCCTGGTTGACTTCCTTTAGCATCTCGATGGTGTCAACCATTTCTTCATAATCGGCAACATCAAGCAAGATAGCTGACCCTTTACCGTGTTGAGTTATGACAACAGGCCTGCGATCTTTTTTGACTTTTTCAATTATTGAGGCCGCATTGGCCCGAAAAGCCGAAAGTGGTTGGATGTCTGTATCAAGATGGATTCGTTTCATGAGAAAAAGTAGCTATTTAGTATTTGTCTCAAATATGATACAAAATTTGATACATAAAAGCAACTTATGCATTCATCCGCAGCTGCTCTGTCTCAGGGGAATTTGTCACAAAAACAATGGTTGATTGAAATCTAACTCAGCGATCCCGGCTATAAATCACTTCGCCATCAATCAGCGTATATAGCGTTTCATTTTCAAGAAGCTCTTCCGGTTCGATCTCAAAAATATTTTGTTCCCAAACCGAAAGATCCGCTTTTTTGCCCGCCTCAATAGATCCGATTAAATCCTCCATGTGATTAGCATAGGCCGTATTGATCGTGTAAGCTTCAACAGCGGTTTCCAGGTCGATGCGTTCATCGGGGAACCAGCCGCCCTCAGGTTCTCCGGCAAGGGTTTTCCGGGTGGTAGCAGCGTATAAACCAAGCATCGGATTAATGGGATATTCTGATGCTGCCGTTCCGGGCCAATCGGTGCCAAAGCTAAGCAAAGCGCCTGACTCATCAATACTTCGAAAGGCATAAGCGCCTTCTGAGCGATCGCTTCCGATGCGTTCTTCCATCCACCGCATATCATCGCTGAGGTGGATCGGCTGCACTTCGGCAATCATCCCGAGCTCACCCATGCGCTCAATATCTTCTTCCTGCATCACCTGGGCATGAACCAGGCGAAACCTGCGATCACGCTCACCATTGATTTCTTCCATTTGCTCGTAAAGATCCAGAAGCAAATTATTGGCTTCATCCCCGATCGCGTGGATGGTAAGCTGTAATCCTGCATCATCCGCATTAACAATATAATCCAGAAACTGATCGGGATCCGGTTCACCCTCTTCATCAAGCATCAGACGACGCCAGCTTCCCCGCTCATCGGGCATATGATCATAAGGTTCAAAAAAGCGGGCGGTGCTGTTACCCATAATCCCGTCAATATGCCCTTTTAGTGAACCGAACCTCAGGCGATCACTTCCGTAACCCGGTTGCATGTTTTCTTCGGCAAGCTCCTCCCAGCGCTCAAGGTGGTAGCGGTAGTGAATACGCGCCGTTAGTTCTCCCTGATCTTCCAGCTCCTCGTATAGCTCAACCTGAATGTCATCGGACATATCACTCACACTTGTTACTCCAAATTTTGCCATTTCCTCAAGGGCGTTACGGGTTTGTTCAAGCCTGCGGTCTCTGGAAAAATCATCGGGGATATGGGGATCGAATAAAGTTTCCACTCCATCTCCCCTCACGATACCTGTAGGCCGGCCCTGTTCATCGATTTCAAACTCCACATCTTCGACTACCGGGTCTTCCGGATCAACACCGGCTTCATCAACAGCTGTTTGATTAACGGCATATTCGCTTGAATCAAACCTGCGGATAAACATGGGATAATTTTCTGTAACTTCTTCCACAAGAGATACATCCGGGGTAAACCGGGTTTCGCCGCGCGCTTCTGCCGCACCGGCTTCCCAATCGTCATATGCTCCCCAATAGCCACCTAATATCCATTCACCCTCATCGAGGCGCTGCGTTACGTCTTCCACTCGATCCACGAATTCATCCTGCTCCGACACCTGCATGATATTGAACTCCAAAAAACGAGCCGCTGAAGCAAAATGAACGTGATTGTCCTGAAACCCTGGCAACACCATGGCACCATCCAGATCCATCATTTCAGTTTCCGTTCCCTGATAGTCCATCACCTCGGCTTCACCGCCTACAGCCAATATACGACCATCCTGTATTGCCAATGCCGAGGCTTCCGGCTGCTCCTGATCTACGGTCCATATTTCAGCATTATGCAGAATTTTATCCGCATTTTGCTGATCTTCGCAAGCAAATAAAGGAAGAACAAACAATAATCCTGCTACTTTATACGATACACGGTACTTCATATAGATATCAATTGTTGAGAAGACTTTATATGTTGGGAAACAACGTTATATCTCAGGCGAATATAAGTTTTTTGGACCTAAAAACACTTAACACGAATTCAACTTATTCATCTGATCTGATTTGAATGAAAGATACGCTAATAGAAGTAATTCAAATGCGACAGGAGCACTGGCCTGAAGTCCGACAGATTTTTCAGGAAGGCATTGAAACCGGAATTTCAACTTTTGAAACCGAACCTCCGGAATGGGAAGAGTTTGATAAAGGCCACCTCAGATGCTGCCGGTTCGTTTCGAAAGATGAAGGTCAGGTAACCGGTTGGGCAGCATTGACTCCTGTATCAAACAGAAAAGCATATAGCGGAGTTGCAGAAGTTAGTATTTATGTATCAGAAAAAGCTAAAAGTAAAGGAAACGGCTCAGCATTAATGGAGCAGCTTATATCCTGCAGTGAAGAACATGGGATATGGACGCTGCAGTCTATTGTATTTCCCGAAAATAAAGTTAGTATTGAATTACATAAAAAGTTTGGATTTCGAATTGTTGGCTACCGGGAAAAAATATCGAAAAACCGCTTTGGCAACTGGCAGGATACCATATTATTGGAGCGAAGATCCCGAATTTAAAGGCATCGGAATTGCCTTAACTTCTTCGTTGTTGGGGTATAATATAAAATTAAACGGATTTTACAGATGAAAATCGGTATAACGGTAAGTTTACTACTCATCTTTGTAATCACGTCCTGTTCTGAAGAAGAAGAGGTTGAAGAGGAGCGCGTGGAGTACGATCTCGAAGAGATTGTTGAAAGTGACACCATAATTGCTGTTACAAGTTACAGCCCAACAAGTTACTTTCTATACCGCGGGGAGCCGATGGGGTACAATTATGAGATGCTCACAAAATTTGCCGAGCATCTTGATATTGACCTTGAAATGCGCATTTCGCGCAGTCTCTCAGATATGTTTGAAATGCTGGAAACCGGTGAAATTGATCTCATCGCTCATAATCTGACGGTTACCGGCTCTAGAGCCAGAAATTTTGCGTTTACCAAGCCTCTTAATAACACAAGACAGGTTTTAGTGCAGGCCAAGCCGGATAATTGGCGCAATATGCCGCGACATGAAATCGACCAGCAACTGATACGATCACCACTTGATTTAGCCGGAAAATCCGTTTACGTGCGACAGGGTTCCGCCTATGAAATGCGCCTTCAGCACCTATCTGAAGAGATCGGGGCGGATATTGATATTCAGGTTGCCCCGGACTCTATCACTTCCGAGGAGCTTATCTCCAAAGTTGCAGACGGAGAAATCGACTATACAGTTACAGATAAAAATCTGGCAAGTATAAACGAATCATACTACCCCATCCTGGACATCCAAACAGAAATAAGTTTACCTCAAAATCTGGCCTGGGCAGTTCGCAAGCAATCCGAAGAACTGCTTGCCCATCTGAATGAATGGCTGGAAAGCTTTCAGCGACAGACCGATTATTACGTTATTTACAACAAATATTTCGAAAATCGTACCGCTTACCGCACCCGCATGAACAGTGACCTGCTTTCCATTCACAGCGGCCGTTTTTCCTGGTATGACGGTACAATTCAACGATACTCCGACCAAATTGGCTGGGATTGGAAATTGCTTGCGGCATTAATTTTTGAGGAGTCGCGATTTAACCCTAATGCAAGATCGGGTGCCGGAGCAACCGGACTGATGCAGCTTATGCCGAGAACTGCCCGCAGCTTTGGAGCAAATAATCCGCAGGATCCGGAACAAAGTATAAGAGCCGGGACACAATTTATTGAGTGGTTAAGTAATTACTGGGAGCGTGAAATTGAAGATGACGAACAGCGAATGAAATTCATCCTTGCTTCCTACAATACCGGTCAGGGCCATGTACAGGATGCCCGGCGCCTGGCCCGCGAATTCGGAGACGCCGATCCCGATATCTGGACAGATAATGTTGAACGATACATGCTTAAAAAATCCGAGCGGGAGTATTTTAACCACGAGGTGGTTCGCCATGGTTATTCACGGGGGCAAGAGCCGGTCAATTATGTAAACCGGATCATGTATATCTATGACCATTACCAAATGGTTGCCGCCTATCATGAAGATGAACCTGAGGCTGAGCTTGCCTGGGCAAGGTAGAGATTAAAAGAGGTAAAGATGTGAAGAAGTAAAGATGTTAAGATAATAGGGCGAAACCCAAACCCCGGTCGCTATTCCTGACTACTCCTATTTTCTTGAATTCTTATCATCTTGACTTCTTAATTTTTTTGCCCAAAAAATTTTTATTCAACCGTCACACTTTTAGCCAGGTTCCTGGGTTGATCCACATCACATTTTCGATTCACTGCGATGTAATACGCAATTAACTGCAAGGGGATAACACTTAGCAGCGGGCTGAAACAATCGTGCGTATCCGGAATTTTTATGCTGAATTCAGACAGGGCTTTGACCTCCCCGTTCTCATTATTGGATATCGAAATGATTCTGCCTTTTCTCGCCCTGACTTCCTCAATATTGCTGATCATTTTTTCATTGGTGTGATAGGTTGTCGCCAGCACCACAACGGGCATATGCTGATCAATCAAAGCGATAGGCCCGTGTTTCATCTCAGCTGCCGGATACCCTTCCGCATGGATGTAGGATATCTCCTTGAGCTTTAAAGCGCCTTCCAGCGCAACCGGAAAATTATAACTGCGACCCAGATACAGAAAGTTAGGAGCATAAGTAAACAAATTGGACAGTTCTTTTATAGCAGATTGATCATCAAGAATTTGCTCCACTTTGTCCGGAATTTCCAGCAAGTGATCAAGCAGTTCTTTCATTTTGTCATCCCCGATATATCCATTGCGCTGCCCGATTTGCAATGCCATCATAGCCAATACCACAACTTGTGCCGTAAAAGCTTTGGTCGACGCCACCCCGATTTCCGGGCCGGCATGGGTAAACACTCCGGCATCAGTTTCTCTGGCTATCGTAGAGCCCACTACATTACAAATCCCGATTACCGTTGCTCCCCGTTTTTTCGCTTCTCTCATGGCGGCTGCCGTATCGGCAGTTTCGCCGCTTTGAGAAATAACCAGCACCACATCATTTTCATCAATCAGCGGATCCTGATAGCGAAATTCAGAGGCATATTCCACTTCCACCCGCTTTTTTGCCAGATATTCAAACATATATTCACCTACCAACCCGGCATGCCAGCTTGTGCCGCAAGCACAAATAATCAAGCGATTTGCTGAAATTATCTTTTCCAATACGGGTTCGATCCCGCCAAGCTGAATGCGGTTTTCATTGATCATCACCCGGCCACGCATACAGTCGGCGATGGTGGAAGGTTGCTCAAAAATTTCCTTGAGCATAAAGTGATCATATCCCCCCTTCTCAATCTGCTCAAGACTCATTGCCAATTCGTGAACTGATTTGGTAAGCGGAATATCGGATATCGTTTTAACTTCGTATCCAACTTTACCGACCACGGCCATTTCCTCATCATCCAGGTAAACCACTTTTTTGGTATGTTCAATTATGGGGGATGCATCCGATGCGATGAAGTGCTCACCCTCACCAATCCCGAGCAACAACGGCGACCCCTTTCGAGCGGCGATAAGCTTATCGGGATGATCCTGATGGATTACCACCAGCCCGTAGGTTCCCTCCACCTGATTCAAAGCCAATTGAACCGCCTTCTCAAAATCTATGTCTTCACTCTCGCAGACTTCCTCGATCAGGTGGGCGAGCACTTCTGTATCTGTCTCGCTATCAAAAGAATGACCTTTTTGTGCAAGCTGCTTCTTCAGGACATCGTAATTTTCTATGATGCCGTTATGAACTACTGTAAACTTCTTATTCTTACCAGTATGGGGATGCGCGTTTACATCATTCGGCTCCCCGTGAGTTGCCCAGCGTGTATGGCCTATCCCAATAAACCCGTTTGATGATGATTCAGATATCAGCTTTTCAAGGCCGGAGACTTTTCCCTTGCATTTTATAATACTCAAATTGCCATCCAGCGTAGCGATGCCCGCCGAATCATACCCCCGGTATTCCAGCCTTTTCAACCCTTTAATGATAATATGTTTCGCCTCTTTTCCCCCAATATATCCTACAATACCACACATAAGTCTCAAAATTTGATATGATTTCTAAACTCGCCTAATTTAGGAAAACATTATAGCTTTTAACAATACATATGCAGATAATATAGTTTACACTTAATCAGCCTCCGATGGGGGATCGTCAAAAAACCATTATATAATTACCTGCCATTTCTAAGAAAACTTAAAGTGCCCTAAGAAAATAAGACCTGGATTGGATGAATATGATCATAAAATTCTTTGAGGATGAGGCGCTCAGTAGATTTCACCCGCTTACCCTCACACGCCCTTTGGATGATCTTCGATGTGGCGCGTTTACAATTCGTGAAAAATGGCTTAAAATACTTAATACTACTTACTATACGCGTACGGAGCGTTCGCCTGTTACTGAGTACTATCCGCAAAATTTACCTCAAGAACAAAGTTCCGTTTACTGGATAAACAGCCGCTGCCTGCCGGATGCATATCTTGCCGCGGCAATTAATGATCTGAATTCCGGTGAAACATTGTATAGCCGGGATGTAATAGTAGCCGCAAAAACCGATAAGCTCAACGCTGCAAACATTCCAGATTTCCAAAGTTTTGAAAAAAAGGTTGTCGAATCCGTTCAAATACTGACCGGAGCTACGGATTTGTTCACTCTCAATGGTGATCAAATTAACAGTGATAGTGCATGGTATAGTTTTGGCCAATCCCCATCACCGGGCGTCTCACCCCACGCTTTGATTGATAATCCGGAGAACATCTCCATAGGGGATGAAGTTGTGATTGAGCCATTTGTTTTTACTGATACCACAGAGGGACCGGTTATTATTGAGGATGGTGCGGAAATAATGGCAAACTCCGTGATCCACGGCCCTGCGGTCATCGGAAAGGGATCCGTTGTAAAAGCGGGCACCAGGTTGTACAAAGACACGACTCTCGGGCCGGTGTGTAAAGTTGGCGGAGAAGTTTCCAATATTATAATGCAGGGGTTCTCCAACAAAGCGCACGACGGATATCTCGGAAACAGTGTAATAGGAGAATGGTGCAATCTCGGTGCGGATACAACTTCCTCCAATCTTAAAAATAATTACAGCTTGATCAGATTGCGCGATTGGAATACCCAAAAACCTTATGATAGCGGGCTGCAATTTTGCGGGGTGTTGATGGGAGATCATACCAAAACCTCTATAAATACCATGATTAACACCGGCTCTCAGTTTGGGGTAAGCTGTAATGTAATCGCCGGCAAGTTTCCGCCTTCTTTTTTAAACTCATTCTCGTGGCTTAATTCGGACAAAATTTATATCTACCAAATTGAGAAAGCACTTGAAACCGCGCGCAAAGTCATGGCAAGGCGCAATTTTGAACTTACTTCAGAGTACGAGCGTATGTTGACTGAAATCTACCAATTACGAGAATGAGTGATTAAGATCCTCTTTTATATAATAAAAGATGCCCTTACTTTTTATACCTATGCCCTCTTGTGTTTCGCGGGGATTCATGCGTATATTTGCCGTCCTTCCGAAACACTTCAGCCGAGGTGGCGGAATTGGTAGACGCGCATGTTTCAGGGACATGTGACCTCACGGTCGTGCGGGTTCGAGTCCCGCCCTCGGCACTAATAGCAAGGGAAACTACATGGTAATCAGTAAACTACACATCAAGGTTACCATCATTGGTGCAAACAAAGC
>CAZDIA010000006.1:30763-32488 GCA_964505385.1 uncultured Chitinophagales bacterium
GTATCAATATTTTTTCTTTGCTGCTCATTTTCTTTAATATAGCCACGCAGATCGTTTGCATATTCATTATTGATTTTCATGAGCTTTCCAAGATACTCTTCAGTCTCCCACCGGGTATTTGACGCAAGTAACAAAATATCCTTGCCTCTCTGTATCCCGTAAAATACCAGCACGCCATTTTTTTCAGCTTCTTGCTGATGAATCTCCCAGTCACAGGCTATTCCATTATCTGCAATCTTTGCTATTAGTTTTTTCAACTTGGAATAGCTGCCCGGATGGATAAATGAAAATATCAGCTCATCTTCGGCTTTTTTATCAAAAAAACCAATTTCATCATGTATCACTTGTTTTACCCGGCCATCCGGATCACATATTACAGCTAATCCACCAATTTGTTGTTTATGCTCAGTATTCAACGTTTATGAACCATGTTGTTTGCTATTGCGACTGCTTCTTTTGCTGATTTTGCCGTAGCATCAGCACCTATAGTTTGCCAAAGATCCGGCTCGATACTAAAAGGATATCCGCCAACCATAATTTTTACCTTTTTCAGCTCCTCTTTTGCCCGAATCTTCTGAATCAGCTCTTCAGCCCTGCCTACATGCATAGAGAGCGTAACCGAAATTGCTATCAAATCCGCATTATTCTCAAAAAGTGCCTGGATGATATCATCATCAGGCATATTAGCCCCCAGATAGTAGGTATGCCAGCCATCCATTTCAAAAAAGTCAGATACCATTCGTATACCCATTTCGTGCAACTCACCACCTACCGAACATGCCACAAGATGTACTCCTTTTTTCTCTGTTGAAAAAATATGTGGATATAATCTTGACATAATCAACTGGGTTGCGGCTGTACAGTAGTGTTCGTGAGCAACACTGATACGGTTGGTTTGCCAAAGCCGCCCAACTTCTTGCAATGTTACCTGAAAAATATACTCATAAATATCGGCTACAGATATTTGATTTTCTATCAACTTATCGATAATAGCGGCAGCTTTATCCCGTTGACCTTTGAGCAAGTTTGAGAGATATTGCTCGGCTTCCTTTTGCAAAGGATTGTCAGAAAGAATAAAGGATTCAGTTGTTCTTTCATTACTTTTAAGCGTTTCAATTCCGCTATTGATATAGCGTTCTGTAACACTACTGATTTCGGAGGGCAAGTTTTCCTGAGCGGCCTCCTGCAGCATTTTAATGTTTGTAATCAGATCATTGGCAGGAATTCCTCTTTCATGAAGCATGATATCTGCCCATTTCAGATAATTCGTAAAGAGATTAATATTGCCGACTCTTATAGCTTCCACAAGATAATTGAGATGATTAATAGCGTCATCAATGCACTTTTGCCTGCCTTTATTACCATACCTTTCTTCTAAATCCGGATTTTTCCGCAATTGAAGTTCGGCAGCCCGTCGTGCAAGCTCAGTTTTAGCTTCTTTAACCCCAGAGCTTATTGACTTGTCCTTATCAACCATCATGCACAGATTTTAAAAAGTAATTGTTTCAAAATGGTGTAGCTCAAAACTACGCTTAACTAATTTTAATCCCTTTGGTATACCTATATGCGCCTCACTTTTGTGATGCTTATGCCAGTGATGAAAACTTTCTTCATCAACCCAATTTGTAATCAACCAGATTTCCGATGGATTTTCTTTGGGACTGATCACCTCAAGGCTGATAAATCCTTCAGCATTATCCACCAGATGAGGTCTGTTCCGGAAAG
>CAZDIA010000006.1:32588-51482 GCA_964505385.1 uncultured Chitinophagales bacterium
ACTTACTCTGATCAGTGGGTGCTCAACTACTTTTATGATCCTGAACGTATTACAGGGATTCAAACTTACAAGGGGTGGGGGTTTGTTACCGTGAGCGCACTTATCATAGGTTTGCTTATCTATTTTAGTAACAACAGACTATTCAATCTATTTTTAGAAAAATCTGAAACCCAGAAAGCTTTTGAAGCTACTTTTGAACAATCGGGTGTTGGTATTGTACACCACGACCTGGACTACAACTGGATAAGAGCGAACCAGCAAATTTGCAATAAGCTCAGGTGTAACAAGTCAGAACTGTATAAAAAACCCTTGGAAGAGTTTATACATGATGAGGATATTGAGCGCGGAAAAAAGCTTGACGGGGAATTGCTGAGCGGCGAACGAAGTTCCTATCAGATTGAAAAGCGCTACCTGAGGTCGGACGGCTCATATCTGGATGCTTTGCTGACCAAATCTCTGGCTAAGGATGATTCGGGTGAGCCCATGTTTTTTGTAGCTACTATTAAAGATATTTCCAAACAGAAAGAAACGGAACGTCAACTTGAAAAAGCTTATCGGATTGCCGGTATCGGTAGCTGGGTTTTGGATTTGGAAAAAAACTCACTGTACTGGTCAGCAGAATTAAAAAAATTCCATGGAGTTCCGGAGGATTATGAACCGGATCTTGAAAGTGCCCTTGAGTTTTATAAAAGTGAGGATCGCAAAATTATAGAAAATGCGGTTCAGGAAGGTATTGAACAAGCTAAGCCGTTTGAAGCAGAGGCCCGTATTGTTTCGGCCAAAGGTAATGAGCAATGGATTCGGGTTGTGGGAGAACCTGAAATCAAAAAAGGCCGGTGCGTTAAGCTTTACGGCAGTACACAGGATATCGATAAACGAAAAAGAGCGGAAGAAGCGCTGCAACTCAGTGAACAGCGTTTTAAATCGGTGGTACAGGAAGGCTTTGACTTGATTGCTATTCTGGATGTAGAAGCAAATTACACCTATGTAGCTCCGAGTTCAGAGCGTGTAGTGGGTATTCCGGCAGATAGTTTTATCGGTAAAAATACTCTTGATTTTATTCACGAGGAAGATCGTGGCCGAATTGCAGAGGTTTTGGCTAACAGTAAAGAGCAGCAGCGAATCGAAATCGACCCGTTTCGTTTCATGGATGGTGAGGGTAACTGGCGGTGGATAGAAACTGTTGCAACCAATTTGCTGAATAATCCCGCTGTTCAGGGTTTCGTCACGAACTCAAGGGATGTTACCGAAAAAATTGAGCACGAACAGAGACTCAGGCAGAATCTGGAGTTCTACCATTATGCAACCAAAGCTGCTAATGATTGGATATATGACTGGTATATTTCAAAAAATCAGCTGTTCTGGAGTGAAGACTTCCCGCAAAATTTTATGAAAGAGCCGGATAAGTACTCCTACCCAATTGAAGATTGGTTAGATGCCATACATCCCGATGATCGCCGGGAGGTTGAAGAAAGTTTTAATCAAGCATTAAATGATACTTCTACAACTAAATGGATAAACGAGTACCGGATGATAAGCAGGCAAGGAGTTGAATACATAATATTCGAAAGAGGTTATATCATCAGAAATAGCCAGGGTCAGGCAACCCGCATGATTGGCTCCCTGCAGGATATAACCGAAAGAAAACAGTATGAAGCCAAGCTTGAAAAGCTTTCCATGGTAGCTTCCAAAACCACAGACCTGATCATTATCACAGATAAAAACGACAAGGTAACATGGGTCAATGAGGCATTCATCAATAAAACAGGTTATACGCTTTCTGAAAGTAGAGGAAAAAATCCCGGTGATTTTTTAAGGGGGGAGGAAACCGACCCTGAAACCATTAAGAGAATAGAATCTAAAGCTAAACAGCGACAACCGATCAAGGAGATCATCCTGAATTATACCAAAGATGGCGAGCCGTTCTGGCTCGATATGACAATTGACCCGATTTTCGATGAAAATGGTGAATTTATAGGCTACATTGGTGTTGACAAAGATGTAACCGATAAAATTCAAAAAGAGCAGCAGCTTAAAAGAACCCTGCGTGAAAAAGATATACTGCTCACCGAAGTTCATCACCGGGTTAAAAATAATCTGGCAGTTATATCCAGCATGATGCACCTGCAATCCTACAGTTCAAATAATAAAGAAGTGCAAAATAAACTTCAGGACAGTGCCTGGCGGATTAAAACCATGGCTAATGTACATGATTTTTTATATAACAATCCGTCATTTTCTGAGCTTGACTTGACTGATAACCTTGAAAAGATTATTACTGAAACCACAAAATCGCTTCCGAATTCTATAAACATAAATCTGAATTTCGATAATACCGGCCCGATCTTCATCGATGTCAATCTGGCAGTGCCTGTTTTTCTTATGGTAAATGAGGTGACTACAAACATTCTCAAACACGCCTTTCAAGGTCAACGGCAAGGTAATATCGAGGTGAAACTAATTGAAGAGGAAGATAGCATCACACTTCATATTCTTGATGATGGCATCGGTTTGCCCGAAGATTTATCAAAAATATCTCATAAAACACTTGGTTTGCGGATCATCACTGCGCTTGCTAACCAAATTGATGCAAAACATGAATTTGTCAATGAGCAGAATGGAAGCCGCTTTTCGTTATACTTTGACCGAACCGGGAAACAGTTAAAGACCGTAACGTTGTTCAATTAAAAAGATCTAAGCATAGAATCTTATCGCTGATCACACACAAATATCTTCCGCAACAGCCGATAAAGGCGTCGAACAGGCACTTCACTCGAATGGAATCCTGCTTTTTGACGGGGTTTGCAACCTGTGTAACGCTTCTGTAAATTTTATTATCGACCGCGACCATGACCGGTATTTTCGGTTTGCCTCCCTTCAGTCCGAAACCGGCCGGCAACTTTTAAACAAATTTGGCATATCCCCGGAGGCAACCGACAGCGTAATTCTGATTGAAAATGAAACGCCTTATTTACGCTCAACTGCTGCCCTTAGAACGGCATCCAGGTTAAACAGCCCGGTAAAAATGTTGTATATATTCATCATAATTCCACCGTTTCTTCGGGATTTTATTTATGATATCATCGCCAAATATCGCTATAAATGGTTTGGCAAGAGAGATCAGTGCCGGGTGCCCACACCTGAGTTGCAGGAATTGTTTATCGAGTAGATAATTTTTAGCCCATTTTTAATATTTTGATTGACTGACGGAATTAAAAACACACGGAGCCTCAAATTATTTACTCAGATTAATGAGAAGATCCTGTAAGAATGCAATTCTCTCATTCACAGCACTATTGGTATCCATCGGGAGCTTAACTGACCCGGTTTATGCTCAGGCAATATCAGAGGAGTTGAGCAGCGGATGGTTTCCGCGTTCACCTTACCAACTGGAGGAGCATCAGGGTGGAGTTTCTGTCGTCACCGGCCTGGATATTGAAATATCAAGAGAACTGTTGAATCAAGCCGGTTATCGCCCCGCATTTGATCCACTCTCATGGGGTACTATAGTCGAAAACCTTCAGCAAGGACAGCTTGATTTCGTTCCCGGATCATACAAGCTTGAAGAGCGCAAAAATTTTGCCCACTTCTCTGATCCATATAGATATGAGGAAAATGCCGTCTACTACCACGAAAGTGTAGATGAACTTGATGATGTCAAGACAGTTGACGAATTAATCGGGTTTTTGGAGACCAATGAAATCCGCCTTGCCTACACCGAGGGTTATGCTTATGGTTCGCGTGATATAGGAGACTTAATTGACGACCCCCCTTCTACTGTTAAACGAGTCCCCTCTAACAGTTATACCGAGAATATAAACCTGGCGGTTGACCGGGAGGTGGACATCTACATATCCAACCCCGTGATCATGGAAAAAATGCTGATAGAAGGTGACGTAGACGATGTAATCCGCCGGGCTGAAGTATCGATGGAGGATATTCCGGTTCACTTCATGTTCAGCAAAAAAACCATTAGTAAAGAGCAGGTTGATCACTTTAATGAGATCCTCGCATCAATGGAAGAGACCGGTGCGATGCGCAGCATTTACATCAACACCATCATTCCCTATCTGCTCACTTTAACTACCGGGCAAACCTGGTTTGTGTTACTGAATCTCCTCGGGATTTTTGCCTTTTGTATTTCCGGCGTAATTATCGCCAGAAAAGAGCGGTATAATTTTTTTGGGGCTATTGTTCTGGCAACCTTGCCCGCTATTGGCGGAGGAGTCCTGCGGGATATCGTACTCGGAGCCAATAAGGTTTTCATTCTCGAAACGCCGGAATATTTCCTTGTGGCAGTCACGGTCGTGATTGTGGGCTTTATCGGGTTTAAAACTTATGACTACTTTTATGAGAATACCGGCGGACTTGTCCATGACATACAAAAGTTAAGCCGAAACAAGTTAAGCGGAACCGTCGAATCTGTTTTTAAATTTTTTGATGCATGGGCTGTAGCGGCTTTTACAATAATCGGTGTTAGTGTCGCCATTGAAATGAGAGCGGATCCGCTTTGGCTATGGGGACCGGCCATGGGTGTGCTTACCGCTTCGGGAGGAGTTGTTCTGCGTGATATGGTAAGGGCTGACTTTAACATTGAAATGCTTAAAAGTGATTCCTATGCGGAAACTTCCATTATCGGAGGCGTGCTGTTTACGCTACTGCTGATTCTCTTCCCCTATCAAATGAATCCTGATTTCATATTTTATCTTACCATCTCTTTCATACTGGTGCTTTTCGGGGTTCGAACCTTCATACTCTGGAGCGGATTTGAAAACCCGTTTCAATTCGGAGCGCACTATTCAAAACCGGAATACAGACTCGCTAAAATTTCGGATGACGAAAAGACTATATGGGCAACCCTGAACTCCTATTATTCTACCGATAAAAAGGGAAACACCAGTCCCGTTTCGTCCTCTGAACTTGAACGATTACGGAATGAGTTCTTGTTTGCGAACTCGCGTGTTCGGGATGAGCTTGATCACCTGGCCGCTGAACCCCTTTCGGCCGGTATTGTTCAGCTGCACCGCATGTTTATGACAAGAATGGAGAAAGTAGCTTCAATTGAGCAATCCTTGTATATGTTCATGCAAATCCAGCAAGGATTGACTTATGATGAAAAATCCAGAGTTAGCGGTTTGCAACGTCGTATAAACCATTGCCTTAAATCAGCTATTGAATCAATAAGAGAGACAATTCAATCAGATTCCGGTGATATGTCATCTCTTCAAAATGTTTGCAATGAACAGAAACATGAATTGCAAAAACTTCGCCGGGAGTTTGATGAAGACATTCTTCATCAAAAAGACCCTGAATTCCAAACCGTATTGAATACCAGCCATAAGGCAGAACGAATCATTCATCTCATTAGCGATTACGTAAAAATTCACCCTGAAACCGAATTAATCTCACGAGATGATCGCCCAAAAAAAGGTTTTTATCTGGCTAAATTACTAAAAGGTTAATCCTATACTTATTAGCCAATTATACACAAGTCATTGAATGAGTGCACAGTGTAATAATTTTAGATATATAAATCTAATTATCCTGTTCGTTTAAAATATATAATTCATTATAATGCAGGAAAGATAAATTCTGTATCGACCTGTTCTTGTAAATAGAAACCATAAGAAAACCAAAGTGCCCTAAGATAACGCCAAGGTCAAAGCACGAAATCCCGATGGTTTTGCGGATGATCGGAACGAAGAAATTGGCGTTTACTCAAAGGCTAAATTTATCATAGGATGATGTTGGATATAAGTAAACCTACCGGAATCAGAGGCCATGCACGGGGCGGACAGGGTATGGTTACCGCTTTTGAAATGCTTGCCAAAATTTTTAGCTATCGCTATAACTTTGAGGTGCAATCATTTCCGTTCTTCGGGGTTGAACGTACCGGCGCTCCGATCCAGGCTTTTTTAAGAATCTCACCTGAACCGATATTATCCCGCAACTATATTTATCATCCCGATCTTATTGTTATTTTTGATGAAGGGTTGATTACACAAACTCCGGTATTTAGCGGGTTGGCGGAGAACGGAACCGTGCTCATCAACTCCGGGCAGCCACCCGAATTTTACAAAGGAAAAGCAAGACAAATCCACACCGTTCCGGCAACACGGATATCGATTGAAAAAAACCTGGGAAGCAGATCACTGCCCATCGTCAATGCAGCGATGACAGGTGCCATGTTGAAAATTCTCGGAGCTGATATCCAGGAAGCCAAAGATATAATCGGTGAAGAAGTGCCTTCAAAGCCGGAAGCAAACATTGCGGTAGCGGAAATTGCCTTCCGGGAAGTTCAGGAATTTGTTGATGATCATTTTGAACCGGCAGGTAAAGAAAATGAGACGCCTGCAAACTCAATTCCTGATTCCAAAGTGCCGTTCTGGGATAAGCCCATGTCTAAAAACAAAACCGGCAACTGGCGTGTCATTGCTCCGATTTTTGAGAACCTAGAAGCGCCTTGTTCCGACAATTGCCCGGCCGGTACTGAAGTGAGAAAGTTCATCCAGCTGAGTTCTGAAGGCAAGTTTGAGGAGGCTTATCAAACCATATACAAGCACAACCCGTTTCCGGCAATTTGCGGAAGGGTTTGTCCGCATTTCTGCCAGCAAAATTGTAACCGGATGGTTATGGATGATAAGGTCAATATCGGCGCAATTGAGCGTTATATCGGAGATCAACACGCTACATATCCCGTAAAGCCGGAACCTGTCATTCATCCTGAAAAAATTGCTGTAGTAGGCTCGGGTCCTGCTGGACTCACAGCTGCCCTCCGGCTCCGCAACCTGGGATACGCTGTAACAGTTTACGAGGCCTTACCGAAGGCGGGCGGAATGATGCGTTCCGGAATACCCGCATTCCGGCTACCCGCAAACATACTTGATGCAGAAGTTGAAAAAATACAGGAGCAGGGCGTTGAAATCATCACCAATAAAAAAGTGACCGTCCACGAGCTTGACGGACATTATGACGCCATCATTACAGCTGTAGGCTCTCATATTGGAACCGGCCTCCGCCTCGAAAATGAAGATGGTGCCATCGACGGAATTGAGTTCCTTAGAGCCTTGAACATTGATAAGCATCAAACCGACATCCAGCCTGGAGATAAAACGGCTGTCATTGGCGGAGGAAACACCGCAGTGGATGTTGCCAGGACCGCTCTTCGCCTTGGTGCCATCCCCACTATATATTACCGAAGAACGCAGCAGGAAATGCCGGCCATTGCCGAAGAAGTTGAGGAAGCTTTGAAAGAAGGCGTTGAGATTGAATTCCTCACCTCTCCGGTCGACTTGCAGCAAACCGAAAACGATCACTTTGATCTTACAATCCAAAAAATGAAACTTGGTGAGCCTGACGATTCCGGCCGGCGCCGGCCTGTTCCGATTGAAGGCTCAGATCAAACTATACGCATTGATAAGCTGGTTAAAGCAATCGGGCAACGCTCTGACAATTATGTATTCGCAGACCAGGAGACGGAAGCCAAACAGGGGTTGATCGAATCCGGAATCTCAACACCTCTGTTCTGCGCCGGAGATATGGCCTGGGGTGGAACTGTTGTTGAAGCTATTGGCAGTGGTAACGATGTGGCCGGTGAAGTGGAAGCGCACCTGAGGCAGACAACATGGAAAAAGCCATCAAATAGCAATGGCGTCGCTAGCTCTGATGAAATAAACTTTACCTATTATTTACCGGCTTCCGGAACAGCTACTCCACTTAAATACCTGAGAAATCTAACCGAAAATTTTGAAGAAGTAGCTACAGGCTTATCACGCGAGGAAGTCATAAGGGAATCGAGCCGCTGCCTGAATTGCGGAGATTGCTTCAGTTGCGGAAACTGCCTCAACTACTGCCCCGACGCCGCTATTTTTATAGATGATGAGAACCGAATGCGCATCGATTACGACTATTGCAAAGGATGCGGAATCTGCATTCGCGAATGCCCGTGTTCGGCTATTAGGTACACAGAAGAACAAAACCTGCCCGGAGTCTGAATCCTATGCCACAGATCGAACCCATAGAAACCAAAAAAATTCCCGGCACCCCTGAGTTTTCCCGGCACACCAAAAAAGTGCTGAAGGGGAACAGCGCGGCTGCTATCGCTGCGAAGCTATCCAAAGTTTCGTTGGTTACCGCCTATCCCATTACGCCTCAGACCACCATTATTGAAGAGATAAGCTCAATGATTGCCAGGGGAGAGTTTGACGCTGAATCGGTAAACATGGAAAGTGAACATTCCGTATTTGCCGCTCTCAAAGGCGCCGCGCTGGCAGGGGAACGCACCTTCACCGCCACCAGCGGACAAGGCCTGCTGTACGCGCATGAAGTTTTGCATGCAATCGCCCACATGCGACTGCCGATCGTGGCCTGTAATGTTGGCCGGCCATCGTTTCCATGGAATATCTGGGCGGATCAAACCGATTCGCTTTCCCAGCGGGACACCGGCTGGATTCAATATTATTGCGAAAGCTCACAGGAGGTTCTTGATACGATCATTCAATCTTATAAAATCGCTGAAAAACTAAGGCTTCCGGTATTGGTGGTGCTTGATGCATTCTACCTGAGCCACACCAGCGAGAATGTTTTTATTCCTGATCAGGAGCTGGTTGACAAGTTCTGTCCACCCCCGCCCAAAACTGATGATCAGATTGATTTGGATCATCCCAAATCGTACGGTGGTCTGGTTGCGCCGGACATGTACGACGCTTTCAACCGGTTATACCAGGAAGACATCAACAAAACCGAAGATGAAACCAACGCAACAGGATCTGAATTTGAAGAAGTTTTCGGAAGGAAATACGGCGCTGTAGAAGCTGTAAACATTCACAGTGAAACCAAAAAAATTCTTGTTACGATGGCTTCAATTACAACTACAGCGCGGCAGGTAATCGCAAAACATCCTGATGTAGGGTTATTAAAAATCAGATTGTTTAAACCATTCCCTCAAAAATCAGTTCAGCAGGCTTTGGAAAATGTTGCTGACGATTGTTTGATCATCAACATCGACCGGAACTTCCCGGGAGATCGCGAGGGTGTGATGATGCAGGAAATGAAAAGAGCGCTTTACGGAGCACCCAAAAAAATGTTTGGGATATATGCGGGACTCGGCGGCAGGGATGTTTCATCCGAAACAATTGAGAAAATTCTCAACATTGATTTTGATTCTCCTCAAACCGGAGAAGTTATCTGGATTCAATAAAATCGCATTATCTCATGCAAATGATCGCCATGAGCTACAACCGGCAATAAAAATTATTTGGAAGATGAAACCTGAATCTGATTTTATCATAAAAGAAGAAAACGTTCACAGCGGCGCACTTAGCTGCCGGGGTTGTGGATGGTCGCTGCTTGCCAGATATGTTTCAAACGTTATGGGAACCCAGGCGGTTTATGTGGTGCCTGCTTGCTGTTTTTCTATCATTGCCGGTCCCTACCCGATGAATCTGATGAAGGGTACTGTGGTTCATACCCTCTTTGCCTCTGCAGCTGCAACGGCAACCGGCATCCGGCATGCCCTAAACCGGCAGGGAAAAACCGACGCACCGGTTATCGTTCTGGCCGGTGACGGCGGCACTTTTGACATTGGATTGCAAGCTTTGTCAGCTGCGGCTGCAAGAGAAGAGGATATCATTTTTATTTGCAACAATAACGCCGCTTACATGAATACCGGCGTTCAAAGCAGCACCGGAACACCTTCAGGAGTGCGAACCGGGACAGACCCAACCGGCAAGAAAACTCCTGCGAAAAACCTGATGGGAATTATTGAATCCCACAACATTTCCTATTCCGCTACCGCTTCACCCGCTTTCCTCAGAGATATGCAGGGAAAACTTGAAAAAGCCAAGAACCACTCCGGCTTCCGGTTTTTAATGATTGACGGCCCCTGCCCGCCGGGTCATAAACACGATCCGGAAGTTTCAATTGAGCTGGCAAGGCTTGCTGTGGAAACCAACTATTTTCCGCTTTTTGAATCCGAAAACGGAACGTTCAAAATCAATTATACCCCGCAAAAGAAAGTTCCGGTAAGTGAATACATGAAACATCAGGGAAGATTCGCTAATTTGTTCAAAGAGGATTCAGCCAATGGATCAGATCACATCCAGAAACAAATTGATGATCAATGGGAGAAGTTGTTACAAAAGCAAAACAGCAACTGATAACGTAGCTACTGCTTTGCTGTAATTTACCACCTTACGCTGGACAGGCATCCCTGCTCACCGTATCTTAGCCGCTGATCTGAATTCAATAAAATTGTATGTTTCTCGATATTATCTTACTGGTGATCATATTTGTGGTAGCATCAATCGGCTCAACCAAGTTACTTGAACTTTACGGCTATCCTCTGCCTGTCAACTATCGCCGGCGCGAAGACTGGATAATCTTCGGTATGAAATTGGTTTTGTTTGCACTGCTCGTGGTTGTTCAATTCATCATTCTGTTGCTTATCGGCTATTCTCCCGGCGAATAATTTATTTCGTCCCTGTAAGGAAACTCAATGTGCCCTAAGAAATCGCCAAGATCAAGGCGCGCGAAGATATTGGCGTTTTCTTAGGGCACTATTTCAGCTCGGCGACGGTGCATCCATGTCCCCCCTGATCCTCCGGTGCAAAATCATACGACTTTACTTCCTTTCGCCGGCCAAGATGCTCGTGAACCACATTTTTCAGCACCCCATTTCCTTTGCCGTGCACAATTTCCACCTGATTCAATCCTGCAGTCGTGGCTTCATCAATAAACCGGGTGATAAGCTGGACTGCCTCATCTGCGCGCCGTCCACGCAGATCAATCCGGTTTGATGCCCGGGTGCGAACGGCGGTGTCGCTTTTCCAACCGGTGCCTTTTGGCCCCTTTTCAGATGTTGCCTGATCCTCAACCTTAACAAGCTGATCTGCCTTTGTTTTAAGCCTCATTCCGTTAACTTCGATAACCGCCCGGTTGCCGCTTATTTCTTTTAACGTCCCCTTTGTATGGCTGTCTGTCATCTGTACCGTATCTCCCACCCTGGGAGGCTGCGAAGATTTCTTTTTGGGTTTCTTCCTGATTTTCTTTTGTCTGCCGGAAATTTCTTTACGGTAGGTTTCCAGCTCCTGCCGCGCCTCCTTTACTGCTTCTTTTTCAGCTTTTTGCTCGGAAACTTTCTTTACCGCCTGTTCTACTTTCTTGTTGGCATCCTGAAGAATTGTCTCGGCTTCATCCAGCGCCTGTTTTCGAATAGCATCCGTTTCTTCTTTGATTTTGGATTGCTTGCTCTCATACTTTTCCCGCAGCTCTTCCATCTTTTTGCGATTTTTTTCAAGCTCCTTTTGCCGGGATTGCAATTCCTGCCTTTGCTGCTCAAGTTCAACAATCAAATCTTCGAGCCGGTTTTTGGATGAGCCCACCACCCCCCGCGCTTTGGCTATCAAAGAATCTGTAAGCCCGAGTCTGCCGGCGATTTCAAAAGCGTAACTGCTGCCCGGCACGCCTTTTTGAAAATGATACGTTGGGCTGAGATTTTCCTGATCAAACAGCATCGAAGCATTGACCCATCCCTCCTGGCGGTGCGCAAATTCTTTCAGATCACCGTGATGTGTGGTAGCAATAACCCGCGCTTTTTTCCTTTGCAATTCTTCAAAAAATGCCTGGAAAAGAGCAGTACCCTCAGCCGGATCAGTGCCAGTACCCGCTTCATCTATAAGCACAAGTGTTTCCGGCCCGGTTTCCTCAAGTGTCTTTTTCATCCACTGTAACCGGGATGAAAAGGTGGACAGATCATTATCGATAGATTGTTCATCCCCAAGATCCACAAAAAGTGTGGAACAAACCGGCAATTTGCTCCCCTCCAGGGCGGGCAGTCCGAACCCGCACTGCATCATCATTTGGCAAAGACCTATGGTTTTTAACGTCACCGACTTGCCCCCGGCATTCGGCCCGGTGATCATTAATCCCGTTTCATCATCTGACAGATCGAGCGTGAGCGGTACCACGTTTTCTTTGCTCTTAAAGCGAGATAACAATACCGGGTTATAAACTTTGTTGAGATACACGGTTTCATCCCCGGACAACTCCGGCACTACACCGTCAAATTCATAGCTAAGTTTGGCGATTGACAGCACCATATCAAGATCGGTGATGACGCTGTGGTGTGTCAGCAGTGCTTCCCGATGCTCACGAATCTCTTTGGTAAGCTCCTGAAGCAACCTTTCAATTTCCCTTTGCTCACTTGACTCCAGCTCCCGGATTTCATTATTGACCGCCAGCACTTCAGCCGGCTCAAGATAAACGGTTTGGCCGGTTGCGGATACATCATGCACAAACCCGTTCACTTTTCGCTTATACTCTGATTTCAGCGGGATTACCATCCGGCCGGATCGGATGGTGGCTTCGCCGTCAGCAACCATATCACTTTTGCTGTAATTGCGCATCACCTGATCCAGTTGTTTACGCACATCGGCACGCCTGGATATCAGCTTTCTGCGTATTTGCTGCAGCTCCGGGCTGGCATTATCCCGCACTTCACCATTATCACCAATCACCGAAGATATCGATTTTTCCAGCTCTTTCAGCGGCTGAATCTGCTGACCGTACCGCGCAAGAGTAGGATACTCTTCATCATGCGAACGCAAAAACTGTTTGATTTTTCGGGCGCACGCCGCCAACCCGAGAATTTCCACTATATGATCAGCCGGAAGGATGCTCCCTTCAGCTTTGGCAACGTTCAGATAGTCTGTGGTGTCCTCAACCAAATCCATCGGGAACCGCTCTCCGGCCTGGAATACCGCCATCATCTCACGCGTGCAATCAAGGCGCTCACTCACATGTGATCTGATACGTGCCGGCTTGATCTGTTTTACAGCCTCTGCTCCCATAGGCGTTGCTGATTTTTGAGCCGCCTTTAGCAGAATGACATCAAACCCAAGTTTTTCAGGAACAGTTGGCGGATAATACTTCATGAAATCATTTTGGATAAATCTCTGTACACTAACAATTGATAATACTGACTATCATGCAAGTTAGTATTAAACCAACGCATCAGGATGGAAAAATTTCATTCGGCGAAAGCTTTCCCATGTGTAACTATAAATCGGATCTTTGCTACTTTCCTGCTCTGGTATTCCTGTAAAAATACTTATACATTAGTGCGTTATGATGATAATACTTCTGTTTATAATAGGGGTTTTTGCCGGTACGCTTGCCGGATTGCTCGGAGTAGGCGGAGGACTGATCTTCACCCCGGTATTATTTTATATATTCATGCAGGGTGGACTGAGCCAGGTACCCCAATGGGCGATCGCAACCTCATTATTTTGCACATTTATCGCCTCAACAAGCAGTGTGATCAAACAATATCGCAATGCTAATTTTTTTCTGGCTGATTATCTGAAAATCGGGATTTGCGGGATAATCGGAACCACAATCGGCGCTCTGATAACACTATCCGGCTGGTATGATATTGAGCAGTTTACCATACTGTTCACCGCTTTGATACTTTACACCGTGTGGTCTTTATTAACGCGAAATAGATCTGCCGGTAAACCACCCGGAACTGAACGTAAAACCGGGGAAATCACATTATTATCAGCTCTGATTATCGGTTTGTGCGGCGGAATAATTGCAAGTCTTGCCGGTGTGGGCGGCGGAATTGTAATGGTGCCTCTTATGACGCTGGCCTTCGGTATACCTTTTGTGCAGGCTGTGAGCATATCATCCGGAGCCATCGTTATCATCTCACTTTCAGCCTGGCTGCAGATGGCATGGGCCTCTCCCGCCGATGCAAGCCTAACCACACTTGCCCTTGGTTTTGTTGATTTCGGCACAGCACTACCACTCATTGCCGGAAGCCTGCTGGGCGGATATCTCGGGGTGAAAATCGGTCACCGATTACCACAGGTAATTCTTGAACGAATATTTGTGATTCTGCTAATAGCCGTGGCAATCCGTTTGATTTATGATGCCTATTTTTAAACCGCTGTAAAAGATGTAAAGAAATAAAGATGTTAAGAATTCAAGAGGGGAAGACGGTTTGAGTTTGAATACTTTATGGCGCTTGTAGTGATATTCAGAATAACCTGAGTTCGATTCTAAATTCGCAGCATTTATAGTACATCTGCCAACTTCTGCACATAAATCAAGACCGTCCCGGCTTATGTCGGGATATTTTCGTTGTGATCGTTTTGGTGAAACCTCCAATTTGTCTAACCACAACGGGCGCAAAGAAGGCACAATGGGCACTATGTTTTATTAAAAATGATTCTTTCGTTGTGTCCGTGGTGTCTCCGTTGTGCTCGTGGTGGTGAAACTTCCTGCAGATGCGAAAAATTCCTTACTTACGGCAGGGATAAGTGCAATAAATAAAATCTTAACAATTACTTACAAAAATCATGAGTAATTAATAAACAATCGAATTCAGGTTAATAAGGCTAAGAGATTTGGAGAATTCAGATTTTGCGTCCCCATCCTTCCAATTAGTTGGCTTTTCGCCCGTCCTGTCACCTGATTCGGATTAAAAATCCTAAAGCCCCGATAGGGGCGAAAGCAATAGCATGGGAAGTAGTCCTATGTAACCAAGCCCCACCCCTCGATAGCTCCGAAAGAGCGGAAGCAAAACTCTCGTGACAAAAACCCAAAATCAAATGCCGCTTAGTCACTCAGGTTAGTTCTCCAAATTAGAAGACAAGTGAACTTTCCAACACAAAAAACCAGCCAAAGCCACGGGGCAGGAGAACCCGTGGCTTATTTATTGGCTGGCGGGGTAAAGCAATCTGTGATGAATAGATCGTAGGAGATGTGCAGGTAAGTTCAGTTAATCCATAATTTTTCTGAGAAAAGCCGGTTGTTCGCTATCGGTTTTATCAATTTTTTCTTCCCGGTTATTCAGCAGCTTTTTACCGCTGCCTTGTCTGCTTCCAAACTTTGATTCACCGGTATGCTTTTGATCATCACCTTCGTCCGAATCCTCTTTTCTTTTAAGCGGTCGAAGGTTATTTCGGCGCTGATAACTCGGCTTATCCAATGATCGCAGATTTTTTTCTCCTTTATAAGGAGGAACATGATTTCTGGTTCGGCTTTTCATTTCATTAGCCGTAGGTGGTACGAGCTTCTCTTCTTCACCGGTATCTTCACCTTGCTCAACCTCAGCCTGAGCAGGAGCGGCCGGTTTCTCCGATGTAGCCCTGCGGGTGGCATTCTGGTTTTTATCCAGATCAAAACCGGTGGCAATAACCGTGATTCGCATTTCATCGCCCTGACTTTCATCAAGTACCGTACCCAGGATGATCTCGGCATCTTCGCCGGCTTCCTGCTGGATGATGCTTGTGGCAGTCGTCACCTCTTTCATGCCCATATCAGAGCTGGAAGAGACATTCACCAGCACATTGCGCGCTCCGCGAATACTGATTCCATCCAATAGAGGTGAACTGATGGCGTCTCGCGCAGCGATTTCAGCTCGATCTGAGCCTTCGGCAAGACCGGTACCCATAATGGCAGCGCCGCCATCGAGCATGGTGGTCTTCACATCAGCGAAATCGAGGTTGATTAATCCCGGCATCATGATCAAATCCGAGATACCGCGGGTGGCATTATAGAGCACCTCATTTGCCTTCTCGAAAGCCTGGGTAAGGGTGGTGTCTTCGCTGCAAATATCCAACAATCGCTCATTCGGAATCACAATAACCGTATCGCAGCATTTTTTCAGTTCATTGATTCCCTCAACGGCATATTTCATCCGGATGGGACCCTCGCAGGTAAACGGCAGGGTTACGATTCCGACGGTCAGAATTCCCTTTTTCTTAGCGATAGAAGAAATTACTGGGGCACCACCGGTACCGGTACCACCACCCATACCCGCGGTGACGAACACCATATCCGCTCCTTCGATCGATTCTTCAATCTCGTTGCGATTTTCTTCTACCGCTTCCCGGCCAATCTCCGGCCGCGCACCGGCTCCGAGACCAGCAGTCAGATTTTTGCCCACCTGAATGCGGTGATCCGCATTATTTTCATTCAAGACCTGTACGTCGGTGTTGAGTGCAATATACTCCACATTGGTCAGGCCTTTATCTATCATATTATTGATGGCATTGCCACCACCGCCGCCGATACCGACGACTTTCAACTTGGCGTTCTCCTGGCTTTGTTCGTCAAAGCTGAATTTTGAACTTACTGAGTTACCCATAGGACACTCCTGTTTAGATTGCGTTAATTAAAAATCTTCGATTACATTCATTTAAAATTCCTGGAACCAGCTCTTCATACGCTCGGTTAGTCGGTTAATCACTTTCTCCACGCTGCTGCCCTGCGTTGATGCAGGTACCATATTATTGGTAGAAGGTGAATTTTTAGCCTTAAGTGCATGCATTACCAGCCCAACCGAGGTTGCATAGATGGGCGTGTTCACTTCATCTACCAGCCCGCCGGTCAGACCTTTAGGGGTTCCGACTTTTGCATCCATACCCATTACTTCGTTGGCCAGCTCGGTGATGCCATTTAACAAAGAACCACCACCGGTGATAACCACACCCGCACTGAGCTCACTGGAATAGCCGCTGCGTTTTATTTCAATAGCAGCTATTTCCATAATCTCCTCCACTCTGGCCTGAATGATCTTGGCCAGTATACTTTGCTTAATTTCTTTTGGAGCACGACCACCAATTCCCGGCACATTCAGTACTTCATCTTCCTCGATTAGATCGGCATAGCACAGCCCGTGCTCATGTTTGAGTTTCTGAGCCTGATCATCAAGCACACTCAAACCGATCCGGATATCATCGGTTACTTTTTGCCCGGCAATAGCAACTACAGCCGTATGCCTGATTGTATTATCCTGAAATACGGCTACATCGGTTGTTCCGCCACCGATATCCATGATCACGGTGCCGGCTTCGCGCTCTTCATCATCCAGAACCGCGTAGGAAGAAGCAAGCGGCTCAAGCATTATGTCATTAACCTCATAGCCGGCCCGCTCCACACACCGGTACAGATTCTTCGCAGCTGATACCAGACCGGTAATGATATGAACTTCCGCTTCCATCCGCATTCCGCTCATACCTACCGGATCGTTAATTCCATCCTGGCCATCTACGATAAATTCCTGCGGAATCACGTGAATAATTTGCTGATCGGACGGCAGCATAATGCGCTGGCAATCTTCCAGCAGCCTCTCCACATCACGCACCGTTATTTCATTATCTTTATTGTTAATAGTGATCACTCCTTTGCTGCGCATACTGCGGATGTGATCACCGGCAATACCTACATTTACAGACTGAACTTCAATTCCGGATGCCAGCTGTGCTTGTTCGACAGCCGTTTTAATCGCGTTGACGGTCCGGTCGATATTTACAACCACGCCCCGATTTAATCCATCACTGGGAGCTTTACCCACTCCAAGGATATTCACCTGATCCATAGGATTAATCGACGCGACAACCGCGCATACTTTGGTTGTTCCTATATCAAGACCTACAACAATTCTGTCTTCTTCCATGCTTCTACCTGTTTGACCGTTTTGTATATTCTGCATCTAGCGCTCCCGTGTTACTATTTGATTTTCAAACCTCATATCGATGCGCCGCATTTGGTGCATCCCTTTTTCCGGAATAACTTCGCTGTAAAATTTTCGCCAGTTTTTTATCCGGATTTCAAAATTTTCGTGACCGAACACCAGGCGCGCGGCTGAATCATCACTAAGCGCCACAACGCCTTCTTCCGAATCATATCCTACTTCACCAATGGTATAAAATGGCATGCCTTCTGATTTGGCAACCGCCAGAAAGTCAGCCATCCTGGAAAACTCCTCGCCCTTTATTGAATCCGCCCGTACATTGGATGCAGGGAGATAGAGCAAAGGTACATCCACCGATTTTCCGCTTACAGCAGGCAGTCTTACCCCGCTTGTATCAACATAGTCCATTCCGTCCTGAGCCAGCAGTGCTATAGGTTCCCGCTCCTTAACCTGAGCGGTAAGCCGGCCGCTGATCGAGACGTCAATATCAGCACGCCGGATGTAGGGTAATTGCTCAATTTTATCGATTACAGATAAATAACTGATGCTATCCAGCGGAATACCCTCCTGCAACCCGGTCGCCTCGACGATCTCATCATCCCCGGTAAAATAATTTCCGGATACGCGGATGTCGGAAACTTCGGCGCGCTGCAATACCTGTTGCCCGGCCCAGAATGAACCGGCAATTATGGCCAGCATTATCAGGATGTATATACTTGTTTTATATGACATCCACCTGTCCTTACTGCCGCGCTTTTTCCTGCCGGCATCCCTGGCCTTATTAATCGGCTTACCCATGGATGGGTTAGTGCTATGTTTCCGCGGGCTTATCACTCCGATTGATCTTTTCGGGATTTTCTTTCCGGTTGACTTTCATTGCTCCTGAGCATTTCTACATAGAGTTCTCCGTATTTATAGATATCTCCGGCACCCATGGTGATCACGATATCTCCGGGCTCCACAATAGCATCCAGCTTTGAGGGCAATTGTTTTTTATCCTCCAGATAATGAACCCCGCGATGTCCGTATGCTTTTGCCGTATCAGCAACTAATTTGCCTGATACGCCCTCGATGGGTTCTTCTCTTGAAGGATAAATGTCGGTGATTACGATCGTTTCGGCTTCAAAGAAGGAGAGGCCGAAATCCTCATACAACTCCTGAGTTCGCGAATACAGATGCGGTTGAAATACAGCTACAACCCCTCGCTTGGGCCACCCGCGTTTGATTGACTCAAGGGTAGCTTTTACTTCGGTTGGATGATGCGCATAATCGTCAATCACCAGTAAATCATCCTGCTCATGCTTAACCTGAAACCGGCGAAATACACCGGAATATCGTTTTAATCCTTTTTTAATGGATTCAAAATCCATTCCGAGTTCGAGTCCAATGGCGATGGAAGCCAACGCATTGCG
>CAZDIA010000006.1:51582-101670 GCA_964505385.1 uncultured Chitinophagales bacterium
GACAGCCGTAAAAAGGTGCGGTCGAATTCATCAGCCTCTACAATAATGATATCACCACTACCGACAACCGCATTGGTTTTATCGAAGCTGTGAACCCGACCGCCCACAATAATCGTAGGATCAAAATCGCCGGCCTGCACGACAAGCCCCGTCATCGTGGTCGTCGTAGTTTTGCCATGCGTACCGGCAATTCCGATACCGTATTTCATCCGCATCAGCTCGGCCAGCATTTCAGCCCGCTTGATCACCGGTATACCAAGATCAATTGCGGCTCGGGTTTCTACATTTTCTTCCGCCTTTACCGCACTCGTATAAACCACTACATCCGCCCCTTCTATATTGGACCCGGAGTGGCCGACAAAAACTTCCGCACCAAGCTCGCTCAACCGCTCTGTCGTTTCGGAGAGGCTGCCATCGGAGCCGGTCACTTTATAACCGCGCTGAAGTAATATTTCAGCCATGCCGCTCATACCGATCCCCCCGATCCCTACCATATGGATGTGGCGGGTTTTTCCGAAAACGGGTTGTGTTTGAACGGTCTTAGTCATGCTTCTACAGGAGAGTTTTCAGTGATTAGTGATAACATATCTTCGGCAATATGTTTAGCGGCATCAGGTTTGGCCAGCTTAGCAGACTCTTTGCTCATTTTTTCCAGATGTTCGGGATAAGTAAACAAGTCCGTTATCCGGTTTCCCAGCTTTTCCACCGCTTCATGATCCTGCAAGAGCAGAGCAGCCTCCCGGCTCACCAGCTCCTCTGCATTTTTAGTTTGATGATCCCCGGCAACATGCGGAGAAGGGACCAGGATTGCCGGCGTGCCCGTTAGGGTTAATTCGGCACAGGAAATCGCGCCGGCCCGGCTTACGGCGAGGTCTGCCATCCGGTAGGCGCTGCTCATATCATCGATATAGGGCTGGAGCCTCAAATTCGGGTAATCCACCGGATTGATATCCGAGATGATGCTTTCGTAATAAGCCTTGCCGCACTGCCAGATGATCTGCACACCAAGCTTGTCATGGAGCTGTTTCAGATGTTTTTTCATTGCGTTGTTGATCGTCAAAGCGCCGCCGCTTCCTCCAAGGACCAATACAGTTCTTTTCGACGGCACCAGGCTCCACGTATTTGCAGCCTCTTCTCTGGAAACTTCTCCGAGATTACCGCGAACCGGATTGCCAAAAAGCCTGATTTTTTCTTCATCAAAAAATGAAGCGGCGTCTTCAAAAGCCGTATATATCCTCTTTGCTTTCGGCCCCAGTTTTCGGTTTGTCCAACCCGGATAACTGTTCTGCTCCTGGATACACAACGGGATTTTACGTTTTGCGGCGGCCCACCCGACCGGGCCGGCGGCAAAACCACCACAGGATAATACCAGATCAGGCTCAAAGCTCTTCAGAATCGACTTGCTTTGGGATATACTTACCATCAGCTTTACCGGAAACGACAAGTTTTGCAACGTAAGCCGCCGGTGAAAACCGCTGATCCAGATACTTTGAATCCGGTAGCCGGCTTTAGGTACCGCATCCCACTCCATGCGGTCGCGCGTACCTACAAATAAAAATTCGGTTTGCTCATTCAGTTCTTTAACCGAATCTGCAATTGCAATAGCAGGGTAAACATGTCCGCCGGTGCCTCCGGCTGCTATGAGGATTTTAGGTGCTTCCATATCACGCCCTCCGGTATTTAGATATGTTTAGCAAGATCCCGATCATCATGCCGGTAAACAGCATACTTGTACCTCCGTAGCTGATAAACGGCATGGGCAGTCCGGTTACCGGAAACAGCCCGGTAGCCACAGCTGCATTTACAAAACCGTAGAGGGTAATCATCAAAGTAGCCGCTACGGCCAGCAACATTCCGGTTTCGTCCAAGGCATTTTTGGCAATGACCGCAATGCCCCGGAACAGTATCATCACATAAAGCCCGAGAATAAATATGGCGCCAATTAACCCGTATTCTTCGGTGATGATTGCATAGATAAAATCATTGTAGGGAGCCGGCAGAAAATCACGCTGTGTGCTTTTACCCATCCCCACTCCAAAAATCTGTCCCTGCGCCAAAGCCATCTGAGCCTGCTGCGCCTGATATCCGGATGCAAGTACAAACTCATCACTTTTGATGTGAACCACTTGCTCTACATAGTTAGTAACCCTGTTCATCCGATCCGGCGACTGCATCAGAAGCGCGCCGCCACCGATAATACCAACCAAAACCAACGCTCCGATATGCAGTGTGTTAACCCGGCCGATAAACATCAGCAACAGCGAGAGTACGAGCAGCACAGCGGCGCTGCTGAAATCCTCCAGTGCTATCAAGCCACAAGTGACAAGTACCCAGGTCATCAATGGCAGAAAGGTGGTTTTAAAATCTTTAATCCTGTCCTGCTTTCGGGCGATCAGTACACAAAGATGAACAAGCAGGGCAACGGTAGCCAATGACGATGGCTGAAATGAGAATACACCGATATCCAGTGATCTGCGGGCTCCAAACACTTCGGTGCCGTATACGGTTACGATAATCAGGAATACCCAGCTTAAGATCAGAGCGATTTTGCTGTAGCGCACAAATTCCTGATAGCGCAGTCTTGAAAATATCACCATAATCAGGAAGGAAATACCGATTTTAGCAATGTGATTCCACAGCAATGATGATTGTGTAGTGAGATGAGTTTCGGCAAAAAAAGCAATCGCCGAATACACGGCGAGCATGCCGGCCATCATCAGCATAATGACGGAGACCAACAACCACCGATCACTGCCGGTACTGTTCGCCCCCACGGATTCCGTACCGGGATCGAATATATATTTGCCGTTATTTCCTGATGAGGTGATGTACATCAGAGGTGTCGTATCAATTGTTTAAATGTTTCGCCGCGTTGCTCATAGCTGTCGAACATATCGAAAGAAGCGCATGCCGGGCTTAACAACACGATTTCACCCTGTTTAGCCGACCCATGTGCCAGGGTAACCGCTTCTTCCAGGCTTTCGGATTTAAAGAAGTTCTGAGTTGAATCTTTTAGCTGTGCTTCGATTTTATCCCGCCCTTCCCCTACAGCAATTATGGTATGCACTTTCTCTTCAACAAGCGATCTCAGCTCACTGTAATCGTTGCCTTTATCACGACCGCCCATAATCAGAATAAGCGGGGAATTAAAACTTTCCAGCGCATACCATACCGAATTTACATTGGTAGCTTTGCTGTCGTTGTACCATCTGACTCCGTCGAGTTCAGAAACCAGTTCAAGACGGTGTTCTACACCGGAAAAACTGCGAAGGCTTTCGCGTATCGCCTCATTTTCTACTTCGAAGGCACGGGCCGCAAGTGCCGAAGCAAGCCCGTTAGAGAGATTATGATTTCCGGGAAGTCCAACTTCATTTTTATTCATGAGAACCTCTTGTGATTGATTTTCAAAAAACATCAGCAGCTCATCTGCTACACCAGCACCTTTGTCAACTTTCGTACGAGCTGAAAATGCAAGCAGCCCGGGCAGTACTTCGTCACCCTCAAACCGATCGCGCAGAAGCGGATCATCATAACCGTAAATGAGCGTATCGCCGGAATCCTGATTACTGAAAATCCGCATTTTCGAAGCGGCATATCGTTCAAAAGAATTCTGATAGCGATTCAGATGATCCGGCGTAATATTCAATAAAACCGAAACTTCGGGTTTGAACCTGTGGATATGATCAAGCTGAAAGCTGCTTACTTCAAGAATTACGACGGTGTCCGGTTTGGTTTCGGGGATGATCTCTGAAAATGCCGTACCGATATTACCTGCCACCAACACGTTTCTGCCGGCCCGCCGCCACATATCAGCCATCCATTCCACGGCTGTGGTTTTACCGTTACTTCCGGTCACAGCGATTACGGGACTTTTGCAAAACCACGCTGCCGCTTCAATCTCTGAATAAATGCGGTTACCCTTTCCCAGATAGTGCTGAACCAGCGGAGCCTCATCAGGCACACCCGGACTCACAACCGCCATTTCAGCGCTGTATGCCTTATCTGAATGACCATTTTCTTCAAACGGGATCCCCTGTTTCTCCAACCGGGTGCGGGCACTGTCTGATATTGAGGATGCATCGGATACAAACACATCTGCTCCCTTTTGGTGCAGGAGTGATGCCACCGATACTCCGCTTCTTGCGGCTCCGATAATGACGATATTTCGGCCTGCTACATCCATCATCGTATCTTCAGGGTTATGATGGTTAATACTGCCAGCAGAATGGAAACTATCCAGAATCGCACCACGATTTTTGGCTCCGGCCACCCTTTCTTTTCAAAATGATGGTGTAAAGGCGCTATCAAAAACAAGCGTTGACCTTCACCATAGCGATAGCGGGTGTATTTGAAATATCCAGTTTGAAAGATTACCGACAACGCTTCCATGAAAAAGACGCCGCACAACACGGGCAGTAGTAACTCTTTGTGAGTCATCAGAGCAACACCGCCAATGGCACCCCCTATTGCCAGCGAACCAGTGTCACCCATAAATACTTGTGCAGGGTAGGAGTTATACCAAAGAAAGCCGAAGCTTGCTCCCACCAGTGCCGCACTAAATACAGTGAGTTCACCCACGCCGGGTAAATACAGAATATCAAGAAAACCTGAAAAATCGACACGGCCGGATACATAGGCCAAAATTCCCAACCCAAGCCCGACAATTGCTGTAGTACCGCTTGCAAGTCCATCCAGGCCGTCGGTAAGATTTACTGAGTTACTCAGAGCAGCAATAATGAAAATACATACAGGGATGTAAATCAACCAGCCGAGAGTTTCCCCGAAAAAAGCGTAATCGATGTTTACATCTTTGAAAAAGGGAACCGTGCTCAATGTATTGTATTCAGAAAAGTCGGGGTAAAAATAGAGTACCGATCCAAGAATTATCCCTACCGTAACCTGACCTATGATCTTAAATCTTCCGGCGAGTCCCGTCTTCTTCTTGCGGATTATCTTGATATAATCATCTACAAAACCGATAAGACCCAGGAAAAGTGTTACAAAGATAATCAGCCAGGTGTAGATGTTAGTTGGTTCCATCCACAGTAAAGCGGAAGCAACGATAGCAAGCAGTATAATCACCCCGCCCATACTTGGTGTACCCGCTTTATGCTGATGGTTATCCAGACCGATGTCATCCCTGATCGTCTCACCAAACTGTTTGCGTTCCAGCCATTTGATGATCTTCTTGCCCACAAGCACACTGATGAAAAATGCAGTAGCCGCTGCCAAAGCACTGCGCACCGTGATAAACGGGAAAACCCCGAATCCAGCAGGCTGATATATCTCGTGTATCCATTCAAGAAACCAGTATAACATCAGCGCACCTCCTTACCGGTTTCTTTGAAGCGCCGTTTCAGCGCATTTCTCGCTTCTTTTCGATCATCCATATGGAGTCGTTCGCCATGCACTTCCTGATAGGTTTCATGGCCTTTGCCGGCTATCAGGATTATACTTTCTTCGGGTGCCTCCTCTATTGCAAGAGCAATGGCTTTGCGCCGATCAGGCTCGACAACGTATTCGGCTTTTGCGCTTAATCCCTCAATTATATCATCAATAATTGCCTGCGGATCTTCGGTCCGGGGATTATCAGATGTTACATATAATCGATCACCGAATCGTTCTGCGATACGTCCCATTTGAGGGCGTTTTGTCGTATCACGATCACCTCCGCAGCCGAACACGACGATCAGCTGCTCTGTGGCATCCTTAACATCTGCAATAGCTTTCAGCACATTTTCAAGGGCATCCGGAGTGTGGGCATAATCAACCAGAACTACAGGATTTCCCCGGCCAACGGGTTCCAACCTGCCTGCAGCCCCATAACACTTCGCCAGCGTTCCGGCTACCTGATCCGGCTTCCATCCAAGAGCGTGCAGAACCGATGCCGCTATAAGTACATTGGAGGCATTGAAGCTGCCAATCAGCGGGCTGTAAATTTCTTCACCCTGCCATTTTATGCCAATACCTGTTGAATCATTTTTAATCAACCTGGCATCACCACTATTCAGGCCGGCATTGATAATTTCGCCCTGACAGTATCCGAGAATATCTTTCGCTTTCGAATCATCGCTGTTAACCACAGCGTATGAACCGGAACCCAGCCGGTCAAAAAGTCGCCGTTTTGCGGCAAGATATTCACCCGCATCCCGATGATAATCCAGATGATCGTGAGTAAAATTGGTGAAAGCAGCTACGTGGAAATTGAGGCCTTCGGTGCGTTTTTGCTGTAATGCGTGGGATGATGTCTCCATCACCACGTGGGTTACTCCTTTTTCCCTGCTTTCTCTGAGGATTTCAGCCAACTCATCCGGGCCGGGAGTAGTGAGCCGGCTCTCGCGACGTTCATCACCAATAATTGTATCAATAGTACCAATGAGGGTAGCGGGAACATTGTTTTGAGTAAGCGCCTGATAAACCAATGTAGAAACCGTTGTTTTACCATTGGTTCCCGTGATGCCGATAATCTTCATATTCTCAGCCGGATATCCCGCAAATGCCTGGAACAACTTACCGGCAACCGAGCGAGGATCTTTGACAACAACCTGTATCACATCTCCCAGGGATTCCATCAGCCGGCTTACAATTACTACTTTTGCCCCCTTCATCATAGCGCCATGCACAAACTCATGACCGTTAACTTTAGTCCCTTTCAGGGCGATATAAGCATCCCCTTCCTCTACCTTGCGGGAATCAAGCTGAAGACGGTTCACCTCCATCTCAGGATAACTTTTCGGTATTACCCTGAAAGGTTCACATAATGATATGAGTTCGCTTAATTTCATGAACCGGGAGTGATCAAATCTGTTAGTTCAGTAGTTCTTCCGCGGACGGTTACCGTTCGCCCTTTTCTGTAGGATGTTTCTGCTTCAGGAAACTGGGCACCGATGGTTCCCGACCCTGCCATCTCTACATTATAACCCGCCTTTCTGAGTAAATGACTACCTCTTCGCATACTCATTCCTGTTACATCCGGAACCCTCCCGACTTCATCAGCAAATACTTCCTCCTCACTTATCTCCAGTGTCATAACCTCACCGGGCGCGAGCAGCTCACCAGGTTCCGGAGTTTGCCCGGTTACCTGCTCACCACTGCCATCATGTTGATAGGTTACTCTCATAGATCGGAGCACTTCTTCCGCCTGATCAACATGTAAGCCGGCCACATTGGGAGTTACAAATTTCCTCAGGTCATAATCGGTATCATCGGGAGTCAAATCCCATTCTTCATCTATACCTATGAGGCGTTTGGCGATATTTCTAAAAACAGGTCCGGCGTTGAATCCCCCATAAAAACTCAACTCAGGCTCGTCGAGGAGCACGAGCGTCAGATATTTAGGATTTTCAGCCGGGAAAAAGCCTACGAAAGACGCCCGGTATTTTGACTGATACCGGCCGTCTTCGAACTTTTGGGCAGTACCGGTTTTCCCGGCGATACTCAGGTTTTCTACGCTTGCATAACTTGCTGTACCGGAGTCAGATACCACGCCTTCAAAAACCGGCTTGAGTGATTCAATAGTTTCCGGATCGATAACCTGACGTATTTTTCGGGGCTCCGTTTTTTCAATGGTTCTGCCCCTTTCATCTTCGATTCGATCTACCAGATAGGGACGTAACAATTTGCCATCATTGGCAAATGCCGCATAGGCCTGCGCCATTTGAAGCGGTGTTACCTGAATTTCATAACCGATGGATAACCAGGGTTTAGTGACACCGGACCATTCATACGGACGTTGTAACTTTCCCCTCGCTTCATTCGGAAGACCAACGCCAGTCCCTACTCCAAATCCGAAATTGCGGCTGTATTGATATAAAACTTCGGGATCCAGTCTCATTGCAATTTCCGAAGTTGCGATATTAGATGATTTCTGAATAACCTCCGGAAAAGTCAAATCCCCGAGCGGGTCGTGATCCCGCATACTTTGCCCGCTGATTTGCACCACCCCTGATTCCGGTGTTTCGAACACCTCATCCATCTCCACCACATTGTTTTCCCAGGCAGCGATACTGGTAATAAGTTTAAAGGTGGAGCCGGGCTCAATCAAATCAGCCACTGCATAATTACGCCTGTTTTCTCCGGGTGTGCTGGCCGGTCGGTTGGGATCAAATGAGGGATAGTTCGCCATCGCTTTTATCGCCCCGGATTGCGGGTTCATCACAATCACCGTGCCTTTCTTCGCGCCTGTACGGTCTATTCCTTTTTGTAATTCATCCTCCGCTATAGCCTGGATATCAGTATCAAGTGTCGTGACCAGATTATTTCCTTGTTGCGGGTGCTTCCGGGGAGAGCCAACCATTTGCCGGATTTGATTAGTCCGGTCGCGCCGCACCTGCTGAATTCCGTCTTCTCCAACCAACCGGGAATTAAGCGAAGCTTCAAGACCCGCGGTCCCCTGTCTTTGGTGGTTTGTAAACCCAAGCACATGAGCGGCAAGTGATTCGAAATTATACCGCCTTCGATATTGCTCTTCAATGATCAATCCCGGAATATCCAGCTCATTCAGATCGTCACGAGCTTCATAATTAACCTGACGATCGAGGATCACGTATCGCGAGTTCGGCGAAGCCTGATTGATCCGGTTTATATAATGATCAGCATGACGCTCACTGTAAGATGCAAGCACATTGGCAATATTGTGGAAATCCGTCATCGTGATCTCCGGAGCGTGAGGATCCACAGCTACGCGGAATGTAACTTTATCGGAAGCAAGCACCCGGCCGTTCCGGTCCAGTATCCTGCCACGTTCGGCTGGTATTGAAATCGAATCAACGGCTTGCTGATTCCATAACTCCCTCAGATTTTCACCTTCCACAATCTGCACACGCAGAATCTGCAGGACGATCGCTACCGGAAGCAGGAAAACCAGCCCCAATACGATAAACATTCTACCTGATATTTCTGAACGTGATTGCTCCATTTAATCCGCCTCAATTGTTGGATCTGCTGCATCACCATGAATAAAACCCAGCTCACCTGCCCGTTGATAAATCTGCACCGGGCCGGTCATCCGGTCGTAGGTAAGCTGCCGATCCTGGTATATTCTCTGAGCAGCCTCGTGCTCCTGCTCGAGTCGCTGCACTTCATCATAGACAGCTTGTGTAGCGAATAAATGAGTCAGGTAAAAATAGCCCGCTACACCTATTGCAATAGTCGTCACTATGATTTTCCAGGGAGGAATCCGGAGTAAACCCCTGTTTTTTGGCTTACTACTACTTGTTGATGACCCGTTTGGTTGACCGGTCACACCAAAATTAACAGGGCTGTCCTTCCGGATTCTTTTGTTTTTAGCACCGGTATTTCCGGTTTTATGTTTCGGGGATGTAACTATCATACAGCCTCCGTTCTTTCTGCTGCCCGTAACCGGGCACTCCGTGCTCTCGGATTTTCCTTAATCTCATCTTCCCCCGGCCTCACCGGTTTGCTTGTCAGCGGTTTCCAGGGACGTATCGTGTTACCGTAAAAATCCTTTTGAACCTTTCCTTCCGCATTGCCTGTTTTCATAAAGTGTTTGGCAATCCGGTCTTCAAGTGAGTGATAGGAGATCACAACCAGTCTTCCTCCGGGTGCGACAAGTTCCGGTGCGTACTGAAAAAAGCGCTCCAGCATTTCCAGCTCACGATTCACTTCAATCCTCAAAGCCTGAAAAATCCGGGCAAGAGATTTGTTTTGATATTGGTCAGGTATAACTTCGGATATAATTTCTCTTAACTCCTGTGTGGTATAAACCGGACGTTTCGCTACTATTTCTCTTGCAATCCTGGCGCTGTGACGCTCTTCTCCAAAAGTTTTAAAAATCCGGATAAGCTCTCTTTCACTGTAAGTATTGACAACATCTTTAGCGGTAGTGGCAAACAACGTGCTCATGCGCATATCGAGCTCGGCATCTTCCCTGAACATGAATCCGCGATCCGGATCATCAATCTGATGGCTTGATACGCCGAGATCCAATAGGATACCATCTATAGATCCGTGCAGATCGATGGGGATGAGTTGTTCCATATGCCCGAAATTGCCACGAATGGGAATGAACTTGGATTCATCACCAATCAGTTCAGAGGCATGTTCCAGGGCTTCTTCGTCGTGGTCAATTCCGAAAACTTTGGCGTCATTATCCAGAGAGGCAAGCAGATGACTGGTATGACCGCCACCGCCAAGCGTACCATCCACATAGTAGCCATCCTCCCTTGTAATAAGGGCTTTGACAGCTTCGTGAAGCAAAACCGGCTCATGGTAGTGAGTAGCAGCCATTTTCTCTTATTCATTTCCCAGAACTTGTTCAAACAACTCATTGTAGTCTTCATCTTCCAGAGATTCATCTTCAGCGGCGAGTTCATCGGGAGCCCAAAGCTCTATCTGCTCGCCGGTACCAATAAAAATGACCCGTGAATCGATATTGGCCCATGATTTTAGTTTGGGAGGTAAAGCCAGCCTGTGATGCCCATCAAGTGTGATATCCTCGGCAGATCGTAAGAAGTTTCGCAGCACTTTGCGTCCCTTTCTATCAAAAACATTGATGGCTGACAGCTTTTGCTCCACCTCCTTCCACTTATCCTCCGGATAAAGAAGAAGACAGCGTTCGCTACCCAATCCCTGCACAATCGTAAAGCGGCCCTGAGTCTGCGGATTGACATACTTCCGCAACCTGGCGGGAAAACTTACGCGCCCTTTGCCGTCGATGGCATGTTCATATTCTCCTTTAAACTGTGCCAAAATCTGCCTTACGATCTGCTGAATTGGGTCATCTGAGGGAAATCGGGACACGTTATCCCACTTCTTCCCACTTTACCCCACAAAGTACCCCAATATTCCTATTGATGTCAAGTAAAAACCTTGATTTTTTTCAAAAAAGTCGCTAAAGGGGAGTCTGTCTTCTCTTGGATGATTGATTTATGGAATAATCATACTATATGATATGTGTGTAATATATGTTATCCATTATAGATATAGGTGGGAGACCATCCCATGATTTGAGATTTTCTTTAAAAATGTCCCTGGAGTTATTTGCAGGTGTTTGTTTGGGATGGTGTGGCAGTATAGACTTAACAAGAGCAATAAAATTTAAATATTAATCGAATTGAGATTAGCAAACTATTTGAATCCACCCAAAAAAACCACTTTCCAAGCTTCTTTCCTCCTGATTTTTTATTATAATAGAACAATTCATGGCTAAATAGTGCGGAGTATTGAAATTTAACATCCCACATACACTGGTACTCCTTTTCGGATTGATGGTCATTTCCCTGATCCTGACCTGGATCGTTCCGTCCGGCGAATTTGAGACGGAAGTAAATGAGCACGGTCAGGAAGTCATTGTTCCGGGAACATTTACCGAAGCTGAGGAAAAGGAGCGGCTCAGCCCTGTAGCTTTGCTGACTGTCGTACCAAGAGCTTTGGGAGATGCACAAGGCATCATCTTTTTTGTACTGATTGTGGGCGGAGCTATAGCAGTAGTTAGGGAAACGGGGGCAATTGACGCGTTTCTGGGTAAAGTAATCCACCGGTTCGGCAATAAACCGGGACTGCTGATCGGGGTGGCAATGTTCGCATTTGCGCTTGCCTCGGCTACTTTGGGGATGGCCGAGGAGTACATTCCGTTCACCATCATTTTGATTTCACTGTGTGTTGCCCTGCGGATGGATACTATAACAGCAGTAGGAACTATGGTCGTGGGATATGGCATCGGATACGGCATAGCTTTCATCAACCCGTTTACTTTGCTGGTTGCACAGGATGTCGCCGAACTTCCTCCCGGCTCCGGAATGGAATACCGCCTGATTCTTGCGGTGCCATTCCTGGCGCTTGGGTTTCATCATGTGTGGAGTTATTCCCGGCAGGTACGGCTTGATCCGTCAAACAGTCTGGTACATGATGTAAGTGAAGCACAGCCTCCCGAACCCAGTGAATATCCCGAGCTAACAACCAGGCGTATTGCCGTACTTATTGCAGCAGTTATTACTCTCATCGGATTAATTCTGGGTATTGCCCTGGCCGACTGGTACCTGGTAGAACTCGGCGCCATATTCTTAGGGCTTGCAATCCTCACCGGTATTATCGGTGGAATTAACCTGAATGATATGGCAGCCACTTTCACCAATGGCGCGGCCGCACTTACCGGCACTGCTTTGCTGATTGGTTTTGCCCGGTCTATTGCCCTTTTGCTTGAAGACGGGGAAGTTCTGCATACCGTTGTAAACTCCGTAGCTACACCCCTTGAAACCGCGGGTGCGAACCTGGCCTCTGTCGGTATGTTGCTCATCCAGAGCGGATTAAATTTTTTCATCCCTTCCGGCAGCGGGCAGGCGTTTGTCACCATGCCCTTAATGGCGCCGATCGGTGATTTGGTGGGGGTGTCCCGGCAAATATCAGTTCTTGCTTTTCAATTCGGTGACGGGTTGATGAACATGATCGTACCTACTAACCCGGTCTTGATGGGAGTTTTGGGATTGGCAGGAATCCCTTACGAGAGATGGTTTCGGTTCATTTTCCCTCTTATTGTCAAATTACTTGTGCTGTGCAGTATAGCTCTTATGGTAGCTGTGTGGATCGGTTATGAATAGAATATCCTTATTCTTTACTTACCCTTTGATTTATTCTATTTAGTTTATCTTTTTGAATTGTGTTATATCAAGTCCTGCAAATGCCCTTAGACGACACAAGTATTAAAGGCTAAATAATAGCAAAAGCAAATCAGATAAAATATACTTAAATCTTGAAATATCACTACATTTTATTATCTTAAAAGAAAACGGGGTTCCCAAAAAACTCCCGCAAAAACCATTGAGGCAACATATGGCTAAGAATCCAAAGAGCAAAACCACCAGCGAATATTCTCAACACACCAATGGTTCAGCGACAGCCCTCTATGAAGATTTGGTTCCGGCGTTTTCTGAATATGAAGCAGTAGTTGAAGCATCCCGATGCCTGTTATGCAGCAAAAAAGAGAATGACGGATACGATATTGCCCCATGTGTGAAGGGTTGCCCTACAGGAATTGATATTCCCGGTTTTATTGCCGCCATCGAGGAAGGTGATAAAAAGAAAGCAGCTGATCTTGTTTTTGCAGAAAATATTCTCGGTGCAACTTGTGGACGGGTATGCCCGGTTGAAGTTCTTTGCGAAGGGGAATGCGTTCTGCATGATCAAGGTGAAAAACCAATTGAGATCGGACGCCTGCAACGCTATGCCACGGAAGACCTGCTGGAAGAAGGAGCACAATTCCGAAAAGCGGGAAAATCAAATGGTAAAAAAGTCTCGATTATCGGTGCTGGCCCTGCAGGTTTAAGCTGTGCAGCCGAGTTAGCGGAAATGGGCTATGAAGTAACAGTTTATGACAAAAAGAAGGAAGCAGGCGGCCTTGTGCGCCACGGCATTGCCCCCTACCGGCTCTATCAGAAGCCCCTATCCCATGAAGTTCAGAGAATTGCCGATATGGGCGTTAAGTTTCGTCTTGGCGAAGCTATTGACAGCGAAGAAAAGCTGCGGGCTATAGAAAATAATTCAAATGCAGTATTTCTCGGAGTCGGGATGAAAGGGGTAAAAATGGATAATGAAGGAGATCCTTCCTTCCCCGGCGATCACCTCGATGGAGTATGGGACTCCATGGATTTCATCCAACACATCAAAACTGAAGGCCCTGTAAGAATCGGTGATCATGTCGCTATTATCGGCGGTGGAAACACCGCGCTTGATGTAGGAGTCCAGGCCAGACGGCTGGGTGCCAAAATAGTAAACATTTTATACCGCCGCGATGAGCAAAGCATGCCGGCCTTCAGGCACGAAATCGACTTGGCGCGGAAAGAAGGAGTTAATATACAGTTCCTGGTAAAACCCCTTGAATTTTATGGTGACGAAAACGGCCGGGTCAATTCTATGAAAATCCAATACATGAAATTTGATGGCTATGATAATACCGGTCGCCCGCTGCCTGTTCCGGTAGAAGGAACTGAAGTGGTTATTCCCGTCGATACGGTTATAGTGGCTGTCGGGCCGCGCAAAAGAGAAATGTTTCTGGATATGATCGGTGATTTCTTCCGGGGTGAGTTATCATTTCGCCACGGATTAATCGAGGTAAATCCCAAAAACGGACAAACTGCAAATTCCGATTATTTTGCCGGCGGTGATGCCATTAGCGGCGGATCAACGGTGGTTCAAGCTGTGCAGGACGGCAAGGTAGCTGCCAAAGGGATAGATGAATATATCAGGGAAAAAGAAGAAGCCTGATCATTTTCAGCTGCATAGAATAGAAATACCAGCTTCAAATTAAAAAAGCCTGTCTCCCAGGACAGGCTTTTTTACTTCATATTGTAGCGCGGGGCGGACTCGAACCGCCGGCCTCCGGGTTATGAATCCGACGCTCTTACCTACTGAGCTACCGCGCCATTAGTGATATCAGGCTTGAAGAATCTTGAAACCAATAAAATGCAATAAGTTTACGATTACTTTTTAAAACTATTATTGCCATATGCAGCTATTCAAAAAACTTCTTGCTGCAATTCGGCCGTACCAAATGCTCTAACTGCCGTAGTTGGACACCGATTTCAAAAAGCTTTCAAAAATACAAATTGAAAGATCATTTGTAAAGCGGAACCTTTATCTTACACCCTTCATTTTTAAGGCTGCAATTATCAAACGGCCATCATCACTATAATTGTGATTGTAACAAAGCACATAGTACACTAATTGCTATTTAAAATTTAACCTACAGTAGCTAACTTCACGATTATGTTAGTTACTCACAAAAATTTGTAAAGCAAATCCATGGCAAAACAGATTACATCTCTGAAGAAAGATTATAATCAATGGTATCTGGATATCGTACGGGAATCCAAACTTGCTGACCACTCACCGGTGCGCGGATGTATGGTGATCCGCCCGAATGGTTATGCACTTTGGGAAAATATGCAGCGCAGCCTTGATGATATGTTTAAAGAAACCGGCCATAGCAATGCCTATTTCCCATTATTTATTCCGAAATCTTATTTATCCAAAGAAGCAGAGCATGTTGAAGGGTTTGCCAAAGAGTGTGCGGTTGTCACCCATAGCCGATTGATTGAAACCGATGACGGCCTGGGGGTCGATCCGGAATCCGAGCTTGAAGAGGAGTTGATCGTACGGCCGACATCCGAGACCATCATTTGGGATACCTATCGGAATTGGATCCAATCCTACCGGGATTTGCCCTTGTTGCTAAACCAGTGGGCCAATGTGGTTCGATGGGAGATGAGAACGAGATTGTTCCTGCGCACAATGGAATTTCTGTGGCAGGAGGGTCATACAGCGCATGCCACAAAAGAAGACGCTATTGAAGAAACAGAGAGAATGCTGAATGTATATCGATCCTTTGCTGAAGATTACATGGCCATGCCCGTAATCCGCGGCACCAAAACGGAAGCGGAGCGTTTTGCAGGAGCTGTAGAAACTTATTGTATTGAAGCGTTGATGCAGGATAACCGGGCGCTTCAGGCCGGCACATCCCATTTCCTCGGACAAAACTTTGCCAAAGCATTTGATGTACGGTTCCAGGACCGGGATGGACAGGAAAAATATGTCTGGGCTACGAGCTGGGGAGTTTCCACCCGGTTAATTGGCGGACTCATCATGACTCATTCCGATGATGACGGCTTGGTCATCCCTCCTAAACTTGCTCCGGTTCAGGTCGTGATCGTACCAATCTGGAAAAATGATGAGGAAAAATCGCAGGTATTGGAATATGGGGAAAAAATTAAATCCGAACTGAAAGCTGAAGGAATCCGGTGCACATTTGATGATCGCGAACAATACAAACCCGGCTGGAAGTTTTCACAGCACGAAGTTGAGGGCGTTCCACTGCGCCTGGCAATCGGGCCGCGGGATGTTCAGAACGCCAAAGCTGAAATGGTTCGGCGTCATGATCGCGAAAAAAATCTGGTATCATCCGAAAATATCGGTAAAACGGTAGCTGATGAGTTAAAGACCATACAGCAAAGCCTGTTTAAAAAAGCCAAAGAGCGTATGGAAGCCAGCACGTTTCACGTTGATACCTATGATGAATTTCAAGAAGTTATCACTCAAAAGGGCGGCTTTGTTTACGCCCACTGGGATGGAACCACCGAAACAGAAATGAAAATTAAAGACGACACCAAAGCAACAATTCGGTGTATTCCCTTTGGATATGATAAGGGTGACTCCGGAAAGTGCATGGTTACCGGCAAACCTTCACCCGGTAAGGTTATTTTTGCAAGAGCTTATTGAAACAAACCAGGCTTATTGAAAACCCAGCATACATACACTGAAGAAAATATTGAAACGATTAATCACAATCGGTGGGCACGAATATACTCCGATGCGCTTAATCCTCTGATTTTAAGCGTTCTCATCGTACCAATATCTGCCATATTGATCGATCTGCCTGTAACTGATAGTGTATTGCTGGGGCTATCCGCTTTTTTCATTCTGGGTTTGCTTCCCTACTTATTTTTGATCCACCGAATTCGCAGCCATAAAGCGGAATCTGTAGATCTGAGAGAACGCCTCCAGCGAAAGGCGCCATTTTTATTTGTAATAAGCGTTTATGCCGTATATTCGGCAGGATTATACATTTGGCAACCCGGAGGCCAACCCTACATGCTGATTATTGTTGCCTGTTACGGCACCTGTGCTATGATTGGAGCATTAGTCACAAGATACTGGAAAGTGAGTCTTCACTCCTCCTGCTTAACCGCAACATGGATGGTGCTTTTTATCCAGCTGATGAAACATAATTACTCATTTACAATGCTTTTAACTCTTGCGCTGATTGGTTTTATAAGTATTTTTTTTATGGGATGGGCCCGAAAAACTCTGCAAGTCCACACCACCGCACAGGTAGTTGGTGGTATTTTATTCGGCATGATAATCCCTCCGCTTTTTTTCTCCTATTTTCTCTTTTGAACTCCTGGCAATATGGAATACTCACACCCGCTTGTAGCCGAAAATCAAGAAGCCGCTGAAGTTGACAGAATCAGCATTGAAACCTATGGAGTAGCCTCCGTTGCTTTGATGGAGACCGCCGGCAGCAAAACCGCGGACTGGCTCATCAACCATACCACTTCCGGCGATGTTATCGGCATCGTTTGCGGTAAAGGGAACAATGGGGGTGATGCATTGGTTTGCGCTCGCCAGATTCACGCTTCCGGCAGAAAAGTGGGCGTTCATATGGTTATGGGTGATAATCAATTATCACCGGATGCGCAGGTCAATTACGATATATTGCAAACCATCAGCAAAGAAAGCGGGAATATTACTTTTTATGAAAATCTTCATGAGTTAATACAGACCAATCCTGTCTGGTGGGTAGATGGAATTTTTGGTACCGGTCTGAGCAGTGAAGTCAGAGAACCGGTTGCTACGGCAATACAGGAAATCAACCAGCATCCCTCCCCGACGCTTGCTCTTGATGTTCCTTCCGGACTTGACGGCACCAGAGGAAAAGTGCTTGGAACAACTATCTCCGCACATACAACTCTTATGTATGGGATGGGCAAACTTGGAGCTTTTATAAATGACGGCCCTGATTATTGTGGTAACAGGCTGATTATACCTCTTGGTTTTACAGGTCCGGCTCTGGATAAAGTTTCCCGCAGGCTGATTGAATCCGAACCGGTAGTCAAGCAACCGGAGGTCGGATCCGGATTCTCTCATAAATATGAAGCAGGCATAGTCTATTTGTTTGCGGGAAGTGATGGCATGACCGGCGCTGCCGTGATGGCTGCGAAAGCTGCGTGGTCATACGGGGCGGGAGGCGTTGTCATCTTTTGTCCGGCCGGGCTGCTACAGATTTATGAACAACTTCTTCCTGAAGCAGTTAAAATTCCTTTAGGTGCATCATCCGATACCTGGTTTAAACCAGAGCATCTTGATTCAGCCCTTGAAAAAATAAAAAAACGGCATCCACATGTGATTTTAGCAGGTCCTGGTACGGGCAATCGCCATGAAACTCTTGATTTTTTTACCCTTTTGCTTGAAAAGTATGACGGAAAACTCATTTTTGATGCCGACGCATTTTCTGTTTTTGGGGAAAACATCCCCAGACGCCCTGACTCGCAACAACTTATAGCAACCCCTCATCGCGGTGAGTTTACTAAAGTAAGATCCCCGGAAACCCATGATGATTATTCGTTATTAATTGAGAGTGAGCAATTTGCCGGGCAAAACAAACTCTCGTTACTTTTAAAAGGCGAGCCTTCCATTGTTACAAATTCCAACGAGACACTCATTACCGCATATCCTACACACTATTACAACCGGTTTGGGTTTGGTGATGTGCTTGCAGGCATGATCGCCGCCGGCTTTTTACATAAAAATGAGTTGAATGCCTGCGCATCAGCAATGGTAACCGGTAATATGCGTTTGCAGAAAGTCATCTCAAAAAAAACTGGTCGTCCGCCCCGGCCTTTTGATCTAATTATATGATTTCCGATCAGGTGATTCGCTATCTATATCAGCGGTCCTGGATTCAAAAAAGTATTCCGATATTAATTCTTCTCTGGACTTTATTGATCCTGTACCTTACCCTTTTTCCAACTGATAACTTGCTCGACGCCGATATTTTCACGTACGATAAAATCGGCCATTTTGGCATGTTTGGAGGATGGACCGGGCTGATCGGACTTTATTTTTTGATCTACAAAAAAGATATCAATGCCCCTTTATTTGCTATCCTGATAACCGGTATTATTTTCGGCGCTTTTATTGAATTCCTCCAATTCCTCCTGCCATTTGGCAGAAATGCTGATTTTTGGGATGTAACTGCCAACACTTTGGGGTGTCTTACTGCATATCTTATACTTTCCTACCTCAGAGCAAAAATTGTAAAAGCAAGGGCGGGAATCGATCCGTAGTTAATTGATTAATTTACAATGAAAAAACTGATCGAATCGTTGAAATTTATGTAAAAATCTTGATATGCTCATTGAGATTTCTTTTATTAACGGGCATTATCCCGCAATAGCTATAAATGAACATATAATTCTATGCCACTTCTTGAAAGAAAAAAACCGGAAGCTGATTTAGGTAAAAGATACCGAATGAATATGCAATTGGGGTTGATTATTGCCCTTGTCGTCATGATTGCTCTCTTCCGCTTCAATTTGGATATCGGTACGGATATGGACTTTGAAGAGGACGAGCAGGAAATCATCGATATGGAGGATATTGTTCAAACTGAGCAAGAGGAAACACCTCCTCCTCCACCCCGGCCCCAAACTCCGGAGGAAGTCCCAGATGATGAAATAGTAGAGGACGATCAGTTCGACTTCGATGCAGACGCAGATAGTGATGCCGGAGATTTGCCACCACCTCCTCCACCTGAAGATGATGAGGAAGAAGAAGAGCAGGAAATCTTCGAAGTAGTTGAAGATAATCCCGAGCCGATAGGAGGAATGGACGCCATTTACGACAACCTCGAATATCCCGATATAGCACGACGTGCCGGAATTGAAGGGCAGGTTGTTATCCAGTTTGTTGTTGACGAAAACGGTAACGTCAGCAACGTATCAGTTCTTCAGGATATTGGTGGCGGCACCGGCGAAGCGGCCATGGAAGCCATTCAGCAAACTGAATGGGAGCCCGGCCGTCAAAGAGGTCGCGCTGTACCGGTACGCTTCCAGGTTCCAATCAGATTTACTCTGCAAAACTAATCTGATTTTAACTGGGGTTTAATTAACCTCGTTAGTTTTAAAAAGCGGCAGTTTGCACAACAAACTGCCGCTTTTTTTATGCTCTTCAGAAACTGTTTCGAAGCCGGCGGCTAAACTCATCAAGAACTTTTTGCAAATTTTCGAAGCCTACAAGTTTTTTTGCCTCTTCTAACTCAACCCAGCGAACCTTTTCTATTTGCTCCTCCTGCTGCGGCGTAACTTTTTCATTCGGCGTAATCATTATAAACCAGGTTGTTAGTTTTCGGATGATAATTCCGTCTTCCTCATAATAGTGAATAGTCTCGATCAATCTCTGTTTAATCTCAGGGTACCCCACCCCTGTTTCTTCGGATACTTCTCTTGCAGCACATTGTTCAGGTTTTTCGCCAGGGTCCCGTTTCCCTTTGGGTAAATCCCAAACACCCCTCCGGAATATAAGCAATACTTCTACTTCGGAGTTCTTCACCCGATAGACTACCCCACCCGCAGCTTCAACCTCCTGATCGAAGTTTCTTTCAACCATATTCTTAAATCACATGACCTTTTTTATCCGGAACCACTGCCGTTTTCTGATGAGTCGGCAGATCCGGCATCCTCCAGCCCCACTTTAAGCTCTTTCAGTGTTGAATCCAGAAAATCTGACAGCTCCTTGTTGAGATTACCTTGCGTGTACTTTTGCAGCATATGCAGCGTATCAATCGCAAATCTGGCGGATTTAAGATCTTTTTCAATTTCACCGGTTGAAGGATTTGCTTCTAATCCAAGCCCCATCCGGGCAATTTGATGATGCTGCTTTATAAGCATCATCAATAAAAGCTGATTTTGTTGCTCTTCAGAAAATTGCTCACTCATTGCTGTAAATTTAATTTTTATGATCTTTGCGACGTAGTAAAATAGCTTTTATTAAACAATTTTTCGTCCGCTTAATTTGAAGTTAACTTTGATTCATACTTTTTATGATTGCAATAGGCCTAAAGAAATTTCGTACAGTTTTTTTGATATATCAGCTGCAAAATCTCTTAGTATTTTTTACTTATGAGCAATATTTAGAGCGCCTCCAAACGATAATATCACCCTTTGATCAATCCTTTCAAAACGGGATAAATCATCAGCAGATCAACTGGATGTTTCCTGATTATACCGGTATCTTGAGATAAATATGTAAATAATATTTTCGGGTACTCCGATCCCGGTTTATAACAAATTGGAGAAGAACAATATTGACTGGATGATCGATCGGAAAACGGCTTCTGTGGTTGTTTAACACATTTCAGGCCGATCCGACAACAGTATTATCATCCCGCGTAAGTTGGGGTGGAATTTACAGGTATCAAAAAACTCCACTCCGGTTCGATTGTATACATTTTAAACCAAAAAATTTAAGGATCAAAATATGGCCAGATCACATAATTTCAGCGCCGGACCTGCTATACTTCCGGTAGAAGTACTGGAGCGTGTTCAAAAAGAACTCGTAGATTATAAAGGTACCGGCTCATCCATAATTGAACTTAGTCATCGGGGAGCTGAATACACAGAGGTTCACAATCAGGCAAAACAAAAACTTGCTGATATTCTGGGACTCGGTGATAAATTTGAAGTTTTGTTCTTACAGGGAGGAGCCAGCACACAGTTCCTCATGGCACCCTATAATTATTTACGGCAAGCGGAAACGGCCGATTACCTAAACACCGGCTCCTGGGCTACCAAAGCGATAAAAGAAGCGAAACTGTTTGGAAATGTGCATGAAGCATTTTCCTCCAAAGAACAAAATTTCAATCGTGTGCCAAAACAGGAAGAGATCAACTACAGTGGAGAAGCCAATTATGTGCACTTCACTTCCAATAACACTATTTTCGGCACGCAATTCAAAGAAGAACCCCGGACTGACGGCACTCCACTTGTCTGCGATGCCTCCTCGGACTTTTTGTCCCGGCCGATCGACGTGGACAAGTACGGTATCATTTATGCCGGTGCACAAAAAAATGCAGGCCCTGCCGGGGTAACTATTGTAGCTATTCGTAAGGACATGCTGGAAAAAGCTTATACAGAAGGGGTTCCCAGTATGATGAGCTATCAGGTTCATGCCAAATCACTTTTCAATACTCCGCCCGTATTTGCTGTTTACTTTTTCAACTACGTGCTGGATTGGCTGAATGAAAAAGGCGGACTGGATGCCATGAAAGAGTACAACCGCAAAAAAGCGGAAAAACTCTATGCCGAGATCGATAAAGATGATTTCTATAATGGCACAGCTGAAGAGGCATCCCGCTCGCATATGAATGTCACCTTCAGGCTGGAAAATGAGGATCTGGAAAAGACATTTATCCAGGAATCAAGTGCAGCCGGCCTAAGTGGATTGAAGGGACACCGAAGCGTTGGAGGTATGCGCGCAAGCATTTATAACGCGTGCCCTGAAGAAAGTATCGACGCACTGATATCCTTCATGCAGGATTTCCGCAATAAACACGGTTGATCCCGTTTTCTGCGATTTTCACGGATTAACTTTGGGTATCTCACCCGGGTTATCCGTGAAGATCCGCAGTTACATAATCCCTACTGCTGATAAAAAATTTTCGAAAGATCGGGGAATGAATATCAAAGTGAATAACAGCCCGTATACAGCCCCGGTAAAATGCGCATCGTGATTTATGGCACCAAGCTGTCGCCTTCCGGCATAATAACTTACCACAAGAAACAGTATACCGAATAATACCGCCGGTATACCTACCGGGATAAATATGATATAAAGATTACTCAGCGGATAAAACAGGATATACGAAAATATAACTGCGCCCACAGCCCCCGAAGCTCCCAGGCTGGCGTAATTCGGATTGTTCCTGTGAAGAAATAACGTTGGTATGCTTGAAATGATTAAAGCTGAGAAATAAAGAAGCAAAAAGAGACCGGTGCCGATGATCTGTTCCAGCTGGGGGCCAAAGAAAAAAAACGTGATCATATTAAACAACAAATGCGTTGAATTTCCGTGCAAAAAACCGGATGTGATCAGCTGATACCACTTTCCCTCCCGGTAAGCTTCATACGGACGTAACATACCTTTTACCTGCCAATCAGGCCGGAGATACCACGCCATCAGGGTAATGACGATCGTAGTTATAATCAGCACAATTGCTGCCATGGACTTTACTCTCAGATATTTATAAAATTTGAAAACCGGATTAGTGAATCTAAGCTTAATCCGGGGTTGAATCAAAATATTTTCGAGATGTTAAAGTTTTGCACTTCGCGCAGATAAGTATGTATATTTTGTGATCAAGCCAGGGTAGCTCAGTTGGTAGAGCAACGCACTCGTAATGCGTAGGTCGGCGGTTCGAGTCCGCTCTCTGGCTCTCGAATAGTATCACCGCATTGAATTTGCTAATAATATAATACCCGCATACCTGCTAATTAATTTCACCTCTTGAAAACCTGATGTTTGCCAATGAGCTTTATCAACCGCTTAATATTTTTGGTTTTCATTATCTCAATCATTCTTGCAGGATGTTCCTCCCCGCGGGAAATGAGCACCGGATCGACTATTCAAAGTGGTGAGGCAAGCTGGTATGGGCCGGGATTTCATGGCCGGCAAACTGCTAATGGCGAAACGTATGATCAATATGAATTGACGGCCGCCCACCGAACCTTGCCTTTTGATACGGTAATCAAGGTAGTTAATCAGGAAAATAGCAAATCGGTTGAGGTCAGAATAAATGATCGCGGACCGTATGTGGGAAACCGGGTAATTGACTTGTCAAAAAAGGCCGCTGAAGAAATCGATATGGTGGATTCCGGTGTGGCACAAGTTGAACTGATTTTAATTCAGGCGGGGGGTGAAATACAAACTTCCCGGGGTGATTTAAACCGTGAAATTTATACCGTCCAAGTTGCTTCCTACAGTAATTCCACTGATGCTGAATCAACAGTAGAAAATATTGGAAGAGGGGCAAAAGTTGAACAGACAAATATCAATGGCGAAACCGTTTATCGTGTATACTACGGTAATTTTACGAGAAAAAGCCGGGCCGAGAGAGCTCAGCGTCGGCTTTCACGATTAGGATATGATGGTTTTGTAAAGCAGGTACAGAATTAAAGACAGAGCGATACAGTACGAGTATCGCAAATTCCACAAAAACAATTAAAAATATTCGGATTTTTTTATAGAAATCAGATTACAGTTTTTTGTTCAAACTTCGTATATTACCTACACTCTTGTAGGAGAATATTGTAATTTCAGGTAGGATTTATTATCTATACTTTGTAACATTTTTGGAAGTTCAAACTATTATATAGGGCAAAGAGTCCCAATACTCCTTGTAGCTTTTTTAGGGGTTAAGCTACAGGAGCTACGTAAGGCAGATAGGCGAATCCTATCTGCCTTTTTTTGCTTTTTTCAAATTCCATGTGAACTCTCTTTCAGTAATTTTGGTTTTCTTGTTTGACTTATCACTCCAAAAACTCCTTACAATATATTCATGAAAAAAATTGCTGTTATAGGCTCAGGATTCGGTGGACTTGGTGCAGCCATTCGCCTTGCCGCCCGTGGTTTTGACGTAAAAATTTTCGAAAAGAGAGATAAACCCGGTGGTCGTGCTTATGTATACGAACAAAATGGATTTACATTCGACGGAGGCCCCACCGTAATCACTGCCCCATTTTTATTTGATGAGCTTTTTGAACTCACCGGCAAAAAGAAGGAAGACTACTTCACCCTAGTTCCTTGTGACCCGTTTTACAGAATATTCGATCATCGCGGGCATCATTTTGATTACAACAACGATCACGAATTCATCCTTAGCGAAATTGACAGATGGAGTCCGGAGGACAAGGAAGGCTACAATCAGTTTATCAAAACTACAAAGGCGATTTTTGAAAAAGGTTTTGTTGAACTCGCTGATGAGCCGTTCCTTAAGTTCGGTGATATGCTGAGGGTTGCGCCTGATTTAATCAAACTACAATCCTACAAAAGTGTATACCGCTATGTGCAACAGTTCATCAATAATGAATTTCTTCGCAGATGCTTCTCATTTCATCCGCTTTTGGTTGGAGGCAATCCATTTGATACTACTTCGATATATTCGATGATCCATTATCTGGAGCGTGAATGGGGTGTGCATTACGCAATGGAAGGAACCGGAAGCATTGTCAACGGTCTGGTAAAATTGTTTGAGGAATCCGGTGGAAAAATACATTATAACTCCGAGGTTGAGCGAATTGATGTTGATGGTAAACAAGTGACCGGATTGCAACTTGCAGGCGGTGAGCAAGAAAAGTTTGATTATGTGATTTCAAATGCCGACGTCGCATTTACTTATCGAAATCTGATCCCCGAAGAAAACCGGCGCGTCTATACCAACCGCAAAATTGAGAAAATGAAATATAGCATGTCTCTTTTTGTGATCTATTTTGGTACAAACCGCCGGTATACAGACACCGAATTAAAGCACCACAATATTATTTTAAGTGAGCGCTACAAAGATCTGCTAAGTGATATTTTTGGCAATAAGCTTGCTGATGATTTTTCACTTTATCTGCACATGCCTACTTATACTGATCCATCCCTGGCTCCTGAGGGTTGTGAGAGCTTTTATGTTCTTTCACCAGTTCCACATCTGGGCGCTGATATTGACTGGAATACGAAAGCCACTGAATACCGGAACCGGATCATGCAGTTTCTTGAAGAAAACTACCTACCTGATCTTCAGCAGCACATTGTAGCCGAACACTTTATCGATCCGCGACATTTTGAACAAACTTTAAATAGTTATCTCGGTTCCGCATTTTCAGTACAACCGCTATTGACTCAGTCAGCCTGGTTTCGACCGCACAATCAATCCGAGGAATTTGATAATCTGTTCTTTGTCGGTGCCGGCACACATCCAGGCGCCGGTTTACCCGGAGTTTTATCGTCATCAAAAATTGCCGAAAACCTAATTGCCGGCAAACAAGCTGAAAAAAAGCAGATCCCTACTCAAGCAGTTTAACACGTGAACCGGCTTCCACGGTATCATCAAGCTCCATTTGATTGATAATCGCAATTTGCTCTTCATCAACATCATGAGGCAAATCGGTTATCAGTTCACCGAGTTGCTGATCTTCCTCTACCCTCACGACATTTACTCTTGTGGGCTGTATATCCAGATATCGGCTATCGGTAAGTCTCTCAAAACCTTTAGCGCTATGCTGATAAGAGGATAGAAAATCAGAAAAAACATCGGCATCAGCTATTCCCAAAAACCTGTAAACTTTACCCTCGTGCTCAATAGCATAAAGATAAAGCTGTATGAGATCACCATCACTGCGAAATAGTGCTGTGCCTCTCCATGCATTCAAATCACTATCTTGATCCTGTTCTACATTGGCTTCTCGCATTCCATCCTGACTGATTATCCGCTCTATAGCTTCTTCTGGTGTATCTGCAGTGGATGGTTCAAACAACATCACCCCTTCTTCATCCTCACTGAACGCAAGCACCTGGTCGGCCTGCTTTAAGGTCTGCCAACCTTCAGGAAACGGAAAAGTGAAAGCCTCCTCTGGATGATAATATCGTTCATCCTCTATTAATCCTTTCCGCGGATCCCGTCCCCAAATGATTCCATCCAGGTGATCCAGCAATCGATCCCTGCCCACATCTTCCTGAGCATAACCTTCCTCTTCCCATTCCGCAGCCATCTCTATGATTTTCTGTTCACGATCTCCCGGATCAGGATGTGATGATAATATATTCGGTAGTCCGCCTCCTGCTCTTTCTGTGAGTCTTTGCATGGTAACAAAAAATCCAGACCCTTCAGCAGCCCTGTAGCCGGCCTTTGCAGCGTACTCAACCCCCAGTCGGTCAGCTTCAGACTCATTGGAGCGGCTATAACTCAAAAAAAGCAATTGAGCAGCGGCGCTTCCAAGCTCCAGAAGGTCTTGTCCGGGAAGACCCAATAATTCCTGTCCGGCGACGGCTCCCCCAATCAAAATTATCTGTCCGGCTTGCTGCCTTGCAGCTCTTTGGGATGCATGTCGAGCAGCTACGTGGGCAATTTCATGGCCAAGAACCATTGCAAGTTGAGCTTCATTTTCCATATGCGCCAGCATACCCCGGGTAACATAGTTATATCCGCCAGGCAGTGCGAATGCATTAACTACTTCGCTGTCCAATACCCGAAACTCGAATTCGGTCTCACGAAACCGTTCATGAACATCTTCACTTCTCATATGGCTATGTTCGACCAACAGTTGCCCCAAATCAGAAATGTAAGTGTCTAATTCTTTATCTTCATAGACACCATAGTGTTCCGAAATCTCCTGATCAGCCTGTTTACCTAACTGCAGCTCCTGATCCCAGCTGTACCCAAAAACCCGGTTGCGCCCTGATACCGGATTTTGTTGAATCACACATCCTATCTCCACCAGTGCGAGAAGAAATAGAGACGAGATTATTAACGTTCGTTGAAGGATTCTTTTACTCATAATTATTGCCAAAATTCGTGATACGTTAAATTACGCCTCGCCGGATATCTAATACAAACTAAAATGAAAAAACTCATCCTCATATCAACAATTATTTTTCTTGTATCCTGCTCCGGTAATGGCGACACCAACAGGAATTCATCAACAGAAACTGAACAAAACTACGGTAATAATGGTGCACCGACTTCAGATGAAATTTTGGCACGGGCCGAGTCATTGCCTGAGCTTCGAAGCTTACTGATTGGGAATACAGATTCTCTTTATTACTCCTGGTATGTCAATGGTGGCACAGCCGGTGAGCCTCATAATATGAAATCAGCCTCAAAAGCTATTATCAATGCATTATATGGTATCGCGCTTGAAAAAAGCTGGATAGACAGTTTAGATACTCCCGTTTCGGATTATCTACCGGAATATTTTGATTCCTCAATGCCGGATCAAAATTTTGACATCACTCTGGAAGATTTGCTCACTATGCGATCCGGGCTAAGAAGTACCAGTTTCAATAATTACAGCCGCTGGATATCCAGCTCCGACTGGATCGCTTATCAAATTAATGCTGATCTGGAATATGAACCAGGAACTGTGATGAGGTACAGTACCGGAAATTCCCATCTGCTCGGTGTTATTTTAGCCCGCATTACAGGACAAAACCTCCACCAGTTGGCTCAAACTTATGTTTTTGATTCAATGGATGAAAGCATCCCAACCTGGGATCGTGATCCGCTCGGGAATTTTTTAGGTGGCAACAATATGCATTTCAGTCCCGAATCACTCTACAATCTTGGCAGAATCTACGCCAATGACGGATTTAATTCCAATGGTGAAAGATTATTTAATTCTGATTGGATTGACAAAACATTTAGAGTCTACGGAAGAAGTAACTTTAATAATCACGGCTACGGATATCATTGGTGGATCGATGAGTTTAATGGCTATGAAATCCGGTTTGCCTGGGGTCATGGCGGGCAATACTTATTCTGGGTTCCGGAGATTGATCTCCTTGCTGTAACCACTTCCTCTAATGCCCAAAGTGGATCAAGCCACGGGCATCGCCGACAAATTTTTGAACTACTGGAGGAAAAAATTATACCCTATTTTGAGGCTAATGCATAAGGGGTTTAACTTCAAATTCCTGGATTTCTAAATGAATCGATCCATTATCGCAGTTAACCGGTCGGGTTTATCTGAAGGCCACCAACCAGGGTTTTGATTTATAATTTTAAGTGCTTCGCTGCTGTAGTAGATGTGGGTATTACCGGTTTTGATGAATTTTAAAACTGGAACAGCTATTATAATTAGCTAACCGGCTGAATAATTAAACATCAGCCGGTTTAGCAATCAGACAAGTTTATTGCTGAGCATCAATATCTGACCAGGCAATCGTCCACTGACCATCTTCATCACGAGTAATTGTTCCAATCATATCCTCTGATCCTCCGGAAGGCTCACCTGTAACTACTAAGTCATCACCAGAAAGGCTCAAAGAATAAGTACCATTTTCATTAGTTACTTCAGTCCCAGCATCATTTATTGAACCGGGAATATTTAATGCTCCTATTTCTATTTCATCAAATGATCCACCGCCTCCACCCATCATAACAGGTCGGATAAAATACCCCTGTGCAGATGTTGCTGCTGCCATTATGTCTTGCCGTACGGCATCACGGTTAGCCTGCTCAGCTTGCGTACCGAATACATTTAAAGCTACTACGGTAGCAATGCCTACAATTATAGTTACCAGTATTACGAGAAGAAGTTGTTGTTGACCCATGACCTTGACCTTATAGAGTTAATTGATATTATCGGATTACTGTAATCTTACAGCTTACAGTTTTTCACTTTCTTATATGCTATTGCACAGAAAGCCGCCCGAAGACTGCCATTATAAGTGACAGTAGCATACGATCATATAAATCATCAACGAATGTAAAATAATGTAAATTGCAACACCCCCAAAAAATTATCCGAATAATTATTTCCGCCACAGAATCTTATAAAACATTATAGCTAAATAGCTTTCGTATAATTTTGATGAATGGTTTAATTAAAATTAGCTATTTTAATTTCTCACTTGATAATTTTTTCAAAAAAAGGCTGAAATACAAATCAGTAATTCAGCCCGTGGAGAAGAGTAATCTGAGTTGCTATTTCTCTTTAAATCAGACTTGTTCTTTAAGTGACTCCTGCAATTTCTCCCAGTCGGCAAGAAAATTTTTCAAGCCGATGTCAGTGAGAGGATGCTTGATCAGTTTTTCAATTACATTCAGCGGCATAGTTGCGACATCTGCACCCATTTGAGAAGCTTCTACAACGTGCAGAGGATGACGTATACTTGCCGCCAGCACTTCAGTTTCATAACCGTAATTAGCATACATATTTACGATTTCACCGATCAGATTCATCCCATCGCTCGAAATATCATCAAGCCGGCCAATAAAAGGGGAGATATATGTAGCCCCGGCTTTTGCCGCTATCAAAGCCTGCGGAGCAGAAAAGCATAAGGTGCAGTTTGTTTTGATCCCCTCTTCCGATAGTGTTTTGATCGCTTTAATCCCTTCCTTTATCAAAGGAACTTTTACAACTACATTTCCGGCAATGCCTGCAAGGCGATGGGCTTCTTCCAAAATTCCGTCATAATCCGTGCTCACAACTTCTGCGGAAACATCACCTTCAACTTCCTCGCAAATTTTTGCAATGTGTCCGTCGAAATCTTTCACGCCTACTTTAGCACAAAGTGACGGATTTGTCGTTACACCGTCCAGTACGCCCATATTGTTGGCTTCCCGTATCTCGTCAAGGTCAGCGGTGTCTATAAAAAATTTCATATTATGATCCTTGCAATTAATTTATACTAAACTTAAACAGTGTGTTAATCGTTTGATGAATTGAAAACAACAGAACAACAGATGAAAAACCTGCAATTCTTTTGAAACTTTGGCTTTCATCATACGTCGAATGCATCAAAATTTTTAGTTAAACCAAAGATAATAATACTTTGTGGAAAGTAATAACATCCTCTCTGATAATACTTTTTTTTCTGCAATCCTGCGGTAACGATACTCCGCAGGAGGATGAAATGCCCGAGGGTCGTGGTGGCGATGGCAATGAGGGTACGGCCGTTGAAGTAGATGAAGTTTCTACCCGTCATATCACCGATCAAATCAGATCTTACGGATCAGTTTCGTCTCAGAATGTAGTGCGTGTTGCACCGGAACTCAGTGAACGTATCACAGAAATCCATGTAGACCTTGGCGATTCCATACAGGAGGGCGATTTGTTGGCCCAGCTTTATGATGCTACTTATCGCGATGACGTTCGCAGTGATGAAGCCGCCCTTCGGCAACGTCGAGTGGCTCTTGAGCGCGACAGTACCGCTTACTACCGTCAGCAACAACTTTATGAACGGGGTGCTGTAAGCAGTTCTGAATATGAAGAGGCTCGTTCTGCCTATCAATCTTCACGGGCTGATTACGATGCAGCAGAAGCTTCTCATACTCAAAGCAGGGAAAACCTGAAGAAAACCGAAGTACGAGCCCCTGTTGATGGTGTAGTCGAGCGAAGACATCAATCCAGAGGTGATCTCGCATCAACCGGACAGGAGTTATTCGAAATTGCTACCACAGCCGGCTATGAAGTGCGATTACATCTGCCGATGCGAGATTGGAGGCGCACCTCAATTAATCAAAATGTTCACTTCAGGCCTTCAGGTGAAGATCAGTTCAACGGAAGCGGTGTTATTACGCGTCGCAGCCCTAATATAGACCGCAACACCGGCCTTGGCGAAGTAGTCGTAACAGTTACCGATCCCGGCGCTTCGATTTTTTCCGGTGTGCTTGCCGAATCCCGCATCGATGTTGAAAGCCGTGACAATGCCGTGGTCGTACCACGATCGGCTCTGTCTGAACAAGTCCAAACCCGGATCAACCCGGAAACCAACACTATTGATATTGAAAGAGAATACAGCGCATATGTTGCAGTCGGCGATACACTTGCTGAACGTCGAACACTTGAGCTGGGAATCGAACAGGGTGACAATGTGGAAGTTACCAACGGATTAAATCCTGGGGAAAAACTGATTGTTCGAGGCCAGGCCGGTCTTGAAGATAATTCCCCAATCCGGATAACACGAGGTGAACCTCTTGAAGAAGATGCCGACCGGCGCCCTGTAGATGAAGACGCTGAGATTCCAGAACCTGAATCCGAATAAACTTTAATCATGCGGAAGTTATCAGCACTTGCGGTTCGCCGGCCCGTAACTTTTATAATGCTTTCCCTGATTCTGATCGGATTCGGATTATACGGGCTTACTCAATTACGCCTGGATTTATATCCGGATGTATCTTTCCCGACAATCACTGTCTACACTACCTATGATGGCGTAGCCCCCGAGGATATGGAAAGCCTTGTGGCGCGGCCAATTGAAGAGTCCGTGGGAACAGTGAGCGGCTTGCGTAATGTGGAGTCGCTATCCAGCCAGGGCGCTACTGTGCATAAACTGAATTTCGAATGGGGTACCGACCTTTTTGTTGCTGAAAATGAAGTCAGGCGCCAGATCGATTTTGTCCGCCAGACTCTGCCGGAAGACGCAGACGCACCCATCATTTTTTCATATGACCCCAACCAGGAACCGGTAGTTGTTCTGGCATTGAGCTCAGATCAGCGCAGCCCCCGCGAGCTCCGAACTATCGCAACCGAACAACTCGAGCAGCGAATTGAGAGACTTGGCGGCATTGCATCAGCTACGACAGCAGGCGGGCTCGACCGTGAAATTAATATTTTACTGCGAAACGAGGATTTACTCAATTATGACATCGATTTGGAGTCTATTTCCTCGGTGCTTCAGCAGGAAAATGTGCAGGTGCCGGCCGGTGATTTGCAGGAAGGTGATATGACCTATTCTCTGCGCACCATTGGAGAATTTCGGGATATTGAAGAGTTAAGCAACGCAATCATCGATGTGAAAGACGAACAGCCGATTATGTTGCGTGATATTGCCGAGATTCGTGATGGTGTAGCCCAACCTATAGGAAATGTCCACGTCCGGGGACAGGAAGGGTTGATCTTAAATGTAAATCGCCAAAGCGACGCTAATGTGGTAGTTGCTGCCGATAATGTCGAGAACAATCTGAATGATATTGAATCAGTATTACCCGCTGATGTAGAACTGGAGGTGCTGACAAATCGAGCCGATTTCATTAAAGACTCGCTCCGGAATTTGTATCTCACAGGCCTTCAGGCGGTAGTGCTGGTTACACTTATCCTGTTACTGTTTCTCAGAAGTGGCCGGTCATCGCTGATTGTCGCCATCACTATTCCTGTTTCCATCATCGCTACATTCAGTATTATGAATTTTGCAGATGTGAGCCTCAACATCATATCCCTTTCCGGGCTCACACTGGCGGTCGGGCTGGTAGTTGATAACGCAGTGGTGGTACTTGAAAACATTTTCAGGTTCCGTGAAGAAAAATATAAGGGCAACGTTTCCGCAATTTCCGGTGCTCAGGAAGTTGTGACCCCGGTAGCTATATCCACACTTACTACACTTGTAGTATTTATTCCGGTGCTCTTTGTCCCCGGGATTGCAGGCTTTCTTTTCAGAGATCTTGCCCTCACTCTTTCCATAGCGCTGGTTATGTCTGCCCTTGTAGCCATTACATTGATCCCGCTGCTAAGCTCTCGGCTTTTTGCCGCTGAAGACAAAGAATTTGAAATGGGCAGATTTGAAGCCTGGCATCAAACTCTTGCTCAGATGAGGGATCGATCTTTGTTTGGCAGAATTATCGCTACATTGCCATTATTTTTATTATACATGGGAGTGCTTCTTTCACGCCCGTTCCGGTGGTTAGGCAGAATCATAAAAGCAGCTTTCCACTGGCTAAGTGATAAATTAAGAGCGGGTTTTGAGAAGCTTGACCGCGCATACACCCATTTATTAAACAGACTGATTGATTATAGTGGCTGGGTTATCCTCGTTGCTGTTCTTATTTTCGGTGCTTCGCTTCCCATCTACACTAAACTTGGCGGTGACTTTTTCCCACCTGTAGATGAAGGCACTTTTACCCTTTTTGTTGAAAGGGAGCCGGGAGTCAATCTGTTCGAGCTGCAAAATACATTTTATGAAGTTGAAGAAATCATTGAAGAGGAAGTCCCTGAAGCGCGGCTCATTGTATCGGATTATGGTGATAAACGCGGAGTAGAAGGTGCCGAAAATCCAGGCGGTAATCATGGCATTGTGCGGGTAGAGCTGGTTGATCAAAGCGAGCGTGATCGTTCACAGTTTGAAATTGTAAATTCTGTTCTCAATGCACTTGAGGACGTTCCCGGAACTCAAATCACCGAACAACGTGAAGATCCCTTAAATCCGGATGGTGATGACGGCTTGATTGTTAATGTACTTGGATTCGATCCTGAAACCAGAAGTGAACTCTCCTCAACAGTGCGTTCGGACTTAAATCAAATTTCAGGTATAAGCAATGTTACTTCTTCGGCTGATCAAGGTCGCCCCGAGCTTCGCGTGCATCTTGACCGGGAACGCATTTCCAGGGTCGGTTTAAATACCTCTCAGGTTGCTCAGACCATAAGCAATAACATTCAGGGTAATGAAGCCACTACTTTCATTGAGCAGGGTGTTGAGTTTGATGTGCGGGTACAACTTGCGGCTCAGGACCGTAAAGATGCAACTGACCTGGAAATGCTCCAGGTTCGCAATACTGAAGGAGAATGGATGCCGCTCAGCAATCTTGCAAGAGTTGAGCGACAAAGCGGGCCGTCCAATATTCTCAGAAAAGATCAGGAGCGTCTCACAGAAATCCGATCCGATCTGGACGGAATTGATCTTGCTTCAGCTGCTGAAGCGGTGGAATCCCGGATGAATCAGATTGACTGGCCCGAAGGTTATCGCTACGAGATTGGCGGAACTGCCGAAGAACAACGTGAATCCTTTTTCTTTTTAATTCTGGCTTTTCTGATTGCCGGAATCCTCGCATATATGGTCATGGCTTCACAATTTGAAAGCTTTATAGAACCATTCATCATTATAATCACGATACCGCTTGCACTGACCGGAGTGCTGTTTATCCTTTGGGCAACTTACACGCCGATTAGTGTTACTTCTATGGTCGGGTTGATACTCCTTTCGGGCATCGTAGTCAATAACGGCATCGTGATGATCGACTACATCAAAATTCTGCAAACTCGCGGGCAGCAGCGCAAGCAGGCAGTCATTAATGGTGCAAGCCGAAGATTGCGTCCTATTTTGATGACGGCAGCAACAACTATTCTGGCGATGGTTCCTCTTGCTCTGGAGCTTGGGTCCGGCGCCGAGACATGGAGTCCGATGGCTCGCACTGTCATTGGCGGACTTACAGCTTCGACTATACTTATGCTTCTTGTTGTGCCCTGCATGTATTTCCTGATTAACTCCATGGTCGAAAAACTCGGGTTTCAATCAGTGAACAAATTTGATCCGCTTACAACTAATGAGGATTGATTATGCGAGCTCCTGAAATCAGATCAGGCTTGATAAGCTCGGTTGTTAACCGGCCGGTGACGGTGACTATGATCGCATTATTGATCGTCGCATTTGGGCTGTTTTCATTAAACCGGATCAAAGTAAGCTTGTTTCCGGAGCTGGATATTCCCATTGTTGCTGTTGCCGTCAATTACTCCAATGTGGCGCCACAGGATATGAACCGCATTGTAGTCCAGCCTATTGAAGGTGCTATTGGTTCCGTCCAGGGGATTGACGATATGGAGGCCAATGTTACTCAAGGCAGTGCTTTTATAATCCTTCATCTACACGAAGGAACTAATGCTGAGCGGGTCGAACTGGATGTGCGTGAACAAATTGACCGTGTAAGGGATCAACTTCCAAGTGAGGCCGGCGACCCCAACATCTTCCAGTTTGATCCCGAAGGGTTTCCCATCATGTCGATGAGTATTGACTCAGATACGCACGGCCTGGATGAACTCAGAGATTTCTCCGAAGAAATCATCGAACCGCATTTCGAAAGACTACATGGTGTTGCAGATGCAGAAACCCAGGGAGGGCTGCAACGCACCGTCTATTTGAATATGGACCGCGGGGCACTTGCCCAACATCAAATGGAAATATCCGAGATCACCCAAGCGCTAAGTAGCAATAACGTGCAGGTGCCCGTCGGAAACCTTATCTCCGGACGGCAAAACTACAATGTGCGAGCTATTTCGATGTATCAGGATGTCGAAGAAATCCGGCAAACAATCATCCGCTTTGAGGACGGGGAAGCCGTTCGTGTCAAAGATGTGGCGGAGGTAAGAGACTCCTTTGAAGATATCAACAGAATTGTGGAGGTAAATGGACGCAATAGTGTTACACTGGATATTCAAAAGCGTTCCGATGCCAACACTCTTGAAGTTTCTCAGGACGTTATTTCGGAAATTCCAAATCTGCTTGACCGGTTACCCTCAGGAATCGACATACAGGTATTGTCTAATCAGGGAGATGTCATAGATAACTCCATTTCTAATCTGACTTCTTCTGCACTTCAGGCACTGATCTTAGTTGTATTTCTTCTGTTTATTTTTCTGGGAGGATGGAGAAGTGCATTGGTCGTTGCCTTCAGTATTCCAATAACCATGACCGCTACCTTTGCGGCAATGTACTATACCGGTATCAGCCTGAATATTATATCAATAACCGGGCTTGCCCTTGCTATTGGCCTGCTCGTTGATAACTCCATTGTTGTAATTGATAGCGTTGTTGGAAAACTTGAACAACAAATCGGCATCTTTAAAGCTACGCTTGATGGCGTAAACGAAGTTAAAGGAGCTTTGCTTGGCTCCACCCTTACTACCCTTGGAGTATTCATTCCTATATTGACACTTGAGGGGATGCTTGGACAGGTAGCCAGAGACCTGGCATTAACAATTTGCCTGGCAATTTCACTCTCTCTTTTAGCTTCTCTTTTACTCATCCCGATGCTGGCCAGCAAATTTCTTAATAAACGAAAGTTTGCCAAGCCCAACCGTATTGCCCGGGGTATTTCCTACGTAGAAGAAATTTACACCAGGATGTTAAAATGGTACCTTACTCACAGATGGGTAAATTTTCTGGCGATTTTTGCAATACTTGGCGGTATTTACACCTTAATTAATGTTACCGAGACTGATTTGTTCCCGCAGGGAGATGAAGCTCAAATTAATATGAATGTTTCATTGCCATCTGGTTCACCACTGACCCAAACTGCGGAAGTTTTAAGGGAAATTTCCGACAGGTTAATGGAAGAGGAAGAGGTTCAAACGGTGGTTACCCACATCGGTCAGGCCGGAAGGATAGCTGAAACCAGCCGGGGACGGATTAGTGTGACTCTGGTTCCGGAAGAGCTTCGAGAAGCTACTTCACAGGAGTTATCCACGAGATTCCGAAGAGAATTCCAATACCCCGGAGTTGACGTGAATATCTTCGGCGCCCCCGGCGGACCGGGTGGAGGCGGAGGCTGGGGAGCTCCAAGTGTACGGGTTTCGCTGATCGGTGATGATAGCGACCGGCTTATCGCATTAAGCAATGAGCTGGAGGCCATCGTAGCTCCCGATACATTAGTAACAGGAGTTGATAATCCTGGGCAGCGACCAAATCCGGAGCTTCATTTTCAACCTGACCGGCAGCGAATCAGCCGATTAGAAAGTTCCATAGATGAAGTGGCCAGAGCTTTCCAGGCTCAAGCGCGCGGAACCCGGGTCGGTTTTTACCGCAGCGAAGGTAGAGAAATACCAATCCAGCTGAGGCTCGATCGTATTGAAAGACAAACGCAGGCAGATTTATTATCCTTTGATTTGCTTCAACGCGAAGATCAGCGACTGAATCTTGCAAGTATCGGCTCCCTTGAGCGCAGCGAGGGTGTATCCCGTATCTTCCGCCGCAACAGAGAAACCGTACTTGACGTGGATGTGTCGGTAACAGGTTCAGTACCTCAATTCCGAAGATCACTTGATGAAACAATTCAAAATGAAGTTCCGCTTCCCGATGGATACCGGTATGAGTTTACGGGACAAACACAGGAAGAGCAAGAAGGACAAATGGGATTACTAATAGCACTCTTCGGAGCGATTGTTCTCACTTATATGGTCATGGCGGGACTATTTGAAAATCTTAAGGATCCTTTTGTTATCATGAGTACGGTGCCGCTTGCTTTTTTCGGTTCCTACTTCCTCCTTTATCTGACCGGTACCCCGTTCAGCGGACCGGCGGGAATTGGAATGGTTATTCTAATCGGAATTGTGGTTAATAACGGAATTGTATTGGTAGACTTCATGCATCAATATTCCCGCAAAGCATTATCCAATAATAATTACCGGGATTACGCCAATGCCATTATCCGTGCTGCAAAGCGACGATTCCGGCCAATAATATTAACCATGTTGACGACCGTCGGATCAATGCTGCCAATCGCACTTCAAACCGGAATGGGATCAGAAACCTGGAGCCCGCTTGCCATTGCTGTTATCGGCGGACTCATATTTGCCTCGTTTTTTACTCTCTTTATTGTCCCGGCTATGTTTATATCCTTTTCCCGGCCACGGCGTGCATTTTTCAAGCAATACAAAAGATATCTTAGACACGGTGAACCAGTTAATTCGATATGAACTGAGTAAAAATAATTTCCTAGTTTATATAAAATTTTTATCGGCATTTTTTGTTGATACAAAAGTAAAGCGTTTATACTTTCAAGAACCAAAGATTCGGTATATTTTATCGGCACTATAAACAGTTAATCATCTGCTAAATTTTTCACAATTATGAGCTCAAAATCAAAAGGCCTTTTTTACTTTGGATTGATTTCCGGTGCAGCAATAGGCACAACTATCGGTTTTTTATTTGCCCCGGATAAAGGTGGAAATACAAGAGATAAATTGTCGTACCGGATAAATAGTTATCTTGATGACTTAAGCCGGATGATTGAAAAAATCCGTTATGAAAATCAAATCGTTTCTGATGCTAAAAAAGAAGGCGAGTTAGTGGTCGAGGAAGCCCAAAAACGCGCTGAAGATCTGATCTCAGAAGCTGAAGATTTGTTGAAAAATATTGGAGAAAGTAAAAAACCCGAATAGTCTTTGACTCTGGAGTAATTCTTTTATATCAGAAAAGAACGCCAACAAATTGTGTTCATGGGTTAGCTATACCAAAACTCACCATTGGATTTGGATAGTTAACTCCCCTTTGATTTTCACCCATCTGGAGTTACCATCACCATTTTAGATTGCTCTTATTTCTCAATACTTCACTTCTGCAAGTTGTAGCCAAAAATTTTCGCTAATATCCGAAAAGGTTTTTTTCATAAATGGTGAGGTGAACTTCGAACGAATTCAGATTTTCTGAAAACCGATAGTCAACATTTACCCGATCTGTAAGCTCTTATCTTTCCCCGAATGATCAGCTGCTTCTAACTGCCAACCTCAAAAAAAACCTCTTCAGCACAATTGCACCGAAGAGGTTTTCTATAATTTTCAGCAGATTTTAATGATCGGGATCTACTTGTCGCTATCATCTTTCTGCTTTTCTTTTTCACCGTTGCCACCGTCACCGCTAAGCTCTTCAAATACCTTGTCTGCTGCTGAGACATCTTCCATCTCGGATTTAGCCCCAACAATAACGTCCTGATATTTGCGCAATCCGGTTCCGGCCGGTACTTTGTGACCCACCACAACATTTTCTTTGAGGCCAAGCAGATGATCTTCTTTTGCCTCAACTGCCGCCTGGGTCAGAACTTTTGTGGTTTCCTGGAAGGAAGCAGCAGATAGCCAGCTATCAGTCGACAAGGCAGCCCGTGTGATACCCAGCAATATCGGCTTGGAAATGGCTGGTTCCGCTTCGCGGGTTTCTATCTCTTTTTTGCCTTCCCGGATCAAAGCATTGTTTACTTCACGAATCTCTCGTCGATTTAACAATGTACCATGTTTCAGGTCGGAATCACCGGGATCTGTAACAACATATTTATCAATAAGGCTATCATTGGTACGATTCACCTCAAAGCGGTCAATTTTGTCACCTTCCAGGTATACCGTATCTCCTGAATCGGTGATTTCCACTTTCTGCATCATCGTGCGTACGATAACCTCAATGTGCTTGTTGTTGATCTTTACACCCTGCAACCGGTAAACTTCCTGTATTTCATTCACAAGATACGATTGCACGGCATACGGCCCGAGAATATTCAGGATATCCTGCGGCAGGATCGCACCATCAGAAAGCGGGTCACCGGCCTTAACATAGTCGTTATCCTGTACCAGAATGTGTTTAGCAAGAGAAATCAGATAGGTTTTCGATTCGGTTTCGTCTTTACTGGTAACGACTACCTCTTGTGAGCCACGCTTGCGGGCGCCAAGTTTAACTATACCTTCAATTTCTGATACATCTGCAGGATCACTCGGCGGGCGAGCCTCAAACAGCTCGGTTACTCTCGGCAGACCTGCTGTAATATCCTTCGACTTGGATGCCGAGGTACGTGGAATTTTGGCAAGCACTTGTCCGGCCTGAACCGGCTCATCATGATCAACAATCACGTGAGCGCCGACCGGCAGTGTAGTTTCACGAATTCGGTCGCCATCGGCTTTAACAATCAGTGTAGGTACGAGGCTTCGGTCTTTGGTATCTGTGATAACTTTTTCCTTGTGCCCCGTCTGTGAATCAGTTTCATCCGTGTAAGTCACCCCTTCAATGATATCTTTGTACTCAACTTTTCCATCGAGTTCGGAAAAGATCAGGGCATTATACGGATCCCACTTACAGATCGGTGTACCCTTCGGTATGGTATCGCCTTCTTCTACAAGAATTTCAGAACCATACGGGATGTTATAGGTCTGGAGAACTTTGCCGGTATCATCTACCAGCTTCACTTCTCCAGCCCGGCTGAGGACGATGCTGTACATCTCTTCACCGTCGTCGTACTCAACAACCCGCATATTTTCAAATTCAATTTTGCCGTCGAATTTCGCCTTATGCTGTGATTCTGACTCCATTCTTGAAGCCGTACCACCCACGTGGAAAGTACGAAGCGTCAACTGAGTACCGGGCTCACCAATAGATTGGGCGGCAATTACTCCAACTGCCTCACCAACCTGCACGAGTTGACCGCGGCCAAGGTCACGTCCGTAGCATTTTGCACAAACACCACGTGCGGACTCGCATGTTAGCACCGACCGAATTTCAACTTCTTCAAGTGATGTCTCAGAAATCTTATTGGCTACTTTCTCGTCGATCATCTCATTGGATTCGACGATCAATTCATCGGTTAGCGGGTCATAGAGGTCGTGCATTGAAATACGACCAAGTATACGCTCTTCAAGACTTTCTACGATTTCCTCGTTGTCTTTAAGCGCCTGCATTTTCACGCCCCGGAGAGTACCACAGTCATTTTCAGTTACAATTACATCCTGTGATACATCCACCAGACGGCGTGTGAGATAACCGGCGTCAGCTGTTTTCAACGCGGTGTCAGCCAATCCTTTTCGGGCACCGTGTGTTGAAATAAAGTATTCAAGAACGGTTAGGCCCTCCTTAAAACTGGATAGAATCGGAGTTTCAATTACTTCCGAGCCACCTTCAACTGAACTTTTTTGAGGCTTGGCCATCAAACCACGCATTCCACCAAGCTGACGAATCTGCTCTTTGGAACCACGGGCGCCGGAATCAGCCATCATAAAGACCGGGTTGAATCCGCCTTTATCATTGGCAAGCGTGTTGAAAAGAGTTTCCGAAACCCTGTTGGTTGTACTCGTCCACTTATCTACTACCTGATTATACCGTTCATTATCGGTAATAAATCCGTTCTCATAGCGCTCGAGAATAGAAGTAACTTCATTTTGAGCCTGCTCTATCAAGTTGGCTTTTTCATCAGGAATTACGATATCCTCAAGGCTGAAAGAAAGACCACCCGTAGTAGCGGTTTCAAAGCCAAGGTATTTCATATCGTCAAGAAACCGGGATGTGAAGTGCGTGCCCGTTGCATTGAACACATCATTAATAAGCTGACGTAATTCTTTCTTGCCAAATGTGAGATTGCGGAAAGGTAGTTCATCCGGTACAATCTCATTGAAGATAACTCTACCGGCCGATGACTTAACCAACTCCTGTGTGGTTACACCATTTTTCTCCACATCTACACGTACATTAATTTTGGCGTGCAGGTCAATGATGCCTTGGTCATAAGCGATCAGCACTTCATCTACGGAAGCAAATGACTTACCTTCTCCTTTTTTACCATCTCCCATTTTGGTAAGGTAATATGTACCCAATACCATATCCTGGGATGGAACCATAATCGGGCTACCATTTGCCGGGCTGAGAATGTTATGTGACCCCAACATAAGAACAGATGCCTCCAGAACGGCATCATGACTCAATGGCAGGTGAACCGCCATCTGGTCACCGTCAAAGTCGGCATTAAATGCCGCGCAAGATAGCGGGTGAAGCTGGATCGCCTTATTTTCAATCAACACCGGCTGATAAGCCTGGATACCAAGTCTGTGAAGCGTCGGTGCCCGGTTGAGCATTACCGGGTGGCCGTCAATCACTTTTTCAAGTACATCCCAGACGACTTCATCCCGTCGATCCACAACTTTCTTGGCACTTTTCACGGTTTTAACATAACCCCGCTCAATCAAGCGGCGAATCACGAAGGGCTTGTACAGCTCAACCGCCATTTCTTTCGGCAGTCCACATTCATTGAGTTTAAGCTCAGGGCCAACGACAATTACGGATCGTCCCGAATAGTCCACACGCTTACCGAGCAGGTTTTGCCGGAACCGTCCGTTTTTCCCTTTAAGCATGTCGCTCAAGGACTTCAACGGTCGATTATTGCTGCGAACCGCATTCATTTTCCGGGAATTGTCAAACAACGAATCTACCGATTCCTGAAGCATTCGTTTTTCGTTGCGTAGAATAACATCAGGAGCTTTTATATCGATCAAACGCTTCAGACGGTTATTTCGGATGATAACGCGCCGGTAAAGATCATTCAAATCAGAGGTGGCGAAACGCCCGCCTTCAAGCGGTACCAGCGGCCGCAATTCAGGAGGAATTACCGGAATTACCCGCATAACCATCCACTCCGGCCGGTTTTCAGTACGTTTGTTAGCCGCTCTGAATGATTCAATGACCTGAAGCCGCTTCAGCAGTTTCTTTTTCCGCATGGCCGAGGTCTCAGTTTTAATAGACTCTCTGTGCTCATATGCGGTTTTATCAAGCTCAATACTGCCGAGCATTTCCTCGATAGCTTCAGCTCCCATCTTCACCACAAATTTATCTGGATCATCATCATCCAGCTCACTGTGATCTTCCGGCAGCTGAGCGTGAATATCGAAATACTCTTCTTCCGTGAGCAGGTCGCCCATCTTATAACCAAGATCACGGGCCATTCCCGGGTTGATCACTACAAAACTTTCGTAGTAAACAATTTTCTCGAGGTTTTTGGATGAAAGTCCGAGCAGATAGGCAATTTTATTCGGCAGTGACTTAAAGTACCAAATATGGACAACCGGCACACAAAGCTGAATGTGACCCATTCGCTCACGGCGCACGGCTTTGCGCGTAACTTCAACACCGCATCGGTCACATATAATACCTTTGTAGCGGATACGCTTGTATTTACCGCAATGGCATTCCCAATCCTTTACCGGGCCAAAAATCTTTTCGCAAAATAAGCCGTCTTTTTCCGGCTTAAATGTGCGATAGTTTATAGTTTCCGGATTGAGAACCTCTCCATTTGAACGGGATAGGATTGTCTCTGCAGATGACAGAGACAATCGAATATTTTTGAAATCTTTGGTTACGGAGTCGCTTTTTGTAAACGGCAAGGATATACCTCCGAGTGGTTTATATAAAATTTATGGGCAATTTCTGTGATTTACTGCTGGATATTTACTTCGAGACCAAGTCCCTGAAGCTCTCTCAACAGTACGTTAAATGATTCAGGTGTTCCGCCATCCGGAAGGTTTTCACCTTTTACAATGGATTCATAAATCTTGGAACGACCTTTCACATCATCACTCTTTACCGTCAGCATTTCTTTCAATACGCTGGAAGCACCGTAGGCGTAAAGCGCCCAAACCTCCATCTCGCCAAGTCGTTGACCGCCGAATTGTGCCTTTCCACCCAACGGCTGTTGAGTGATCAATGAATACGGGCCAATAGACCGGGCGTGCATTTTGTCTTCAATGAGGTGATTAAGCTTCAGCATATAAATGTAACCGACCGTGGTTTTCTGATCCATTTTTTCACCGGTTCGACCGTCGAAAAGATAGGTTCGACCATCTTCCGGTAAACCAGCTTCCCTCAGATAGTGCTGAACATCGTCGTAGGAGGCGCCATCAAAAATAGGAGTAGCAAATCTGACTCCCAGTTCTTTGGCCGCCCACCCCAGAATGGTTTCATATATCTGGCCTAAGTTCATTCTTGACGGCACACCAAGCGGGTTCAGCACAACATCTACCGGAGTTCCGTCTTCCAGAAACGGCATATCTTCTACCGGCACGACGTTAGCTACCACGCCTTTATTACCATGACGGCCTGCCATCTTATCACCTACCTGCAGTTTACGCTTTTTGGCTACGTACACTTTTGCTTTTTGGACAATGCCTGGAGGCAGTTCATCACCTACCTGAATGGAGTATTTTTCTCGTTTCAGGTCGGAATCAAGTTGCCTTCGGATTTTGGTGTAATTCTGAAAAAGCCTTGCCACAACTTTGTTGGTTTTCTCATCCTGGCACCATGGCTGAGATGGAGAAATGTTGGCAGGGTCAAGATCTTCAAATACCTGTTTGCGGTATTTGTCTCCTTTTGGTATCAGTTCTACGCCGTTTCGGTCACTGATGCCGGGGGATGTTTTGTCCTTGAGCAATTTATACATCCGCTCCGCCCAGTTACGGTTGAGCTCGAGTACTTTCTCTTTGTGGATGTTGTTTTGCTCCTCTACCAGCTCTTTTTCCTCTTTGCGTGAAATCTGTTCTTCACGTTTACGTGAGAAGAGCTTAGTATCTATCACAATACCGGAAACTCCCGGCGGTGTTTTGAGCGATGCATCCTTAACATCACCGGCTTTATCACCGAAGATTGCACGAAGCAATTTTTCTTCAGGTGTCGGGTCGGTTTCTCCCTTAGGAGTAATTTTTCCAACAATGATATCACCATGCTTGATCCGTGCACCTATGCGGATAATTCCTTCTTCATCAAGATTTCGGGTAGCTTCCTCACTTACATTCGGAATTTCCCTGGTAAGCTCTTCTTCACCTCGCTTGGTATCTCTTACCTGCTGCTCAAATTCCTGAATGTGGATGGAAGTATAGATATCATCGGCAACAACCCGTTCACTTACGGTGATCGCATCTTCAAAGTTATAACCTCTCCACGGCATGAATGCGACCAGCATGTTCCGGCCAAGAGCCAACTCGCCATTATCTGTGGCACAGCCATCAGCTATCGGCGTTCCATCTACAACTTTATCACCGACGTTCACAATCGGCTTCTGATTAGCAGTTGAATCCTGATTTGTACGTTCAAACTTTCGAAGTTTGTAAGTCACCACACCATCATCAAAATAAGCGAGTTCTTCCTGCTCATCCCGCTCATACCTGATTTTGATCTCTGTTGCGCTCACATACACAACTTCGCCTTTCCCTTCAGCTACAATAAGCGCACGCGAATCTTTAGCGGCCCGGTATTCCATGCCGGTTCCGACCACCGGGGATTCGGGTCGCAACAAGGGTACTCCCTGTCGCTGCATGTTTGATCCCATAAGCGCGCGGTTAGCATCATCATGTTCTATGAATGGAATCAGCGCGGCTGCAACTGATGTAATCTGGTTGGGCGCAACGTCCATGTATTCGACCTGATCCGGACGTGCGAGGCCTACATTACTATCACGAAATCGCGAGAAGATCAGATCATTCTGAAACGTCGACTCCTCAGTAAGCGGAGCGTTTGCCTGGGCAATTACGGTTTCATCTTCCTGCTCAGCAGCTAAGTACTCGACTTCTTCGGTTATATTCTTATCCTTTACCTTTCGGTATGGAGTTTCAATAAATCCGAAATCATTTACTTTAGCATGCACGCAAAGTGAGGTAATCAAACCGATATTCGGCCCTTCAGGCGTTTCAATCGGGCATAGACGCCCATAGTGAGTATAATGCACGTCGCGAACTTCAAAGCCGGCACGTTCACGGGTAAGGCCACCCGGCCCTAGCGCGGACATTCGACGTTTGTGGGTCAGCTCTGCAATCGGATTGGTCTGATCCATAAACTGGGAAAGCTGGTTCGTGCCAAAGAATGTGTTAATTACAGATGTAATAGTTCGAGCATTGACCAGATCTTGCGGAGTAAACTGCTCGGCGTCACGGGAATTCATTCGCTCCCGTATCGTGCGCGCCATTCGAGCGAGACCCAGGCCAAACTGCTGGCCAAGCTGCTCACCTACGGTTCGTGTCCGCCGGTTACTCAGGTGATCGATATCATCAACCTGAGACTTCATATTTTTCAAACGGATCAACTCCTTGATGATCGCAATGAGATCATTCTGGGTGAGCACCTGTGTTTCCAGGTCTTCATCCAGATGGAGCCGTTTATTAAGGCGATATCGCCCTACCTGGCCGAGGTCGTATTTTTTATCACTGAAAAATAGCCGCTCCAGTACCGAACGAGCAGTTTCCACATCAGGCATTTCGCCTGACCTGATTTGCCTGTAAACTTCAGCAAGAGCAGATTCTTCGTCATGAGTGTTATCTTTTCGAAGAGTATTGAGAATTACAGAGTTCTCATTTTCTTCTATTTTTTCACTAATGACTAGTACTTTTTTCTCTCCCCTTTGCTTGAAGACATCATAATCATCCTCTGTGAGCTCATGTTCTCTGGACAGAATGACCTTGCGTTTCTTTGCCTCAGTTATTTCTCCGGTCTCTTCGTCAACTACCTCTTCAGTAACATCTTCGGCTATATCTGTAGCAAGCTTGCGACCTATGGCATTGGCAAAATCTTTCTTGTTTTTAATACTGATTTCTTCGGAAAGACCAAATATACTCAGTAATTCATAATCGGTTGAGTAACCGAGAGCCCGAAGCATAGTCGTTACCGGCAGCTTTTTCTTCCGGTCGATATAGGCCCAGAGTACATCGCGAATGTCTGTGGTAAATTCAATCCAGGAACCTTTAAATGGAATAATCCGGGCAGAATACAACCGGGTACCGTTTGGATGTACAGATTGCCCGAAAAACACCCCGGGAGAGCGATGCAGCTGGCTAACAATGACCCGTTCTGCTCCATTTATGATGAACGTTCCGCGTTCGGTCATCCAGGGTAGATCACCAAGGAAAACTTCCTGCTCGATAGTTTCGCTTGCCTCGTCGGTTTGATCCATCGAGGATAGCCGTAGCTTGGCTTTAAGAGGCAAGGAATATGTTAACCCGCGATCCTGACATTGCTCGATGCTATACTTCGGGGTGTCTACCGAGTAGTATAGGAATTCCAGGATATTTTGTTCCCTGGAATCTGTTATCGGGAAATGTTCCTCAAAAATTTGCTGCAGTCCGATATCTTCACGATCTTCGGGACCGACATCTATTTGTGAAAATTTCCGAAATGAATCGAGTTGGATGTCCAGGAAATCGGGGTAATCCAGAACATGCTTGGTTCGGGCGAATGAAATCCTGCCCGTATGTGGCATAGTGTGCGTTGTAGTGCTCAAGGTGCCTTGATTTGGTTTCGTGGTGGAGAGGCTGTTAACGCAAGGGTTAAAACAGTTTCAGTTAACAAAGGTTAACTAAGACGCCAATAGCCAATACCGAACGAGTCGATATTGGCTAATCAGCATCCGGTAATTTTTCGAATTATTTTAATTCGATTTCAGCTCCGGCTTCAGTAAGCTTTTCTTTAATGCTTTCGGCTTCTTCTTTTTCAACACCTTCTTTCAGGTTACTTGGAGCGCCGTCCACAACTTCTTTAGCTTCCTTTAGGCCGAGGCCGGTAAGAGCACGAACCTCCTTAATCACCCCAATTTTGTTGCTACCGGCAGATTTGAGAACAACATCAAATTCAGTTTGTTCTTCAGCAGCTTCTGCCTCGCCTTCGCCGGCTGCAGGTGCAGCGGCTACTGCGGTAGCAGCAGGCTTAATTCCGTGTTCTTCTTCAAGGATTTGAGCCAACTCATTGGCTTCTTTAATGGTTAGATTTACCAGTTGATCTGCGAGATCTTTAACGTCAGCCATTTTTATTTTTCTCCGGTTAATTGATTTGCGATTAAACTCTTAGGAATCTTCTTCCTTATCAGCGATTGATTTTATAGCTCCGGCCAAATTTGAGCCCTGGGCCTGCAAAGCACTCACTACATTCGATGCGGGGCTAAGTAACAACCCGACGATATCGCCCACTACTTCTTCTTTGGACTTCATTGCAGCCAGATGGTCTAACTGCTTTTCGTCGTATAATACCCCGTCTATAACTGCAAGCTTAAATGCAGGCTTTTCTTTCTTGTCCTTATATCTCTGTTTTATAATTTTTGCCGGCACAGAGGGGTCGCCGGTTACAAAAGCAACGGCATTTTGATATACCATATGCTCTTTTAGCTCATCAAGGCCGTCAACTTCATCAACTGCCCGACGAAACAGGGTATTTCTGCATATTTTATATGTAACACCCTTTTGTGTAAATTCGGACCGCAGCTCATTCATTTCAGCAACCGACATGCCTTTGTAATCTGTTACATACAAAGCGTCACATTCTTTAATTTGCTGTGTTATTTCTTCTACTACGGCTTTCTTTTCTGCAAGCGTAGGCATGATTTATACCTTAATTCTCTGTGAAGTTAAACTTATTTATGCTGATGCAACTGTGGACTTGTTAATAGGGATTCCCGGCCCCATGGTGGAGCTCATATTTATACTTCTCAAATAAATCCCTTTTGAAGAAGCAGGTTTCAAACGAATCACAGTCTTCAGAAACGCTTCAGCGTTTTCCTTAATCTGTTGCGGATTAAAACTTACTCTGGCTACAGAAGTGTGCAATATGCCGTAACGATCAACCCGGAAATCAATTTTACCTGCTTTGACTTCCTTGATGGCATCCGCCACATCCATAGTTACAGTTCCACTTTTGGGGTTTGGCATTAATCCTCTCGGGCCAAGCACCTTACCCAATTTTCCAATTTTGCCCATCACATCCGGTGTTGCAACAATCACATCAATATCTACCCAGCCTTCCTGGAGTTTAGTGATATAATCATCTAACCCGACATGATCGGCTCCGGCCTCTTTGGCCTCATCCTGCTTTGCAGCGCTTACTAAGGCAAGCACCCGCACTTCTTTTCCGGTACCGTGTGGCAACGAAACCGTTCCGCGAACCATTTGGTCAGCGTGGCGGGGATCGACTCCAAGCCGGATGTCCAGATCTACAGATGCATCAAATTTTTCGTACGATATTTTCTTTACTAGCTCCGATGCCTCTTCAAGTGTGTACTCTTTTTGAGACTCGAGCGCTTCCAATGCCTCTAAATATTTTTTTCCGTGTTTAGCCATAATCCCTCTCCTCACTTTCTCATATTAACTCTTAACCCCATACTGCGGGCAGTTCCGGCGATCATTCGACCGGCGGCTTCTTCGTCATGAGCGTTAAGGTCAGCCATTTTTTGCTTTCCGATTTCAACACACTGACTCCACGTAACGGTGCCCACTTTAACGCGGTTAGGCTCTCCAGAGCCTTTATCTTTCTTTGCAGCTTGTTTAAGCAACACTGCTGCAGGAGGGGATTTGGTGATAAACGTGAAGGACTTATCGGTGAATACGGTAATCTCTACCGGAACCAACGTCCCGCTGTTTTCCTGGGTTTTGGCATTAAATGCCTTGCAAAACTCCATGATATTTACGCCTGCCTGCCCCAATGCCGGTCCCACAGGGGGTGCCGGGTTGGCCTGGCCGCCGGTAATCTGAAGTTTTACAACTTTCTCAACTTTTTTCGCCATTTTTTAACCTGTATTAGCCTTACAATCGGCGTTCTTAATTTTAGTTACTATGCCTCAGGCTCAACCTGGTTAACATCAACTTCAACAGGGGTTTTTCTACCGAAAATACTTACAAGCACGCGCAGCTTCAGTTTATCGGGATAAACTTCTTCTACAGTGCCGTCAAAATCTTTAAACGGTCCGTCAATTACTTTGACCAAATCTCCCTGCTTGAAAGGTATTTCAACCAGACCACCGCTTGCCACAATCTCCTCGTTGTCGTGTACGCGACCGACAATTCGTTCCACCTCATCAGGTTTTAAAGGAGTTGGTTTATCGCTGGATTTGTCGTTTTTCAAAAAACCGATAACTGATGGCGCATTGCTCACCAGTTCATTTACATTATCATCAAAAGTGGCTTGCATCAGCAAATATCCCGGAAAAAAGTTTTTCTCCCGGGTTCTTTTTTTTCCTGATCGTATTTCAATGACTGTTTCGGTGGGTATGAGTATTTCCTGGATTTTATCTTCCAGACCTTGCATCGCTATCTCACGCTGCAAATATTCTTTCACCTTTTTCTCATGCCCCGAAAAGCACCGAACTACATACCAATTTTTATTTTGCTGATCAGACATTATCGTTGATAAACCACTTCGAGTATAGTGCTGTAAACCTGATCAATACCAAATATGAACAGAGACACAATTATTGCAAACACACAAACTATGATTGTGTTATCTACTAATTCTTTTTGGGAGGGCCAGGTAACCTTACCCATTTCCTTTTTAACCCCCTCAAAATATTCTCTGATCTTATTCATGGTATTATCTATTTATAATATTTTTGCACGGGTGGAGGGACTCGAACCCCCAACCGTCGGTTTTGGAGACCGGTGCTCTGCCAATTGAGCTACACCCGTACACAATTTTCTTTAATTTGACGATAAAACGTCGGAAATAATATGTGATTAATCTATAATTTTACTTACCACGCCGGCGCCTACGGTTCGGCCTCCCTCACGG
>CAZDIA010000007.1:0-5281 GCA_964505385.1 uncultured Chitinophagales bacterium
ATAAAACAGTAGCAGTGCTCGGGTATGGCAGTCAGGGGCACGCACACGCGCAGAACCTTAAGGAAAGCGGCGTGGATGTGGTCGTCGGGTTGCGCGAAGGCAGCTCATCTCGCGAGAAAGTTAAAAACGACGGGTTGACGGCTCATACCGTTGCCGATGCCGTATCGAAAGCGGATATCGTGATGGTATTGATGCCGGATGAAACCCAACCTGAGGTTTTTGAAAACGAAGTAGCACCGAATCTGAAATCCGGTGCGGCTCTTGTTTTTGCTCACGGCTTCAACATTCACTTCAATCAGGTGAGGCCGGCAGAAGATGTGGATGTATTCATGGTAGCCCCCAAAGGTCCGGGTCACTTGGTTCGCCGGGTGTACACCGAGGGTCAGGGAGTTCCCTGCCTCTACGCGATCTATCAGGATGCAACCGGCAAAGCCACAGAAACGGCATTGGCCTACGCCAAAGGCATCGGTGGCACGCGCGCCGGAGTGATCGAAACCACATTTCAGGAAGAGACCGAAACCGATCTTTTCGGTGAACAGGCTGTACTTTGCGGTGGAGTAACCGAGCTGGTCAAGGCGGGTTACGATACCCTTACCGAAGCGGGTTACAAACCGGAAATCGCCTACTTCGAATGTCTGCACGAACTAAAATTGATTGTAGATCTGATGTACGAAGGCGGTGTTGCCGGCATGTACTATTCGGTGAGCGATACAGCAGAGTTCGGCGGAATGTCCCGGGGTACACGCGTAATTGATGAAGGCACCCGCGAGCGGATGAAAGAAATCCTTAACGAAGTGCAGGACGGTAGCTTTGCCCGGCAGTGGATACTGGAGAACAAAGCCGGCAGACCGGGAATGGAAGCCATGCGACGACTGGAAAAATCCCACAATATCGAAGAAGTGGGCGGCAAACTCCGCGAAATGATGAGCTGGATCGCAAAAACCAAAGCACCAACCTCCAATGGACATGTCAAAGTCGATTAAATTATTCGACACCACCCTGCGTGACGGCACCCAGGGCGAAGAAGTCAGTTTTTCTGCTGATGACAAACTGCGCATCGCCAAGCGCCTTGATCATCTGGGTATTGATTATATTGAGGGCGGCTGGCCCGGATCCAATCCACGTGATAAAGCGTTCTTTGAACAGGCGGCGAACCACAATTTTCATCAGGCGAAAATTGTGGCTTTCGGTAGTACCGCCCATCCGAACGGAGATGTGGAAACAGATCCTAACCTGGCCGCCCTTCTTGAAGCCGATACACCGGCAGTATCCATTTTCGGTAAATCGTGGATGCTGCATGTTGAAGATGCTCTCGGCATTTCCGGTGAGGAAAATATCCGCCTGATTTATGAATCAATTAAGTGGATTAAAGCTCACGGCCGGGAAGTTATCTACGATGCGGAACATTTTTTTGACGGATATAAAGATGATCCCGATTATGCCATCAGCACGCTGAAAGCTGCCAGACAGGGTGGCGCCGACGTCCTGGTGCTTTGTGATACCAATGGCGGAATGCTTCCGCATCAGATCGAAGCTACGGTAAAAGAAGTTCGCAGACAGATTGAGTGGTCTGTAGGAATCCATGCGCATAATGACGGTGAACTTGCTGTTGCCAATACGCTTACAGCCGTTCAGGCCGGTTGCGAACATGTGCAGGGAACCATCAATGGATACGGGGAGCGATGCGGTAATGCGAATCTCTGTTCAATCATCCCCAACCTTCATTTTAAAATGGGAATGCCTACCATTGATGAAAAAGCATTGGAGGATCTCACCTCCTGTTCTCGTTTTGTAAGCGAACTTGCCAATCTTCAGCCGGATTCCCGTCAGCCCTATGTCGGCAGCAGCGCTTTTGCCCACAAAGGCGGTATCCATGTGAGCGCTGTACTCAAGAATCCGCTGACTTACGAGCATCTTGAACCTGAACGTATCGGCAACCAACGCCGGGTTTTAGTTTCTGATCTGGCCGGTAAAAGCAACCTTCGCTACAAGGCCGACGAACTTGATATCAACCTGGATACCAACGGCAAAGATCTCAAAGATATCATCGATACTCTCAAAAAGCGCGAGTTTGAAGGATATACCTATGAAGCTGCCGAAGCTTCACTGAATCTTTTGATTCGCAAAATCACCGGGAGCTGGCATGATCCGGTTAAACTGGAAGGATTTCGCCTGCTGATCGAAAAAAATGAAACCGACCAGCAGCGTTGCGAGGCAACAATCCGGGTCAATGCCGGTGAATCCACCGAACACACAGCCGCGGAAGGCAACGGTCCGGTTCACGCCCTTGATCAGGCTTTCCGTAAAGCGCTCATACGCTTTTTTCCTGAAATCGAAAACATGCGATTGCAGGATTACAAAGTTCGCGTACTCAACGAAAGCGCCGGCACCGGTGCCAAAGTACGCGTGTTAATCGATTCCGCCAGCGGTGAATGCAAATGGTCCACCGTCGGCGTATCCGAAAACATAATTGAAGCCAGCTGGGAAGCACTCATAGACAGCTACAGTTACTATTTGCTCAATGAGGTGCATCCCACACCAAAACCGAAAACAAAACCACAAACAGCACCATGAGTAAGCCCATTACTATATTCGATACCACCCTTCGGGACGGGGAACAGGCTCCCGGTTTCGCAATGAATCTCAAGGAGAAACTTCGAATGGCTACTCAACTGGAGCTACTCGGAGTGGATGTAATGGAAGCAGGTTTCCCTATTTGCTCCGAGGATGATTTTCAGGCAGTTAAAAAAATCGCTGAAACTGTAAAAAACTCAACCGTGGCAGGTCTTTGCCGAACCCGGCAGGCGGATATCGACCGCGCTGGTGAGGCTATCGCCCCTGCCCAAAAAGGCCGGATTCACACTTTTATCGCTACCTCAGATATCCATCTTGAACATAAACTCAAGATGGAGCGTCGCGAAGTGCTCCGGGAAGCGGACTTCGCTATTCGCCATGCACGCACCTGGGTGGATGATGTAGAATTTTCCGCCGAAGATGCCACCCGCAGCGATCCGGATTTTCTCTATGAAGTGATCCAGACTGCTGTCGAAGCCGGAGCTACGACTGTCAACATTCCCGATACGGTCGGTTATGGTGTTCCCTGGGAATATGGTGAGCTGATTGCCGGCATCCGCAAACGAGTTCCTGAGCATGTAAAAATCAGCGTCCACTGCCATAATGATCTCGGTATGGCAGTAGCCAACTCTCTGGTGGCTGTACAGCACGGCGCCGATCAGATCGAATGCACCATCAACGGGATTGGTGAACGTGCCGGAAATGCCTCGCTTGAAGAAATAGCGATGGCTATTCACACCCGGAAAAAGGAGCTGGATTATGAAACGCAAATCAATCACAAGCACATTTGGCCGGCAAGTCAGCTTTTGTCGGAAATTACGCATCAGAGGGTGCAGTCAAACAAAGCGGTAGTCGGTCAAAATGCTTTCAGCCACGAAGCCGGCATTCACCAGCACGGCGTACTCAGCAACCCCCTCACTTATGAAATTATGACACCCGAATCAATAGGAAAGAAAGGAAACGATATCGTACTTGGAAAACACTCAGGACGTAAAGCCCTGGATCACCGGCTCAAAGAACTTGGTTTTGAATTCACCAAAATGGAACTGGACCGCGTTTATGAAGGATTCATCGAAATTTGTGACCGCAAGAAAGAAGTAACCGATCAGGATCTGATCTATCTCTCAACCAATGGCGTCACTGAACTTGGTGATGAATTTGTACAGATGAATATGCAGAGCATGCTGAACCGGGAAGAGTAATAGGAATTAGGTAATTAAGGTAATTGAGGTAATTGGGGTAGTTTAGGTCAGGATTCAAATTCAGCTGAATCACTTGATGCCTCGATGCCTCGATGCCTTGATGCCTTTACCCCACTTTATCACATAAAAAACAAAAATGAATCTCACAGAAAAAATACTTGCAAAAGCCGCGGGCCGCAAAGAAGTGGAAGCCGGAGAGAACATCTGGGTTGATGTAGATATCCTGATGACTCATGATGTGTGCGGACCACCCGCTATCGACATTTTCAAAAAACAGTTCGGACAGAATGCACAGGTCTGGGATAAAAACAAGCTTGTCATCATTCCGGATCATTTTATCCACACCAACGATTACTACGCCAACCGAAATGTGGATCTGCTCCGGCAGTTCGCTTCCGAACATCAACTCCCCTACTATTATGATGTAGGAGGTGACGATTATAAAGGCGTTTGCCACATCGCCCTGCCCGAAGAGGGATTTACCCGTCCCGGTGAGGTGTTGTTCGGCACCGATTCCCACACCTGTAATGCCGGTGCGTTCGGGCAGTTCGCTACCGGAATCGGCAATACCGACGCCGCTTTCATCATGGGCACCGGTAAGCTGTGGGTGAAAGTACCGGAGACGATGAAGTTTGTCTTCGAAGGGGAAATCCCCCCGTACATCATGGCTAAGGATCTGATCCTGCAAATCATCGGTGATATCGGTGTGGATGGCGCCACGTATCGCACTATGGAATTTGCCGGCGATGCGATCATGAACATGGATATGGAGTCGCGCATGACGATGACCAACATGGTGATCGAAGCCGGTGGAAAAAACGGGGTGATCGAGCCGGATGAAGTGACCTATGAGTATGTGCGTCAGCGAACTAACAAACAGTTTGAACCGGTATTCGGAGATCCCGGTGGGCGCTATCACAGCGTACGCAACTACCGTGCCGACGAACTGCTGCCGATGGTCGCCAAACCGCACTCACCCGACAACAAAGCGACTGTCGAAGAAGTTAACGGTACGCAACTGACCCGCGCCTACATCGGCTCCTGCACCGGTGGTAAAACTTCGGACTTCATCGCCGCCGCCCGCATTCTGAAAGGCAAGCAGGTAAATGTCGACACCTACGTGGTCCCCGCTACAACGCAGATCACCGAGGATCTGAAAACCGTAACCATCGATGGGGAAACCCTCTGGAGCATCTTCGAAAGCGCCGGTGCGAATATCGGCGACGCTTCATGTGCAGCATGCCTCGGCGGTCCGCCCGACACATTCGGCCGCCTGAACGGACAGGAGATCTGTATCTCCACTACCAACCGTAACTTCCCCGGCAGGATGGGCTCCAAGCAGGCTTCCGTCTATCTCGCCTCGCCATATACCGTAGCGGCATCGGCAATCACCGGCAAGATTACCGATCCACGGGAATATCTGACTGAGGAAACGCCTGTGGCGGATGCGGTTTGATTGTTTGAGGTTTGATGTTTGACGTTAGGGTAACATCAAACGTCAAACA
>CAZDIA010000007.1:5381-89476 GCA_964505385.1 uncultured Chitinophagales bacterium
ATCAAACGACCTTTCAAGAATTACCAATAGAACATTACATACATTATTTAAGAATAAGCTAACATGTCAGAAATAATAAACGGCCAAGTCTTCGTCCTTGGCGACAATATTGATACCGACCAGATCATCCCGGCCGGGCATCTGATGTACAGCCTGGATGATCCGGAGGAACGTAAATTTTACGGGCGTTATGCCCTGTCCGGAGTACCGGAGGAACAGTCAGGTCTGCCCGAGGGCGGGATTCCGTTTACTCCGGAAGATCAATTCGAATCAGAGTTTGATATCATCGTAGCGGGTCGGAATTTCGGCTGCGGATCATCCCGTGAACATGCGCCTTTTGCCCTGCAGCAAGCCGGCGTGCAGGCTGTAGTCTCCCCCTCTTATGCAAGAATCTTTTACCGCAATGCGGTAGATGGTGGCTTCGTCGTGCCGTTCGAAAGCCGGGGTGACCTCACCGAGCACTTTCGAACGGGCGACACCGCTAAAATTGACCGGGAAAACTGCGTGATGATCAACGAGCGCTCCGGCGAACAGTTCGAGCTGCTCGAACTCGGCGAAGTCGCTCATATCGTGGATGCCGGCGGCATCTTTGACTATGCACGCAAAACCAATATGTTCTGAGATGCCTGAATATAACATAATCATACTTCCCGGAGACGGAATCGGTCCGGAAGTGAGCGAAGCGGCCGTTTCGGTACTGAACAAAGCTGCTGAACAGTTCGGATTTACCGTAAATACCGAAACCAGGGATATCGGCGGCGCCAGCATCGACAGGCACGGCACCCCCGCTACGGTGGATACTCTGCAATCTTGCCGCAATGCGGATGCGGTGTTTCTCGGAGCGGTAGGCGGACCCAAATGGGACGAGTTGACCGGAGAGGATCGACCCGAATCCGGATTACTAGCACTTCGCAAAGAAATGGGAGTTTACGCCAACCTGCGTCCAGTCACCATCTACCCTGGATTGGAAAAATACTCCCCGCTCAAAGCGAACCTTCTTGAGATTGTTGATGTGATGGTTGTTCGCGAACTCACCGGCGGCGTCTATTTCGGCCGGCCAAAAGGCGAGGAAACCGACGATCACGGCAAACGGCGTGCGGTGGATACGATGGCATACGATGAAGATGAAATACGGCGGATCACCCGTAGAGCTTTTGAACTTGCCCGAAAACGCCGCAATCACGTCACCTCGGTAGACAAAGCCAACGTATTGGCCAGTTCCCGGCTATGGAGGGATGTCGTCAATGAAACCGCCAAAGAGTACCCCCATGTAGAACTGGAACACATTTTGGTGGATAACTGCGCGATGCAGCTCATTTCCCGCCCCTCCGATTTTGATGTTATTCTAACCGAAAACATGTTCGGTGATATCCTAAGTGATGAAGCGGCTATGCTGAGCGGCTCGATCGGCCTGCTCCCGTCCGCCAGCCTCGGTGATGAAGGCGGCCTCTATGAACCTGTGCACGGTTCCGCTCCGGATATTGCCGGACAAGGCAAAGCCAACCCACTGGCAGCGATCCGTTCGGTAGCAATGATGCTGCGCTACACCTTCGATCAACCCGAAGCGGCTGATGCTATTGAAAAATCCATTGAGTCGCTCGTCCGGCAGGGCTACCGCTGTGCGGATTTATCGGATGCCGATGACATTGTACTGAACACCTCGGAAATGACGGAAATGGTCAAGAAAGGTGTTGCTGAGGGTGAGGTTTTTGTGTCGAGTGACAAAGTGAAGAATTAGGGATTAAGGTTATTGGGGGTAATTAAGGTAAATGGGTAATTGGGTAATTGGGATTAAAGCTCAAAATTGCCTCCAGAACCTTAATTACCTTATTTACCTAAATTACCTTAATAACCTTAATCACCCAATTACCTAAATTGAACCAACATTTCTAAAATAACTACAGACCTTGCCTAACAATCAAACCATAACCATCATCGGTGCGGGAACGATGGGCGAAACTCTTGCCTCCCGCTTTATTTCCAACGGAATTCTGAATGCCGGGCAGATCACCGCAAGTGATCCGAATGAAACGCGGCTCGAGCATTTTAAACAGAATTACTCAGTAAACACGACATCTGATAATGCCGAAGCGGTATCCGGGGCTGATGTCGTCATCCTCTGCACCAAACCGCAAAATACCGAGTCGGTGATTGAATCATTCAGGGAAAATCTCTCAGAAAATACGCTGTTGATTTCCATCATGGCCGGGGTTAAAACCGAAAAGCTGGAAAAACTGCTTAGCAACAATCCGCCGGTAATCCGTGCGATGCCGAACACCCCCTGCCAGGTAGGCGCCGGAATGACCGTACTTGCCGCCGGAAGCCATACAACCGTGGATCATTTTGAGATTGCACAGGAGCTGTTTCAGTCAGTCGGAGAAACTGAAGTTTTGGACGAAAAACATTTTGATGCGGTTACCGGATTAAGTGCCAGCAGCCCAGCCTTTTTCTATGTGATTATCGAGGCGCTGGCCGAAGGAGGCGTCAAAAGCGGACTGCCGCGCGATGTGTCCACGCGCCTCGTAACCCAGGCGTGCCTCGGCGCCGCCACCATGCTCGGCGAAAACGGCACCCATCCGGCCGTGCTCAAAGATGATGTCACCACTCCCGCCGGTTGCACGGTAGACGGGCTGATGAAGCTGGAAGAAGGCGGCTTGCGTGTTACGCTCATCAAAGCGGTGGTCGAAGCAGCCAAACGGGCCGGTGAGTTGGGGTGATGGGTTACGGCTTCCAAACCGTTTTTTCGTTTGATGTTTGACGTTTGATGTTTTTGAACAACATCAAACGTCAAACAAACTTTAGCGGCAATTCGTAACACATTTAGCAACTGCAACTGCAATTGCTTTTACTGGAAGTTAAGTTATGAGTATAAAAAAAGCCCCGCAGACCTTCGGCTGTGATGGTGCAGCCGGTCCACGGGGCTTGGGGTTGTGCAAGCATAATGTTAATACGATTCCGTCTCCAATTCAGGAGCTACGGGGAAATCGATATCAAACTGCGCAATGCCGTGAATATAGTTGGTAAATACATTCACAGAAATCAGGCCGATCAACTCCACAAGCGATTCCTGATCATATCCTGCCGCTTCAAAATCTTCGAGGGCTTCTTGTGATGGATTCCCATTAGTGGATTGAATCTCCTTAGCCAATCGGGTCAGTGCACCCAATTTTTCATCAGGATGGGAACCGTCGCGAAGTTGCAGTATTTCTTCTTCAGAAAACCCATGTTGGCCTGCAAGCAAAGAGTGCGCACTCTGGCAATAGCGGCAACCATTTATCTGAGCTACAGCAAGTGCTACTGCTTCGCGTTCTTTACCGGAAAATGATCCACTACCAAGGCCTTCATTGAATTCCAGGTACTGCTTCAGTGTATTCGGAGAGTGACCGGCATACGCATAAATATTGGGTACCATACCAAGTTTATTTTTTAATGCGTCAAAAACTGATTGTGCCGGTTCGTTTACTTGTTCACGAGTTGGGACATTGAACTTCATAAGTATTACCTCATTTGTTTTGTGTGTATTTGTTGTTTAAAGTTCAATGCAAAGTTATCGCGCAAAACCGCCGCTCTCCATTACCGGCTTTCCCCGAAATTTGTCACTTTTTCCTGTTTCCCGTTTTCTATGGTTTCTTCACGAAAATTTCTTGGCGAAAAGCCGCTTTGATTTTTAAAATATCAGCTGAATGAGGCTGCATCCGAGAAGCCGAGTTCGAAAGCAATCTCCTGAATCGTCATTTCAGTTTGTATAAGTAACCGGCGCGCCTCCAGGTCTACCCTTTGATGAATGACCTCCACGGGTGTCAGGTGATAGGACTTTTCAAAAATATGGGCGAGGGTTTTTGGAGAGCGATAGAGCATGTCAGCATAATCCTTTACCCGCTTTTTTTCCCGGAAATGTTGCTCAACCAGCATATTATACTTTCTGATAACCTCGAGATGCGAAGGAACCTCTTCAGCAGGTAACTTCTGGGATTTTACCAATCGGGTGCACTTGATGATCAGTCTTTTGAGCAACATGCGGAGCATTTCACCCTGGATGGAATCACGGGTTTGCATCTCCTCCAGAAATACTGAATAAAGTGTTTCAAATGATTTCTTCTGATCATCCTGGAGTTTAAACCTGCTTGTTGCCGATGATCCATAAAACAAAAGCCCTTCACAAGAAACTTCCCGGTCATTTTCATGAATGCAATAAAATCCCCGGCTAAAAATAAATGCCCGGAACTTTCCATCAGCATCTTTGGGCAGCTGGATTTTTTGATAGGGAGTTATACATCTGATGTCGTTTTCATCAATCCTGTTGGGTATCCCATCGATACGAACTTCACTGGAAGTATTCAGATTCCAAAGAATCGTGTAATGTTCGCCGGGAAGGCTCAAAGTACGATGTATCACTTCACTTTGGTCCGTTAAATAAATCCGGGCATCCAGGCTGGAATCTTCAAATTTTAGTTCCATGTATAAGCTTATAAATTAGTTATAACTGTGTTGAAAGAAGTAAATCATAAATCTATCAGGAGTTTGTCCGGTGCCTGACAGCAAACCTATCTCCAAATCGTGTTCATAGAAAGTGCAATACATGTAAATTATTATAAACCCTCAATAAATATGATACATTCAACATATCGGTTTCATGCCCTTAATTCTATTTTCTTTGGTCTGATTATACTGTTTGTATCAGGATGTATGGCATCTGAAAATTCTACTCAGGCTCAAACTATGAACGGCTTTGATGTCTCCGACGCAACTGTACCGGTTGATAAAATCAAAAAAGGAGGGCCCCCTCGTGACGGAATTCCTTCCATTGATGATCCCCGTTTCCAAAAAGCGGACGACGCTGACTGGCTTAATGATGACGATCGTGTTCTGGGCATTAAGCGAAACGGAGAGGTTAAAGCATACCCCATTAGAATTATGGACTGGCACGAAGTAGCTAATGACACCTTCGGTGACGAGCACATCGCCGTAACATGGTGCCCCCTTTGCGGCAGTGGTATGGCTTTCAAATCCAAGGTGGATGGAAAATTTCTTGAACTCGGCGTATCGGGACTCTTGTACAACAGTGATGTTTTATTATACGATCGGCAAACCGAATCGCTGTGGTCCCAAATAAGTACGGAAGCAATTACCGGAGAATTTCAGGGAAGCAGTCTGGAACAAGTACCTATGGAACACACTTCATGGAAAAGCTGGCGGGAACGGCATGAAGATACCCGTGTACTCAGCCGGGATACCGGCCATGATCGCAATTATGACCGCGACCCTTATGCTGACTATGAAGATAACGAGCGACTCTATTTCCCGGTTACCGACACCGACGACCGGTTTGATCTTAAAGAGTGGGTAATGGGAATAACGGTTGATGATCATTCCAAAGCCTACGCGTTTTCTGAGCTGGAAAAAGCGGATGAACACCGTTTTCAGGATCAAGTAGGATCAAAGACCGTAACGATAGACTTTGATGCAGAAAATGAATCAGCTACCGCATATGATGAGGAAGGTAATGAAATTTCAACTCTCACCGCTTTCTGGTTTGCCTGGTATGCGTTTCATCCCGATACTGAGGTTTTCGAAGCCGGGAATGAATAGTTTTCATATTTTTACATTGAAATAAATGATCTTTATTTTGTTAGTGAAGTATTCAGGAGGATATATTAAAAATAACTTTGGTGTCAGGATATCCTATAGCTTCGTCTAATAAAGTGTAATGATCAATTTTAAAAAAGGATAAAAATATGGCTTTACAAGAAACTGGTCACGAGGTAAAAATTTGGTACATAAAGCATTATGACTTTTTTGGCGGGCTAAATGGCGAAGCACACAAGTTCGCTAAACAAAAAACTACGATGAAATCCTATCGTCCTAAAGAAATGATTTACATTACCGGCCAGGACGACAATATCTATCTGCTAAAAAAAGGACAGGTTAAAATCTCTCGAATAACTGAGGGTGGTGAAGAAATTATTCAGGATATTTTGCGGCCTGGAGAAATTTTCGGATCGCTTCCTATGATGGATGATTTTAACGGTGCGGAAACTGAATATGCACAATCCGCTAATGAGAGTGTAGTCTGCTATATCCCAAAATCAGATTATGAAAAATTACTTGAGATAAATCCCAAAATGAACCAGCGGCTTACCAAGTGGTACGGTATCCGCCTGCGACGATTTGAAGAACGTATGAACGATCTCATTTTCAAGGATGTAAAGCGGCGTATAGCCGGTTTTTTGTTGCGATATGCCAGGGATTTTGGGAAAGTGGATGATGGTGTTTACGAAGTAAAACCGATGCTGACTCATGAAGAAATAGGCTTACTCACCGGAGCAGCCAGGCAGACAGTGACTTCAACTCTTAATGAATTTAAAAAGCAAGGATTGCTCGAATTTGATCGCCGGTGCTGGAGATTCCCGAAAATGGATGAGCTAAAAGAAATGGCTGAGTGATAAACCTGATCTAATTCATGTAAATTTTCGTATATCTACTCAGGGAACTTAATATTTATACCCTGCCCCTTTATCCTCTTCAAGCGGAACTCCCATTGACAGAACAATGCGGTTTACAAAATTAAAATATGATATTACGAGGGTGGCATCCAGTATGGCGCGATCATCCAGGCCCCTATTGCGCAGATCAGGGGTACCGTCGTAATCCTCGAACCGGTCAGGTTCCTCCGTAAGTTCCACGGCAAACGTGCACAACGCTTCTTCCCGCTCACTCAGATTTAGTTTGCGGTAATCTGTCTGAAGCTGTTTTACTTTTTGCTCGTCTTTCCAATAGTGAAGTAGTGCCTGACCGTGATGTTCCTGGCAATATTCGCAACCGTTGGCAGCCGAAACCACTACGGCTATCATTTCCCGTTCAGCTCTGGACAGCGGCGATTTCGAAAACATAATTTCCATATACAAATCCATATGCTTCATCACCGACTCCGGATGAAGACTCTGAATTTTATGGACCTCCGCCACTTTTCCACGCTTCTTAAGGAGGTGATCGTAGATTTCTTTCAGCCGGCCTTCGGCTTCATGTTCATGAATTACTTTGATCCTCGACATTCCTGAATTTTTGGACTGTTTTTTTTGTGGAAAAAACTGATCTAACCATATACTGCACAACCGAGCCTCTGGTCGGATACGCCCATACCACCTGTTTTTACTTCAACCATGGTAACATTCCATCCTTTTCGTGCCAGCTTGCCGGGTCGTTGCAGAACCTCCTGAACCGGATGCCATAGTTATCAAATCAAACTCTTGATCATTATATTTTCCCTGTTTATTTACTCAACCTCATTATTTGATTATTTGCAAGAATGTTAATCCTTAAATTATTATTTATAACGGTTGATGCTGTCATCGAGAGGACAAATTCTCTATACGTGAGATCAACTCCCATAAGGTATATGGAAAAATTAGCATATGGTATATACCACTTAGCTGACTTTTAATGGCTTACAACAAAAATTAAATACTAAAAAGTAACCGTTTTAGTTTCATAATGAAACCATTATATTAAATTATCTTCTATGTCCAAAAATATTACTATTAAAGGAATACCTGATGACGTTTACCAAAAACTAAAACTTCAGGCAGACAGAAATCATCGTAGTGTGAATAGTGAAGTCATTATGACATTGAAAAAATCTTTGGAGAGTACACACCACGATCCGGATATTTTCATTGAGAGAGCAAAAAAAATGAAACAGAAAGCCAAAGGCTCTTTATCTATTGAGGAAGTTCAGCAGGCTATTGATCAGGGGCGCCCATGATTGTGGCTGACACTAATCTTATTGCAAGCTTTTGGGTTCCCAATGAGGAGGAAGAATTTGCCTACCGCAGTCTAAAGAAGGATCCGGATTGGATTGCTCCATTATTATGGGCTTCTGAGTTTAGAAATGTTCTTTCTCTTTATTATCGACGAAAAATTCTTGACTTGGATTCGATTTTTCTGGCTATTAATGAAGCTGAAGAGTTTATGAACTCCAAAGAGTTTTCTATACAGTCCAATAATGTTTTAAAACTGATGACCGAGTCTTCCTGCTCATCATATGATTGTGAATTTGTAGCACTTGCATCCGAGTTTGAAATTCAACTCGTAACATTTGATAAAAAAATTCTTAGTGAGTTCTCCACAATAGCTATTCATCCGAAAGATTTTACTACAAAGGTTTAAAAACTATATTTGATAGTCTGATCTATCCACCCGAAAACGTCCCCTTAATTTTCGGATCAATATGCTCAAAGGGTACTATAAGTCCGATCTCCCAGGCATCGCCGAAATCACGGTCGATTACCGTCTCGCCGAACCAGATTTCATTGGAAAGCGACATATATGATTTCAAAATCTGTGGCACCTCTTCACCGTGCTCATTCATCAAACGCGTAAGCTGCTTGATGCGCTGAGCCGGTGTATCTGTTTCTCCGGTACGCACGACTTCCGGAACAGCGGCATCAGCATGAAAACGAAGATTCGGTTTAGCTTTTAACAGCGGCACCGGAGGCGGATAGTGAGTTTCCAGATAGCTGACCAGAAGCTTCAGCGCATTGGTATTCATGGTTTTATATAGAGAAACGTTTCCGAAGAAATACTTTAATTCCGGATTAAGCTGAAAAACAACACCGAGCCCTTTCCATAATGCATAAAATCCAAAGCGGCTTTTCTTGGCAGACGGATTTACAACCGACCTTCCGAGCTCAATAGCATAAGGAAGCATGTTCTCTCTGAATTCAGAAGAATATTCGAATAACGTTGATGTTCGCAGATACTCATCCCCGGCTTCTTTACTGCGACTTCCATACTGAAACCTGTAAACGGCCACCAGCTCCTTTTCACCGGGATCCCACGCAATAAGCTGTTTATAGGCATACTCCCCGAAATCCAGATCGTCAAGATCAATTTCCACACCGCGGCCTGCTCCGCTCATTCTGAAAACCTCTTCACGCAACCGGCCAACAGCATTAAGGGCAGCCGGAAAATTTTCGCCTGAAAAAAGATATACTTTCAGTCCGCGAAAAACTATTATTGGAGAAGTATGCTCCAACTCTTTTTCTATCCGTTGGGATTCGCGCTCGTTATGTATCTTGCTTGCATTCAATTCAACAAAAAAATACGAGTGGGCAGCTTGACAAAACTCCCCGGTTACACATTTACTTTTTTTCTCCAAGTTCACAATTGCGTTCCATAATATGAGTAGAGTTCCACTAATATGAAATAATCTTATATGCTCTGTTGAAACTTTCTGCAAACACTCATCACTAATCTTAAAAAAATCTTCCTATAAACAAATTACAAAACCCGCTTATGTGTCACCTGACCGACAATGATACCGCTGATATCTGTGTACTTTAATAACCGGTAACACGAACCCTTATAACGATAAGTATATAAAACCATAAAGACCTGTTAATAGATTTATCCGGGGATAGTTACCCTCACTCATACGATTTGTATAAATAAATCAACAAAATAAGTTAGGATTCAGTTATGGAATCGATGTGGGAAAGTTTTACAACTTGGTTTATGAGTCTCGGAGATGAATATGGTGTAAATCCTTTTATTTTCGGAGGAATTTATCTTGGTGCTGTTCCTTTTTTCTGGGCGTGTGTGTATTGGCTGGTTCGAAATTTGAGACGCAGTAAATCCATTGTGCCACCTGTCGTGGCCATGTGTCTGTGCATGATCTCTGCCTACATCTATCTCATGTTTGCCGGTCACAATGTGCCCTGGTGGGTCTATGCCATTGTAGCAGCACTAATTTTGTATGCGATATACGCTACCTGGCAGAAAGTAAGGGAGAAAATGAAAGAAGTAGAAGCCGAAAAACAAAAAAATATAGCTGATGAAAAAACAATATGATCTGGTCGTAATCGGAGGTGGTGCTGCCGGCCTTACCTCATCAGGCATGGGTGTGAGCTTAGGAGCCAAAACCATGATGATTGAAAAACATAAACTCGGTGGCGACTGTACCTGGTACGGATGTGTGCCTAGTAAAGTAATGCTTAACCAAGCTAAAAAAGCGGCGGTAAACGGGAATCAAGTCAATTTTTCTGAAATATCGGACAAACTTCATCGCATCCGGCAGGAGATCTATGATGAAGCCGATCACCCGGATAAATTCCGCGATATGGGCATGGATGTTGAAGAAGTAGAAGCTGCCTTTGTAGATCGGCATACCATTCGCATAAACCAGGGGGACGGATCACATAAAGAAGTTACTTCACGGTATTTTATTATCGCTGCCGGTAGTCGGGTGATGGTACCTCCTATTTCCGGAATTGATAAAACGCCTCATTTTACCAATCACAATTTATTTGAGATTAAAGAGCTTCCGAAGAGTATGATCATCATCGGAGGCGGCCCCATCGGCAGTGAAATGGCGCAATCTTTTCAACGGTTGGGCACACAAGTTACCGTAATCGATATGGCGGATCGCATACTGATAAATGATGATCCCGAACTTGCCGGAATTCTGCAAAATCAACTGGAAAATGAAGGAGTTAAATATCTGCTGAATTCTGCGGTATCCGGCGTTGAAGGTGATGAAAAAGAAGTCACGGTAACGATAAATCGTGATGGTAAGGATGAAAAAGTCAGGGCAGAAAAGTTACTTATGGCCACAGGACGCCGGCCCAATATTGAGAATCTCAATCTTGAGGCGGCCGGAGTTAACTACGAAAAGCAAGGTATTACCGTAAACGATAAATGCCGCACAAACCAGCGTAATATCTATGCAATCGGTGATATTACCGGCCGGTATCAATTTACTCATATGTCGGAGCATATGGCTAAAGTTGCCGCTACCAATGCATTGCTTAAAGTACCTATGAAGATTGACAAAAAGCATGTTCCATGGGCTACTTATACTGATCCCGAGGTTGCTCATGTTGGAGCTACACGTAAAGAACTGGATCAAAAAAATGTTGCCTATGAAGTATATCGGTTTCCCTATAGTATGATCGACCGGGCTATTACTGATGAATCCACAAGCGGGTGGATTAAAGTATATGCCAAAAAGCTGACCGGAAAAATTCTCGGTGCTGATGCTGTCGGGGCTCAAGCCGGTGAAATCATCAGTCAGTATGCTCTGGCGATGAAAAACGGGGTTACCCTGAAAAAAATGGCGGATACCATCTATCCTTACCCTTCTTATGCGCAGGGCGCCCGCCGTGCGGCGGATCAATGGTATATCAAAAACCAAAGTGTCGGCCTGGTGAAATGGATTAAGCGGATATTCGGCTATCGAGGCCCTCTGCCGGACCTGAGCGACCCGGAACGGATAGTGTAATTATGAATCAAAAATAGAACTGATTAGCATTTTTTATTCAAAATTTAGAATTATGCGTAATGCGTTTTACCTCGCATAAATCTGGTATAATCACAAATCTTACATATGGCTCATAAATATACAAAAAACAAAATTCGCAATGCTTCCGACCATGATGTAATCTATCCATTGGTCAACGAGAATATTCATTTTCTCCGCCAGGGGCGAACTCTGATTGCTGATATGGAACCCGAGATTTATGCCGAAGCAGCAGATGTTACCGGCAAAGCAACGATCGGAGCTCATTTTCGTCACTGCATCGATATGTACAACTGTTTCTTCAATGGATTAGAAGCCGCTCAAATCGATTACGTAAATCGCGAACGCAGCCCGGATATAGAAACCAAAAAGGAAGAAGCCGAACGACTTCTTGTAAAACATGTCTACAATTTATTGGATTTAAGAGAAAACCCTCCTGCCAGCCATGATGTATCAATTAAGTTTGTTACTAATTCGGAAGAATCCGGAACCCTTGAACACAACATTATCTCCACACTCCCGCGCGAATTATTTATGCTCTCCAGCCACACGGTGCACCACTATGCCCTGGTTGCCCAAATTATGATCAACAACGAACAGGAGTGCCCGGAACAATTCGGAGTTGCACCATCTACACTCAGCTTCTGGAAAAAGTCGCGGAAATAGCATACTTCTTCAGTACTTATCCGGAATGGAACATCCCGCAAATAACAGTGCCATCATTTGAACTACACGTAGTTAGATTGCATTTACTTAAGCAATGTCACCACACTGACAAAACTTTAAAGTTGGATTCAATTAATTAACTCACACACAAAACATCTTTACCTTATGAGTACATCATATTATGACCCCCAACATCTCAAAGATTTCCCTAACGTCACCGAATTGCAGGAAAAATTGGGTGATAAATTTTTTGACTATTACAACTCCGTATTTGAGGGGGATGAACTATCAGCCAGAGAAAAAGCATTGATCGCACTGGCCGTAGCTCATACTGTGCAATGCCCTTACTGCATTGACGCATTTACCCAATCTTCTATGCAGCACGGGGTGTCCGAACCCGAGATGATGGAGGCCGTCCACGTTGCTTGTGCCATTCGGGGCGGTGCCTCACTCGTACACGGCGTGCAGATGATGGAAAAATCAAAAAAGGTGGGAATGTGATGCATATAAAAGAACAAAACGGGCAGATTACTCAGATAGAAGATTTTCATCCCGAACTGGATATTCTCAGAAATAAAACCCAAAGCCTGCGGGAATTACCGGACTTTGAGTCAAAATTGAATGAGACCGGGCTTTCCCCGCTCACTCCGACCGAGATGGAAATCCTGCAGATTAATGTCGGCTATATGTGTAATATGACCTGCAAACACTGCCATGTGGATGCAGGGCCGCACCGTAAGGAAATCATGCCGAAAGAGATCCTGCAGCATTGTCTGGATGCAGTCGATAAAGGCGGGTTTCAAACGGTTGATATCACCGGCGGCGCCCCGGAAATGAACCCGGATTTTCGCTGGTTTGTGGATGAACTTTGCAATAGGGGCTGCCATGTTATCATTCGTTCCAACCTGACCATACTGGTTACCAATCCGACGTACCGGCAGCTTCCGGAGTTTTTTGCCGAGCGCGGTGTGGAAGTTACCTGCTCGCTGCCGTTTTACAACAAAGTTACCACTGATCGTCAGCGAGGTAAGGGCACGTATGATAAATCCGTGGAAGCGCTGCACGTTCTGAATGAGCTTGGGTATGGCAAACCGGGCACCGGTCTCGAACTAAATTTAGTGTACAACCCGGCAGGTGCATTCCTGCCACTCGGACAGGAGCAGCTGGAAAAAGATTTCAAACAGCAACTGTGGGATAAGCACGGTATTGAATTCAACAACCTGTTTACCATCACCAATCTGCCGATCAGCCGGTATCTGGACTTTCTGATACAATCCGATAACCTGGATGATTACATGACCACCCTGGTCAACGCCTATAACCCCAAAGCAGCTGAGCAGGTGATGTGCCGCAACACCCTCTCGGTCGGCTGGGACGGTACGCTTTACGACTGCGATTTTAACCAAATGCTGACCATGCCGGTTGAGGCAGAAGGCAGCGGCCACATCCGTGATTTTGATTATGCGGAGTTGATGCAGCGCCGAATTCGCACCGGACAGCACTGTTATGGTTGCACTGCCGGCGCCGGCAGCAGCTGTGGGGGCAGCCTCGATAACGAATAATTTTCAAATCCATCCCGGATTTCAGTTTGCAGAATCCGATTCCTTCGATTCCTGACATGAAATGCGGTTTAATTCTAAAATCAATAATTCTCTTATGAAAACCCTTCAAACTGTAGCACTTGCACTATTAATCGGCCTTTCCGGCCTTGCCTATTCGAAACCGGTTATGGCTGAAAACCCTGCTGATGATCTCGAATTAATTGCCGTACGTATGTATGCCGACTGGTGCGGCTACTGCAAAGAGCTCGACAGCAAACTTGATGAAATCAAAACCGATTTTGAAGATACCGGTGTATGGTTTACCTACTTCGATATCACGGATGATTTTATGCATAAGCAAACCCGCTTCCAGGCTGCTAAACTTGATCTTACCTACATATACGAAGAATACCATGAACAAACCGGTATAATGCTTCTGGTTAATCCGGAAAATGGTGAAGTGATTGATAAAGTGACCTCTGAGCCTGCCAAGGAGGATATCAAAGCTCAAATTAAAGGACATCTTTAATTACAACTCATTAAACCGATAGCGGCCGGTCGGAAAAACAGCTCTCCGGCCGCTTATTTACAAAATTGTTCTTTTTAATAACCATCACCAAAACAAATAACTCCTATGAAAGTCGGCATTGTAATCTTAGCAGACACGGAAACTAAAGAAGCGCTCGGCCGCGTATTGAATGCACTGGAATTCGCCAAGGAACTAAAAGAAAACAATGATGAGGTACGAGTTGTTTTTGACGGCGCGGCCGTAAAATGGCTGCCGGAAATTTCTGATGGTGAACACTACGTCAATCCTTTGTATGAAGCTGTAAAAGATAAGGTGGACGGAGCGTGCAGCTACTGTGCATCTGCTTTTGGTGTAAGACAAAAACTCAAACAACTAAATATTACCTTTCTGGATGATTTTGATGACCATCCCAGTCTGCGTAATTTGATTAAAGATGGGTATCAAGTAGTTACTTTCTGATTTGTGCCTCTCAGAAAACGCTAATATCTTCGTTCCGCCCGCCTTGATCCTGGCGTTATCTTAGGGCACTTATAGTTTTCTTACAGACACTAATCACGACCAATTCAAACAAATCAGGAGGTGTTTGAAATAAATCATGAAAAGCAAAAATATTGAGTTTCAGGGAAGCTCAGGAGTTAACTTAGCAGCACGCATTGATATGCCGGACTCCGAAAAGCCGACAGCTACATTGCTCTTTGCTCATTGCTTTACCTGTAATAAAAATCTTAAGGCAGTCGGGCATATTACCCGTGCACTTACCCGGCAGGATATCGGTGTCTTCCGCTTTGATTTTACCGGACTCGGAGAAAGCGAAGGGGATTTTGCAGAGTCAACATTTTCTACGGATGTCGCAGATCTCGTTGCTGCCGCTAAATATATGAAACAGGAATGGATTGCCCCATCCATCATTATGGGACATTCCCTTGGCGGAGCCGCTGCACTTCAGGCAGCTGCGCAAATAGACTCCACACAAGCTGTCTGCACGGTTGGCAGTCCTTGTAATCCTCAGCATGTAGAACACCTGCTTTCGGACAAAAAAGAGGAGATAGAGCGTAAAGGCGAGGCAAATGTAGTACTCGCAGGGCGCCCCTTTAAGATCAAAAAGAAATTCCTTGATGATTTGGATCAACAGGTAATGGACGGGGTCATCCAAAACCTCAACCGGGCACTTTTGATTTTTCACTCACCCGTGGATCAAACAGTAAGCATCGATAATGCAGCACATATTTACAAAATGGCACGGCATCCGAAAAGTTTTGTCTCTCTTGATGATGCCGATCACTTACTGATGAAGGAAGAAGATGCCGTCTATGTCGGCGAGGTAACGACCGCATGGGCAAGCCGCTATTTTAGAGACTAATAATTTCTCAAAAAATGATAAACGCCGACAGGTCCGGTGGACGCTGTCGGATTTAAAAAAGCCCTCCCGAATATTGGCGAAAATTTTCTGACCACAAACGGTTGAAGTGAAATTTTAAGCGCCTAAAAAATCCCTGCCCTTGGATTTTCTCTTTTTCAAAATGATATCGCACTATAAAATATTACGAGATATCATCATGAAACGATGAAAGAAATAATACAGAATTCAAAGGCAGCCCGGAGGCTCACTTATTTGCACCCATTGATATGCCGGACTTTGAAAAGCCTGCAAATACATTATGACTTGCAAATTGCTTCACCTGTAATAAAAACCTCAGAGCTTTCGGTCAAACACCCCGCTTACGTGTAGCTCATCTCTTGGCGGACCGATTTTTAATCCGGGGAATCATAAAAAACAGTGGTGAATGGCAGTAAGATTGATGATACTAATATCGAACTTTGTTTTCTGCATAGAAAAGTTGAGTCTTCATAGGTTATGGAACCTATCAACCGGATACAAATATCAATGATACCTGTTTACACTGGCACCTGTTTCAGGAAACTATATTCTCAAAGGTCTATTTTTAAGTACTAAGCGCTTACATATATTTTACAGTTCACCAATAAATTTCCTCAGATATTTGTAATTATCCATCAGCTCTCCTTTGTGCACAATGGTGGCGCGCTTCAGGTCTTCGGGGAGGTTTAGTTCTTCAAATCCGACCGAAAAATCAGCGTCAGCGAGCGGTTTGATGAACGGCTTGAGAGCAGCACTGAAATGTTCAGAAGATTCCCGCGGAAGTTCACTTGGCAGAATATCCACGGCCATCACCGCAATTCCATCGCCTTCAAATCCCATTTTAAATGAATCGGTTTCAGGATGATAAACGAAAACCGGATCCTCAATTTCCGTGGCTTTCTCTGTGCATTCTATTGATCCGTGTACGTCGCAGGTGATATCACCGATCACTTCCAGGTTCAGCTGATTGGCCTCCGCCTGCTTTTTCAGCCAGGATTTTTTGATGAGCTTTGGGTAACGCTCATCCCAATAAATGCCATTAACAAACACATTTATGTCCGGCAGAAATTCTTCGATTTCAGATCGATACTGTTCCGGAAATTCAAAATAGTGATACAAATCAAATTCTCTGCCCTCAGTGTTCTTCAGATAATCTTCCGGAAGGATATTTGTGGTCAAAATATCGGCATCAGTCGGATAATCTTTATTCTTCAGTTGTTGCGGTTTGATTTTTTTGCCTTCCAGCAAATTCAGAATTTCCAAAGCTCCCTGGGATACGTTTCCGTCACCTGTAACTGCAAAAACCAGTGGTTTCATGGGCTCGGGTAGCCCTTTTTCCTGAATCAACTCAGAAACACGCTTGATAGCGGTTTTGGCTTCAGCGAGTGAATGGTAACGAAAGACTTGCTTCAACTCTGAAAACGGATTTTCCACCCCAAGCTCTTTGTAGCGCTGACCGGTTGCCCAGAGTGTGTTAATCATGCCTGCCAATCCCGCATGTCGCCCGAAAAAGATGAGCCGGCTGCCCTTTTCATCCGTAATTTTTTCATAATCAATTAAGGTGCTGCCAGCTTTCATCAGATTGCGGAGCATCGGCATGTTTGAAGGCTGCCCTTTGATAACATGAGAAAAATAGAGATATACTTTGCCCGGCTCAAAATAGGTTTCCGGCATCTCTTTCACTCCCAAAATCACATCACAGTTTTTCATGTTATTTACAATGGAAGCGCCCGCATTTTGAAATTCCTGATCCGAAAAAACTCGTTTGGAGGACGACTCAACAAAAATCTCAATTTGATGATTTTGCACCAAATCAATCACATCCTCAGGTACAAGCGGCGTCCTTCGTTCAAGATTGTACTTATCCTCGTGGCGAATTCCGATTTTATTCATCGATATCTTCTATTGGTTTGATTTTTGATAATCCCTTTCCCGGCCGTATTTAACAAATCAACCTCCGCTTCTTACACCCGCTCCAGCACCGTAGCATATCCCTGCCCGACTCCGACACAAAGTGTAACCAGCGCATATTTCTTCTGCTGTTTCTGAAGCTCCAGGGCAGCCGTTTGCAGTAAACGCTGCCCCGACATGCCCAGCGGATGCCCGAGCGCTATCGCACCACCGTTGGGATTTAAGCGCGGGTCATCATCCTCCAGCCCCAGAGTCCGGGTACACGCCAGCACCTGTCCGGCAAAGGCTTCGTTGAGTTCGATGATATCCATATCGTCCAAAGTCAGACTTGCTTTTTCGAGCGCTTTTCGTGAAGCACCGACCGGGCCGATCCCCATTATCCGCGGCTCCACGCCCACAGCGGCCGAGCTGACCACACGGACCATCGGCTTCAGGTTAAATTTAGTAGTGGCCTGCTCGGATGCGATGAGCAGTACCCCGGCGCCGTCATTGAGTCCGGAGGCGTTTCCGGCGGTAACCGAACCATCTTTTCGGAAGGCCGGTCGCAGTTTCGCCAGCTTTTCCGGTGACGTATTCGGTTTGATGAATTCGTCTTTATCAAAAATAATCGGATCGGATTTGCGCTGCGGAATTTCTACCGGCATGATCTCATTCCCCAGCCGGCCGGATTCCTGCGCCGCTTTCGCTTTCATCTGCGAGTTATAGGCAAATGCGTCCTGATCTTCCCTGCTGATCCCGTGCTGTTCTACCAGATTTTCCGCCGTTTCGCCCATCCCTTCAGTACCATACACCTCCTTCATCTTCGGATGAATAAACCGCCATCCGAAACTGGAATCATGCATTTCGGCATCGCGCCCGAACGGTTTGGACACTTTCGAAATCACCCACGGCCCGCGTGTCATGTTCTCCACCCCGCCGGACAGAAACAGCTCACCGTCGCCGGTCTGTATCGCCCGGTGCGCCTGTATAGCCGCCGACATTCCTGAGGCGCACAACCGGTTGACCGTCTCTCCCGGCACCGTGTACGGTATATCCGCCAGCAGCAGCGCCATCCGCGCCACGTTCCGGTTGTCCTCCCCCGCTTGATTGGTGCACCCCATGATCACATCATCAATAGCTTCGGAATCTACCGGGGAATTGCGCTTTAAAATTTCTTTAAGCACCATCGCCGCCAGATCATCGGTGCGAATCGTAGAAAGCGATCCGGTAAAACTTCCCACAGGGGTGCGGATGGCGTCGATTATGTAGGTTTCGGGCATGGTTATAGAATTAATTAAAGTGACAAAGTAACTGAGTGACAGAGTGACAAAGCTGGTATTTATAAAGCTTGTCTCATCCTAAAAATTTATAGCATGAGATTCTGAAGATTAAAAGAGATTATCAAGTGCACTTTGTTACTTTGTTACTCTGTCACTCAGTTACTTTGTCACCTTCACACCCCAAACTCCTTCTTCGTCCGATAAACCGTTCCATTAAAATAGGCCACATATTCGGAGTTTTGATTCATCACACTCACCCGGTAATGGCCTATTCTGTTGGAAGCACGCAATTCTTCGGCAACGGCAATAAGTCTGTCACCTGCAATGATTTTCTCGGTATAATTAATGCTGTTTTCCACAGACATCGCAATACGTCCGTGGGAGTTAGCTGCAAAGGCGAGAGCGCTGTCGGCCAGGGAAAAGGCGATGCCACCGTGTGCGACGTGAAATCCGTTGGTCATCTCCTGCCGGACCTCCATCCTCAGCTTGCAATAACCCGGATCTACATCTACCACTTCGATGCCAAGCCACTGGCTGAAAGCATCATTCTCGAGCATGTGTTGGACATATTTGTTGTTCATGTTATCAAAGCCCTGATTAGAGCATATTTTTGCGGATATGTATTCTGATAAACTTTAGTAATGCAGACCCATTAAATCTGACCATCTTAAATAATTGGTTTCAATATAATACAGAGATGGAAAAGTTCTAAAGCTTAAATAATAGATACGTTGAGCTTCCCATACGTTTTGTATATTGAGGCTAATGCAATAACGAATCTAATGAGCTATGGCTGAAGTTATCGGTCACTTAACAAAAGAGGAAAAAGAGACGATCAAATCGTTGCTGAGTCGCTATTTTAAAGATTCAGAGGTTGTGTGCTATGCATTCGGTTCGGCGGCAAGAGGCGATCTTCGGTTATCTTCAGATATTGATTTGTTAATTGAAGCTCCGCAAGATATCAGGGCGGAACTGAGTTTATTCCGGGAAGATCTCGAAGATTCAAATCTGCTTAGAAACGTGGATGTTGTCTGGTATCGCGATGCACCGGAGCAGCTGCTGAAAAACCTAAAAAAAGAAGGGGAAATCCTGTGGAGAAGCTGAATTACCATCTTGAAAACTTTGACAAAGCATTGAATAGTCTGCAAAATATACAGGACGAGGCTTTTTCCTTAATTGTAAGAGACGCCGCACTTCAACGATTTAAACACACCGTTAAATTATTCTGGAAGACTCTTAAACGGGTTCTCCTCCATTATGAAGGTATAGATTGCGCCTCACCCAAAAAATGTATCCGTGAAGCAAAAAATCTCCGGTGGCTTACGTCTGATGATACCGAAACTGCATTGATGATGATTGATGATCGCAACCTGATAAGTCATACCTATGTCGAGGAGATTGCGCAGAGGATATTTAATAATATACCAACCTATATTTCTTTGCTGAAAAAGGTCCGCCTCAACGTTTTTAACAGTAGATTTGCGTGAGCTTTTTTATACTATGAAGTAGAATCGAAGTATCTGCGAAACTCAGTGAGAAAATGTATGTTCGTACTTATCGCCTACCTTAGGTCCGGAAGTTTATGCAATTGCAGGAAATTTCACCACCACGAGCACCACGGTGACACCACGTGCACAACGAAAGAATCATTATTAATAAAACATAGTGCCCGTTGTGCCTTCTTTGTGTCCGTTGTGGTTAGACAGATAGAAAGTTTCACCAAAACGATCACAAAAAGGACAGCCCGATATAAGCCAGAACAGCCTCGATTTATGCGCAGTGCGCAGATGCTTAATATACTATACTGCTAATTAGAATCGAACTCAGGTTTGAAAAAGCACAGGAAGAAAAAAAAGCTCTGCCGGGATATTTCCGGCAGAGCTTTTTGTAGTTAACTAAGTTCTTATGAATATTATTTCTTCTTCGATGACCGACCGCCGGAGCCTCTTTCTCCTGTTGATCCGGTGTCCGTGCTACCGGTATCACTCGGGTCATCTTCAGATCCTTTTGCAATGGATTCGCGCATGTCGGTATCCGCCATCACATTTTTCATGTTGTAATAATCCATCACACCAAGCTGACCGGAGCGGAATGCCTCGGCAATAGCTTTCGGAACTTCAGCTTCGGCTTCAACCACTCGTGCACGCATTTCTTCAATTTTAGCACTGTTTTCCTGCTCCTGAGCAACAGCCATAGCACGCCGCTCTTCAGCTTTGGCTCGGGCAACCTGCAAGTCAGCGGAAGCCTGATCGGTTTGAAGTTTAGCACCGACGTTATCACCGACATCCACATCAGCGATATCGATGGAAAGAATATCGAAAGCAGTTCCGCTATCCAGGCCTTTATCCAGAACAACTCTGGATATCTGATCAGGGTTTTCAAGCACAGCTTTATGATCTACCGATGAACCTACACTGGTCACGATTCCCTCACCAACACGGGCAAGAACCGTCTCTTCAGTTGCACCACCAACCAGTCGATCGAGGTTGGCGCGCACGGTTACCCTGGCTGTGGCCTTCACCTGAATTCCGTCTTTGGCCAATGCGGTAATTACAGGTGTATTAATCACTTTCGGATTCACAGAAATCTGGACCGCTTCAAAAACATTACGCCCGGCGAGGTCAATTGCGGCGGCGCGCTCAAATGTCAACCCGATATTCGCCTTGTCGGCAGATATCAGCGCGTTTACTACCCGCTGCACATTTCCTCCGGCAAGGTAGTGGGCCTCAAGACTCCCCATATTAACACTCACCCCGGCCTTCGTCGCCGTGATGGCGGCTTTTACGATAGGACCCGGAGGTACTTTACGAAGCCGCATCCCGACCAGATCACTAAAGATCTTGATTCGGACTCCCGAAAAGAACGCTGTTATCCAAAGTCCAATCGGGACAAAGTAGAAAAAGGTAAACAGAAAGATCAGAATTGCGGCAATTACGATCAGGCCAAAATATTCTTCCATAATTTTAGATCCAGATATTAATAATTAAAGGTAATTTTGCTGATGATACACAATTTTAAATTAAAATTATAACACTAAGACCTACTTTGTCCACCGCCTGCCCGACTCTTCAATCTTTCGAACTTTGATGGTACTCGTCGATGAACTCACCACTTTCACCTTTGCACCTTTTTCGATAAAATCACCCTCTGTAACTACATCAAAACGGCGATCGTCGATCAAAACCGTGCCGGCAGGCCGCAATGCAGAAAGCGCGATCCCTTCTTTGCCGGTTATATCTTCACGCTCCTGAAATGAACTGTACCCTGATTGCGTATCCGTACTCGTGGCCAGTATTAATTTACTGAATGCCCTGTTTTGTGGCAGATACCTCGCCATCGATATGATCAGTAAAATCCCAATGATAAGTGTTGTGGCCATTGTCCATATCGGACCACCCATTTGACCCAACTCAGGAAAACTGAAGCCTACATTACCGACAAGTGACGAGAACAGGCCAAAAATCAGTAGCAGCGCGCCAGCTATCCCCGGTATTCCAAACCCCGGCAGTATGAAAATTTCTACGACGATTAATGCGACCCCCGCTAAAATAAACAGGAGCTCCCAAACGGAAGCCAAGCCAAGAATGAAACTCGGTATAAAAAACAGAACAGCAGCAATCATAGCAACAGCTCCCGGGAAACCGAGTCCAGGAGACTGAAGTTCAAAATACAGCCCACCAAGCATTAAAAGCATCAGGATACTGGCAAGCGCAGGACTTCCAAGAAATCTCAGAACAGATTCCTGCCACCGCTCTTCAAAGTTAACAATCGGGCGGTCGGCCCAACCCATTTTCTCTGTAACATCATCAACGCTGGTTGCTTCACCATTAACAAACCCAAGATCTACAGCCTCACTTGTGCTAAGCGTGAGCAGTTCGCCTTCAGCAATAACATTATCAATCTCGATGCGCTCATCGACCATAGCCTCAGCTATTCGCGGATCCCGGTTCTTTGATTCAGCCGTCGAACGCATAATACTGCGAAAATAGCTTTGCATTTTTTCATCAGCCCTCTGTCCGTCACCTGCCACAACGGTTGCCGCGCCGATGGAAGAGCCGGATGCCATGTATACCGAATCAGTAGCTATGGCAATAAGCGCACCGGCTGATGCCGCATTTTTATCGATATACGTTGCTGTGGTAACTTCCGCATCCAATAAGGTTTTTCTGATTTTATCGGCAGCATCTACCAGACCGCCAAATGTATCCATATGCAAAATTACTCCGCTTGCATTATCATTTTCAGCTGCGCGGATGGACCGTTCGATGTACGCATGTAACCCACTGTCCACTAATCCTTCAACTTTCACTACATAAACTTCTTCTGCAGCTTCAACTTCCTGTGACAACCCCAATGCGGAAAATATTATCAGAAGTGCAGAAACTGTTTTAAATATAGAACTTATACTATCGTTTCTCATAATTTGTGCTATTAACTTATGATTCTGCAAAAAGTGCTTTGTTGACCTGATTAGTGGTTTTGAATCCAAATATCATATTGCACGCAAAAATCGCAAACTTACCGTTCCGGATTACGTATATCCGTGCCGAAGGTTGCTATTTTAAAGCTTTATTGATTTCACTTCTATGAAAATCTTTGCTTCAATTCTTATTCTGTTTGTCACCTCCGGCTTAAGCTATTCCAAAAATATCATAGATGATACAGCTTCGCTGAACGGATTCATTCGAGATGCCGAAACCGGAGAAAGACTTATTGGTGCAAACGTTTCACTTGAAGATACTGATTTAGGTTCAACAACCAACACCTCCGGATATTTTCAGCTTAGACGCATCCCGTCCGGCTCCTATACCCTTCGCATTTCTTATGTTGGTTATGAAACGTATGAAACTGAAATTACGCTTGAAGCTAAAGAAGAAAAACGCCTCGACCTCGATCTTCGTTCGAAAGGTTATGAGTTGGATGAAGTAACGATTGTTTCCGAGCGGGAGCGCGAAGAGCGCCGAAACATCGGGCGGCGAAATATCTCTATAGATCAAATCACACAAAATCCCGGAGTCTTGCAGGCTGATGTTTTCCGGTCTATTCAGCTACTGCCCGGAATTTCTGCCGCATCGGATTTTTCAAGCGGCCTTTATATTCGCGGCGGGAGTCCGGACCAAACATTAATCCAGCTTGATCAAACTACGGTATATAATCCTTCCCACTTCTTCGGTTTTTTCTCCACTTTCAATCCGGATGCAATTAAAGATGTTCAGCTTTACAAGGGTACCTACCCTGCCGAATATGGAGGGCGGCTGGGTTCAGTAGTTGATATTTACAACAAGGACGGCAATCGTAACCGGCATGGGGGTAGTGTTAGTCTCGGGTTTCTATCCTCCCGCGCTATGGCCGAAGGTCCTATCACTAACGGCTCGTATATGGTGGCCTTTCGCCGAAGCACACTTGAACCCCTTTTGGCGTTGATGCGCGGCGAGGTAGAAGGCGTCCCGGATGATTTTTACTTTTATGATCTGAATGCTAAACTAAATTACAGTGTCGACGACAATAATTACCTTGAAGCCGCATTCTATGCCGGCACTGATGACGTGAACCTGAATTTTGAAGATACTAATTTCAAACTGCGTTATGGGAACCGCACATTCAGCACCAACTGGACCCACATTGCCAATTCCAGCATATTTACCACTTTCAGATTTACCGGTTCCCAATACTTTAACTACCCTTATGCCGATATTGGCGGCACTGAATTTGAACGGGATAACACAGTAACTGAGCTTTCTCTCAGAGCTGATATGGAATGGCTGCCTGCTGATAACCACGAAGTTAACGCCGGCATCTGGGGCGGTAACATCGGTTTCACTCTGGCGGATACCTTCGATGGAGCACAAACCCTGAGTTCCAATATGGAATCATGGTATACTTCCGCCTACATCCAGGATGAATGGCGCCCTGATCCACAGTGGCGAATTAATGCGGGTTTACGCACCGAATACTTTTCCAGAGGTGATTACTGGCGCGTTGGTCCGCGACTTTCAGCTGATTATTTTTTAAGTGAAAGGCTGCGGCTTCAGGCAGGTTACGGACGATATTATCAATTCCTGACCCTGGTTACCAATGAGGCTTTTTCCGGCTTTGACGTATGGCTGACCACAGAAGAGAACGTTCCCCCTGCTTACAGTGATCAGTTTGCAGCCGGGCTTAAATACGAACCATTCGAAAACTGGGAAGTTGAGCTGGAAGGATACTACCGTACCATGAATGACCTTTTTGAGCTCGATCCGTTTCAGGGTGATGTGGGGGGATTCGACTATGATGAGCTTTTCAGATTTGGCGAAGGATATGCCTATGGTCTTGAGTTGCTGTTGGAGAGAACTTCCGGGGATATAAACGGATTTTTGGGATACACTTTTGGCAGAACCTGGAGAAAATTTCCCGGATTCAATGAGGACAGGCATTACCCCCCGCGATTTGACCGGACCCACGATCTTACAGCTTTGGTTAATTATGATATTACCAATAACTGGCAATTATCGACCACCTTCTCTTATCAAACCGGGCAAGCCTATACCGAGCCCACAGGGCGCAGCGGGCTTTCCAACAGCCCTTTCCAAAACACAAAAACCAATACTCTGATTGTCGGAAGAGTTAATGCTTCGCGGATGCCGGCTTATCATCGCATGGATATATCTGCTACCCGGAAAGGAAATTTTTTCGATATAGCTGAATCCGAATTACAATTTCAGATTATAAACTTGTATTCAAGGCGTAACATCTGGTTCTTCAGTTACGACTTTGACGAAAACCCGCCGGAAGTTCAGGAATTTCCGCTGCTTCCTATTCTGCCATCAATCACCTACACTTTGAATTTCTGATTGTTATGAAACGCTTCAATTTGAAAATACTCCTGCTGTTCAGCTTTTCAGCTATAGTATATAGTTGCGAGATTTATGATCAGGATGAGTTTGAAGAAGAGTATTTTGTTGAAGGATATCTTATTGCCGGCGAACCCATCGGAGAATTTCGACTTTCAACAACTGCCGAATTCAAGGAAGAATATTCCTTCGATAATTACGCTGTCAGGGGCGGTGAAATGCGGGTATTTGAATTGGATGAGAATGATAACAGGGTGGATACCATACCTTTAAACGACAGCAATCTTAACGGGATTTACACTACCAGAAGCAACTACGAAGTACGCCCGCTAAAAAATTACGAACTCGAAGTGGTTTCTCCCAACGAAGATACAATCCGCGCTTTCACCACTGTGCCCGATACATTTCGTGTAGACCGGACGATCCGTGATGAGGTAACCTATCAAAGCAACCAGCAAGTGGAAGTTGATCTGACTCAAAGCACTTACCCCGGCAGGCAGAACATTTATATATTTTCAACCGAAGCTCTTTCTCCTGAAGAATACCCCATGACACCACTTTATGAGACCGATGACCAAGAGGACCGTGAAATAACCCATCAGATACGTTCCAACATCATCACACAGGGAAATTATGAAACCAACGAAGATGGCACCGTAACGTTGGCTTATCCATGGCTTGCGGTAGCATGGTTCGGGCCTAATCGTGTCACAGCTTATGCAATAGATGACAATACCTACGATTTCTACCGCTCCCAGGATGTTCAGCTTGGCGGCAATACTCAGGCTCCCGGCCAGATCGAAAATGTCATCTATAATATTGAAGGTGGGATTGGATTATTTGGCGCAATGGCCGGCGCTTCTTTTGAATTTTACGTCAATCAACCCTGATCCTGATAAACCAATCAATAATCACCGGCCAAGCTAAATCAGGTATCGACCAAGTACCCAGTACCCGCAACCCGGAACCTTTCTTAAAACGGTTAATATTTCGGCTCGCTCTGGTTTGAAATAGAAATTTAATTTCTTTGAGCGCTTAAACAGATATACTGATTGCAAGAAATTTGGCAGTTTCATATGCAATGGCTATACTTCCGTCGTTATTTCATACGGTAACCAAGGCAGTAATTTTTAAAAAATCAGATGAGTAAACAACGCAGAAGAAGGGGGCATAAACGAGGCAAGCAAAAACACTGGCAAAAGCAGCCAATGCTTTTCAGTAAGCACAATTACAAGATAATGCTTATCGGTATTGCCTTGATAGCAGTTGGGTTTGGCGGAATGTATATCGAAAATGCTATACATGGTATTTTTTCGCTCTATTTTGCACCTCTTTTGATTATCGGTGGCCTTGGTGTGGTCGCATTCGGAGTATTAAAAACCGATCCGGAACAGGATCTCGGGCAAGATCAACAAACATAAAATTCATAGGTGAACCACCGGCTCATAAATTATCTCGTCGGTATCTATCTGTTTTTCTATTTTGTTTTATGGGGTGATGCAAACGAAAACACCTGGATCATAATCGCATTTGTGCTTGCGCTGATTGTGTCCGGCATCAGCCTCACTTTTAACTGGTTCAGCACTGATGGAGCTTTTTCAGCGCTGATGGTAGGTACTGCTGCTTTAGGACTTGGCCAGTGGACCGGCGCTGTCCCGCTTTTGCTGTTTGTGGCCGGCAGTTACAGTTTGGCTAAATATTTATCCCCCTCTGATACTGACACCCCTTACGAACGCCGAACAGGCAGGCAGATTTGGAGTAATGGATTTTGGTTTGTACTCGGGATCATCCTCTGGAGTTTTACCGGAAACCTGATATGGATTGTATCTGCAATGGGCGCTATTGCCGTTGCCGCTTCCGATACCACAGCCACTCTCACCGGAAGCAATAACCCGTCGGTAAAAGTGGTCTCCATACTAAATTTTAAACCGGTACCGGCAGGTGTCGATGGCGGCGTCAGTTTTCCCGGTACTTTATGGGGATTTGCAGCGGCATTGATAATAGCTTTGGCTGCCACATTGCTGAATCCGGACTTTAACCTGGCTGTTATGATTATTTTAATTTTCGCCGGGTTTTCAGGTTGTATTCTGGATTCCTATCTTGGAGCCGTTTTTCAGTATTCAAATCGTGCAATCAGACTTCCCTGGAATCGACAACATGCGTTTTATTTCAGCAATAATAAAGTCAATTTAATTGCAACCGGTTGGGGTGCAGGGATAAGTTTGCTGCTTTATCTTTTGATTTAAAATATCCAATATGCCCTGGTACAGACAACTTCACTGGCAAATCTTAATCGGCCTTTTTCTTGGATTGGTGTGGGGTGTTTTTGCCCTCCAGGTAGGCCTTGGTGGTTTTACTGAAGATTTTATTCGTCCTTTCGGTGATATGTTCATCGATGCCCTTCAGCTCATCGCCATTCCGCTGGTACTCGCATCACTGATCATCGGCATTGCTAACCTTAATGATGTAAAAAAACTTTCCCGAATGGGCGGGAAAACTATTCTCATATACATCATTACTTCAATATTCGCCATTACCATCGGGCTTTTGGCAGTAAATCTTATGACTCCGTGGGAGGTTCTGCCGGAGGATACACGCCAGCAATTAATGGAATCCTATCAAGATGAAGTAACCGGAGAAGAGGAAGCAGAAGATTTTCTTGAACGAAGTCCTCTCCAGTTTCTGGTGGATATCGTACCTCAAAACTTTTTCGAAGCTGCATCAGATAATGCCAATATGCTCCAGGTGGTTTTCATTGCCATCATTCTCGGAATCGGCCTAATTTACCTGGAAGATAAAAAGGCTCAGCCGCTCATAGATGTTTTCCAATCTCTTAATGATGTAATCATTAAGATAGTTGGCTTTATCATTAAGCTGGCACCAATCGGAGTATTTGCGCTCATTGGAGCAGTGATTATTGATTTAGGCGGGGAAGATCTCGGCCACACCCTGAGCCTGCTTGGAGCGCTGGGCTTCTATATCTTAGTTACCATTTTTGGATTAATAGTGCATGCCATTGTAATCTATGGCGGACTGTTTAAGCTTTACAGCGATATGAGCCTTTGGAATTTCTTCAGAGGGGTTCGCGAGGCCATTCTGGTTGGATTCAGCACAAGCTCAAGCCTGGCAACTCTACCGGTTAGTATGGAAGTCACCGAGAAAAACCTTGGAGTCAAAGAAGATGTCACCAGTTTTGTAATACCCGTTGGTGCCACCATCAATATGGATGGTACCTCACTTTACCAGGCTGTGACGGCGGTTTTCATCGCTCAGGCAATGCTCATCGACCTGACCTTTGCCCAACAGCTGACCATCATTATTACTGCGGTACTGGCCAGTATCGGGACAGCCGGTGTACCTGCGGCCGGGGTTATCATGCTTGTTATCGTATTGCAGGCTATCAATGTACCTGTCGAAGGGATCGCCCTTGTTCTCGGCGTGGAACGTATTCTGGATATGTCACGAACTGCTGTTAACGTGATAGGCAACTGTGCCGTTGCCGTTGCAATAGGCAGTATGGAAGGGCGTTTGGGAGAACCCGATTTTGGCAGGATTAGTCAGGAAGCAGCACTGATGAAGGACAAATCCAAAAAGTCCGAGGAATAATAAATCAGTTTCCGCACAAATAAGCGGAAATTCAAATTAACACAACAGTATGCCCTGGTACAGGCAATTACACTGGCAGATCATCTCCGGCCTGATTCTTGGTTTAATTTGGGGCATGTTTGCCTCCTTTGCAGGCCTTGATGGCATCACCAATGATTATATCGCGCCTTTCGGCGATATTTTTGTGCGATTGCTGCAACTCATCGCTATTCCGCTGGTAATTGCATCGCTCATCGTCGGAGTTACCAATCTGAATGACATTGCCTCGCTATCCCGAATGGGAGGAAAAACACTGGGGATTTATTTAGTTACTACAACTTTTGCCATTACCATTGGTCTTACTGTTGTAAATATCATGGCACCGGGTTCTTTACTTCCCGAGGCAACGCAACAAGAGCTGATGGCAAGTTATGGCGAAGAAGTAGATCCGGATGAAGCAACTGATGAAGTGGTAGAACGCGAACCACTTGAATTCATAGTGGAAATTGTGCCGCCCAATTTCTTCGACGCAGCTTCAGATAACTCTAATATGCTGCAAATTGTCTTTGTAGCTCTGTTTCTTGGCATCGCATTGATGCAAATGCCTAAAGAGAAATCCCAATACCTGGTAAACTTTTTTGATGCATTAAACGACGCGGTTGTCAAAATCGTGGATATGATCATGAAGATCGCACCTATTGGCGTTTTCGCTCTTCTCGCTGCCGTAATAGTTGAGCTTGCAGGTGACGACCTGACCCGTATGTTCGAACTCCTTGGTGCTCTGGGATGGTATAGCTTAGCCGTATTAGCCGGTTTATTGATCCATGCTATATTCATATACGGTACCCTTTTGAAACTATTCAGCGGCATTCCATATATCGACTTTCTCAAAGGAATGCGCCCTGCCATGTTATTTGGGTTCAGCACCAGCTCAAGTGTTGCCACCCTCCCCATTACCATGGATCGTGTAGAGCATAGCCTCGGAGCTGGCAAAGAAGTTACAAGTTTCGTACTACCTGTCGGAGCTACGATCAACATGGACGGCACCTCACTATACCAGGCGGTAGCAGCTGTCTTTATAGCTCAGGCTATTGGTATTGATCTTAGTATCGCTCAGCAATTAACTATAGTTATAACCGCTGTACTTGCAAGTATCGGCACAGCCGGTGTTCCGGGAGCCGGTATCATAATGCTCGTTATCGTATTGCAGGCTATCAATGTTCCGGTTGAAGGAATTGCACTGATTCTTGGCGTAGACCGTATACTTGATATGTGCCGTACTGCCGTTAATATCACAGGTGATGGAGCCGTCACCGTTTCAGTTGCAAGTATGGAAAATAAGCTTGGCGAACCTAAGTACTACTTATAACCCGCTGCAGCTACCTACAATAAATGCCTGCTTTTAAAAATCAAACGCCCGATCCGCAATGAGAGTTTTAATAATTTTTATTATTGGTTTAATCTTAAAATTTAATCCTCTAATGGCCTCACCGTTAGAATCTGAATATGACGAACTGCTTAAATCCGGAGTGGAGGCATTTTATCAGGGCGACTGGAGTAGTGCCAATGAAAAATTCGAATATCTGATGTTAAAACAGCCAGATAATCCGGAAGGATATTTTCTGCGTTCTATGATCCCTTTTTGGTCTTATTTCTTTGCCGGTGAAAAGCCGGAAGACGCCGAAACTTTTTTAGAGCAATCCGAGAGGGCAGTTGAAATAGCAAAGCGTAAGCATGAAACCTCGCAGGACGATAAAAGATCTACTTTAATATTAAGCGGACTATATGGTTATCGAAGCCTTGTAGCTGCCAATGAAGGTAACTATAGAACAGCAATAAATAGCGGCACTTCAGGCCACCGGTATTCCAGGAAGCTTATGAAAATGGACACCGATAACCCAGATGCACTGATTGGTCAAGGAATGTTCAAATATATGATCGGCACCGTGCCCGGAGCTCTGCGGTGGATCGGCTCATTAGCAGGGCTTGATGGTGACAAGGAAAAGGGTTTTGAACTTCTGGAAAAAGCAGCTGAATCTGACGCGATTGTATCAAACGACGCCCGTATGATACTTACCTATATATATATTGAGGAAGAAAAATATGATAAGGCAGTAAGCGCGATTGAACCACTTTCCAGCCAATATCCTGAGAACGAAATCTTCCGGTTTTTCCATGCTAAATCGCTTGAATTAAATGGGCAGGAAGATCAGGCAAAGCAGGTTTACGAAAAAATTGTAGAGCTGGAAAACCCGAATCTCGAGAATCTCAAGGAAAAAAGTCAGGAGCGATTGGAAAATCTCGTAGCATCTCTTTAACTCGCAAACTGTTTAAAAGAATTAGAGATAATTCTTTTAAACAGCTACAAGAATTCCAGAATGTTATTGAACATCAGCGTATTGACTATTTACCCGTTCAATCCGCTCTTTAAAATTTTCAGCGTTCAGGAAACCGACAACTCGTGCTTCATCAACTTCTTCGCCATCGGGTCCGAGAAAAACGATAGTCGGAACGCCGGCAATATCATATTCCCTGCGCAACTGCTCAGCTTCTTCGGATTCATAATTCGTCATATCCACCTTGAGGCGAACCATATCGTCAGTTGCGTCTATCACCCCGGTATCAGTAAAAGTAACCCGTTCAAGCTCCAGACAAGGTATGCACCAATCAGCGTAGAAATCCATCATCACAACCTGACCGTTTTCCTGGGCCTGGCCGACCTTATCCTCTGAATATTCCTGCCACTGAATTCCTTCCTGTTGTAAATTCATAATAAACACAGCACCGGTAACAACTCCGGCCGTGCCAATGGCTCGTTTAACCCACGGAAAGTATTTTTTGTCTTTTCCGGTTTGCTCAATCAACCCGAGGTAGATTCCGCCAAGGATGAGTACAACTGCAAGTACGTGCAGATTATATTGCGGAAAGAATGCAAGACCAAGATAGAACAGTGCTAATCCTATAAGTACAACTCCGAATACTTTTTTAACCCAGACCATCCATTCGCCTGATTTCGGTAGATTTTGCATCAAACCGGTGAATGTACCTAATATCAAATACGGCAGGCCAAGGCCGATTGAGAGTATAAAAAACGCTAAGAAACCAAACATAGGGTCACCTTGAGTACCCACAAAGGCGAGAAGCGCAATAATGGGTGGGCCGATGCAGGGAGCGGCAAAAACTCCTACTCCAAGACCGGAAAAGAATAATCCGAAATATCCGGTTGTCTGGCCGCCTCCTAGTTTGGAAGTAAGCCAGTAAGGCGGTTGCAGCTCATAAAAACCAAACATGCTAAGCGCGAGTAGAAAAAATAACACTCCGATTGCAGCCAGCACTGCAGGACTCTGTAGCCAAGCTCCAAAAAGCCCTCCTGTTAATGCGGCGATAACCCCGAGCACGCTGTACATCGCTGCAATTCCAAGAACATAGGTTAGCGCTTTACTAAAGATTTTTGCCGTATTCTTATCTGTTTGAGCTCCAAAGATAGAAACCGTAACTGATAGCATGGGATACACGCACGGGGTTAGATTAAGAGCGAGCCCGATCAGAAAAATGATGCCAAAAGCAATCAGAGGACCCTGTTCTTCAAAAACCGAGGCTATTTCGTTGGCATCATCTTCTCCTTCAATAGATCTTAATTCACCCAGATCGGCATCAGCGGTTGGATCATGATCTTCAAATAAATCCTCATTAATACTTGCAACCTCTGTACCGGCTTCAACCACTTCAAAATCAAATCGTACCGAAATATCATCAGGTGCAAGGCAAGTTTCATCATCACAGGATTGTACCGTCAGGTTGCCTTCCAGCAAGTGGCGGCCAGTTTCAACATCGTCTGTTGCTTCGATACTCAGAAATATTGGAGCGTAGCCTTCATAAACAAGCAGGGCTTCCCCGCCTGCAAAAGCAAACTCATATTCTTTGGGTTCAGGATAATTGATTCCGGTAATTTCAAAATCTTCCGAATCCTCAATTTCTAATTCTGTGCCGATGAGATACTCTAAAGTGGGTTCATTGGCATTGATGTGCCAGCCTTCTTTAATATCCATGACAACAGCTGCCTCAAATTCCGCCCCCTGTGGCACTTTTTCGACCGACAGCTCAGTTTCCGTATCCACTTTACCGGCACTTGACATACCATTGCCACCGGTCTCAAATCCCTGTGAAGCCAGCTGATCAGGACTGCTTAAGCTTATTATCATAAGCAGGCTGAGAATTCCAATAAAATATCCAGGTACCTTGATCATGTACTTATTTTTATAATTTAAATTTGATTTAATTTTTGAGATTTCTGTAAATCCTTATACATCATCAGTTTCCACTGTATTCATCAAATGAAACTTCTTCGTAAGCTTCGCTGCCTACATAAGTAAGGATATCGGTAAATTCATCGGCTTCAATAAACCCGGGTTGAACTGCGAACGGTTCACCTTCAGAGTCGATAATAATAGTTGTCGGATAAGAAGTAACTCCGAATTCGGCAGCAAACTGCTCCATACTCATTTCCTGCTCATTGAATCTGATGACTTCATCAGATTCCGCATTGATCCGGGTGACATGAAAATATTCATTCAGATTATCGAGAACTCTTTCATCAGTATATGTTTCCTGATACATCTGGCGACAGTATCCGCACCATTCGGTATACACATCAACAAGCACCCACTTATCATTTTGCTCAGCCTTTCTTTGAGATTCCTGCAAAGTATTCCATAAAGCATCCCGTTGTTCATGGCTACCGTCACCATCATAAACAGTGGATGATCCATTATTGCTTCCACTCTCAGCCGGGTTAGAATCCCCATTACTGCATCCGCTAATCAGCATAAACACAGCTAACAGAAAAAATGGTCTGTAAAATTTTAGTTTATTCAGGTTATTCATTGAAACAGATGATTATCGATTACAAAGTACTTAATCCTCATTGAATACAACGTCAAATTAACGTAAAAACCACCGATCTCATTTGACTTGTAAAGTAAACTCAATATTTAAATATATATTTTTTGTCATATCGAAGACGTGTGGCTCAAACCTCAAATTATTCGAACGATTTAAAAGCCTGAAAACAATTGGAAGTTTACTTGCAGAATGCACGCAGATTGCACAAATTTCAGTTACTGTTAAATTGATAAATGCTAAATAAGGTTCTCAAACTAAATAACGACTTATGACTAAAATTATAGTGACCCTGTTACTTATTTCCGGGTGGCTGCTTACCGGGTGCGCAGAAGAAACCGAGGATCCGGCTCATACCCAACAAGTAACAATAGGTGCTGAAACCCTTGTTTCAGAACATCTTGATTTGATTGAACATCAGCGGGTCGGGATAGTTACCAACCATTCCGCTGTAGTAGGTGATACCCACTTAATTGATGTATTAGATGATCTCGATATTGAGATTACTGCTTTATTCGGCCCCGAACATGGAATTCGTGGTGAGGTCGGTGCAGGTGTACCTGTGGAAGACGGAATCGATCAGGCAACCGGTGCGCCCATTTACAGCCTGTATGGCGACACCAGGGAACCCACTCCAGAAATGCTCGAAGATGTTGATGTCCTGATTTTTGACATTCAGGATATCGGAGCCCGGTTTTATACCTACATTTCTACTATGGGGTATACCATGCAGGGTGCGGCTGAAAAAAATATTAGCTATATCGTGCTGGATCGGCCCAATCCACTGGGAGGTGAGAAAACCGAAGGTTTTATGCTTGAAGAAGAACATAAATCATTTGTCGGCCTCTACCCTATTCCGGTAACTCATGGCATGACGGTATCCGAGCTTGCTGTCATGATTAAGGAAGAGCAAATGCTGGACGGTCTGGAAAATCTTGAGCTTCACACAATGGAACTTGAAAACTGGGCCAGGGATATGCTATGGCCTGATACGCAACTTGATTGGGTCGAGCCAAGTCCGAATATTCCGGATTTCGAAACCGCCCTGATTTACCCCGGAGCTTGCTATTTTGAAGGCACCAATATCAGTGAAGGGCGCGGCACCTACCAGCCATTCTTGAAAATCGGTGCCCCCTGGGCTGACAATGAAGAAATTGCCGACGAACTAAATTCCAGAGAAATCCCTGGAATTGAATTTGAGCCGGTGACTTTTACTCCCGAAAGTATCGAGGGGATGGCCGAAACGCCTAAACTTGAAGGCGAAGAGCTCCAGGGGATTCGATACAATGTGTATGACATTGAAACAGTCGAGCCTATGGCTTCCGGTATTCATGTACTGGAGGTTTTTTACCAGTATGCGCCCGAAGATGAGAAAGATGATTTTTTCTCTGAAGAACGCATGTACCGGTTAGGTGGCACTGATCGGTTATATAACAAACTTGTAGAAGACTGGTCAGCCGAAGAAATTGTCGAAAGCTGGACTGACGAAAACACCGAATTTCAAAATTTACGCGAAGCTTATCTGAAGTATTAGGGCTAATTTAATGTATCACAACGTCTACTAGTTACGCTCATAAACCTCCACATTCCAAAGCATGGTTTTATCCTGATATATCAGTTTGAAACCATGCTTTTTTATTTTCTTTCGGATTGCCTCATTTGAGTGAATGTAAACCCGGAAATCAATTCTACGAAGCCGAAAATATAAGTTAGCGGGGATCAACCCGAGCTTGATAAATAGATTATCTTTGGGATACACTACTGCGTACAATTTCTTTGTCTTTTCGACTGAGGCCTCTACCAGCCGCTCCATATAGGGATAGCAACAAATCACCCGGTCTAAAGTAACAATATCCATTTCTGGTATTTCATTAGCTATTTCTACAAAATCACCATATTGATAGGATGTATGTTCACGATACCCTTGCTTTTCCGCCTCTTCGGCTGATACATCCAGATAGGATTGAGAGGCATCAACCTGCAATGCTTGTGAAATACCTTCACTCAGTAATTCATGCTGTATCATCCCTACCCCGCCGCCAATATCCAGTAATGTTTTTCCTGAAAGATTGTAGTCTTTTACAGCTTTAAGTAATAATCTTGTAGATTTAAGCGGGCCTTTGCGTTGATAATATCGAAGCTCTTTACGAGCATTTTTCAGATCAAAAAATTCACCCGCATCGCGGCAGTGTGTACAGCAACTCATTTAGTGTGTTCCGGCCTTTAGGTTTTCAAAAAAAATATCAGGATGTAATGAATGTATGTTTCATATAAAAACTTTTCATCAATTATGTGTATTACACAGTTTTTCACTGATGCGTTCAGACAATTTCACCGGCTGCCCTATCGTAGCTAAATTGAAATTTCCCCGATATTCACCGTGTCATAAACAGGTGATTTTTGTATTATTGAACGAGTAAATTCAAAGCTCTTTAACCCGACCTTTTTCCGGTTTTTATGAAAAAAGTAGCATTCCATACCCTGGGCTGTAAGCTCAATTTTGCTGAAACTTCAACCATCAAACGGCAGTTCTTCGATAATAGTTACGAAGTCGTTGGTTTTAATGATCCCGCGGATGTGTATGTCATTAATACCTGCTCGGTAACTCAGGATGCAAATCGTGACTGCCGAAAAGCTGTACGTAAATCACTCCGGATTAACCCGGATGCTTTTGTCGCTGTCATAGGATGCTACGCTCAGCTGGAGCCCCAAACCATTGCCGATATTGATGGTGTTGATCTTGTTCTTGGTGCCGATAATAAATTTGATTTGTTCGAACTGGTCGATCAAATAGAGCCCAAAGATGACACCGTTATTCATCATTCTGATGTAAATGAAGTGGTGGACTTCCACCATTCATTTTCCAGTAACGACCGGACCCGCGCTTTCCTGAAGGTTCAGGATGGATGTGATTACAAATGTGCTTTTTGCACCATACCGCTTGCCCGTGGCAAAAGCCGTAGCCCGCAGATACCTGAAATTGTTGCACAGGCAAAAAAGGTTGTCTCAGAAGGATATAAAGAAATTGTGCTCACCGGTGTAAATGTCGGGGACTTCGGAAAACAACACGGAGAATCTTTTCTGGAATTACTTCAAAATCTTGATCGACTCGACGGATTGCATCGTATCCGGATTTCATCAATCGAACCGAATCTGCTTTCTGATGAGATCATTGATTTTGTAGCTGTTTCCCGCTGTGTGCAGCCGCATTTTCACATGCCGCTTCAAAGCGGTTCGGATACCATGCTGAAGTTAATGCGGCGTCGGTATCGCTCGGGATTGTATCGCCAACGTGTCGAACATATCAAGGAAGTGATGCCCCATGCATGCATCGGCGTAGATGTGATTACGGGTCACCCGGGTGAAACCGAAGAGCTGTTCCGTGAATCATTTGATTTCATCAACTCATTGCCTGTTACGTATTTACATGCGTTTACCTACTCTGAACGCCCGAACACAAAAGCGGCGGAGTTGGACAATGTTGTTCCGGTTCCCGAACGAAAAAGCCGCACGAACAGGCTTCGTAGACTCTCTGATAAAAAAAGATATGACTTTGATCATACCTTCACCGGTGATACCCGCTCTGTTTTATTTGAAGACTTTGAAAAAGATGGGTTGATTTTCGGATGGACGGATAATTACATCAGAGTTGCTCTTCCCTACTCTGCTGAGCTGGCAAATGAGATCGTACCTTGCCGGCTCGCCGAGCAAACATCTTCCGGCTTTTTTCACGGAGAGGCCGATGCTGAAGCATGCCTTTCAACACTGACTGAAAACTCATTAGAATATGCCGGATAAAACGGATCTGATCGACAGGGTAATTACATTTCTGAAACAGGAACAGGAGATCTTCGGCCGTTTTGATCCGGATCAACTTCAAATAAATACCAACCTAATTGATGCCGCATCATCAAATCAGAAAGAATTTCCGGATGCCGTTGTATCTCATTCCGTTAACTCAAATTCAGCAGCCGGGAGTCAGACTGATCATTCAGACGTCGAATCTGCTTTGAATGCGTGTGAAACCCTCGAAGAGCTGCGGCAGCTATGCGCGGACTCCGAGGTGTTACGTACCGATCTTGAGAATACAAATCTGGTTTTCGGTGTCGGTAATCCGGATGCTGACCTAATGCTGATCGGTGAAGCTCCGGGTATGAATGAGGATAAACAGGGGGAACCTTTCGTCGGCAAGGCCGGACAGCTATTAAATAAAATTCTCAAAGCGATCCATTTTGAGCGGGAAGATGTCTATATTGCCAATATTCTGAAACACCGGCCACCGCAGAATCGTGATCCGAAGCCGGAAGAACGACTGCGCAGTTTACCTTTTTTGTATCGCCAGATTGAAATCATTGATCCTAAATTAATACTTTGCCTTGGGCGGGTATCCGCTCATACCTTGTTGGATACAACGCTGCCGATGAAATCGCTGAGGGGTAAGTTTCACCGGTTTATGGGCAACCGGGAATTATTGGTAACTTTTCACCCGGCGGCATTGCTACGTAATCCGGGTTGGAAGCGGGATACTTGGGAGGATGTCCAAAAACTACGGTCCCGTTATGATGAACTTACTTCCTGATTAATAACCTGATCTGCTACAGATTTTAAGCAATTGTAAATCACCTCATGGAGTCAACAAACAATTACAAAAATACCGGTAGAAACTCTGAATCAGAAAGCTTGCTGCCTCCTCAAGCGCAGGAAGTTGAAGAGTCAGTTCTCGGAGGAATGCTGATTGAGCAGGAGGCTGCTCATGTTTGTCTGCAACTGCTCCAGGTTGATGATTTTTACAATCCTGCCAACCGAATGATTTTTCAGACGTTGCAAGAGCTTTATGAAAAAGACAAACCGTTTGATCTGGTCACGGTGGAAAATCAGCTTCGGGATAAAGAGTGGCTCGAAAGAATAGGCGGTGCAGGATATCTCGCACAGCTGACCCGAAATGTGAGTTCTGCCGCAAATATCGAGTACCACGCGCATATCTTAATTGAAAAAGGCATCAAGCGAAAGCTGATCACCACCTGTAATGAGATGATGCGCAATGCTTACGACGCGACAACCGATCCCTATGAACTTCTTGATAATGCGGAACAACGCATTTTTGAATTAGCCAACACCCGTGCCAATCTCGACACGAAGCCGCTAAAAACCGTGATGAAGGATACCCTGGAGTATCTCGAAAATATCCGGGGCAAAGATTCAGGAATCACCGGTGTGCCTTCCGGGCTTGACCTGGACAAACAGACCGCCGGTTGGCAACCCGGAGATTTGATTGTTGTAGCAGCAAGACCCTCAATGGGTAAAACAGCCTTTACCCTTAGCATGGCAAGTAACACCGCTTTATATCCGGATGAAGAAAAACGGACCGGTGTGGCTATATTCAGTCTTGAAATGTCTGATCAATCTTTGGTGCAGCGTTTTCTGACGATGGAGGCAAGGGTCAGTGCTCAGAAGACCCGAACCGGCAGCCTTGATGATGACGAATTCAAACATCTGATCCATGCCGCAGGGCGGTTGCATGAAGCCGAAATATTTGTTGACGACACCCCCGGACTTAGCATTATGGAATTGCGATCCAAATGCCGCCGCCTGAAAAACGAACATAATATCGGGCTGGTGATGGTTGATTATCTACAGCTGATGACGGCCCCGCGTGATGATCGTTCTCACAGCCGGGAGCAGGAAATCGCCAATATTTCTCGCGGCCTCAAAGCGCTGGCTAAGGAGCTGAATGTACCGGTTATCGCTCTCTCACAGCTAAGCCGGGCTGTGGAGACCAGAGGCGGAGATAAGCGTCCCCAATTAAGTGACCTCCGCGAATCCGGATCGATTGAACAGGATGCGGATGTCGTCTGCTTCCTTTACCGCCCTGAGTACTACGGAATCACGACAGATGAAATGGGCAACTCCACTGAAAATATAGCTGAAGTGATTATCGGAAAGCAGAGAAATGGTCCTACTGGTACGATTAAATTGAATTTCATTGAGAAATATGCACGTTTCGACAATCTTACCAGTGCGACAATTGAAGGTGAACTTGCTGAAGCCGATCTGAGTCAACTCCCGCCCGGAGACCCCTCTCTCAAGGATGATGATTCATCTGAAAAAAGAGATGAAACCGGCCGCAGACGTGGTAATACCGGGTATGTTGCCCCACCTGACGAAGATTCACCTTTTTGAACCGATCCCGGCAACAGAGTTGAATCCAGGCAATTCCGGAATCATAGTTATGATAAAGCCTTTGATCATAACATGGCCTGATCAACCCTGTCACCATCCACCACAAAGGATCGGAATATTAAACTGATTTATTTCAATTAAGCAGTATTAGTACTCTTATATCTAATATTATTGAGATTTGAGGATTTTTCCTAACCTGCTTTATCCACAAAGTTAATTGGGATAAGATATACTGTTATGGCTTTCAATGAGATACTTGAAAAAAATCATGTTTATAATTTTTATCTAAAGTCTGACGCTGCGAAATTAAGCTGTGGACTGCATTGCCCACAGCTTAATTTCTTGGTGAATAATGCAGGCTAAGGAAATCTAACTCCCTGATAATCTCCAACATTTACAGGTGACAGGCTTGCATTGTATTCATCATTGATGAGCTCAATCACTTCATTTGTCAATTGTGCATTCCCTCGATCTGTGAGGTGGACTCCGTCAAGAGAAAAAAGTCCACCGGTTACAAATTCTGTCGTCAACTCGGCACCATCAAACAGAATACCGGTTTCCGCTCGCTCCATCAACTCTGCTACATTCAATACCGGAAGGTTTTGATCATTGGCTTTTGATTGAATTATTTGGTTAAAGCTTTCGATCGTTTGTTCAGCAATTTCAACCTGCGGCTCTCGAAGAGTGTATTGATCAGGAATAGGTTGCGCGCTTCCCCATCCGGGGCCTTCCGGCGGTGGCTGCAGCGAGTCCTGAGGGATAGTGAAAAGTATTTTATCTTCTTCCGTTGCCATTCGAAATTCCAAATCCTCAGTAAATGCATCTTCACGGTCGGGATCTTCAATTATAAATCCATTTTCACCCTCCTGAAAGTCGGGAACAAATTCTTCACGCATATGCGATGGCAAGTTACTCAGCTCCTGCTCATATCCATTTTGTAATTCTTGAGCTTGATTTTCGCCTAATTCAAGTGCATTCCACGGGACGACATTGAAAAAAGGAATAGTTGTGATTTCAGGGATATTCATTACGATCCCCTTTGCACCCTGGCCTGTTAGTTGAGTCAAAAGTTCTTCGGTACTTGCGCTGAAAAGCTCTTCACCGGTTATATCATCAGCTCCAGTGCCGCCTTCAGCATCACCTGTTCCACCAGAAGTGGCCCAACTCAAAATATCATTACTGCCAATCCAGATTGTAAAAAAAGTAGGTTCAAGTTCAAGCGCCTGTTCCAATACTGAAATATCCTCGCGACTGGCAAATCTGCCGAAAAATGGGTTCTGAGCAGCGTATTCATCACTTATCAAATGAAAAGCCTTTGCACCGGGTACGCCTACATTGTTGAAAGGCCCCTGATCATTTATCGGATCTGAAAATATATCCTGCCCTTCTTCAGCTCCCGGTACCGGAGCAAAGTCACCATCCGCCGTAACTTGTAACACCAACCGGGCATTACCATCCTGACCGGAACCGACTCCCGGCTCAGCAAGAGGTTGAACAAAAGGTCCACCACCCGCATCCTGCATCTGCTGTGAAAGCAGGTTGGGGAATGATCGAAGCTGCCCCTCTCTATACAAGGCATTGTTGGTAAATCCGGCAGTTAAAGAGTTTCCAATTGCAACATAGCGGGTAAAATCTGCTTCTCCCGGGTCGGGACTTTGATCTTCAAATGCGGGTTCACAGCCTTTGAAGATCATCAAAAAGAACAGAATACCCGCCGCTGATAAAAAGTGCACTCGATACATAAATCAGATGGTTTAGTAAGAAAATGAAAATGAAATTCCCGGAATCCAGGCATAAGTCTGGAAAGTACCCACGGGCATCATTCCGGTGGTGCCCGCCTGTTCCAGGTCAGTTTCTGTTTGTTCCCTCTCCTGCGAGCGGATATGAATCAGCGAAAGATTGACACTTAATTGTTCAGTCAGTTCACTGCTGAAGCCCGCCGCAACAGATACTCGGTCAGAATCCGGGGTTTCCGGAGTCATATATCCATCTTGTACTGGTGACATATCGTAATAGGTTCCGGCGCGTAGCTGCATACGATCATTTAATTGATACTCCGTAGCAAGTCTGAATATCCAGGTATCCTCATAATCTCTTGGTTCCCGGCTATCTTCCAGTTGAGGAGTGTTTTCGGTAAAATCAAACGCGAGCTCCTCGTAAGCGCTCCATTCAGTGAAATCAGCCTGCCCGGCAATACGCAGTTGCTGTGTAACATCCACAGCCACACCCATGGTAAAAACTGCGGGTAAGGGAAGTGAGGCATCAAACTGATTATTTTGAGGGAAATTGGCTTCAAGTGATGATGCTACCCGAAAATCAGCATCGCCACCTTCCACATCCATATCTAAACCCGACCGATAGCCAGCACCAATAGTAATATTATGAGCCGGGTTTATCATCACACCAAGATTATACCCGATAGCTGAAGTGCTGCCGTCCAGTTCCACTCTTCCATAATTGCCGTCAGTATTGGCTATCGGGAGTGATCGCTGCAGATTTACCATACCGTAACCATATACCAAGCCGGCGCCTATAGCAATAAAGTCGTTAACTTGATACCCCACCGTTGGCTGAACATATACCGATTGCAGTGATATCTCCTGGAGCAAAAACTGATTCTTCCAACCTTCCGGCCAAACTACCGAGCTGCCATAGGGCGTATATACAGAAACTCCGGCACCAAAACCGCTGTTTTCATGTCTCCATACCCCATGCGCATTGAACGGAAAATTTACACGAGCTTCCGTTGATGCTTCGTAGGTAGATGGAGCAGGCGCCTGGTAACCAGTATTGATAAAAGTTAAGCTGGAGCCGCCGATTATTTCATTCTTTGACAAAAAACCGATAGCTCCAGGATTAAACGCCATATTTGCGGCGTCATCAGCCATGGGTGTGCCCACATGGGCCATTCCAACCTGCCGGATACCAAATAAATTGAGCTGGTAACCGCCTGCAAAAACATCCATAGTAAAGACCAGCAATGCACAAACAGATAGTAGAACGACTTTCATTATAGTAATTAATTATAGTATGTTTACTCTTATCAAAACTACAACACTCATTCGTTAGGTAAAAGTGGTTGCGTGATATTAACAATAATTTATTTACTATTAAAATTAAATAATAGTAGACTCTAAACCGGATAGGCCGGAACCATATCCCGGCCGCTCCTTCAAACTACTCTTGTTTTCTTGAATTCTTAACATCTTAAAATTCTCTATAAAAAACAGGAGGGGATACATAAAATTAAAAGTTTTTTGCTAAATAATTTCAGAAGTTAAACTTTAAGCTTCAAATATCAATTAATAAATGTCTGAACTGTCAATCAACAATACTTCTATATTTTATGAGGATACAGGCGGTGAAAAGCCTGTTGTTCTTTTTGCACATGGACTACTCTTCAGTAGTCAAATGTTCGAGTTTCAAATAGAGAGACTGCAGGACGATTACCGGTGTATCAGTTTTGATTTTCGCGGGCAGGGATTAAGTGAGTCACCTCCTGATGGCTACGATATGGATACTCTCACCACCGATACGATTGAATTGATAAGACAACTGAATATCGCTCCTGTTCATTATGCCGGGTTATCGATGGGCGGATATATTGGCCTCAAGGTAGCTGCCCGCCAGCCAGAGCTGATTCGAAGCTTAACTCTGATGTCAACTTCAGCAGATTCGGTATCTGAAGATGAGTATCGTGACATGAAAAAAATCAGCAGAATCGGCCGATGGTTCGGTTACACGCTTGTTACAGGAAAGGTCTTGCGGAAGATTTTCGGGCCCGCTTTCCGTGAAGATTACGAATTATATGAAGAGCAGATGATCTGGAAAAACCGGCTATTGTCTAACAACCGAAAAGGTATTTTGAAAGCCGTTAATGGTGCGATCAACCGTAAAGACATCAGTGGTGAATTGTTTCGTATCCAATGCCCGACATTAATTCTGACCGGTGAAGATGATATCGCCACTCCTCCCGAACACTCCGAAAAATTGAGTCGACTAATCCCTAACTCCAAGCTTATTCACATCCCTCGTGCCGGTCATATGATTTCAGCTGAAGCACCTGATGAAGTAGCTGATTATATGCTTGAGTACCTGCGTACTGTGGAAAATAAAGAGAAATAACTTTTTAACTTATTTCTATCTTCATGCCAGATTCAAAGTTGTTCCATAGATTGCAACGCTTTAAAGAGTAAACTACAAATATCATACTTAAGGAATCATTTATATCATGAAGTTCTCTGTTTTCGGTTTGTCAACCAAACAGACTGTTGGTTTATTAGTGGGTGTTATCGGATTATTAATTCCACCTATTTTTCTCTCACTACCTGGCCTGTCTTTTGCCGGACATATTACGCTTGGCATATTTTTGATGGCCGCAATTTTCTGGATGACTGAACCCATCCCGATTTATGCTACCTCCATGTCGGTAATTTTCCTTCAGGTGCTTCTTTTGAGTGCTCAAGGTCCGGTTTACCAGGATGCTGAGCTTCCCGTCACTTCTATCGATCATATCGAAAATGAAACGTGGCAAATACCACCCGAAGCACTGACCGAGCATGAATCAGTCTGGATTGTGAGAGATGACGAAACAAAACACATTGAAGACTTACGGGATATTCAAAAAGAAAACGATATTGCCCGCATTTCATCCCCATCGATACAGGAGGATGACTCGGTTATAACCGACCCCTGGCACAGGAAAGTCGATTATGAGCCGACCTCCTATGAACAATTTTTCGGTACGCTTGCCAACCCAATCATCATCCTGTTTTTAGGTGGATTTATGCTTGCTGCCGGGGCGGTAAAATATAAACTTGACCGCAACCTCACTCGGTACTTGCTAAAACCTTTCGGCACACGCCCTCTTTACATCGTTCTCGGGCTAATGTTGGTTACTGCCGTCCTTTCAGCTTTTATGAGCAACACCGCAACAACAGCCATGATGATGACGGTGATTCTCCCGATTATTGCACAGCTCGAAACCGGGGACCGCTTCAAAATCGGGCTTGCATTAAGTATACCTTTTGCTGCCAACATTGGCGGGATACTTACCCCAATCGGCACACCACCTAATGCTATTGTACTTGCAGCTATACAGGATACCGGCAGGCAGGTTTCTTTTACCGATTGGATGATGTATACAACTCCGGTAGTCGTAATTATGCTGCTGGCCGCCTGGTGGATTCTTCTCAAAGTATTTAAACCTTCGATAGAGAATTTTAATCTTAATATGAAGGGCGAGTTTTTAACTTCCCCAAAAGCGATTATTCTTTACTTTATTTTTGGCATTACTGTATTGCTCTGGATTACCGAGAATCAGCATGGAGTATCCTCCAACATGGTTGCTTTTTTCCCGATAGCCGGGTTAATCGCAACCGGTGTTTTGGATAAGGATGATATCAGAACCCTGCCCTGGGAAGTACTATGGCTAGTAGCAGGCGGTATATCCCTCGGTCTTTCGATGGATCAAACCGGATTGGCAATGTGGATGATAAGCGGCATCAACTGGGCTGCGCTTGGCGCTTTTGCCCTCGTTTTCACTTTTGGGTTAATCAGTATCGGTCTGTCCAACTTTTTGTCCAATACAGTTACAGCTACCTTGGTTATGCCGCTGGGAATTAGCCTTTGGTCTGCCGGTGTGCTGCCGGAACCATTTGGTTTAATCACTATCGGTCTTGTAATCAGTGTATCTTGCAGTCTTGCGATGATTCTGCCGATTTCCACTCCGCCGAATGCGATTGCCATGTCTACAGGTATACTCCGAACACCTGATATGGCCAAAGGCGGTCTGATTATAGGAATTATCGGGCTCATTATTGTTATTGCCAATGCGTTAATATACTGGCCACTATTACTTAACTAATAACTCGTGAATTACTATGGCTTCTGAAATTTATATCTTAGTTGTCGAAGATGAACCGGATGTTCTCGACGCAATCGTCAGAGACCTTTCCGATTTTGAGGAAAAGTTCCCGATCGAAATGGCTGAAACCGCCGAAGAGGCTAAAAGATTAGTTGATGAAATTATCTCCTCCGGTAACCGAATCGGGTTAATGGTTTGTGATCATATTTTACCCGGTGAGAATGGTGTCGATTTACTGATTGAGCTGCATACCAAAGAAGACACACAACCCAGCAGGAAAATGCTTATTACCGGTCAGGCCGGTCATGACGATACCATCGAAGGGCTAAATAAGGGCGGTCTTCGCCATTATATTGCTAAGCCATGGGATGCCAAAGAATTACAAAAAGCGGCAAGTGAATTGTTAACCGATTATGTAATTGAAAATGAGCGAAATCTGCTTCCATATATGAGCATTCTGGATGCAGAAAAATTAAGTGAGGCCATTCACGACCGTGGTGGTGTCAGCGATGCTTAACTCAACTCCCTATGATTCTCAACTTCACCAAACAGTGGCTACGAGATCCGAGAAAACTTGTTGAAGAACTTCGGCAGCTTTTCAGGCAAAATGTGGAAGTTACACTTCCGGAAAAATCACTTACTTCCGGTGAAAAAATCACAGTTGAAGGCCAACTTAATGACGCATTACATATCTTGCTCGAAGGTACCGTTGAGCTGATTAAAACAAATGATACCGGCAAGGAGGTTAAAATCGACTGGCTCGGTCCCGGTTCACTGGTTGGCCTGATATCTTTCTGTACCGGAGAAGAGGCACTTACTACTGCGCGTGCCTCAACGGACTGTACACTTATAAAAATCGAGGATGACCATTTTAACCAACTCGCCAGCGAGCATCACGAAGTAAGCAGCTTATTTCTTCAACTGGTTATAGGAAATATGCTGGACCGCTACCAACACATGATCAAAGTTCACCTTGAACTGGATGGGATGAATACCAAAGTTGAAAAAGAGCGTAATCACCTGCAAAAAGCTCTTAATCAGCTGGAAGAAACCCAACACCAACTGGTGCATCGCGAAAAGATGGCAACTTTAGGACAGCTTGTAGCCGGAGTTGCCCATGAGCTTAATAACCCGGCATCTTCTTTGATACGCTCAAATGAAAATCTTCTATTGACTCTCAGGGCGCTTTTTGAAAAAGATATTGAAATCCCCAGAATTGTTGCTCTTGATTTTTTTGAAGCCGGCACAAAATCATCCTTTAATGATACGAACAGTCAACGGCTCCAGATAAAAGAGATATCGCAGATGTTTCCTGAAGTCAAGAGGCAGTTGCATCGCAGGATGTCCTATGTGCCCAAAGAGCTTTGGGGACAATTAAAACCAAATCTGCCAGATGATGAAAAATCGAGAGAAAAATGGCTTTTAAAAGCCACAGAATTTTTTGAATCAGGCTGGTTCCTTCATGTGAGCCATACGAGTACCGAACGCATTTCTGAAATTGTAAAAAGCCTGAAAAATTTCAGTCGTCAGGATCGTTCGGATTTCCAGGATGTTAATATTCTCGATGGATTAAATGATACCTTACTATTGCTCAACAACAGACTGAAAAAAGTATCGCTTACTCTGGAGCTAGAAGAGTTGCCCCACATAACCTGCATACCCGGGGAGATTAATCAGGTTTGGACAAACATTATCATCAACGCATGTGAAGCTATGGAAAACGGAGAAAGCGAATTGCAAATCAAAAGCGGTGTCATAGATGATAATTATGTATTTGTCACATTCGCTGATAATGGACCAGGCATTCCGGAAAAATTTAAAAACCGCATTTTCAATGCTGATTTTACTACAAAAACCCAGGGTGGCGATTTCGGCCTCGGTATAGGTCTTGCCATCACCCGCGACATCGTCTTGAAACATGGCGGTAATATTATGGTTGAAGACTCTGATTCAGGCGGTGCACAATTTACCGTATATCTGCCCTACACCAAACGCAACCGCAAAAATACCGCAGCTAAAAAACAAAAAGATGTGACCCATTGATTTCATCGCTCAGGCTGGTTAGTTGAAATATATAAAATCAGGCCGGTCAACAAGAGAAGGATACAAAGAACAACTGCCAGTGTCTGTATATAATGCCCCCAGCCCAGCAAGTAAATCTGCAATGATAGCCATCCCAAATAAATGACTGAAATAGATAACATGGCCATGATATTCGGGAAAAGCTGTGAATCCGAAAACAAAGCTCTTGACATGCGTAATCCAGTATAAGCCGGAGCCATGCCAAACACAACAACAAGAAACACGGCCGGCCAGGTGTAAGTAGATACTGGTAGCCGGTCAATCATGTTATCCGGAAACCCGACCAAAGCGCCTGTAGGATCTGCAAGTAGTGCAAATCCACCCAGGAAACCACCAAAAGCCAATACAAACAATAAAAATACTGACAGCGCGACTAACCCTTTGATCATCACAATGAGGCTAAAATTTCAGCAATGTTTTTGATGCTACTACAATACATAACGGCACGCACTGCCATATGATTGAACAAAATCCCCGGATTGTGAATTAATTAGATTACAGTTTTTCGTTTAACCGGCGTCGACAAATATTATATCACCCGGCACCAGCCCAGTTCATCCTCCTGCTCACCGTGATGAATCTGCGTAATGGTATCATATAACTGCTGTGCTATCGGCCCCATTTTATCCTGGTCCAGTTTAATCTCTTCACCTTCATGATGAATTAACCCCACCGGAGAAACGACTGCCGCCGTGCCGGAACCAAATACTTCGGATAACTTGCCCTCATTATACGAGCGGAATAATTCATCGATGGATACCTGGCGTTCTTCAACTTGCATATCCCATTTACGCGCAAGCTCAAGCACACATTTTCTCGTAACTCCGGGAAGTATACTTCCGGAGAGCGAGGGTGTTATCAACCTTCCGTCCATTACAAAAAAGATATTCATTGTGCCGACCTCTTCCACATATCGGCTTTCAATGGCATCGAGCCAAAGCACCTGTGTGTACCCTTCGGCATTGGCCTTATATCCTGGGTACAAGCTGGCGGCATAATTGCCAGGTGTTTTTGCTTCGCCAACACCGCCTTTAACCGCCCGCACATATTCAGGAGTTGTGGTGAGCGAAACGGGCTTAATTCCCTCTTTATAATAATCGCCTACCGGCGATGTAATCACCATATATCGGTAGCTTTCAGAAGCGCACATTCCTAATGAAGCGTCGGTTGCAAATACAAAAGGTCTGACGTACAATGATTTAAATTTATCCCGGGGAACCCAATCCCTATCCAGATCAATAAGCTTTTTGAGCGTTTCTATAAATGCCTCTTCATCAACAAAAGGAATTTGTAGTCTTTCACATGAGCGTCTCATCCGCTTGTAGTGCTCATAGAATCGAAACATATTTACTCTGCCGTCAGAATAGCGGAAAGCTTTCATCCCTTCAAAAACTCCCTGGCCATAATGCATAATTTTGGCCGCCGGCGACATCGACACCTCTCCATATGGCTCAATAACCGGCTTTTGCCACTTGCCGCCACTATAATCGATAGTAAGCATATGGTCTGAAAACGTTTCGCCAAACGTCAGCCTGGCAAAATCAACGTCTTTAATTCTGCTTGAAGTTGTTTTTTTTATATCACATTCTAAAGTTGCTGGTGTCATGAGAAATCAAGATGCTATGGTGAATTGAATTGACTTGACTTATATATTCAGTATCCCACCGAATAATAAGGTAACAACGCCTGGATTTGTGCAGTCCGATAAAGTTCTCAAATGTATAATTTTCGGGATGGGATGCAAGAAAAAAGCCCGGCTTTTTAAAATTTAAAGCCGGGCTTGAATTCGTATAATCAATTAAGAAATCAGGAAACCGCAGTTTTTTCCTCTTCTTTTTCTTCAGAAGAACTACGCTCCCACCTGATATTTATATTTTTGGCTGCATAAGCATCATCAAGCCTGCGGGTTTCTGTGTTATGAGGTGCCGTTTTGACCACTTCGGGATTCTCCTCACACTCTCTGGCAATGCTGATCATAGCATCGCAAAACCCGTCGATATTTTCCTTTGATTCACTTTCGGTAGGTTCAATCATCAGGCATTCAGGAACAATCAACGGGAAATAAACCGTAGGTGCATGGTAGCCATAATCGAGGATACGCTTGGCAATATCGAGAGTTTTGATTCCATTCTGCTTTTTTTGCTTATTTCCGGAAAAAACAACTTCGTGCATCACAGGGCCTTCATAGGGTAGTTCGTAATAATCACGAAGTCGGTGCATGAGGTAATTTGCGTTAAGTACAGCATTTTCACTGATCTCCCGCAATCCTTTTGCCCCATGCAAACGGATATAAACCCAAGCTCGCACCATCATCCCGAAACTGCCATAAAAACCGTGCATTTTGCCAATGCTATCCGGGCGATCATGATCCCAGGAATATTTTTCTCCGTCGAACTGTACTACCGGCCCGGGCTGATATTTTCTGAGTCGCTCGCTGATGCCGATTGGTCCGCTACCGGGACCTCCTCCACCGTGCGGAGTAGAAAAAGTTTTATGCAGATTAAAATGGACGACATCAAAACCCATATCACCAGGCCTTGCAATGCCAAGCAGAGCGTTGAGATTAGCTCCATCCATATACATCAGCGCATCTACACTCTGCAACAAGTCCCGGATTTCTTCGATGTTGCTTTCGAATAAACCCACGGTGCTCGGGTTGGTAAGCATAATGCCGGCAACCTCGTCGCTTAGCTTCTCCCGGAACTCTTCCATATCAGTCAGTCCGTTTTCATCAGTATTCAGGTTGATAACCTGGTATCCACTGATTTTAACTGATGCGGGATTAGTACCATGGGCGGAATCAGGAACCATAATGTATTTCTTATGGGTATTTCCCCGATCCTCATGATATTTTTTAATGAGCATAATTCCGGTAAGTTCCCCTTGGGAACCGGCAGCTGGTTGCAGGCACACATCATCCATTCCGCATACTTCGGCCAGCATATTTTTCAGCTCGTACTGAATTTGAAGTGCACCCTGCGAGGCGAATTCCGGTGCCAGCGGATGAATATCGAAATTGCCGGGCATAGAAGCTGCTTTTTCATTAACCTTGGGATTGTACTTCATCGTACAGCTTCCCAGCGGATACATATTTTTATCAATATGATAATTCTTGGTCGATATCCGGGTAAAGTGGCGAACTACTTCATTTTCTGGCAGCTCAGGCAGTTCAGGAGGTTGAGAGCGTAAATGCTGCTCTGGGATCAGTTCTGATAATGGTTTCTCCGGTATATCAAGTTCCGGCAGTAAGTAACCGTTACATCCCGGCTTACTTTTCTCCAATAGAAGTGGTTCTCGAATCTCATGACTCATAACAAACCTATTAATTTAATTCGTAATACTTTTTCAAAGCTTCACGAGCGGCAAGCTGTTCGGCTTTCTTTTTACTTTTTGCAATTCCCCGGCCTCGTACTTGTTCATTTATAACAACCTGTACACTGAATGTTTTATCATGACCGGGTCCGGATTCATCAATCACCTCGTACTCCGGTATAGACATTTTATTAGCCTGTGCATATTCAAGCAGCATACTTTTATAATTATCTTCAACTGCGATTATTTCATCAAGGTTAATAAATTTGTCAAACAAAGAGCTTACGATGTGGTATGTTTTATCGTATCCTGTTTCTTTGTACAACGCCCCGATAACCGCTTCAAAGATATCAGCTTGTACACTTTGCGACTGTTCAATACCCTGGTTTTTGACTCGATAGCCAACCTGTATCAGGTCTTGGAGTTCAAGATAACCACCAAGCTTAGCCAAATGTTCCCCTTTTACCAATTTAGATCGTAACTGAGTCATAAAACCCTCATCTCTATCGGAATAACGCTCGAAGATCATGTCGGATACGATCAGGTCAAGCACGGCATCTCCAAGAAATTCGAGTTGCTCATATGAGTCCGTTGACTGTAGATCATGCTCAATTATATATGAGCGATGCCGTAACGCCCGAAGGAATAAATCCGGGCGGGTAATGAATATCCCAAGCAACTTTTCAAGCCTGGTGATAATCGCATAAGAGGTTTTATCGAGCGATTTTCTTTTAAAAAATGCCCGAATACCACTAATCAAAACTTATCCTTCAAATTTTTTAAAAACCAAAGTTGTATTATGGCCGCCAAATCCAAAAGCGTTATTCATAGCGTATTTCAAATCTCTTGTTTGAGCTTCATTGAAGGTATAGTTCAAATCACACTCAGGATCAGGATTTGAGAAGTTTATGGTAGGCGGAACAATGCCATGGTAAATTGCGAGAATAGTCGCTACCGACTCTGCTGCACCGGCTGCACCGAGCATATGCCCGGTCATAGACTTGGTTGAATTTAAATTGATATCATAAGCATGGTCGCCAAAAACCTTTTTTATTGAATTGGTTTCGGCTACATCACCAAGTGGTGTAGATGTGCCATGCATGTTTATATGATCCACCATTTCAGGTGAAATCCCGGCGGATTTTAAAGCAGCATTCAAAGCGAGAATCACGCCGCTTCCATCCGGATCCGGTGCGGTGATATGATAGGCGTCAGCGGTGAATCCGTAACCGGTGAGTTCGGCATAAATACGTGCACCTCTTTGCACTGCTGATTCCATTTCTTCCAAAAATACAATAGCCGATCCCTCGCCGAGAACAAAGCCATCACGAGTTGAGTCAAAGGGTCGCGAGGCGGTTTCAGGCTCGTCATTACGAGTTGACATCGCCCGCATCGAGTTAAACCCCGCAACCCCCATACCGAAAATTGGTGCTTCCGACCCGCCTGCCACTGCGTAATCAGCCTGCCCGTTTTGAATCGCGTCATATGCCAGACCGATATTGTGGGAGCCTGTAGCGCACGCCGAAACTGTACAGAAATTCGGGCCCTGGAATCCGTATTTAATTGAAATCTGACCTGCTGCAATGTCAGGGATCAGCATTGGAATAAAAAAAGGTGATACCGCACGCGGGCCTTTATCATGAAAATCGACCGCTTGCTTGTAGAAGGTTTCCATACCACCAATACCTGATCCGATCAAGGTTGCCACACGGGTCAAATCCACAGATTCAAGATCAATGTTGGAGTCTTGGATAGCCTCCTCCCCGGCTATCATCGCATATTGACAAAATTTGTCCATTCGCCGGGCGACTTTAGGATCCATATGATCGGATGCCTTGTAGTCGTCCAGTTGTGCGGCGAATTTGGTCGCAAATTTTTCAGTATCGAAATGCGTGATCGTCCGGGCTCCGCTTTTACCGGAAACCAAACCATTCCAATATTCCGGCGCACCCTTTCCTACAGGAGTAAGAGCACCGATTCCGGTTATAACAACTCGTTTTCTGTCTGACATTTATCCTATCATGGATTTAGGAAACTTTTTCTTCCAAATATTTAATGGCGTCACCAACAGTAGTGATATTTTCAGCATCTTCATCAGGAATGCTGATATCAAAAACTTTTTCGAACTCCATTATAAGTTCAACAGTGTCAAGGGAATCTGCACCCAAATCATTGGTGAAATTCGCCTCTTTTTGAACTTCAGACTCGTCTACTCCGAGTTTGTCAACTATGATCTTTTTTACTTCTGCTTCGATATCTTTAGCCATGATGGTACCTTTTCAGTTACTATTGTGAGTTGTTTGAGATTAAAATCAGGTAATGATAAAAAGAGTTTCCAGTATCTGCAAAAACTGTTATAAACAAATCACATCCCCATGCCGCCATCAACCGGGATAACGGCCCCGGTTATATAGCTTGAGGCCGGAGATGCCAGAAACTGAACGGTGTTTGCTACCTCTTCACTATCACCCGGCCGCCCCAGTGGGATAGCGGCATTAATAGCTTCAAGTTGTTTTTCGTTCAGCTCTTCCGTCATTTCAGTTGTGATATAGCCGGGAGCAACTACATTTGCCCGAATATTTCTGGATGCGACTTCTTTCGCCAGAGATTTAGTAAAACCAATGATCCCGGCTTTGGAAGCGGCATAGTTGGTTTGTCCCGCATTCCCGCCGGAACCAACTACCGAGCCAATATTAATGATAGAGCCTCCACGCTGCTTCATCATTGGCCGGATTACCGCTTTACTATAATTAAAAACACTTTTCAAATTCGTGGTTATAACCTCATCCCATTGCTCTTCACTCATTCTCATGATGAGCGTATCGCGGGTTATCCCGGCATTATTTATCAGCACATCCAGACTCCCCCAATCCTTGCTGAGCTGCTGAATTACTTCATTCGCTTTGTCTCCATCTACGGCATCAGCCTGTATGGCAATACCTTTAACTCCCTGCATTTCAATCTGCTTAACCACTTCATTAGCGGCATCTGCTGACCGGGAGTAAGTGATGGCTACATTTGCTCCGTTTCGGGCAAGTGTGAGTGCGATCGATTTACCAATCCCCCGGCTTCCTCCGGTTACGAGACAAACTTTTTGATTCAGTTCAAATGACATATAAATCTTTTATTGATATCCCATGATTTCCACGTTGCTGCCAAGTGTTCGTTTTACCAAACCCTGCAGTACCTTACCCGGCCCGACTTCGATGAAGAAACCTGCACCATTTTTCTGCATAGCCTGAATAGTCTGAGTCCATTTTACCGGATTTAGCAACTGTTCTATAAGGTTGTTGCGTATCGCTTCCGGGTCACTGGTCGGTTCAGCGTTTACATTGGCATAAACCGGGTATTCGGCTTTTTTGATCTTTACATTTTCCAACTCTTCCCTTAAGCCGTCGCGGGCCGGCTGCATAAGAGCGGAATGAAAAGCTCCGCTTACCGGCAACTTTTTCGCCATTTTGCAGCCTTTCTCTTTCAGAAGATCGATAGCTTTATCCACAGCGGATTCCGATCCGGATATTACAAGTTGACCTGTAGCATTATAATTGGCCGGAACAACATCTTCGCCGGTTTCTTCGGCGGCATCTATGCAGGTTTTTTCAACATCGGCATCATCCATACCAATTACAGCAGCCATTGATCCTTTTTGTTGTTCGCCGGCTTCCTGCATTAACTCACCGCGTTTTCTAACAAGTCGCAAAGCATCTTCAAAATCAAGAGCTCTTGCGGCGGTAAGTGCTGAAAATTCCCCAAGACTATGACCAGCTACCATATCCGGTTGCTGTTTTAATGACTCAAAAAGCGCAATACTATGCAGAAATATAGCAGGCTGTGTGTTACGGGTTTGTTTGAGCTCCTGTTCTGGTCCTTCAAACATGATAGAAATAAGATCCAGACCGAGAATTTCGGAAGATTGATCACAAAATCTTTTAAATATGGGATTAAATCCGTAGTGGTTCTGACCCATCCCAGTAAATTGAGAGCCCTGGCCCGGAAATAAATATGCTTTTTTCATATGATCAGTTTTCCAAACCCCATTTTACATATACGGCACCCCAGGTAAACCCTCCGCCAAATGCTGAGAGGATCAAATTGTCTCCTTTTTTCAGCCTGGGCTGCCAGTCATAGAGGCAAAGTGGAATAGTGGCTGTGGTCGTGTTTCCGTATTTATCAATATTCACCATGACATTTTCATTGCTCAGCCCCATTCTTTGGGCTGTCGCATCAATAATACGCAAATTTGCCTGATGAGGTACCAGCCAATCTACATCTTCATTATTGAGGTTATTTCGATCCATGATTTCTCTGGAAACATTCGCCATCCCTTCCGTCGCTTTTTTGAAAACGGCTTTTCCATCCTGGAAAATATAGTGTTTTCTCTGCTCAACGGTTTCGTGAGTGGCAGGATTTAAGCTACCACCAGCCTCCTGGCGAAGCACCTCGGCACCCGTTCCGTTAGAATGATGTATCCAGTCGATCACTCCCTTATCATCTTCTGCAGGTTCGAGTAATACAGCGGCGGCGGCATCCCCGAACAGAATACATGTGGCGCGGTCAGTGTAATCAGTAATAGAGCTCATTTTGTCACTGCCTATCACCAATACATTTTTGTACCGCCCTGATTCTATAAACGTTGCTCCGTTTGTTAATGCATAAAGAAAGCCGGAACAGGCGGCCATCAGATCGAAACAATAAGCGTTGAAAGCCCCGATTTCACGCTGAATCAGACAGGAAGTTGACGGAAAAAGATAATCGGGTGTTGCCGTGGATAATATAATGAGATCAATATCAAGCGGGTCGATATTGCGGTTGCGAATTACTTCACGTGCCGCTTCGATTCCCATGTAAGCTGATGCTTTATCAGGATCCTTCAGGATTCTGCGCTCTTGTATACCGGTACGTGTTCTGATCCACTCATCATTGGTATCTACTATCTGCTCAAGTTCTTTATTCGTAAGTACATAGTCAGGTAGATAGTGGCCAACTGAAGTGATATTGGCACGTAAAGATTCTGCCATAATTTTTAATTTATCGTATCGACGATCTTTGTGTTTACTTTTTCATCAACCATGCTGGCAGCGCTTAATACCATGTTTTTTATAGCGGTTGTTGTGCTGCCTCCGTGCCCAACCAAACTTACTCCGTTAACGCCAAGAAAAGGCACTCCGCCCACACGTTGATAATCGAAAGGTTCAAACGCTTTTTTTAGTAAATTCGAAATAACTTTAACCTGATCGGAACTGATTTGCTGGCGTTCAATTTCCCTTAGTAGGATGTGCTCAAAGGTAGCCGGTATGGTTTCCCCGAATTTCAGCAGGATGTTACCAACATACCCGTCACAGACGAACACATCTGCATTACCGAAAAGAATATCACGCCCTTCCACATTGCCGATAAAATTTGGCAGGCTCTGAAGAAGCTTATTGGCGGTCCTCAGACACTCAGTACCCTTTTCTTCCTCTTCACCTACATTTAGCAAACCTACCCTCGGATTTTCTATTTTCATTACCTTGCGGGCATATATTTCGCCCATTGTACCAAATTGATGGAGCATCTCCGGTTTAACTTCCAGATTAGCACCTACATCAATCATCAATCCGATACCTCGAATATTCGGGTAGATAGTGGCAATACTCGGACGGATTACACCATCGAGTCTGCCGAGAATAAATGCTGAAGCGGCCATTAATGCACCGGTATTACCGGCGCTTACAAATGCCTGCGCATCACCATTCGCATTTAACCGGAGCCCGGTTACGATCGATGATTTTGATTTTGCTTTAACCGCCTGTGCCGGAGACTCGTGCATACCGATCACCTCCGGTGCATCCTTAATATCAACCCTGTCTTGAGGGTATTGATACTCACTGAGCTCTTTTTCGATCACATCTTTTGGCCCCACAAATATAATCTGCAGGTCACTGCGTTCTTCAAGGGCGGCCAGTGAACCGGATACAGGATTTTTCGGGTAATAATCTCCCCCCGCGGCATCAACTGCTATAATCATCCGACTAAATTATTGCATGAATATATGCGTGATGGATTATCACACTTCCTGAGTAATATTCATTACTTGGCGGCCACGATAGTATCCGCACTCAGGGCACGCACGATGGCGCATATGTACCGCATCACAATTGTCACACTTTGTGAGAGTTGGAGATTCCAGGTTTTTATGAGTGCGACGCTTATCGCGGCGTGATTTCGAAGTTTTCCGTTTAGGATGTGCCATGTATGGATGGTTTTCCTATTTAGTTTTGGTTAATTCTGTTTTTAAGCTCTTTTAACTTGTCCCAGCGAGGATCAGTACTTGGTTCATCCGGATAAGATTTTTCAAATGGAATCTCTTCTCCGTGTTCATCAAAATACCGCGGATGAAGCTTTTTAATGGGAACACTCAGTAAAATCGTATCACGCACTTCTTTGCTGATATCAATTTTATTGGTTGAAGTGTCCAACCGCTTCCAGGCTTCATCTTCCTCCTCGTGAGGATCAATACCTATTTTGAAAATTACCTGGTAACTACCCCGCATTTCTTTGGTAAACGGGTCAAGTGAACGATCGCAAATCAACTCCATTGAACTTGTTACGGTAAATGCAACGGTTGTTGACCTTTCATTCTTGGTAAAGTTAATCTCAAGGTCAATTTGATTTACTTTCAGCCCGTCAAAATCAAATTCTGACGGATCAGGTTGCAAATGCCTCGAAGACTTACCAAATGGTATTTCGTCGTACTTTAATATTACCATGTAATTCTCAAACAGTATATCTTTGAAATATACGATTTGTTTGATTCATACTCAACGCGAAGAAAATAATCCGAATTGCCTTTGTTCTATCATGGAGATGATCTTACCAAGGTCTTCCCGGTTGCTCACAAAGTCAAGATTATCGGTTTCCACAATCAGCTTATCATAGGGATATCTTTTAATCCAGTCTTCGTAAAGTAAGTTCAGCCGTTTCAGGTAGTCAATACTAATGGTATTTTCATAATCCCTGCCGCGCTGCTCAATCTGGCGTACCAGTGTTGAAACATCGGCTTTAAGGTAAACCAGTAAATTAGGAGGCGTCAGATAGGAAACCATTTCGTGAAAAAGTGCTCCGTAATTATCATAATCCCTTTTACTCATTAACCCCATTTCATACAGATTGCGCGCAAAAATCTCAGCATCTTCATAGATTGTTCTGTCCTGTATAAAACTTTCGCCGGCTTTAATCATATTCTTCTGTGATCGAAACCTGCTGGAGAGAAAATAGATCTGCAAGTTGAAACTCCACCTGCGCATATCATCGTAAAAGTCGGACAAATAGGGATTATTATCGACACTTTCGTAATACGCTTTCCAGTTGAAATGCTTAGCAAGCAGTGTAGTCAGTGAGGATTTACCTGCTCCAATATTTCCGGCGAGCGCAATAAATTGAAATGAATTTCCTTCAGTTGCCATAGGTCATGGTTTACCAAGTAATTTAAACATAGCCTTTTTGTAATCTTCCACCCCGGGTTGATCAAACGGGTTTTGGCTTAGATTATACACAAACACAGCAGTTGCCAGTTCCAGCAGGTAAATCATCCGTCCGACAGCAACCTCATTCAACTGATTCAGTTCAATCGTGAATATCGGCACCTGCCCTTTTTCATGAGCCTCATGAGTACCAAGAAAAGCCTGTCTGTTAATTTCATGTAATGTTTTACCGGCCAGATAATTGAGCCCGTCAAAATCTTCCGGCTCCCGCTCTACTGAAAGATTACTTAATGGCTGTTTCACCGTCAAAAAAGTCTCCATCATTATGCGGCGCCCGTCCTGCATCATCTGCCCGAGGCTGTGCAGATCGGTAGTATAATTTAATACAGTCGGAAAAATTCCTTCACCGCCCTTACCTTCGCTTTCACCATACAATTGCTGGATCCATCCTCCGAAGCTGCTAAGGGCCGGTTCCATAGTTGCCAAGGCATCTATATAATAGCCTTTTTTATATAGCGCATGCCTGACCGCGGCATAATTTAAAATTTCTGAGGGCTCTTTATTGGTGTCGTTGTATGCATCTACAGCGCCGTAAAACAGGCTTTGAATATCAACACCTGCCACGGCAATTGGCAGCAGACCAACCGGCGTAAGCACCGAAAACCGCCCGCCTACATCATCCGGTATGATGAATTTGGGATAGCCGTACGCATCAATAACTTTATTCAGCGCGCCACCTGTCTCACCGGTTGTGCAAATTATTCGCCTGGATGCATCATCTCCATAAGTTTTGTGCATCCAGTCACGAAGCAGGCGAAAGGCGATAGCCGGTTCAGTAGTGGACCCGGATTTGGAAATCACATTTACGTAAACACTTTTGGGGCGTCCGTCCGGCTTTGGTGTATTAAGGTAATTGATAAGCTGCTCGTGATAAACACCGCTTATGTGATGACCCGCATAGATGATTTCCGGGCTGCTTTCCGAAAACGGAGGTACTAGAGCATCTATAACCGCACGAGCTCCAAGGTATGAGCCGCCAATTCCGCAAACTATAAATACATCGGCTTCATCTCTTACTTGTCTTGCTGTTCGATCAAGTTTCTCAATCAAAGCATCATCCGGCCGGTCCAGAAGATCCATCCAGCCTCTCCATTCGGCACCAGGGCCGGTTCCATCTTTTAGTGACCGAAGTGACTCTTCAGACCGGCTGTGTTCATTATCAAGCGTACCACTATCACTAAATGTCGCAGCTGACTCAGTGCTGATCGTTACCATATATCAACTCAGTGTTTTTGAAAGTTCAAGTAACTCGTAGTTGATCAATTTTTGCTTCGACCAGGTATTGCGTAACGGAGATATTTTTATTTCACCATTTACAATGCCGACCATAACAATTGTATGACCATCCATGAGAGCCTGAACTGCTGCTGCACCTAATCTGCTGGATAATACGCGGTCCCTGGCTGTAGGGGTTCCACCTCGCTGGATATGACCGAGGATACATACTTTCATATCGTATTTGCCAAAATCCGGTTTCAACTGGTCGGCAAGTTTGATCGCACCTCCGGTCTCATCACCTTCAGCTACAACCACCAGGCTGCTACGCTTTTGTGCCTTAAAGACATCACTTAGCGATGATTTAACTTCATTCAGGCGGGTCAACGATTCGGGAAGTAAAATCAACTCGGCTCCCGCCGCAATTCCGGTTTCCAAAGCTATAAACCCGGCTTCTCTTCCCATCACTTCGACAAGAAACAACCGTTCATGTGCATCCGCGGTATCCCTGATCTTATCAATTGCCTCCATAGCCGTGTTCAATCCAGTATCGTATCCGATCGTCTCATCTGTTCCTGACAGATCATTATCGATAGTGCCGGGTATGCCGATTACCGGTATATCATGTTCTTGATTAAAAAGTGTCGCACCTCTAAAAGTACCGTCGCCACCAATAGCGACAAGTGCGTCGATATTCTGATTCCGGATATTTTCAGCGGCTTTGGCTCTGCCCTCTTCCGTCTCAAACTCTTTTGATCGTGCAGATTTTAATATCGTTCCACCTTGTTGAATGACATTTGATACCGAAGTTCCGTCCATCTCAACAAAGTCCTTGTTGATCATGCCATGATAGCCTTGGCGAATACCTATCACATTTACATCGAAGTGCCTTGCCGCCCGAACAACCGCCCGGACAGCCGCATTCATGCCCGGTGAATCGCCACCGCTGGTATATACACCTATTGTTTTAATAGTATTCAAAACTTTCCCTTAAATATTTTTTTGGTCAATAGAAAATAGCACTGTTAAACTAAGCAGGCATCCTGCCATGTGCAACTTGAACAATTAATAATGCGTTAAGTAATCAAAATAGTATTCTCGGCTCTTTATAAGGCAAAAGATACGTATGGCGTACAGTATGTAGTTGCAGGTCTCTTCAATGTGACTTTTCACCATTACCTGTGGGGGAATTTCTGTATTCCATGTTATTATAGAAGAATATTCATATTTTTGGCTGAGTATACTCCAACGCATGCATTGCAAGCGCATCTATTGATTTCATTTTCATGATTGAAACCGAAACGGTTAATAAAACAGATTCCACAGATAATTCCGAGCAGCGTCTGGCCAAAAAGTCACTCGCCGAAATCCGCAAACCTATATACGGCAATCTGGGGACGTTTAACAAATTTTTTAAAGATTCTCTTCGCACAGATGTTTTCCTGTTGAATCAGGTGTTGTCTTATATGTTGGTTACCAGGGGCAAACAAATGCGCCCTATGCTTGTTTTCCTGTCCGCAAGGATATTCGGCGATATAAATGACCGGAGCTACACAGCTGCCACTATGGTTGAACTGCTTCATTCGGCAACTTTGATTCACGACGACGTAGTTGACAATGCTGACAGACGGCGAGGCTTTTTCAGTATTAATAAGCTTTGGAAAAGTAAAGTAAGTGTACTGCTGGGTGATTTTCTGTTATCAAAAGGATTGCTCGTGGCTCTGGACAATGACGAATTTGAGCTTTTGAAAGTCTTATCAACAGCAGTCAAAAAGATGAGTGAAGGAGAGCTTAGACAGCTTAAGGCGACTAAGCTACTTAATATGAATGAGGAAAAGTATCTGCAGATCATCTCGGAAAAAACAGCGAGCCTGCTTGCGGCCTGTACCGAATGTGGTGCCATCAGTACTACCGATGATCCTGAAGCCCGGAAGCTTATGCGGGATATCGGAATTAATATGGGAATTGCATTTCAGATCCGTGATGACCTGTTTGATTATGAACAAACCAATTCCGATAAATCAAAGGGTAATGACATTATCGAGCGTAAAATTACGCTGCCATTGATAGCCGCCCTCGATCGCTCCGGCTATTTCGAACGCAGAAGCATTAAACAGAAATTTCGCAAAAAGTCCAAAAGCAAAGAACAGATCAGTGAGATTATCCGGTTCGTTAAGGAAAAGGACGGCGTAAGTTACGCTAGGGCAAAAATGCAGAATTATGCCGATACCGCCATAGAGCTGCTTCATCAACTTCCTGAAAATGAACCGCGGCATGATCTGGAAGATTTTATCAGGTTTGTAATGACCCGAACCAAATAACACCTATGCGCAGGCACTGGCTGATAGATGCTCACAATTTAATGCATAAACTGCCACATGCCGGTGAAGCTTACAGCAGAAACCGGCTTGAAGGTATTACTGTGGTTTTACAGTATGTTGATCAGTTTTGCCGTAAGCATAATCGCCATGCCTACCTGGTATTTGATGGCCACCCGATCCACTTGCCTGATAAACCGGAGACCTGTCAGTTTAAATTCAGCGGGAATAAACCAGCGGATTTGGTGATTCGAAATATTCTCAGAAAGAAAGCATCCCATAACCGTTGGACAGTGGTTTCCGATGACCGGGAAGTGCAGCGTTATGCCCGTCAGGCAGGATGCGAAGTAACAACAGCAACGCAGATTACTGAGGATCGTTCATCAAAATTCGATCACTATTCCGAAAATAAACCTGTTCCCGGCGAGGACCCCGGAGTTCAGCTAAGCGATGAAGAAGTTGAAGAGTGGAAAGATATTTTCGGAATTGACTGATACTGTTTCTCAAACAATCAACCAGCCGCAGTATGATTATCGCGCCCTATTGATTGCGGACGTCCACCTTGGTGGATTTGATGAAACTACCAACCGGAAAATTGAGCAGGATTTTGTAGATCTGATGGACTACTGCAAACATCACTGTAATAAACTTGTAATTTTAGGTGATCTGTTTGATTATTGGATGGAATATCCCGGGTCCCGCCCTGATATCGCCAATGATGCCGTATCTGCCATTATCAATCTTGCGGAATCCGGGTTTCCGGTACTCTACATCACCGGCAATCACGACAACTGGATGCGCTCATTTTTTCGCGATTACGGAGTTGATATCGAACACGAATACCGTATGGTCATATGGGATGATCACCGTGTATTATTAACACACGGTGATGGTATCGCTTCATCTAAGTGGAATCTGCCCAGGCCCATCATCCATCGGTTTTTGCGAAATGACTATTTTGTATGGCTATATCAACGTATATTGCCGGAGAAAACCGGATTAAAATTGATGAAAGGGTTTTCAAAAGTCAGTAGCGTAAGGCCTTTAACCTCAAACAGGCAGAAACTGGATGAATGGTGCCGGAGTTTGCTTCTGCAAGACCTGGCCGATACCGTCATTTGCGGGCATCATCATGAAGTCAGGGATGAAATGATCAATGAAAAACGTTATCTGAATACAGGCAACTTTTTCAGAGATAGAAACCTGATTTTGTATGCCAATAAAGAGTTTCATTCCGTTATGTGGGATGGAAGTAAAGGTCAATTACAAGTAACTCATTCTGCTGGAAATCCTTAATTAGTACCACTTTGAGTTTTCTAACAGACATTAATTAGGTCATGAGCCAGGACAACAACAAAGAAGATTTAGAACGCTATTTCAGTGACCCCGAATACCGGCGTCAACAGGCGAAGATAAGAAAAGAAGCTGCAAAATCCGGCACTATTAGTAACGACCCGGGTGCAGGTTCATCTTCTGCAAAGCCGGCATTTTCGCAACATGAGAGTTCTGAAAGTTCTTCAGAATCATCTGATGCAGGTTCTACAGGAACTGCCGGACCGACAAATTCTGGTTCAGCGGGTTCAGGAGGTGGTTCTGCACGCGATAACGGCAACGGTCCTCCTTTGGGCTCTTCAGGGTCCGGATGGCGTTTTTTTGATTTCAGCGGTGGATTGACTTGGGCAAATTTACTAAAAGGAACCGCGATTGTATTTCTTGTTCTGCTAATCGCCGGCGGCAGTTTTTTCGTCTATCTGTTACAAGGGTTGCCCTCTTTGGAGGAACTTGAAAATCCGAGAACAGATATGGCCTCTTTTGTAAAAAGCCGTGATGGAGAAATTCTTGATAAGTATTTTACTGAAAATCGCACTGCCGTCCGTTATGATGATATTTCCTCCCATGTAATTGATGCGCTGGTTGCAACAGAAGATCATCGCTACTATGGCCATTGGGGAATGGATATGTATCGTACCCTCGCTATTCCATACCACATCATGAGAGGAGATCCGCAAGGTGGTTCGACGATATCCCAGCAGCTTGCACGAAATCTTTACCGGCAGATCGGCCGTGAAGTAAGTGTGCGCAGAAAGCTTCGCGAAATCCTTACGGCAATTCAGGTCGAGCGGAATTATACCAAAAAAGAAATCATTGAGATGTATCTGAATACTGTAGAATTCAGTAACAGCGCTTTCGGTATTGAGACTGCCGCTCTGACTCACTTTGACAAGCCTGCCAGCGACCTCAATGTACTTGAAGCCGCAACCTTGATTGGTTCTCTTAAAGCGGTCTCTTTATATAATCCGCGGAGGAACCCGGAACGTGCGCAAATGCGCCGTAATGTGGTGCTTTCCCAAATGGCTAAGCACGGTTTTATTGAGCACGAAGAACTTGTGGCCCTACGTGATGAACCAATAGACCTGGAGTTTAATCCACCGTTTCGCGAGGGGCAGCAAACTCGATATTTCGGGGAATATGTGCGCCAACAAATCCAGGAATGGGCGCAGGATAACGGCTATGACTTATACCGGGACGGATTGGTAATTCACACTACTATTGATTCCCGTATGCAGCGGTATGCTCAGCTTGCTCTTCAGGAGCAGGTGGTTCAGGTACAGGAAAACTTTGAATCATCATGGACCTCCAGCGGAAGTGATGACTATATGGATATCTTCTGGGATGATTTTCCCCGCTTTTTGGATAGTTTTATCCGCGAAACCGAAGATTTTCGCGAAAAAGTGGCTGAAGGATACTCTCCTGATGATGCATTAGAAGAGCTTAAGCGGGATGAAGCCTTTGTTGATTCGGTTAAAAAAGCCCGAACACGCATCGAAGGCGGGTTTGTCGGTATAGATCCCTCATCAGGTGAAGTGCTTGCCTGGGTTGGCGGAACTGACTACGGTGAAATCCAGCGGGATAACGTATATCAGTCGAGGCGGCAAACCGGATCAACATTTAAACCCTTTGTCTATGCTCTTGCTATCGACAACGGCTACCGTCCGCACCACAAGTTTTCGAAATACCCGGTCAGTTTCTTTGATGAAAGCGGCCAGCGATGGAGCCCACGTGACCCTGTAATTGATCATCTCGATGATACGGTGCCTCTGCGGGAAGCACTCGCCAGATCTTTGAATAACGTCACGGTACGCCTGTTACCCGAACTTTCCGGCAACCCGGATACTAACCGGCTTGAAGATCTATACACCGCCAGCAACCGAATCGCCGACCTTGCCCAGAGCATGGGTATCAACAGGCAGGAGATGATCCGTGAGCCGTCCATTGCACTCGGAACTGCTGAATCAAGCCTTCTTGAATTGACTAGTGCTTACGCCACTTTCGCCAATCAAGGGGTGTATATTGAACCAAGAGCAATTAGTCGAATTGAAGATCAAGACGGAAATATTCTTGCAGAATTCCATAATGAACATCAAGAAGAAGTCATCAGTCCGGAAACCGCTTACTATGTTACTGACATGATGCGTGATGTGATCCGGCAGGGAACCGGACGCCGATTACTTTGGGCATACGGGCTGGATCAGGACATGGCGGGTAAAACAGGTACTACCAACCGCAGCGCCGACGCCTGGTTTGTTGGTATGACTCCACAGGTTGTTATGGGATCATGGGTTGGTGGCGAAGACCGAAGAATTCGATTTCCTGAAGGCAGCTCTGTCGGGCAGGGTTCCCAATCAGCACTTCCAACCGTGGGAAGGTTTATACAATACATGAGAGAAGACGAAAACTCAGGCTGGCTCAAAGAAGCATTCGAACAGCCCCAGGGCATGATCATGGAAGTTGAAGATGATGAAGTTATCGAAGAAGAAGATCGCCCGTCCCGGATTACCTGGTGATCTGATTATAAAAATAAAAGCAGTGAGTGAATAACCGTCAATCTTCAGCTACCCTGAGTACAATCTTACCGGCATTGAGATTGGAATTCATGCGCTGCCTTGCTTTTTCGGCATCACTCCAGTGGTATTCAGAATCTATAACAGCATACATATCGCCGGACCTGATCAACGGGAAAACCTGTTGATATACTTCTTTTGTAAGTTTTCTTTTATAATCCCGGCTTCGATTCCGTAAAGTTGATCCCTTCACCGTCAATCTTTTTCGCAGGATTCGGCCGATGGAAAGTTCGCTTTTTGCACCGCCCAATAGTGCAAGCATTACCAGACGCCCATCCATTGACAGTACATTAAGATTCTGTTGCCAGTACGGCGCTCCAATGAAATCCAATACCAGATTTACTGAAGATTCTCCCCAGGTTTTGTTTATCACATCACCAAAATTCTCCTCTTTATAATTGATTTTCACATCCGCTCCAAGTTTGGAACAAATTTCAAGTTTTTCGGGTGATCCTGCCGTTGTGGCAATGTTTGCATCCTTGATTTTTCGGGCAAGCTGAATGGCAGCTGTCCCCACTCCACTCGCTCCGGCATGGATAAGCACGTTTTCATCAGCCTGTAACCTTCCCAGCCAGAACAGTGCCTGCCAGGCGGTTAAAAATACTTCGGGGATTGCGGCCGCCTCCTTTAGAGATAACGGCGGCTCAACCGGCATAATCATCCGGTTATCGACAACGGCATATTCGGCGTATCCGCCACCATCGAGTAAAGCGCACACGGCTTGCCCTGTTTCAACAGAAGTTACATTACTTCCGGTTTCTTTAATTATGCCGGCCACCTCAAGACCCGGAATATCGCTAACCCCTTCAGGTACCGGGTAGCGCCCTTCCATCTGAAGCAGATCTGCACGATTCATTGCTGTATAATGGACGCGAATCAGCACCTGATCGGCATCCGGTTCCGGAACCGGATAATTCTGCAAAATCAATCTCGAATCCTTTCCAGGCTGGGTAACATTAAGAGCTTTCACGATTTTTTATTTTCGAGTTAATTGTTTCTTATTGACTATCAGGAACTCCTGATCCAAAAATTACTTCCATAGATTTCCTTTTGCAAACCGAACATGTGTCCTTGAAAAATTAACGGGACAAACACATAAATTTATTAGTTTTCTGTTGACTTTATTGGTATATTTGCCACGAATCTGTAGAGGTTTGGCGTGAATTTCGGATAGCGTGAGGTTAAATCTTTGCTCTCCTGTACACCGCAATCCCTTACAGGAAGCAATTACTCAATTAGACGACTCGATTTATGAATATTTATGTAGGCAATTTGCCTTATAGTACCAGTGAAGATGACCTTCGTGAAGCTTTCGAAGAATATGGAACAACCGACTCAGTGTCGATTATCAAGGATAAAATGTCCGGAAAATCCCGTGGGTTCGGGTTTGTTGAAATGTCAAATGACGAAGAAGCGCAATCTGCAATTTCGGAACTTGATGGTGTGGAATTTGACGGACGCAGCCTCACGGTTAACGAAGCACGTCCGCGAAAAGAACGGTCTGACAGATAATTATCAGCCCCTTTTTGATTTTTTAAAAGCCCGGTTTTGCCGGGCTTTTTTTTGATGTAACTACTGCTGTTTATTTTTTACCTGGCCAACCAGCCAATAATCATGGCAAACACGATGTTTATTCCGATAAATATTAAGCCACCATTCAGTATCCAGGTAAAGGAAACATCCAGATCAATCAGATAACCAAATAGTGCCGGAGCGACAGCAGTACTCAATACCATCAATGCCGACATCAGGCTTCGGATACTTCCCAGATGTTCAACTCCGTAAAGCTCGGCAATGAATGCGTTTTTCACATTTACTTCAACGCCCTGGGCCATTCCTGCAAAAAAGAGATATACAAATACGATTCCCGTCCAGTTTGTGATATTCAACAGAAACACTCCCAACAACAAAGGAAACAATACAAACGGAAATAGTTTTTGGGCGGAAACTTTATCAATTACTGGGCCACTCAATAGCGAAAAACCCGACTTTGAGATCGCAAAAGCCAAAAAACCCGAAGCCATTAACTCAACACTCCACCCTTTAGACTCAGCCAGCGGAACCTGATACAAAAACAATCCGGTCAGCATAAAAGGGATCGTAATAGCTGGTGGAGCAAGTACATAAAATCGCCAGTTTTTTAGCATCTCCGTGCGTGTCCATTGTTTGCCGCCTACGCCGGCGGGTGGCTTGCCGCCGTCAGCTTCTGACGTAAGAACATCACCCTGATTTTTACCCAGCCTAAGGAGTAAAATAATTGCGGGAACCATAATTACGACAACTACCACAGCCATCATAGCCCACCCGAATCGCCAACCTCCCATTGAAATCAGAAAAGCAACGGATACCGGTAGGATGGCTTCACCGAAGGGTAATCCCAATCCCGCCAAACTAAGCGCTTTACCTCTGTTCTTTTCAAAATAGCGGGACATCGCAGTCTGGGAAGTATGCATACATAACCCCTGTCCGAATAGTCTCACACCCATCAAACCCAGAAACAGTGTAATGATCCCTTGGGTCATAGACAGCAAACCTGTAGCTGTAAACAGGCCTGCCGCTACTATTAACGCGAAAGCCCTCAATGAAATACGATCCATTTGCTTTCCTACAATCGGCAGTAACAGCGCGCTGCCTACTGTTGCAATAGAATAAATAAGCCCCATGTATGAGGAGCTTAAATCAAATACATCCTGAAAGTGAGGAATAAACAGTGATACCAGGTAGGTCTGCCCAAAACTTGAAAAAAATGTTAATACAGCACCAAATATCAGCAGAGCGTAATGTTCTTTGAAAAAATTATAGTAAGACTTCAAAAAGATTTCATTTTCTTAGAGGTTCTGACATATCTCCGGGGCATAGTTCGGTAACAGCAATTTAACTATAAGCTTAATATACGATACAAATCCATCCGGATTAACCCTATTGCTACGCCCTGTTAATGTATCGATACCGGGAGTAGATTATTTTCCAACCTGCATTATTCACCAAGAAAATTAGATGTGGGCAAGGCGTCTCGGAAATGGTGGCGGAAACGTATCAAAATACATTGAGCAAACTATTTGCGGGACAACGTTGCCCACGGCTAATTTTCGCAGCGTTTTACGGTAAGTGGAATCAAGTTTATGGTCTTTTTTAGCAACTAATTGAATTACAAAACAATAAAGCAAAGCATCAAAAATTTGTGAATAATGCAGCCTAAAAAAAGTCGGGCACCGCGTTATCCACACGGTACCCGAATTCAACACAATGCCTGTCTGATTAATTGACTTCGGTGAACCATCAACACCGAAGATCACATTCAGACAGGGTTATTGCAGCTCTGCTGTTTATTTTGGGGGAAATATATTTACATGCAATTTTTTAATATTACTTTTTCTGTTACTTGATCACTACCGATCAAGCTGAAAGCGAATTTGTATCGTAAACCTTACCGGTACCGGCCTGCCGCGTTGTCTGCCTGGATTAAAGCTGACTTGCTGAACTGCGTTCAATGCCGCTTCATCCAATCCGGCTCCGACACCTCTCATAATTTCAGGATTAATTACATTGCCTTGCTCATCCACAATAAATCGGACAGCTACTGTGCCTTCAACGCCGGCTCTTCTGGCCATTTCAGGATACTCAAGAACATCGTACAAGGCATCCATTCCACCTATTATCTCCGGCATATCTTCTACAACTTCAAAGTATTCGAGCTCTTCCTCCTCTTCCTCTTCTTCAGGTGGCGGTGGTGGTGGAGGCAAATCACCCGGGCCGTCATCTATATCACCTTCGAAATCAAAAATTTCATCTTCAACAATTTGGTCATCTGGAACCACTTCGGGCGTTCTGGGGCGCTCCGGTGGAGGCGGCTGGTGCTCCTGCTCAGTTTGAATGATATCTTCCATCTGAATCACTTCGCGTTCAACTTCTTCAACCTGCATGCCTGCTTCGGGATTGAACTGTACCCGAAAAATGATAATGAGTAGGATTAGCGTAGCCGCCACAGAAATCATAAAGTTTCTTTTATAATTTTTGGCGATATCAGCGTTCGGAGTCTTGATTTTAATTAGTGCCATAAAAACCTCCGATGCTTAATTTTTTAATTTTGGTTGGCAGCTATGCCTTAAATAGTAATAAATTTAATCCAGACAAGGTATATTTACTGCATCGCCTGAACATCATCCTTTAAAAGTTCTCAATATCAATGTCGTAAAGATTAGAGTAGTTAAACCATGATCTATGTCAGCTAATAATATGATTTTTGTCATCTACCGGTTTTTGGGAAAAAAAATCGGGTACCGCGTTATCCACACGATACCCGAATTCAACACAATGCCTGTCTGAGTTGTCAGTAAATTCGACAGCGTTCGTTCGGAGAACCATCACACCGAAGTAACGCCCTCAGACAGTGTGAGTGCAGCTGTGCTTCTTGCTGTGAGGGGGAAGTTGATATGCTATTTTGCTGTAAATCATTCATAATTTCCGGTTGCATTACCGTGCATCCTCAAGTCTGAAGTTAACCGGTATGGTATATTGTACCGCAACAGGCCGGCCGCGCTGGCGTCCTGGTTCAAATTCTACTTGTTGTATAGCCTCAACTGCGGCCTCATCCAATCCGGCACCAACCCCCTGAACTACCTGAGGATCGATTACATTACCATTTTCGTCGATGATAAACTGAACTACTACTCGTCCTTCAACACCGGCTTGTTTTGCAATTTCTGGATATTCAAGCACGTCATAGAGTGCATCCATTCCTCCGACAATTTCAGGCATATCCTCAACGGACTCAAAGTATTCCAGTTCCTCTTCTTCCTCTTCGTCATCCTCAGGCGGAGGTGGTGGTGGCAAATCGCCGGCACCATCATCTACATCACCCTCAAAGTCAAAAACGTCATCCTCAACTATCTCATCATCCGGAACCACTTCCGGATCACTGGGACGTTCGGGTGGCGGAGGAGTGTGCTCCTGCTCTGTTTGGATGACTTCTTCCATTTCAATAATCTCTTGATCCTCTTCTTCGATCTGCATGTCAGCTTCAGGATTAAACTGGATTCTGAAAATCAATATCATCAGAATCAGGGTAGCAATTACGGATAGCAAGAAGTTTCGCTTATAATGGCTTGCGATATCCGCTTTCGGAGATTTCACTTTAACGAGTTTCATAATTTCCCCCGAATGGTTTAAAGTGCAAAATTGTAATACTTTTTACGATGACATATAACCAAGGGTTAGTTTGAGACAACAAAAATTTTCAATACTAACCTTTCGCTTATACTTTCACCGGCAACTTCTATGTTGATCTTTAAGTTGCTTGTTTCAAAAAACTATTTTATGATTTGTTAATGGTTCATTAAGTACTGTTACGTACTTAATAATTTGATCTAAATGTAACATAAAAAAGGGCTTCCACGCTATGATATATATCATTATTTAATATGATTTTTGTCATATTTTTCCGATCTGCAATTCTGCATATTTGGTGTACCTGATGGAACCTTAAGTTACCTGATAGCAAGCGTATGCAGAGCAAAGTAAACTGTTTTGGAAGCGCTTTTCCACACATTTATGAAAGCTTGAATGAATGCATACGCCGGTGTTATCGCAACAACAACTGCATATGTTTTCCATGCGCCACTAAATATTTGAATTGGTCAAGTATGCCGGGTAGCAATAGACTTTCTACCTTATTGGGCTACAGTAAAATACATTTTGCATACTTATTGCAGATTTATAATATTATTGCAAATTATAATCGTTAGTAACGGAGTTAACTATGTTGAATTAATATGGGTGTAACATCAATCATCCTTTTGTTGATTAGCTTTAGCAAAGTAATAATTGGAATATTCGGCTCTGTAAATAATATTAACCGCAGAGAAAACCCTTTAAACTTTCAGCACAAAACAAACCTTTAAACTTAATTTTAACCTGGAGAATCCTATGAATATCGACAAAATTTTAGCGCCTACTGATTTCTCTGAAATGGGCATTCTTGGATTAAAAGCAGCTCAAAAGTTTGCATCAACCTGGAATGCTAAGGTGGTTCCATTTCATTCATCCGGGCAAAACGCCAAAGATGATGACAAAAATGGCCTTGCTGACCAATTAAATGAGGAGGCTGCAAAGTATATTGATAAAAATTTGCTTGAAGACGGTAGAATATCAGAAGATAAGGCTGTTGATGCCATTAATAATGCTGCTGCAGATACTGATCTGGTAGTAATGAGTACTCATGGACGAACCGGTTTCAGCAGACTTCTTCTGGGTTCCATTGCTGAAAAAGTAATACGAAGTTGCCCAAAGCCGGTTATAGTTGTAGAGGAAGAGCCACGAGATTCATTAGATAAAATTCTGGTGACAACCGACTTTTCAGAAAATTCTCTAAAAGTTTTCCCTTTTGTTCAGGAAATCGCTCAGAAAACCGGGGCCAAAATCGAGCTCAAGCACATCGTCAGTTATGAGCTGCACCAGTCCATGGCAGAGCTGCAGGGAACACAAAGCAAGTATAACCGCCGGCTTCAAGAATTAGCAGACAAGCACTTAAGTGATGTATCCGACCAGGTACAAACTGAAGTTGTGCCTTCCAACAGTTCTATCCATGAAGAAATCACACGGATTTGTGAGCAGAATAACTACTCAATGGTTATGATGGCCACACTTGGCTGGACGGGTCTTGATTATCTCAGGCTTGGATCTACAGCTTCAAATGTGGTGCGACATGTGGTTAGTCCGGTATTTATTATCAACCCCAAAACCCAGTAATACACAAATACCAAGTTTTAGTAGTTTGATTAATATATCCTAAACAGCTACCCGATTACGGGCAGAGGAGCCCAAAATGAACAATCCGAATATACTTGTTCCTACAGATTTTTCGAACCTCAGCTATGAATCATTTGAAGTAGCTGTAGAAATAGCCGGTATATTCAATGGTAAGGTCACACCGATGCATTCTTATGTCCCGGAAATGTATATGCATCCTTCAGGCGGACTGGACGATGACTTCCGGACGACGATTACTGAATCAGACCTTCTTGAATCTGAGAAAGTTATTTTGCAACGTCTGGATAACATTGCATCAAAATATGTACCGGAAAATCTCCTTGAACCGGGGATTTTAAAAATGGAGCGACCCGCTGAAGGAATCGTAAATGTTTCCCGTAATTATGATCTGATCGTAATGAGTACACACGGGCGCACCGGGTTTTCCAGAATTCTTTTGGGCTCCGTTGCTGAAAAAGTCACAAGATATGCTGAAATACCGGTTATCATTGTAGAAGATAAACGATTGTTTACACCACTTGAAAAAATCCTTGTAACTACAGACTTGACCGAAAACTCTATTGCCGCTTTTTCTTACGCAAAAGATTTTTTAATGGCAACCAAGGCCCAAATTGATTTAGTTCATGTGGTAAGTCTTGATGATTTTTCCAGCCTAACCGAAGCTAATGAATTAATCAGCAAGAGAAAGCATAAACTTGAGGGATTAATTCAGGAATTTTTTAGCGATGTACAGGATTATATTACACCAAGAGTGATAAGTACCGAGACTTCTGTACATGAAGCTTTAGTAAAACATTCTCAAAAAAATGATTATAATCTGCTAATAATGTCAACTATTGGTCGTACCGGTCTGGATTATCTGAGAATGGGCAGTACTGCTGCAAACCTGATACGCCACGTTAGAATGCCGGTAATGACTCTTAAGCCAACTAAATTCACATAAAGAAACACAACTGTGAGGTATCGACTATGACATTCAAAAATCTAAAAATTCTTGTTCCTACTGACTTTTCGGAGCGTAGCTATAAGGCGTTTCGTCCCGCCTCCTATCTTGCGGGTTTATTTGACGGTAAAGTTAATATTATGACTCGTCATGAACCCGAAGATAAACCCAGCTTCCCGACTCCGCCACCAAAATCAAAAAGTGAAGAGGAAGTAAAAAAAGAGTTGCTGGAAGTAGCAAAAAAATACATGGATGATGAAAAATACATAGGAGAAGCTATAGTTCGCTCCGGCAAAGCTCCTCACCGTCTGATATCCGAGGAATCCAAAAATCACGATCTTGTCGTGATGGCTACTCACGGCCGGTCCGGATTTTCCAGGCTACTGCTTGGTTCTGTAACGGAAAAAGTTTTGCGGTTTAGCCGGGTACCCGTACTGGCTGTTGAAGATGAGGGAATCCGGCCACTAAAAAATATTCTTGTTACCACAGACTTTTCAGAATTTTCGACCGAAGCATTTCCGTATACAGTGGAGCTGGCAAAAGCCTCAGGTGCACAGGTTGATTTACTTAACGTAGCAGTTAAAGATCAGTTTACCAAGGATCAGGATTTTGAATCTCAGCGCAAGATGCGCAAAGAAATGTTAACCGAACTTATTGATAAGCATTTCAGTGAAATCAGAGATCAAATTCGTGCTGAAATGATAGCAGCAGAAACATCCATTCACGAAGCCATTACGCGCAGAGTTAATAAAGGGGATTATAACATGGTGGTAATGTCAACACTTGGACGCACCAAACTTGACTATTTGCGGCTTGGTAGCACTACATCCAATGTCGCGCGGCATGTTGAAACTGCAGTTCTCAGTATTAATCCCAAGCGAAAAGAAAAACCACCGGAAGACATTTAAAGGCTTGTTCTTTAACACGTACACATCTATACAAAAAAAGCCGGTAGCTTAGCTTCACCGGCTTTTTTTATGATAATCACCTGAAAATCAGTTTTATTTGAGTCGGTTTATCAATTTTTCAACTCCGATAATTTGATGCGATTTATAGCACGTTTGAGTGCCAGCTCTGCGCGATGTACATCCACATCTCCCGATTTTTTCTTCAGTTTTTGTTCGGCACGCTCCCGGGCTTTTTTTGCCCGCTCCACATCAATTTCACCTTTTTCTTCAGCGGCTTCTGCCATTATGATCACGGTATTATCATTAACTTCCGAAAAGCCGCCGCTAATAGCATATTTCAATTCTTTCTGATCTTCAGCTTTGGTTATTCGGGCAACACCTATTTCCATCAGAGAAATCAGACTGGCGTGATTTCTCCGAACTTCAAAACTGCCTTTTGTTCCCGGAATTTTCACACTCTCGGTTTCGCCTTCAAACGCAACTCCTGAGGGTGTAAGAATTTGAGTGTAGAATGAACTCATATCTTATTTCTCTTCAGTTTCTGCGAGCATTTTTTCACCTTTCTCAATAGCTTCGTCGATATTACCTACCAGGTAAAATGCCCCTTCAGGAAGATGATCCAACTCTCCGTCAATAATCATATTGAAACCTTTAATGGTATCATCAATGCTTACATACTTGCCATCCAGTCCTGTAAATTGAGCCGCAACAAAAAATGGCTGACTCAGGAATCGCTGAACCCGGCGTGCTCGTGCTACCGTAAGTTTATCTTCATCCGAAAGCTCATCCATACCCAGAATGGCAATGATATCCTGCAAATCTTTATAGCGCTGCAACAACTCTTTTACGCGCTGAGAAGTATCATAATGGTCTTTTCCTACCACTTTGGGATCCAAAATTCTGGCTGTTGAATCAAGCGGATCTACGGCAGGATAAATACCCAGTGATGCAATCTGACGGGAAAGTACCGTTGTTGCATCAAGGTGAGAGAATGTAGTTGCCGGTGCGGGGTCAGTCAGGTCATCAGCAGGGACATAAATAGCCTGAACCGAAGTAATCGAACCATCTTTTGTGGAAGTAATCCGCTCCTGAAGCTCACCCATTTCGGTGGCCAGTGTCGGCTGATAACCTACCGCCGAAGGCATTCGCCCGAGAAGAGCTGAAACCTCAGCACCTGCCTGGGTAAAACGGAAAATATTATCAATAAACAAAAGTATATCCCGGCTGATTTCATCACGGAAATATTCAGCAATGGACAATCCGGAAAGTGCTACTCTGGCCCGTGCACCCGGGGGCTCATTCATCTGCCCGAAAACAAGCGTCGCCTGTGAAGATTTCAGTTTCTCGTGATCAACCTTACTTAAATCCCAATCACCACTTTCTTCGAGTGACTTTCTGAATTCATCCCCATAATTGATAACGCCTGCTTCAACGAACTCCCGCAACAGATCATTTCCTTCACGGGTTCGTTCACCCACTCCGGCAAACACTGACAGACCACCGTGCTGCTTGGCAATATTGTTGATCAGCTCCTGAATAAGTACGGTTTTACCTACACCTGCTCCCCCGAACAAACCGACCTTACCACCTTTAGCATAAGGACAAAGCAAGTCAATGACCTTAATGCCGGTTTCAAGCATTTCCGTCTGGGATGACAGGTCTTCGAAACTCGGTACCGGGCGGTGAATCGGATAGCTTCGATCACCTTTAGGTGGCTCAATGCCATCAATAGAATCACCTATAATATTGAAAAGTCGTCCGCGAACATCTTCCCCAACCGGCATGGAAATTGGTTGCCCGGTATCCGTTACCTCAGTTCCCCGAACAAGGCCTTCCGTAGAATCCATAGCCAAAGCACGTACACGATATTCTCCAAGGTGTTGTGCCACTTCAAAAACAAGCTTTGGAGCCCCTTCTCTTTCAAATTCGAGTGCAGTTTGTATGGCCGGTACATTACCGTCCGGAAAGTCGATATCAACAACAGGACCAATTATCTGTGCGACGTTTCCCTTATTCATTAAATAATACCTTCGATTCTTTTTTTTGTAATTGTTTAAAAAAGTCGTTCTATTGAAGCTTGGAAAGGTAGGAATTCGAAGTTCGAAAAGCAACGGATGAACCACCTGTTTGATCGCAAAATTTTGACTATGAGATTACATAGCTACTCAATTCACAATATAATCTCATTCTTGCTCACCGGTACCACAAAACCGTAGCCGCAAATGCTGCTCCATGATTTTCTACAGTATGCTCAATACCTAAGGTTTTTATATTTTTGAGCTTGCGCTTCCGATACCGAAACGACTCAACTGCCATCTCGTACACTTTTTCTTTCACCTCGGTCAACCTCTCCTCCGCTGCATGCTCCATAATAACTCCCGCCAGTTCCGGGTCTTCAGGTATGGCAACGGCTATTGCAGCTGATATGATTGTACCCGGATCACTGTTGGTAACAGAGGCATAAGCTAAAGGCACAAGAGCTCCGGCAGGCAAATTTAATTCATCAACTTCCATAGCTCCCGGTGGAATGATACTACTCATTTGCATCAGGTTAGTATCTCCTATTCCGGCATTAAGCAGCGCTGCATCAAAAGCATTTAGTGTAGTAAGTCCTTCACCTTTCCCCCTCACAAGGGAATAAACATTAGGCTGTTTAATTTGAGTCATTCAGATAAAATAGAAAAGTGTCTGATAATTACAATTTCTTGTCTGTGTGAACGATACTGCTCTGATTCGCTTTAAACGGCAAATCCTGGCCGGGTTCGGTTTTAAACATTCCCCGTTTAATTTCCATGCTGGATGCAGTATCCGATTTTAAATATTGTTGTAATGCATCCTGAATTTTCCAGGGATCAATGTGATCTCCACAGGTAAACACATCTACAGCAGCATAATTATACTCTGGCCATGTATGTATGGAAACATGTGACTCAGCAATCACCACTACTCCACTAATTCCATACGGACTGAATTCGTGAAATTCAGAGTTCACAATGGTAGCCCCGGATCGACGGACTGCCTCGATCATAGCCTCTTCAACTGCGCCGATATCATTGATACGATCATCATCGCAATTGTAAAGCTCTACCAGTAATTGTCTGCCAAGGGCTTTCATCTAATAAATTACTATTGATTGATAATATAACGAGATAGGCTGAATTGACAAGCAAATTCAATGTGAATTCTCAATTACAACCATCATCCATTAAAATTTTTAAACAGTAAAAATCATCCAATCATTTCTTTGTGATACAACGGATTAATAAAACTTTTAATACCATTATATTTGCTTAAAAACCTGTAATTTGGCGAAATCACTGTTATATTCTAAACCGTAAATCGGACTAACCGGCACTGGGCACCCAGCACCCAGTAACAAGTCACTTCGCCATATTACTTGTTTTTTTGAATCATAGACATCCTGACTTCTTAAAATTCTTTATCAGATAAAGAAGACAGAGAAATAACAAAAATTTTCACTATCAGATTTTGTATGGGTATCCAGTATAATGAGTATTACCACAAGAGCTCCGGACTAACTCTTGGTATTGATGAATTTCTGTTCAGTCATCACAGCAAGTTTCAAAAGGTGGAAATTTATCAAACCGATACTTGGGGTAAACTGCTTGTGATTGACGATATGGTCATGTTGTCCGAAGAAGATGAATTTGTTTATCACGAAATGCTTGCTCAAGTTCCATTGGCTACCCATCCGGACCCACAACGCATTCTCATCATTGGAGGCGGTGATGGCGGTACTGCCCGGGAAGTTTTAAAGCATCCATCCGTAAAATCTGTTGATCTCGTCGAAATTGACGAAGTTGTGATCCAGGCCTGCAAGTTACATATGCCTGATATTGGTGATTGGAATAACCCCCGGCTCACTGTCCATATCGCAAATGGGATTGAGCACCTGAAACAATCTACGGATACCTATGATGTCATTTTAGTTGACGGCTCCGATCCGGTTGGTCCGGCAGTTGATCTGTTCAGAAAAGAATTCTACCAATACGGTCTCAATGCGCTCAAAGAAAACGGAGTCATGGCAACACAGTGCGAAAGCCCCTGGATTGCTTCCTATCATAGTCATATGAAAGAAGTTTATGATGTGATGGATCAGCTTTTTTCGGTGCATTATCCCTATCTTGCATCCATACCGTTATACCCTGCAGGATTATGGTGTTTTATGTTGGGCTCAAAATCTGCCGATCCACTCTCAGGAGAAACTATAGAACGGGTACAATCAAACACTACCAACTTTGGGGCTTCGTTCAGGTACTATAATCCGGAAATTCACCGATCAGCCTTCTCATTGCCCAATTTTGTTCGTGATATTTTCTCTTCTTAATCTACTGTTTTTGATCCCCGGGGCACTCGTGCTCAGCGCTGATGCTGAGACCCGGCCGCCTGATGCACCATTGCAGGTAAATTGGGTTATAGATGGTGAAAAATCCGGCAACCATCCCGGCGAAGAACTCGAATCACTAACACTTTCTGATACATCAAGTTATATTGACAAATCACATCAGGTGCTCAAAAATGAATACAGCAGTAAGGGTTATTTTGGTATTTCTATCGACTCAATGCAAATCCGGGAAAATGAAAACCCGGCAAGCGCTTATCTTTATATAACCAGGGGCGAAAGATATAGGGTTGGGTCAGTGGATCACAATATAGAACACTCAGAAAATGCTCCCTCTCCACCGAATGACTTTTCTATTGAAGGTGAATTTTGGGATAACATGCTCATTGAGGAGTATATTCACAGCTTACTCCATTTTTACGAGAATGAAGGTTATCCGCTAAGTGAAATTTCCATCAACAGGCTGGAGCCGAATGATTCCGATCATTCAGTTGATCTTGAGCTTTTAATCGAACCGGGTGATCAATTATACACCAACGGGGTTTCCTTCAGCGGTTTAGATCGCCTTGATACTGAATGGCTCCAACGAATTACCGGTGTTTCGGACTCTACTATGATCACTCCGGAAAAAATGGATCAAGCCCGCCGTAACCTCGAACAAGTCGGCCTTTTTGATTATATAAGTGAACCCGAAATACACATGGAACAGGGCAACCCGAGAATCCATTTTACGGTTGAAGAAATGCCCGCCACCTCTTTTGATGTCCTGTTAGGGTATGTTCCGGATCGCGCCGGTGGCAATGAAGGCAACACCGTAATTGGTCAGGCTGATTTGGATGTGCGAAATATTTTCTGGCAAGGGAGCACTCTGAATATGGCATTTGAGCGATTGGACCCGCTGGTCACCCGCCTCGATCTGGGCTATGAACAGGAATGGATGCTGGGATTACCCGTATCAGCAGCGGGTAGTTTTGATTTTTTCCAGCAGGATACAACCTATCAGGTTCGTAACCTTCGGCTCAAAGGCGGATATGGCCTTAGTCCATCGACTACCATTGAAACCACATTCCGGCGCCAGAATACTTCGGCCAACACCGATCCCGACCTACCCATTCGTGCTCTTGGCGGTTCATCTACTTTGGTAGGTGCCGGAATTCGCTATCAAAACACCGATGACCGCCACAATCCCACTTCAGGCCTGGAACTATCCATTCATGGAGAAACAGGCTGGAGAACCATCACCGACAGCCGTGCTGATCAGTTTACCCTTGATGAAAGTCAACAAATCCAGCGGGTGGATTTCCGGATGCAACCCTATTTCAACCCGTTTCCCCGCCACGTTTTAACCTTTCGCCTGAATGGCCAATATCTTGATGGTGAAGATTTAACCGAAAGTGATATGATGCGGTTCGGCGGTGCCCGCTCACTACGCGGCTATCGTGAAGAACAATTTCTCGCTTCCCGAATTGGATGGGGTGACGCTGAATACCGTTACCTGCTCGGTCCACGCTCATACGCTTTTCTGTTTGGCGCGACCGGCACTTTTGGACGCGACCCCTACATTACCGAAACTGAACTCGAACAAGCTGACGGCACAGGTGGCGACTGGCTGTATTCCTGGGGCCTCGGGTTTTCTTACGCAACCCCAATCGGATTTGTACAATTTTCCTATGCCATATCTGATGAAGCCTCCCCGGCCGATGGATTGGTGCATTTCGGGGTGCGGTCGCGATTTTAAGTCTTAGTAGTTGAAGCTCTAATCCATCTCTTCAACGATCTTACGCGCCTCTTCTACTCTGCCGGCACGGTGCAGGGCATCTATAAGATATTCGGCGAGATATTCATTCTGGCTATCGGCCCGGTATTGAGCCTGCCACCGGTCACAGAGCTTATCCAAGGTTCCGGTTTTTCTGTGAAGGCGGATTAAATTCTCGTAGGCCTCCTCAAACTCCTCATCTGCTCCAAGTGCCCGCTCCCAAGCGAGAATTGCCTGCTCATAATTGCCGCTCTCTTCAAAAATATCAGCTATTTTCTGGTGAAGATCCGTATCATCGGGATTAATCCGCGCCGCGGAAATGAGGACCTGTTCTGCTTCATCGGTTTCATCCAGATCAAGTAATGCCTCAGCTTTTTGCTGTTTGATCCACACATTGGATTCATTTTCTTCTCCCAGATCGCGGTAAAAACCGGCTCTCTGCTCAACATCTTTTACACCACTTACCACCCCGGCCATCTCATCAAGAAACTGCTGATGTTCTTCAAGCCGGGACCTCTCGTCGAGCACCGGAATTTGAAGCTGCACATCACCGCCCAAAGCAGCCTGTGCACCGGCCTGAATCTGTTCGCCGACTCTGTCAGCCTGATCCAGCTCAATTTGCATCGCTTCCCTCGCAAGCTCAAGCTTTCGGCCGGTGGATTGTTCATTTTCCGCTTTAATCATATACGGGAGTCCACTGTGTTTCAGCTCCCTTTCCACCATACCTTCAGCGATTTCACGGGCTTCATCGGTTTTTCCCTGTCTGTAAAGCTGCCATAAATACAGCTTCTGTATTTCCGGCGATTCCTGGTAATTGCGATAAGCCTGCTCAGCTGCATCAAGCGCATCCGTTGTATTTTCCCGATAAGAATGCAGCCGGATCAAATCAGCATAAGCTTCTTCAGCTGTCTGCGTCTCAGGATCATCATCAATCAAAGATTTATATTCCTGCTTCGCCTTTTCCCAGCGCTCCTCTACAAGATACAGACGAACGTTTTCAAGCCGGAAACGGGGCTCCCCGGTTTGTTCCTCTAATTTCAGATACTGTTCTCTCGCATCTTCAAAATCTTCTATCATTGCCAATGTTTCTGCCAGCTCTAATTGAATTTCCGGCTCATTTGGAAATGCTTCGGCTTTCATTATGAGCACTTCGGCAACCCCCTCATATTCGAATTGCTGTTTATTCATCTGGATCAGCACCTGATATACCTGCCTCTCCTGGGGGTTACGCTCCAGAAATTCCTCAAAATGCTCGGCGGCATCCATCGCTTTACCCTCTTTCATTAATGCCTGGCCATAAGCAATCGCCGCGGTAGCATCATCGGGATCCTGCCGGTACAGCCGCTCAATATCTTCGAGGTGATCCTCTCCGCGGCCGGCAAGAGACAAAGCCTGGCTGCGCATCAACTCAATATTTCGCTCGTCGGGAAACCGTTCGAGTGCATGATCGGCCGCATCAATGGCACCGTCATAATTTTCCTTGAGCATCAAGGTATAAATCAGGTTATTGTGCACATAAAGTGAGTCGGGTATCAGATCCCGCGCTTGTTTCAGCGCTTCGACCGATTTATCCATCCTGTCTTGTCCGTGAAATTCTGAACCGGCAACCGAATACAACTGGCCTGCAAACCCTTTCAGTTCATCCGGTGAAATGTTGCGGGCCTGAAGTTCAGGATCATCGGCATACTCCCGGTAGATATGGTGCATTTTTTCCGCTCCGGCAAACGGATCTGTATAGCCAGTAAGTTCTGCCTTTACAAATTGTATTGCCGCATGATCCGGATATTTTTCCAGGGCATTTTCTGCTTTTTGCAGCCCCTGCTGATAGTTTCCGGCCATCCCGTAAGCCCTTGCCAGAAAAAAATACACCTGATCCTCATACATCCCGCCTTCTTCAAGCATCTGTTGAAAATGATCAATTGCTGCTTCGTACTGCCCCTCTTCTAGATACTCAGCGCCCCGTTGCATGTCCTGCTGGGCAGATACCTGCGAAACTCCGAATAACAGCACTGCTATTGTTATGATATGCCGGACGTATCTCATTCGGTAGCCTGGGTTGCCCTGGTTTCCCGGCTTTTATTGCCTGAGGTATCAACGGCAAGCACACGATACCATTTCCCGGGCTCACCTTCCGGGTCATTCCACTCGGTATCTTCCTCACTTACTTCTTCGATAACCTCAAAATCACCTGTTGCAATAGAGCTTCGATAAATGATATATCCATCAAGGTCATCAGCCTGAACCGGTTCCCAGCGCAACGTTACTTCCCCGTCAATTTCTCTCGCCTGCAAATTACGAACCGGATGAGGCGGCGATGAACTTCGGTGGAACAGTTCTTCACTTACGGCCGGCTCGCTGTAATTACCGGCCGAATCCACTGCAGCTATAAGGTACCGGTAGGCTTGCCCGGTTTCGGCCTCTTCATCACGAATAAACCGTTCTGCGGCACTTTCCCTGCTGATCAGACCTTCCTCGTACTGCTCCTCTTCCAGTTCTTCCCGGCCGGGAATATCGGTATCCTCGGGTTGATCGACTCTGTATATGTGGTAATCTGTAACTGTACGGCTGGTGGAAGCACTCCAGCGGATATTAACCCGGTCGGCCTCGGCTGAACTCACTTCGATATCCACCGGAGGCTCGGGCGGGGTAGTCAACGGGATATGAACGGTGGTGGTTACGGTATCACTTTGCATGGCACTCGGGCCAACCGCAGCCACACCGTACTCAAGGGTCCGCCCTTCGGGAAACTCCGCCCCGGCAATACCCATATCGGTGATATCGGTTTCAATATGACGGCCATCGTTGATCTGGGAATAAGTTTCGCTTTCATCAGGATGAACTTCCCGTCGCGTGATCGAATAGGAGTTTATATTCTCTGTTGGAGTCTCCTCCCAGCTTATGGATACGGTAGAATCTTCCCGAAGCTCAGCTTCGACATTGCTCACCGGTTCCGGCGGCTCAAATTCTTCAATAAACATAGTGGCTTCGTTGCTCGGGTCACTCTCATTATCGTGTTCATCATAAACCCGGATCTTATAGTTATAATGACTGCTTCCGGTGAT
>CAZDIA010000007.1:89576-95123 GCA_964505385.1 uncultured Chitinophagales bacterium
AGCTGAAAGGATTCCGACAATATTTCTCCCGTAGGCTCTCCCTGGCTGTTAGTGACGACGAATCGGTAATCAACCTGACGGGTTACCGGCGGATCTTCATCAACGTAAAGACGAGCCAACGCCTTTCCAACATCCGGATGCAGAACTGATGCTATGTGCGCATGTGATGGGCGGGTCATCAGGGAAAGAAACACCTCCTGTGGTGATTCGGTATCCGCTGACTCCTGCAGCAAAGGGTACAGGTCTCCAACCGCTGCCTGGAATTCGCGACCGTCTGACACCGGAAAAACCGGTTCTTCGGTAATTTGTTCCCAATCTTCTCCCTCAGCCCGGCGCTCTACATGAAAACCATTTACCAGACCAAGTTGTTGCGTGTGATAGATATAAGCTTGCTCATCCATCGTAACCACAGCAAACAGTTCCTGATCTGCAAACTCATCACCGAAAGCCGGTTTGAAGAAAATTCCCAATAGCAGAATTGCCGGTAGAAATCTGGTTAGTGTTATACGAAACATGCTAATAGCCATATGGGATGATATTTAATAGTCAACAGAAAAAGTTCGCAAATTTTATCATTTGCACTCAAAAAGAAAATTCCGGTGGATCGAACACTAAACTCTGAGGTCCGGTAGTCTGCTTCTGCATAGCATTAGTCACTCTGATTTCAACGCTGGTATAATCACTGTCAAGTGAGTTGGGTATATGTGTTGTGTGTTCTATAGTGATTTCATCCGTTTCCGGTTCATCATAACTTTCCAGATTGACCCAGTCTGTAGTTTCAGTACCATCTTTAAGACGGAATTCTACTTCTATTACACCGGATACCGGATCATGGATGTTTTCAGCTTCGAAAGAAATGGTGAACATACCGGTTAGATTATTATAACCGATTTCTTCATCTGCAATAACCGGAGTTTCCGGTGGCTCGGTGTCCAGCACCACAGGACCGGTGTTTCTCGTATTAGAAATGCGACCCTGATTATTAACACTGCGGTAATTGATGTACACCTCTTCGCCTTCAGTGAGTTTGTCAGTAGAAATGCTGTAACTGGCAATGGGAGGCCAGATATAATATCCAAACGGATCAATATTATACTCAAAATCAACCTCATCTCCTTCCGGCCAGTCACGTACATCGGTTCCGTCTTCTGAGGTTCCTACCGAATACTGAATTCCCTTTATGCCCGACTCCGGATCATTAAACGGACCGGTTACAAAAAGATCGAATTCATTTTCTTTAGGACGAACCTGTATTATCGGTGAGGCCGGATCCCGCGCATCATAAGCGATGCGCTCCATAGAAAGGATCTCACCGGTGTTACCGGCGTAATCCACAGCTCGTACGTGTGCATAGACCTCATCTTCAAAATTGGTAATGACATCTTCGAAAGGATTACCTTCTCCTCCTTTGAGGACCGCAGAAAGGTCATCAGTGGTAAAGGATTCTTGCATGGCAAACTCCGCATCGGAGAGAGTTTCCGAATCTGTAACAGTATATTCGTAATGTGATACACCGGACTCATCATCGGTAGCTTCGGTCCATTTTACAGCGGTTTTGGGGTCGATTCGGGGTGAATCTGGTAAATTATCCAAACTATAATCATCATGGAAAAACGAAGGAGATTCAAATACCGGGTCGAAAGTCGCCGTAGTTATAAGTTGGATAACCGGATCGAATCCGAGTACACTAAACATCGAATCATCAAATTCATCTTCTTCAACTCCTGAAGGCTCGGTATCATCATATCGTACCGGATCTTCGATATTCAGTTCGGGGCTGGTCATACCTGCATTATTAATAGCCCGCAGGCTTACATAATAATCTTCATCTTCTTCCAAATCAAAAGCTACGGATTCGCCGGATATTTGCTCATAACCGCCATCCACGAATTCAAGAACCCCCGGCAGTGTTGACCATTCTACAATATCATCTTCACCTGCTTCGGTGCCAATAGCATATTCAATCTCATCAATACCCGTCTCGCTATCTCTGGCACGTGCCTGTATATCTATAAGTTGTGGATTATTGGTCCAATATGCGGGTTCAGCGGCTTCATCATTGTAGCCGAGCACCTGATCCAATTCTGCAATGGGCTCATCAGGCGGATCAATATCCTCTTCATCCGGAAGCGGATTATATCCATCATCAACTGATTCACCCCCAGGTCCCACATCGAGTTCGAATGTTGCCCGACGAATGGCCGTAGTACCGGCCGGTCCTCTAACCTGCAACCCCATATTTATGTTCTTGGTATTAAAGTTTGGATCATTAAAATCATTCCAATTAAAATTCAGTCCTGAAGTGCGTGTAGTAATCAGTTGGTATTCATCATCCTGCCCTATGCTTACATATTCATCAATTCCGTATGAAATTCCGGAGTCATCTCCGGAGCTACCGGTACCATCAACCAACTGTATAACCCCGGGTGTATCTTCGGTTACCTGTACACTTGTCTCAATAACCTCCTGTGGATGAGAAGCTGACCAGGTGATCTCCGCCATATTGTAAAAGTTATTGGAAGGACGGTCCGGGCTTACCGTGATGGAGTTTATTTCTGGTGGCTGCAACATTTCAGCCACTTCAGAATGCCGGTCACTGTATTCATCTATATATTCGGCAACATCATCACTAACTACATTTTCCACGCTTTCAAACCGGTAAACAAAGTTATCAATCATGGCATACAGAGTGGATACTGTATTCGCCTGCATATCATAAAACTGTTCGATCTGATTGGTCAGACTCTGATGCGCCTCTACCATTGGCTCTCTCACATCCTGATGTGAAGCAAATACTTCATTTGCAAGATAATCCTCTTGAACTCTTATGTATTCCTCGTAACCGAGTTCGAACATATCATACCAAAGCCTCTTGTTAAGTTCTGTTAAATCATTTTCATCCGGAGGTGATACGCCGGCAGGTGGAGGAACGTCATGATTTTCGGTGAGTCCGTCATAAAGCTCCTGAGCCTCTGATTTAGGAAATGTTGGCCCGGCTTGATACGCTGAATGCGACCGGTCATTCTTTAGATGATAAAGAATATTCAGTCTGTTCGCTGTTATAGCTGCCTCATCTTCAAACTGATGAGTTCCCCAATAATTAATTAAAACCGATGTCATGTCTTCAACCTCATCATCTATAGCATTGCCAATCATCTCTAAAGAGGGTAGTCGATTATCCGCTCTATTTGCACCCACCCAACTACGATTTGCTTTGGCCACATGCAGCCGGTCAATGAAGTGTATCAAATCGTTATACATTTTAGCATAACCGAATACAGAAGGATTCATATCAAGGGTAAAATCGTAAAGATCCAATGAACTGGAGTCCTGCTCATACATAACTGCATCCATTCCTTCAATCAGCGACTCCACTTCCTGAATAGGCTCAATCATAGCCATACCCATCTCATCCATCAACTCTTCAAGATCTTCAGCATTTTCAGCTTGTTCATTGGCCACTTGCTCATTGAGATCATAACCCGGAGCCTGGTTTTTGTAATTACCCGTAGATACGGTATCCCAGGATTCTACAGGTGAATCTTCTAAGGCATCGAGCATATCAGCGTAAGCAGTCTCAGTCATCTCCTGGATTTCTTCGGCTTCTTCAAGTGCCTCAGTCAATGTATTCGTTACGTCACCGGAGACTTCTTCAATATTAAAGTTAAGCAGCTCCATGATACTTTCTTTGATATCTTTAGAGTAACGTGGTGTAGTCACATTATCACGTAATCCGCTTTCCAGGTAAATTGAAAGATGGGCATCTAAAATTGAAGGTAAAGACCTTCCGGAGCTTTCCTCGTTGTCCCTCATTTGATCAGCCCAGGAGCTTCTGTTAAATTCATTCATTGCAAATAAGTTATACCCTGCCTCTTCTACCAATTCATCAGAGGGCATAACATCCTGTATATCAAATTCCTCTATTGCTTCCTGCGCTGCATCCAGCTCATCCAATAAACCAGCTATATAGTCTTCAAATTCATCTTTGTAGCCTTGTACTTCTGAAATCATATCGGCTTCATCACTCTCGCCCAAACCATAATCTACTTCCGGGCCTGAAGTAACCGATACCCATCCAGAAACATCTCTACTGGCAATTTCGGCGCTGGCCGCACCAAACATCTCCAACCCTTCTTCATGGTGCTGTGCTACCGCAGCGTTGACTTCAACACCTGCACATCCAAGAAGTCTTACACACAACTCCGCATTAGCAGAACCATACCCACCCAACGGGTAATTCAGGTCAATATCAGCATCCGGAAGAGTGTACCAGACGGAAGCATGCAACGCAGCTTCAAAATCGATTATGGCAACATCCAGACCTGCGTCAAAACCACCGTCAAAGTAAAAACCGATATCACTGGCAAGGAAGGTAGTGTAGGTTGTAAGCATGCCACCAAATATGTCTATATCTTTACTTCCCTGAATTCCCCATACAAATCCTTCACTTTCTTCTGTTTTGCCGGCAAAAAAAGTAATTTCACCTTGTCCATCCAGATATACCGGTATAGATAAATCTGAAACCAAACCTCCTTGTAACAGAAACTCATCAAAGGAGGGGTCATCAAATAAATCCATTTCAACGGAGAGATATGCTCCCGCACTGTACTCCAGGCCGGCAGGACTTCCGTCAAGACCAAGCTTCTGGCCCTGAACATCGATGTACATTCCCTGATTAGTAAACTGCAGAAACGCCTGTCCGTCAAGTATGGTGGCTCCTGCTGCTCCTGCCACACCAATTTCTGCGTACAGCATGGTAGCAAAACCGGTTACATCATCACCTGCTGATGGTGCGGCGTCCGGATCTACTAATTCATGCCCGAAGTCTTCAATGGCAGCATGAACAAAATCGATATCTTCATCGGAGGGATCATAGAAAAAACCTCCTCCAAAACCGTATGCTTCAACAACCGGTGGAAGAATTGGTACCGAAAGTGCCTCGACCGATGCAGCGGCAAACAGACCGAAAGAGAGCCCGTCCCGGTTTTCAAAGGTTCCGGCTACCATAGCACTTACCCCGTCTACACTGCCTACTTCAAACGAGCCTATTGCCGCAAGACGCAGCATCATGCCCTCGGCATCTGACTCATATTGCATGGACCCACTAACTTCGAGGACCTGACTCACTTCAAGGAAAATGTCGTCCATTTCAATTCTGCGGGTGCCACCATTTTTTGTTTCATAAAAAAGTAGTCCCCCTATACCGCTTTCAAATCCTCCGGAATCACCTTCACCACCAAGTGATAACTGCAGTGCATCATTACCACCGCCACAACCATTATCACCTTGCACTTCAATTTCCGGATGATCTCCGAAGCAGAGAATCCTTGTTACTTCAATCGTCTCAGGTTCAGTATCATCAAGCTCATCTCCTACCTGTCCTTCTTCATAATCATCATCGGTTTCCACTTCTTCTTCCGTGCCGCCAACAGTTACTTCAAAACCATCATCGTCACTTTCATAGTAGAATTGGCCGATTTCAAGTTCGGCAAATTCCATCAGCGTCAGCTTGCCGTTGCCGTCAAAGTTGCCGATATCTTCCACACC
>CAZDIA010000007.1:95223-97755 GCA_964505385.1 uncultured Chitinophagales bacterium
TCATCCTCAAAGTCAAACTCCGGCCCTTCAGCATCGACACTGATCTGGCCGTCATTATCGCGTGAGATCATTACACTGGCCGCGGCATCTTCTTCGACCGGCTCAGGCAGCGTAACGGTAAAGTTGGATGCAAGTTCCACCCCGTCTTCCTCATCATAGCTGACGCCAAGACCATCCAGCGCCACATAATCTTCAAACAGGTCAAATCCGCCTGTGCCGATGTTGTCAATACTGAACTCGCCGGCCGTGGAGATCATGAATTCATCATATTCCAGATCCTGCTCCAGAAATTCAATTTCCCCATCTTCAGATGACAGTTCCAACGCTCGTTGAGTAATTCCCACACTTATGCCGGAAAACTCGCCGGCCAGAGCTCCTTCAAACAGATCAAATTCCTGATCGGGCATTTCCGCCGTCGCTTCGCCGATATCAAAAACCAGACCTGGTGAATTAGATATACCATCCACACCTACTTGTAAATCGTCTACATCGATCAGAAAATCCTCGCCGATCATATCTTCAAAATCGATGATGCCGTTGAAACCGACAATAAATTCATCTTCGCTCATATCCACAGAAACGGCTTCGTGCTCTTCCGGCAGAAATTCTACAAAACCGATGTCAGTAGATTCATGCGGCCAATCATAGGCGGCGGTGCCATCCCAGTCTCCATCTTCATAAGCTGCCGCGAGGAACAAGGTATGGGAGCCGTCCTCTTCGGGAGGTGTAATTATGGAGGATTCCAGCCCGGCTGCAATACCCATTTCCGGATCGGAGCCTATTTGGATCTCAATACCATAGAGCCGGGCGGCAAATAAATCATCATCCTCTCCTCCGAGATCATCATCATGCGCATATTCATACAAATGCTCACCTTCAAGTGATTCATCCCAGGTATCGGTATAAGTGCCTGCCTCAACGGTGGCTTCTATACCGTCGGCCTGATCAAGCACGAGTGTTCCTGTGGCATCATGTCCTTCAAATACCGATGGAAGGTCGGCAAGAATACTGGCCTCGAGATACAAATCACCGTCATCAGAGCCGATATCCAAACCGGTAAGCGTAACCGGCAGGTCAAGCTGGGACCCCAAATCGTATTCATCACCTTCTTCCAGCGTAAAGTCACCATCAACGAGGTTATATTCATCGTCTGTCTCCAGGCTAAAACCTACATCTACTGAAGGGGGCGAATCATCGCCTTCAAGCGCCGGAATCACTACCGGCAAGGTATCGTCACCGGTACTTAGCTCATAACCACCGCCATCGAGATTTTCCAGATCGACAAGCTCTTCACCATCTTCATCAACCAGATCCACATAGGCGATATCTTCCGTCGGCAGCCCAAGCCGGTCCGGCAACACCGCCAGAATGCCACCACCTATGCTGAGTCCGTTATCTACATCCCAAATAACAAAAGGTTCTTCATCATCAAAATCATCCGGACTCTCGCCTTCTGTTAAATATGCTTCGGCCCTTCCCTGAGTTGCCGCGATTGTGTTACCACCAATATTTATAGCAAACTCATCTTCAAAATTGAGATCCATGTCGAAGTAATCCTCGCCCTGATAAACCAGGCTTGCCGTACCGGAACCTGAAAACGAGATCCCATCCGGAGTTATCGAAATTTCCTGATCAGCTACATAACGGAAAACATTGTTGCCCTCCAGATCATCTTCTTCCTCGCTGATGGTAAATTCAGTAAGATCAGTCGCAACCTGCATGGCGAGGTTCGGTTGCAGTGTAGCCTCCCCGTCAGCTATGTAAAATTCAGGAAGTGCAAATAAGAATTCATTAAAAGTTACATCCACCGAAACATCATCGGTGCCGGCCGATCCGCTTCCGGTAATCTCAAGCCCGGAGCTGTCGAGCGTGGCCTGACTCATAGTCAGCGAAATCGGTGGATCATCAGGGTGACCATAACCCAGGGTGAACTCATCGGTAATCGTAATCTCTCCGTCACGAATTGCTCCGGTAAGCAAGTCGACCTCACCAGTTCCGGTAGCCGTAATTTCCTGCTCATTCGGAGCAGGCAGCACAGCCTCCATCGTACCCCCGACCCAGGCAGATTGCTCATCATCCACATAAGTGATATGCAGATTTGCATCGGTTACACTAAGGGCCACCGGACCCATTTCTACCTCACCGCACGGCGAATAATCCGAGAGGGAACCCTCAAGTCCGCTTCCATCGATAATTTCGAGTTCTACGTTTGGCTCTTCCGGGCAGTCATCTTCCGGCGGCTCAAAGGTGGGTATATCATAAAGTTCGCTATGCGCATACAGTGAAATATCCTGCTCGGGTTCACCATCAATTACTTCCCGCTCAAACGATCCGCCTAAACTGTCCACCATTAATATGGGGGTATCATCATAACCGGGAATTAACGGGAGCTCTGCATCAACCGGTTCGTGGGCTTCTACCGAACCTGTGAGATAGCCTTCATCAAAACTGACATTATTAAAAGTTATGCCATCCGGCGGATCTAATGCGGTGCCTTCAAACTCTGGCAATCGCAATTCGAAGTCGAGTTCA
>CAZDIA010000007.1:97855-100451 GCA_964505385.1 uncultured Chitinophagales bacterium
TGAGATCATGCAATTCATCACCGGGATCCACCTCGGCTGTTACGCTGCCTTCCACCATAACCGGCGAGGAGGGATCCCCCCCTACGACCACATCCTCTAATTGTACATCAACAACCTCGGGGGGATCCGCTTTATCCCACGCCGGAACATATAAGGTCAGCGATTCATCAGGTTTTGTACTAATTGCATATTCACCATCTTCGGTTTCTGAAGCATCGACCAGCAGCTCTTCATCGTCTTCATCCCGCAGGCGTATGTAAGCCACCGATTCCGTTGGCAAGGGCAACTTTTCCGGAATCAGCATTTCAGCGAAATAGGAAAAATTCGGATGAAAGCCTTCAGAATCGACATAAGCAATGCGCGAGTCGTTAAGATAAAAGTCGGCCCGGCCACTGGTTACTTCAAACGGATACAAATTGATTCGGAAATCATCGCTGTATTCAACAGTCAAGTCACTGTCGAATCCCTTGTCCTCGTAATAAACTTCAGCTTCGGCTGTTCCTTCGGTACCTATACCGGCAGAGTCAACCGTCACAACCGTTCCCAACTCCATATAGAGACCGGGATCAAGCATAGTTGTGGTATCGGCAGGTATCGCACTGAATTCCAGATCATCGTCGCTTGTGATGCCGGCTTCCAGTGCAAACCGTTCATCAAAAATGATTTCCCCTTCCTCGATTTGCAGGGTTTCCAAACCCAGCAGTACTTGATCAAAGGTTACACCCATTTCTTCATCCCCTACTACGAAATCGTGACGGCCATCGATAAACAGGCCATCAGCCGAAAGGGTCGCTTCTTCGAGGCGGAATGTCAGAACTTCATCTTCATCGGGTATATCCCAGTAGAAAGGCCCGTCAATAACAAGTTCTCCATCTTTAATTTCCCCCTCCATGATATCGATGGTTATGTCTCCGGTGGCTTCAATATTCCGGGAAAACTGCAAGCCCATTTCACCGCCAAGAACTCCCTCCTGACCTTCTTCTTCCGACCAATCCAATTCAAGCAGAGATTCATTAATTTCTCCGGTAAACGGGCCGAATCCTACCGGGCAATCAGGATGTACATTTTCCAGCACTCCGTGCAATCCACCGCTATACTGCAGCTCAATATTTTGATCCGGATTTTCGCCAAGACATTCAAAAGGGTCTCCCGCGATTAAGTCCCCGTGCACCCCCAGATCTACATATGGAGTGATATCGGTTTCATCACCATCCAACTCCCATTCGGCACCGGCGTGCCCGCTGATAGCATCAACATTAACTGCATAACCGGCTCCGAACTCCCATTCGCAGTCATCACCGGATTGAACACTAATATCGGCGGATGCTCCATCTACAGCAAGTTCTCCGTTCTCAATAATTGCCTCACCCTGGTTTAAACAAGTTGGCATTGAGCTGCTGTTCGGAAAGGTTATCTGCCCTTCAAAAGCTACTACACTTGGCTCATCCAGCCACTCTTCTCTTTGAAACAGCGGGAAGTCAAAATGTTCGACAAGAATTTGCTGAAGATGCACTTTTATATCGGCTAATTCAAAATTTGGCAAGTCTTCAGCTTCTCTGGTAAACTCATGTTCCTCAAATGAAATACCTGACCGGGAGATTACGGTATTTTCGAGCCATGGAGATTCCCAGCCGTCAAATAATTTAACCTCCAGTCTGCAGTCAAAAGAGAGTTCAAAATCCCATTCGCCCTCTTCGTTTATTTCCATTTGATTGAGCTGAGGTTCCCGGAAAAAGATTTCGGCAAATCCGAGGTTTAATCCCGACCCCAGATAGTCACACCGCTGATCAACCGGGCGAACATTGATTCCTTCATCCGAGTCTAAATCCATCTGAAAATGGGTATAGCATAACTCCTCATCTCCATCCTCTTGATTGACGGTAACCTCCGCATCTTTTGTAATATCAAATGAAAAAGTCTCATTCTCCTGATTAATAATTATTTCTCCGCGCAAGAAACCGGGCTCGAGCATTACGATTTGTTGATCATCGACCAGCGGGGTAGTCTCCATGTTTTCACAATAAAAACCGGATCTTAACCTCTCCGAATTTATATCCAGCCCATATACATTACAGGGAGATTCTATGCCATCTATATCAATATATCCATCTGCAGTTATTTCGGTTTGCGGAAAGGACACAGTGATTTCACTAAGTGCAAATGAAACCGGATCAGACCGGTATTCCACCACATCTTCAGCTGTAGCTGTGAGTGAACCCTCTAAACCGGCAGGTGTGATGAACAGATCACTTTCGGCTTCTATAGCTCCAAAGAATTCAGTTCTTACAGATCCTTCGGCCCACAATCCCTCATCAAACTCGTAGCGAAGCTCTGAAAACTCAGCCGGAAATCGCTCGCCCAAAGCTTCATTCAATGGATCAGGTTGCATCTGAACCGAGCCTCCGGTAATAACCGGGTCATCCAGGTTGGTTTGCTGTATCCGCAACCCCTGAAGTTCAGCTTCTATTTCAACGGGCGCCCTGAGATCGGGAAGGTCAATTTCGGCAACGGCGGTTCCGGTTAGCTCATAATGTTCACCTGTTTCCTCAGCTTCAATATCAACCAGATCGGTAAGAACAGCAGCATCCGGAACCAA
>CAZDIA010000008.1:0-82748 GCA_964505385.1 uncultured Chitinophagales bacterium
GGTGGGCACCTCCCTACCCCCTTGAAGCGGTCGACGAAGGAGACCCTGCAAGGGTTATTTCGGATCAGTGTGTCAGTGCGACAGGGCTACAGTGTGGCAGGATTAGGCACCAAGGCATCGAGGCAACGAGTGGTCATTTAACCCGAGCTGTCATTCCGACTATCATTCAGGAGCTCTGAGCAGGGACACTACTGGCAAATTTTGCCATTGCAGAGGATGTTGCCCTGTTCCATCAGAGGAATCTCCCTCCAACAGGCATCTCATTATACCCAAATCTACTCTTGAAACGGTTGACTGAGGAAGATTTTGAAATGGTTGTTAGATCAACAGGTCATTTATACATTTTCAACGATTTCACCGGTAGCGAGAAATATAATACGTTCGCAAATATTGGTAACGCGATCGGCAATGCGTTCCAGATTGTGAGCCACCCAAAGTAAATACGTGCATCGTGTAATTTTACCGGGGTCTTCAATCATTATGGAAACCAATTCCCGAAATACCTGTTTATATAGTTCATCTACTTGATTATCCTGATCGGATATCATTTTTGCCGCTTTCTCATCCCGGTCGGCATATGCATTCATTGATTTTGTGATCATATCAACCGACAATTCAGCCATCCGCGGAATATCAATAAGTGTTTTCACGTGTTCTTCATGCCCGATTTTATTGGTGATCTTAGCGATACCTCCGGCATAATCCCCCATTCGTTCAAGATCGGTGATTATATGCAATACCGCAATCAACTCCCTTAAATCTGTAGCGACCGGCTGCTGTGTCGCCATCAGCTTTATGGTTTTCTCTTCAATCTCCCACCTTTTATTATTGATGTGTTTATCAGCATTCCTTATTCGTTTTGCCCATTCCAAATCCTGAACCTTGAGGCATTCAACTGAATCAGTTACTGCTGATGATACCATTTCAGCCATGTCATAAAGATCATGCTCAAGTTCTGTCAAGTGTCGCCGGAATACTGATCTCATGGTCAATTTTTTATTCTTAGATGTGAATGAATGAGTTTAACCGAACCGTCCGGTGATATAATCCTCGGTGCGCGATTCTTTTGGTTTCGTGAAGATAGTATTGGTATCATCCACTTCCACGACAGAGCCAAGATAGAAGAAGGCTGTACGATCGGAGACACGTGCTGCCTGTTGCATGTTGTGAGTTACAATCACAATCGTAACCTGTTGCTTCAATGTGTGGATTAATTCCTCAATACGGTTGGTGGATTGAGGATCGAGTGAACTGGTTGGCTCATCCATCAATAAAACCTGTGGTTCCACTGCTAAGGCGCGGGCAATTGACAAACGCTGCTGCTGGCCGCCGGACAAACTAACGCCGGGGTCTCCCAGCCGGTCTTTAACCTCATCAAAAAGCGCAGCTTGCGTCAGAGCCTTTTCACACACCTCATTCAGCAGTTTCTTATTACGTATTCCGACCAGTTTGAGTCCGGCAACCACATTGTCGTAGATGGACATGGTAGGAAACGGCGTCGGTTTCTGGAAAACCATTCCGATCTGCCTTCTGATAATTACCGGATTTACTTCCGGGTGATTGATATCTTTTCCATCCAGTAATACCTCGCCGGTTACTTCCGCATTCCTGGTGAGATCATGCATCCGGTTAAGTGCACGCAGGAAAGTGGTCTTGCCACATCCTGACGGGCCTACCAGAGCCATCACCTCGTTATTATACATCGAAAGTGAAACTTCTTTGATCCCGTAAGATGACCCGTAATTAACCGATAAGTTTCTGGTTTCAATGCGAACTTTATGATCGGTTTGATCCTCACTTTTCTTCTCTATATTCTTCTTTTCAATCGATTTTGCTTCAGAACCAGAGGTTTTTTGATTTGTCATAAACATATTCTTAGCTATTGATGATATTTTGATCGGGTTGATAGTCGGGCTATGGCAAAACATATGACCACAAAAAACAACAGAACTATTGCTGCCGCCCAGCCCATACTATGCCATTCCGAATACGGGCTGATCGCCAGGCTGTAGAGGCGTTGGGGCAGCGTATCGGCCGGGCCGAACACCATGCCCAGCCAATGGCTCGGCAGATAATTATTGCCGAACGAAGTAAACAGCAGCGGAGCAGCTTCACCTGCGGCTCTGGCAAAAGCGATAAGAGTTCCGGTCACCAGACCGACTTTTGCTGCAGGCATAACCGTGGACAATACCACCCTCCATCTCGGTAAACCGATAGCAAGGCCGGCCTCTCGAATTGACCACGGGATTGACATGAGTGAACTTTCGGTAGTTCGCGCTATGATCGGTAACATCACAAATGAGAGAGCAACCCCGCCGGAAAAACCTGAAAATGTACCCATCGGCTTTACCACGAGCACAAAAGCGAGTAGTCCTTTAAGGATAGCCGGCATTCCGTTAAGTGTATCGTTCAGGACTCTGAGTGTTGGATTAAGTTTATGATCCGGGTATTCAGAAAGCATAATTCCGGCACCTAATCCAATCGGGACGGCGATAGCAAGTGCAATGAAATCAACTACCAGTGTACCAATCATCGTATGAATTAATCCGGTTGACCTCCCCTGCATAGCACGTGAAGGCGAACCGAGCTCTTCCGTAAAAAAATCCCAGTTCAGAGCGCTGATTCCATTAACAATGACATGAACAATAATGATAACCAGCGGCAATAGTACTACTATCGTACTTGCGATCAGCAGCCCCTCCATAACCCGGTCCCGAATATTTCGGTATTGAAGGGTTCTCATACGGTCTGCCCCCCTGATATGGAAAGTTTGCGGGTGACATAAGCGGCCACCAGATTTACAATAATTGCGATGATGAACAGTGTAAAACCAATAGCCATGAGACTGGAAAGGTGCAGACTTTCAACTGCTTCCCGGAATTCATTTACGATTACAGAGGGCATTGTTGAACCGGCTCCGAAAATCGAAAAAGGAAGTGAATTTCGGTTGCCTATGAGCATCGCTACAGCCATTGTTTCTCCGATTGCCCGTCCGAATGACAGAATAGCCCCTGCTATAATGCCGCTCCGGGCATAGGGCAAAACTGCCATCCTGATTACTTCCCAGCGGGTTGCACCAAGGGCGCAGCATGCTTCGCGTTGTTCTCTGGGTACCGACCGAATAGCATCCTTGGTTAAAGCTGTTGTATATGGTACAATCATCAGAGCCAGTACTATGGTAGCAGTGGCCACACCATATCCCATAGGATTACCAAGTATAGGAAGCAATGAGGGGTATGAGTCAGCTGCCCAAGCAGTTATCGGGGTGTAAACGGTATCTCTCAGCCAGGGCGTCAGCACGAAAATGCCCCAAATTCCGATCACCACGCTGGGTACAGCCGCAATAAGCTGTACAAGGTTATCAATAATATTGCCCAGCCACCGTGGCGCATACTCAGCGATAAAAATTGCTACTGCTATTGCCGGCAGAAATGATATCAGCAGGGCCGTGACACTGGTTACTATGGTACCAAATAAAAAAGGGAGCGCCCCGAAAGTTAAATTAACCGACGGGTCCCAGGAACGACCGGTTACAAATTTCCAAAACCCGAATTCACTTATTGCCTGGCTGCCTTCCCCAAAAAGTACGATGGCCATTCCGGCGGAAAGCAGAATCACCGAGGCTCCGAGTGTAACTACTATTACCGTGAAAATTTTATCTCCGAGCCATCGGTATAAAACGGAAGGAGTCTTTTGTAAAAGTGAGTGATCGGACGTCTTCGTAGTTTCCGGAAAACCCATTATTTAACGTTTACGATTTCTGAGATGAGATCTTCATCCATATTCAGCAATACCTCTTCGCCGAGTTTTTCTCCATTCCATTTCAGCTGTCGTATCATTTCTAAATTCAACTCCAGCACAACTTCAGGAATTCTGGCAAACCCCAGATCTTCAGATAATTCCTGGCCGTCCGTAATCGCCCAAACCACAAATTCGATAAGTTCCTTAGCAGCATTTCGATTTCGAATGGCACTGTTTTCATCCAGATTTTCATATAAAAGCATCCATGCAAAACCGGCTATGGGGTAGCCGTCTTCGGCATCAGTATCCGTGAAAAGTATTCTGGTATCTTCGGGTAGTTCAATATCAGCGGCAGCAGTTGTGGCCTCAAAACTTGGTCGTATCACATTGCCGGCCTTATTTTTTACCGACCCGTATGACATATCATTCAACAAAGCGTATGACAAACTATTATAGCCAATTGCACCCGGAGAACTTTGCACCGTTCCGGCAACCCCTTCATTTCCGTTGGCGCCTACACCTTCCGGCCAGCTTACACTCGTTGAGTACCCAACTCTATCGCGCCACTCATCAGAAACTCTGCTGAGGTAGTTGGTCCACAAATTGGTTGTTCCTGATCCGTCGGATCGATGCACTACTGTGATGGAGCGATCAGGCAGGTCCACATCAGGGTTCAACTCCGCAATTTTCGGATCATTCCACCTGGTTATATTTAATAAATAAATATCCACCAGTACATCTCCGCTGAAAACAAGATCTTCCTCAACTTCAGGCAAATTGTAGGTTGGAACTACGTCAGCGAGCGTTATAGGCAGGTTAAATGCTTTACCATCGGTTTTGCTTTCGATATCGGCCATTACATCATCCGAAAGAAATGCTTCTGACATTCCGAACATCACCGTCTGTTCCATAAACTGCCTGATTCCCCCGCCGGAACCGATCGACTGATAATTCACCGTTACCCGACGGTCAGTCAAATCGCGATAATCGTCTGCCATTGCCGTTATAAGAGGCGCGGGAAATGTTGCTCCGGCTCCTCTTATATCGATGCGACTTTGAGCTGCTTCCTGATCAGTCTGTTGATCTTGCATATCACCGGGCATATCTCCATTGCCTCCTCCACATGCCTTGATTAAAAAAATTGTAAAAAATATGGGTAAATAAAGTCGAAGCTTTTTCATATTCTTCTGTATGAGATTATGAGATTTTCAGATTATTCAGTTTGGCCAAATATTTTCAAGTCAACAGCCGGCTCGGCACTTCAATATTAAGGATGATCTGTTACCATTCTGTTACCTACAGATTAATTAATTGTTAATATACCTTATGCTTTAGCTCATCTGATTTACTGTAATTCATCACATTAACTTCACTTCTAATTCCGCAGAATTGACTCGAACAAAAGAACTTACACCGGAATTAATTATTCATTACCACACAATAAATTTGCCCGTTGATGCTTATTATACCATGGCGAAAGGCCGGCAGTGATCGACCGTTATGGTGCCATACTAACCCGTTCCCCTCCCCTTTTAACCGTGCCAATTATGCAGCTCCCTTTCAGGATTAAACGTGAGTTTCCCTACCCGGTAAAGACGATCGAAAATGTATTTATCCCCATGCCGGATGGTACCCGTCTTTCAGCAAAAATCTGGCTTCCTGAGCCGCAAACATCTGAAGAATCATCATTTCCGGCTATTCTGGAATATATTCCCTATCGTAAACGGGATGTGGAAGCCTGGCAGGATTCAATCTCCCACCCCTATTTTGCCGGTCATGGTTATGCCTCTGTACGGGTGGATCTTCGCGGAAGTGGCGAATCCGACGATGTATTGCGGGATGAGTATCTCCCGCAGGAACAGGAAGACGGCCTTGAAGTGCTGAAATGGATCGCAGCCCAACAATGGTGCGACGGCAACATCGGCATGATGGGAATTTCATGGGGCGGATTTAACGGATTGCAAATCGCCGCGCTGCAACCCCCTGAGCTAAAGTGTATCATCACCCTGTGCTCAACCGACGACCGCTACGCTGATGATGTGCATTATATGGGCGGATGCCTGCTTGGAGACAACCTTTCCTGGGCATCGATCATGTTTGCTTTTAACAGCTGTCCGCCGGATCCGGAACTGGTTGGAGAGCGCTGGCGGGAAATGTGGATGAACCGGATGGAAAACAGCGGACTTTGGCTGGAAAAATGGCTCAATCATCAACATCGCGGAGATTACTGGAAACACGGCTCGGTATGTGAAGACTACAACGCCATCAAAATACCGGTGTACGCCATCAGCGGGTGGGCCGATGGGTATTCGAATGCCGTCTGCCGGATGATGGAGCATTTGGATGTTCCCCGCAAAGGGCTGATCGGTCCGTGGAGTCATAAATATCCGCACCTTGGAGTTCCGGGTCCGGCGATTGGATTTTTACAGGAGGCGCTTCGCTGGTGGGATCACTGGCTAAAAGATACCGACACCGGCATCATGGACGAACCTATGTTCCGCGTCTGGATGCAGGATAGTGTGCCGCCATCCAACACCTATCAGAAAAAGCCGGGCAGATGGATTGCCGAGGACGAGTGGCCGTCACCGCGCATCAAAAAACAAAAATACTGGCTAACCGACGGCAAACTTCGAAATGCATCTAAAATGAAGTCCGTGCCTGCAATAACCGACAGTATTCAGTCACCTTTAAGTGTAGGGCTTTTCGCCGGGAAATGGTGTTCCTACAATGCGCCTCCGGATTTGCCAAACGATCAACGTGAGGAAGATGGCGGTTCACTGGTATATGAAAGCAACCCGACCCACGAGCCAATGGAAATTTTCGGCGCGCCTGAAATTGATCTGCATTTCAGCGTGGATAAAAAAGTGGCGCAGGTGGCAATCCGTCTTTCGGATGTCGCCCCTGATGATAAGGCTACACGAATTACCTATGGTTTACTGAACCTCACTCACCGAAACAGCCATGAATATCCGGAATATTTGGAGCCAGGAAAAAAATACCGGGTTAAGATTAGATTAAATGATGTAGCGCAACAGTTTCCGGTAGGTCACCGGTTCAGAATCTCGATTTCCACTTCCTATTGGCCTCTGGCCTGGCCGCCACCCACACCGGTCCGTATGACGGTTTATGAAGGAGAATCTGCCCTCTATATGCCGGTTCGTCCCCCGCGGACAGAGAACGGCGAACTTCAACCGTTTTCACCACCGGAAGGAGCTGAGCCCATCAGTATCAAACAAGTAGAACGGCCTAATCATGATTGGGTTGTAAAACGCTATTTGGCAAAAGATTTATCGATGCTTGAAGTATTTAACGATGATGGGATACTCTGGCTCGAGGATATTGATCTTGAAATGGAAGATCGTGTTTATGAATGTTACTCATACCGTACTGCTGATTTCAGTTCCGTAAAGGGCGAGGTGAAGGCCAAACGCGGATTTAAACGAGGCAATTGGGATGTTCACACGACCACACGAACAGTGCTGCAATCCGATGAAAAATATTTTTATCTGCATGCCGAATTGGATGCTTTTGAAAACGATTTGAAGGTTTTCTCCAAAACCTGGAGCCGCAAAATCCCGAGGGATAAAGTGTGAGATTTCAGAATGAAAACCATCTTTGATGAGGGGTGTATATTCTTATCAAAATATTGTAATATCATAGAAAGTACTGATAAAATTATCATTCACCTCTAATGCTCCTTCTATGAAATTTTGGATCACGCTTTCAACATTAATTATTCTGATTTTAGGATTTACGCTATCATCCTGTAATGCTCAAAATTCATACGAGCCAGATCCGGTATTACTGATTTCCATTGACGGGCTGATGAACGAGTACATCGACCGCAATGAAACGCCCAACTTTGACAGGCTTATCGGTGATGGTACCTGGGCGGAGTTTTTGGAACCCGTCTTTCCAACTAAGACCTTTCCAACACACCACAGCATGTCTACCGGGCTTTATGTGGAAAACCACGGAATCATTGCCAACAGTTTTTATGCCCTTGATCACGGTAAGCGTTTCAGCTACGGCGCCCCTGATGATGAAGAGGATGAGCGCTGGTGGGGCGGTGAACCCATCTGGATCACAGCTGAAAATCAGGGACTAACCACCACCACTTTTTTCTGGCCCGGATCTGAAGCCTGCTACGACGGGGTGCGTCCTACCCGCTGGTTGGAATACGACGGCTCAATACCGGACAAAGCACGCGTGGATTCAGTGGCCAACTGGTTTGATCCGCAGGGTGATGTGCGAACTAATTTTTCTACTCTCTACTTCAGTGATGTTGACAGCCAGGGGCACAGCCATGGACCGAATTCTGAAGAAGTAGACAAAGCCGTAGAAGAAGTGGACGAAACTCTCGGTTATATGATTGACCGGTTAAATGAAGTAGGCGTTTGGCCGGATATAAATATCATCATAGTTTCCGATCATGGAATGGCTGAGCTTTCTGATGATAAAATCATCGTATTGGATGAAATTATTGATATGGATGATGTCAATATGATTGACTGGAACCCGGTAGCTATGATGCAACCGGAAGAAGGACGAAGTGAAGCGATCTATGAGCAATTAAAGGAACATGAAGAGAATTACTCGGTTTATTACCGTGATGATATGCCGGATCGCTACCGGTTTCGCGACCACGAGCGCATTCCCGAAATTATCATGATTGCCGATGTGCCTTACACCATTGTGACCCGAGATCGCTACGAAGAGCGGGGAATTATTGCGGGCCAGCACGGTTATGATCACCAGGCTCCGGAGATGCATGCTTTTTTGCTTGCTCGCGGCCCGGATTTTCGTGAAGGCGAACGCGGAGAGGTGGTAAACATGGTAGATTTGTATGAGCTGATGGCTGATCTGCTCGGCATTGAACCATCACCCAATGATGGCGATCCGGACGCAACGCAACATATGAGAAGATAAGAGGATATATTTTGATCACATTAATCATCATTTTGACTTTACTCTCTGCCGGTCAACAGGATAATCCGGCTTACCGAATCTTTGATCAGGAAGGTAACTCATCGAATTTTGCGGAGTTCATTGAAACCGCCCGGCAGTCTGAAATGATTTTTTTCGGTGAACTGCATAACAATCCGATTTCGCACTGGTTGCGCCAGGAAATTTTTGATGAAATCCACCAGACGGATGACCGAAGCTTGTTAATTGGCGCAGAAATGTTTGAACGCGATGATCAGCTCATCCTGGATGAATACCTGAAAGACTGGACAGCCGAAAATAATTTTGAAGATGAAGCCAAACTCTGGTCAAATTATGATACCGATTACAAACCGATGGTGCAGTGGGCTAAAGAGCATGAAGTTCCCTTGATAGCCACTAATATCCCAAGGAGGTATGCGGCGATGGTGAATCATAACGGATTGGATTTTCTTGATACCCTCGACCAGCGGGCATCTGAGTATATCGCTCCGCTTCCACTGGAAGTTGATATGGAACTAAAATCATATCAGGAGATGATGGATATGGGCGGGCATCACGGCACTGAAAATTTGGTTAAGGCTCAGGCTATAAAAGATGCCACTATGGCACATTCCATACTTGAACATTTCGATGAGGACCGGCACCGTTTAATTCATATTAACGGCGCTTTTCATACACGCTATAATGAGGGCATAATTTGGTATCTGGAACAGGAAAACCCGGAAATTTCCACCCTAACTATCTCTACTGTTGAGCAACAGCAGACCGATTCATTGGAAACACGCCATCACGATGTCGCCGACTTCCTGTTAGTGGTTCCGGATAATATGACCAAAACTCACTAAGGTATCATAGCCGGAGTCACAGTGCTACAGCTTCGTAATCCATCGGATCGAAGTTGAGAATGCGTTCTGTAATTTCATCAGGATCGTCAAGTTCCATGATTTGTGTGCGCAGCTTCTTTCCGTTTCGGATTCCCTTGATGTAATTGCCGTAATGCTTTTTCATCATGATAACTCCATAGCGCTCCCCATGATATTCGACCGAGGCACGCAGCTGATCTGCACACATGGCAAGCCGTTCGGCCAGTGTAGGTTCGGGAAGGTGTTCGCCGTATTCCAGATAATGACGCGCCTGTTGAAAAATCCACGGATTACCGATGGCCGCCCGGCCAATCATCACACCGTCAACCCCGGTTTCATGAAACAGATATTTCACATGTTCCGGCGTTGTTATATCGCCGTTGGCAATGACGGGAATTTCCAGACCGGGAGTTTCTTTCAGATATTTGAAATAATCCCAGCGGGCCTCACCTTTGTATTTCTGGTTGCGGGTACGAGCGTGAACCGTTAACGCTTTTATTCCAACCTCCTGAAGCATCAGTGCAACCTCACGAATACGTATGGTTTGATCATCCCAACCGAGCCGGGTCTTGACGGTTACCGGAAGATCGGTTGCATCCACAACAGTGCCGGCCATACGTTCCATCATTCCGAGGTCACGCAAGCAGGCCGAGCCGGCATTTTTGCTCACCACTTTGTACACCGGGCATCCGAAATTAATATCTATAAGATCGGGATTGTTGTTTTCCGCTACCTTAGTAGCACCGTGCATCGCCTCCTCGCGTCCGCCGAAAATTTGAATGCCAAACGGCCGCTCCATCTCTTCGAAATACATTTTGTGCAGGCCGTTATCCCGGATAATCGATTCCGAGCTAATAAATTCGGTGTACACGACATCCGCTCCCTGGCGCTTGCACATTTGCCGGAAGGGAGAATCGGTGACATCCTCCATTGGTGCCAGGAACAGCGGATATTTTGAAGTTTTGATGGAGCTAATCTGCATGATCTGCTTTACTTGTGAATCGCAGCTTAAAATACGAAAATTTGCTGATCGCATTGTATACTGATATTCAAAAGTTGAGCGCACTCAAGGTTACACTTCAAACACTTTTAAACTTCCAATGATCAATTCGATTCGTGGTTACCCGGTTGTTGCCGGGTTACAAGTAAAATTTTTCACTTCTTGATTATACAGTTCGCCCAGGTCCCTTTCGTTAGGTTGATGATAGCAAACAAAGAAGCGTTTTTTACTAATTTTCCGGGTTAAAAGCGCTTCTGAAGATTATAATATTTTTCTAAAAAAAGCTATCTTCACTGCGTAGAATTATTTCAACAAAAGCTCAACCTAAAGGAGGTATTATGGCAGTAGCCAATCAAACGAAAGTAGAAGAACTTCTTGGTCAGGAAGCTGAAACATTATTAAATCACCAGTGCAAGACGATCCCTAAAGATCAATTGCATCTGCCCGGACCTGACCACGTTGATAAAGTATGGATGAATTCGGATCGCAATAATCGCGTACTCCGTAATCTGGAATGGATGTATGAGCACGGTCGACTCGGTGGAACCGGCTATCTGTCAATTTTGCCTGTTGATCAGGGTATTGAGCACTCAGGCGGTGCTTCTTTTGCCAAAAACCCTGCGTATTTCGATCCGGAGAATATCGTCAAACTCGCTATTGAAGGCGGTTGCAATGCCGTAGCTTCTACATTTGGCGTACTCGGAGCGGTTTCGCGCAAATATGCGCATAAAATTCCGTTTCTTGTTAAGATCAATCATAACGAATTGATGACCTATCCGAACAATTATCAGCAGATTCTGTTCGGAACAGTTGATGAAGCTTACAATATGGGAGCGGCCGCTGTTGGAGCAACCATCTATTTTGGATCCGAAGATTCAAATCGAGAGATTGTTGAGATTGCCGAAGCTTTTGCCTATGCTCATGAACTGGGAATGGCTACCGTTCTCTGGTGCTACACCCGAAATAATGCTTTCAAACATAACGGCACCGACTATCACACTGCTGCCGACCTGACTGGTCAAGCTAATCATATCGGTGTCACCATTGAAGCTGATATTATCAAGCAAAAGATGCCGACAAATAATGGTGGGTATAAAGCACTAAATGAGGGCTCATCATCTTATGGAAAATTTAATGAGCTAATGTACGATGAACTCACCACCGATAATCCAATTGATTTGACCCGCTATCAGGTTGCTAACTGCTACATGGGCAGAGCAAGCCTGATCAACTCCGGAGGAGCCTCCGGTAAAGATGATTTCGGCGATGCTGCGCGCACGGCAGTTATCAATAAACGCGCCGGCGGTGCCGGATTGATCAGCGGGCGAAAAGCATTTCAACGCCCGATGGAAGATGGCGTTAAGCTGCTCCAAACCATTCAGGACGTATACCTGGATGACAGCATCACAATTGCCTGATAATTTTATTTGGCAATTATTCTTTCTAAGCCACGGGGTTTCTGATGGATTTCAGATAAACCCGTGGCTTTTTTTATCCGCTTTACTTTATTTGCCGAAAATATTACTCTTTTAGTGAAGGAATATTTGATTCCATAAATCAAACAAGATGGGTTCAGATGCGGAAAATATAAACGGGATGGATCACAGCGCGGCTGAGCGGCTTACCCATGCTATCTACGGACTGCAACTCGCTACTCTGATTACTGTCCTCACCTTCTTTGTTGCCGTTATCATCAATTATGTGAAACGGGATGATGTAGCCGGCACCCTATTTGAAGCGCACTTCAACTGGCAGATTCGCACCTTTTGGGTCATTGTGACCATGTACATCATCGCATTCGCTGTTTTTTTGATTGCGGCCATCATCGTCGGATTTACCGAAGGTAGTTTTGTTGAAGTCGGTATTTTGGGATTACCCTTTGGCCTGGCTTTTCTTGCGATACCTGTCGTCGGTTTTATTTCGGTTATATATCTCATATACAGAGTTGCCAAAGGATGGATCCGATTGAATGAAGGCCGGCACCCTTCAGATTAAATTTATTGACTCTCAAGTTTTTACACCAGAATATAAGCGAGATTCGTTAAGCTTTACGTTATGACTTTTTGCCCGGGTAAGAACCCGCCTAATTGTTGCACCAGATGTCTGCTTTGTCCACTGTGAGTTTACCAAAGAAGCCGTTTTTCTCTGGCTGGTATCTGATAATCTCGCTACTTCTCAGTCTCGGGACCGTCGCATTGTTAATGTATTTTACCTGGTCGCCGGGAATTTTTGATCGCCTTGCTTGGAAGCGGACTCCCGGTCTGTTTTTGGCATTGGGAGTTGTAGCCATGCGGCTCTGGTTTTTATCAGCAAAAATCCGCTATCTGTCTGAAAAGCGAATTAGCTGGCCGGCTTCAATCAGAGTGGTATTATCCTGGGAGTTTGCATCCTCCATTTCCCCGTCAACAATAGGAGGAGCTCCGGTAGCCACTTATGCCATGACCCTTGAAAAACTCAAATGGGGTGAATCATCAGCTATAATGATATACGGTATTATGCTGGATCAAATCTGGATGGCTATGATTATTCCCGTATTGCTTATCGGGGGAATTTATCTTGAAATTGTACCGGCGGGTACCGGCTGGGTGGGGCAGGCAGCTATGATTTTTATTTATGTAGCTCTGCTGTCCTATGCCGGGGTTTTAATTTACGGGATATTCCGGAATCCGGTCATTTTCGGCAAAATCGCTTCATTTATATTCTCATTGCCGTGGTTGAAAAGATTCAGGGAGAAAATCACGCCGGAAGTCGAGAATCTGGAGGCCTACGCCCGGCAGATCAACAGAAAATCTTTCCGGTTTGTATTTACCACGTTCTCCTTTTCCACTATGGCCTGGCTTTGCCGAGCCGCCCTTCCTACCATAGTCGTACTCAGCCTTGTACCGGCAGATGTTTTGCTCTCCTCACTACGCAGTATAGCCATGATGCTCGCCGGACTGTTTATTCCCACTCCCGGCGGAAGCGGCGGGGTTGAAGGATTATTTGCAGTTTTCCAGGGCCCCCTGATGACCCGGGATGGATTCGTCGGGCTTGGCGTGTTTTTATGGAGGTTGATCAGCTTTTACATTCTCATCGGAGCAGGGATGCTGGTCATGGCCTGGTATTTGCGCGGTGATGCTGTAAATACTGTTCCGGTGGAAGGCAAACAGTGATGCTTTTTTGATAAAAAAAGTCTACCGGGATATCTTTTTTAGTTTATTCTCGAGCTCCGGTATATCTCTTTCAACAACTACCCAAACCGCCTCTATATCAACTCCGATATAATCATGAATTAATTTATCTCTCAATCCGGCAATCTTTTTCCAGGGGATATCGGGGTGTTTTGCCCGGAACTCCTGATTAATTTGTTTGGTAGCTTCGCCAATTATCTCAAGATTTCTGATGACAGCGTCCTGTAATAACTCATCATTCAAAAACCGGGTTTTATCATAACCTACCATGAACCTCTTAATTTTTGAGATACATTCTTGAATATGAGCAACATAAATCACAGGGTCTTTTTGCATTAGTCAAGCCGGATTAAATCTCTCGAAATATAGGGTTCCATTTTTGGATTGATTGATTTTTTGGTTACTACCTCCACTTTTAAACCAAGAGCTTCCGAAAGTTCCTGTTCTAATCCAATAATATCCAATAAACTTACATCCTCACTAAATTCAATAAGAATATCCAGATCACTGCCGGAATGTTCTTCCCCCCTTGCATAGGAACCATATATACCCACCATTTCAGGTCGGTATCTGGATGTTATTTCAAGAATTTTATGTTTATCTGCTTCTTTAAGCATATCTGTTATTATTGAACTAAATGTGTAACGTCCAATAATAACTTAACATATTGGCTATACACTTACACAAGTTTATCAGACAAAAAAAGTAACAAGCTTTTGTTAAAGCATGAGGTCGTATAAAAAGACAAAGGTGTCTAAAACTGACTTAATAATTCAGGCATCATTCCCGACTGAGAAATTCGGGACAAGCTCCGGAATTCCTGAAGCGGCTGCTTCCAAAAGCCATCGGGACGGAGCCTACCCTGCACTTTGTTTGGGGATCCAGGGAAGGACATAAAATCAGCCCTTAACCCTGGATCCCGGATAATGCTAATAGAACTTACGCATCCGACAGGTGGGTGATACCGGGCAGTTCTTTACCTTCGAGATACTCAAGGCTGGCACCACCACCGGTGGAAACGTGAGATACCGCACTTTCGAGCCCTGCTTGTTTAACCGCAGAAGAGGAATCACCGCCACCTACTATGGTAATAGTCTTGCTTTCCTCTGTTGCTTTAGCCAGGGCTGATGCAATTGCAAAAGTGCCTCTGGAGAAATTCTCCATTTCAAAAACACCCATCGGACCGTTCCAGATTACGGTCTGTGCATTTTTGATTTCATCAGCATACAGTTCTGCGGTATCCGGACCTATATCCAGACCCATCCATCCATCTTCTATGCCGTCATCTTTACGGACGATTTTGGTCTCAGTATCATTGGAAAATTCTTTGCCCACTACAGAATCGCCGGGCAACAGAATCTCTACATTTTGCTGTTTCGCCTTTTCCATCAATTCCCCGGCAAGTGAGACTTTATCTTCCTCAACCAGCGATTTTCCGGTTGACAGGCCAAGTGCTTTATAAAATGTATACGTCATCGCTCCACCGATGATAATGGCATCGGCTTTGGTAAGCAGGTTTTCAATTACCCCGATTTTGTCAGATACCTTCGCCCCACCAAGAATTGCTTTAAATGGGCGTTTCGGATTGTTTACGGTGTTGTCGAGATAATCAATTTCTTTTTCCAAAAGGAAGCCTGCTGCTGCATACTGCATGTGCCCGGTGATACCGGCAACAGAGCTATGCGCACGGTGGCTGCTTCCAAAAGCATCATTAACATACACTTCACCGAGCTCAGCAAGCTGTTTTGAAAATTCGGGATCATTTTTGGTCTCACCGGGATGAAACCGCACGTTCTCCATCAGTACAATTTCACCGGGCCCGGCTTGATCAACAGTGCTTTTTGCTTTTTCTCCGATGCAATCTTCAGCAAAATGAACTTTTGTTATAAGCCGGTCTTTCAGAAGATTCGCAAGATGATCAGCAACCGGTTTTAATGAAAACTCGGGCTTAGGCTCGCCTTTGGGCCTGCCAAGATGGCTAAGTAAAATCAGCGTGCCATCCTGTTGTATGATATGTTCGATTGAGGGCAAAGCCTGTATAATTCTGTTATCATCAGTAATAGTTGATCCATCCAGCGGGACGTTAAAATCCACCCGCATTACAACTTTTTTTCCCTTAAGGTCGAGATCTTTTAAACGTAGTTTTGCCATGGTTCTACAATAGTTTTTTAAGTGTTGGTTTAGACAACATAAATATCAAAAAAACAGATGAATGATTAATGAAGCTTAAATTTTCATAAGATATAACACACAAGCATTTGGCTTGTGACTAACCTGCTATTATTACGCCAATACCTTATCCACAGGTTCCCAGTTCATGTCGAATGCCTCGGCTACCGGTTTATAGGTAATGTTACCATATGCTACATTCAGTCCTTTAGCAAGGTCCGGGTCTTCATTCATGGCTGTTTCCCAGCCTTTATTCGCGAGATCAATGGCATAATGAAGCGTGACATTGGTCAATCCAACCGTAGATGTATAAGGTACTGCGCCGGGCATATTTGCCACACAATAGTGAATTACATCATCCACAAGATATATGGGATGATCGTGTGTAGTCGGTTTTGCCGTTTCAATACATCCACCCTGATCAATTGCCACATCAACCACAACGGAGCCCTTTTTCATCGGCCCAAGCATATCACGTTTGATGAGATATGGTGCCTTAGCCCCGGGAATCAGCACACCACCGACGATTAAATCAAGCATAGGCAGCATCGCCCGGATGTTATTTTCCGAGGAGTAGAGGGTAGTTACATTTTTAGGCATGAAATCATCAAGCTGGCGCAACCTTGCCACATTGATGTCCATAATCGTTACATTAGCACCCATTCCGGCTGCCATTTTCGCAGCATTAACTCCAACTATACCTCCACCAAGAATCAGCACATTTGCCGGTTTTACCCCGGGAATTCCGGCAAGTAAAATTCCATGACCTCCCTGTGCCTTTTCCAGATATTTAGCCCCCTGCTGAACTGACATCCGCCCGGCAACTTCACTCATAGGAATGAGCAATGGCAGACTGCCATCAGGTTTTTCCACGGTTTCGTAAGCAATTGCAATACAACCTGAGTCTACAACCGCCTGCGTAAGCTCTCTGCTGGCAGCAAAATGGAAAAAAGTAAATATTACCTGACCTTCCCGCATTCGCGGATATTCTTCTTTAATGGGCTCTTTAACTTTCATAATCATTTCGGCCCGTCTCCAAAGCTCATCCGGATCTTCAACTATTTCAGCACCGGCTTCTTTGTACTGATCATCCGTAAAACCGCTTCCAACTCCTCCGTTTTTCTCAATTAAAACTTTATGGCCGTTGCGAATCAATTCCATCGCTCCACCAGGAACCAGTGCTATCCTGTTTTCATGTGCTTTTATTTCCTTTGGTACTCCGATAATCATAAGTAATAGTTTTATAGAAGTGAACGATTGCATTTGATGGCAAAATACAAAATTTGGCCGATTATGATAGCGGTTATCCTGTTCGCTGAACAAAATTTAATTGAACTGCAAATACACATAAAAAAAGCCACAGGCTCGATTAATCGCTGAGCCCATGGCTTAATTATTTCGTGATTTTAATTAGTTCACCGTCAAAAGAAACAAACCTGCTTTCATTAAGCAGGCGAACCATTTGCCTTTGAATCGGGAGCTGCTTTTTCCGTTTGGCTGCCCGTTTCAATCGTGCCTTTTGTGACTCTGTCATTAACTATTTCGCCTTCCCAATTCTGTGGCATCACACCTTCTTCCAGCCACAGAACCCGGTCGGCAAGTACATCCTTTGAAAGCGATCTTTGCTCTTTATCGTATGACTTCCAAAGCAATCCGAAGTTAGTATCGATCCGTTGCCGGGCAAATGTGAAATAGGCGTGCATCAGTTTCATCACCTCGGTTTTATTATGCCCCTGGCGTATTAAATGCCCTGCTTTGGCAGCACACGCGGTGATTGAAAAAAGATCCGTACCAACATCAACTATGCGGGCTAGTGTCCGCTGTTTGTACTCCAGCGCCGCCATGTGCCTGTTCATCTTATGAAAGATGGTACGCGCCAGCTTTCTGCTAACTCTGCCGACATAATTGTAATACAGATGCAGCTCTTTAGGCTCATCCTTAAACGTTTTGCTGCTGATAAAAGGTGAATACCTGGTGATGTACCAGGGGACGTAAAAAGCACCGGCTTTCAATCCGGCTGTGATCTTTTTGCCCAGTTCCACTTTGGGATTAAGCAGGTCACCACCGATTTTCAGGTGCGGATCCAGAGCTTCCCGCGCCAGAAACAGATGCATGATTTCAGTTGATCCCTCCAGAATCCGGTTAATCCGCATATCGCGTACCATGCGTTCACATGGGATCGGTCGTTCACCACGACCTCTGAGTGACTGAGCCGTCTCATATCCACGTCCACCGCGGATCTGCACCATATCATCCAGAATATTCCAGCCATGTTCGGTGGTGAACATCTTGGCCATTGCCGCCTCAATACGAATATCGGCGGTTTCTTTATCAGCCATCTGCGAAGTAAGGTGGGTCATCGCATCGATGGCAAAAGTATGGGAAGCAATATAGGAGATTTTACCTGAAACAGATTCATGATTACCGATCGTATTGCCCCACTGTTCGCGTTCTTTTGCCCATTCCCGGACTATTTTCAGCGCCTGTTTGGAAGCGCCGGTCATAGAAGCAGGTAGCGTAAGTCGACCGGTATTCAATGTTTCCAGAGCCAGTTTTAAGCCCTTGTTAATACCGCCCAATATATTTTCTCGGGGAACTTTAACTTTATCGAAAGAGATCAATGCATTTTCAATTCCCTTGAGGCCCATAAAATCACAGCGGTGAGCGACCTCCAGGCCCTCGACGGGAACTTCTACAATAAATGCGGTTATACCCGACTTCCCTGTTGACGGGTCTTTGGTTTTGGCCATTACCACCAGGAGGTCGGCTGCCGATCCATTTGTACACCAAAGTTTTTCACCGGTGATGTAGTAATACTTACCGTCTTCACTTGGTTCAGCATAGGTTTTCATCCTGGCCGGATCGGAACCAACGGCAGGTTCAGTCAAGGCAAATGCAGAAATGGCACCCTCTGTAAGCATGGGGAAATATTTTTCCTTCTGCTGCTGAGTACCGAAATACTTAAGTGGTTGTGGTACTCCAATACTTTGATGAGCCGACACCCAGGCACTTAACGACCCGCAATGGCTGGTTACCAGCTCTGCAACTTTCGCAAATGCCTGTTGACTGAATCCTTTACCGCCATATTCTTTGGGAAGCTTCAAGTTAAACAGCCCCATCTTTTTAAGATCGTCGATTATCTTTTTGGGGATTTTACCTTTGCGGTCGATTTCATCAGCGTCATAATTTTTGGACAGGTAGTCTTCCAACTTTTTAAGAAACTCATCAACCTCTTTTTTCTCCTCACCCTTTAAATCTGTAAAAGGCAAAATAGCAGAAGCATCAAAATACCCCATGAAAAGTTGGCCTGTAAATGAGGGCTTCTTCCAATCGGATTCTCGTGATTCTTCCGCAACATTGCGGGATTCATCACCTTGTTGTGTTTTGTGAGTGCTCATAATGATTTTTCTTTTAGTGTGAATTCTAATATTCCTCTCTGGCCAGGATATTTAAATCCTTATAACCCAAGACATCACGCAAAGCTTTTTCAACAAACTCAATATGCTCATTTACTGCTCTGCGTGCTCCCTCGGCATCCATCGCTTCAATGGCATCGACGATTTGATGTAGCTGCTGCAAAATGACATCTCTGGTATGCGGCAATTGTTGCAGTTTCACTCTGGAAAAAGGCAGCGCAGAGCGGCTTAAATCCCCGATTGAATCCATTATATGAGTGAAAAGCGTATTGTGCGAGGTACGGGAAAGATTTTTGAAAAATCTTCCGTACGCTTTCTCTACTTCTTCATCCAGGTTTTCATCCCGATAGGAATTCTCAAGAAAATCAAGGATTTCCTTAAAATCCTTTAGCTCACTTTCGGTTCTGCGTATGGCCGCAAGTTCGGCAGCGCCGGCTTCCACATGCTTACGAACTTCCAACAATTCCCACAGCTTATTCTGATCAAAAGAGAGCAGGTGGTGCAGGGGTGCTCCTATAGGATCACCGGAAACGGTCCGCACGTAACTGCCACTTCTTGGCCGGATTTCTATGATTCCCCGGCTCTGCAATTGACCAAGCGCTTCCCGGATTGTTGAACGGCTGACCCGGAATTTTCGGGCAAGCATCATTTCAGAAGGAAGCTTATCACCCGGTTTAAACTTCCTGCTTTTGATCATTTCCAAAAGCTTACCAAATATGCGATCTTGTATACTTTGATTTTCCATACATTACATCTGGTCTGACCAATTATACCAAACGTAACGAATATGCATGGAAATTTTGTATCAAACAAGCGCTTACGGGAAAAAGCTACTCAATTAGTCTGATCAGATTTTAAGCTAAATTCTCACCCAAACGAAACCAACAGCTCCTTCAATAACTCTCTTATTTTCTTAAATTCTTGACTTCTTAAAATCTTTAACAGGGGATGCGGAGAAAATAAAATTCTACTGATCAAAAATGGCAGAAATAAAATTTTAGCGCCTGACAGGATATGATTTATTCATGACAGATTAATAAAGTCCCGTTATGTAAGACGTACAGAACAAAAATCAGATTTGCTTAACACAGCCGTCATCTTGATGGCATTATGAGCCATAAAACCAAATAGATAATAATCGGTGAACCTACCCCAAAAACAACGAGTATCAGCCAAATTACTCTAACGATTGTCGGGTCCCATCCAAAAAATTCGGCGATTCCACCGCAAACACCGCCGAGTATTGCATCATCTGATCGTGTAAGTCTTCTGCTTGCCATAGTGTGCCTCCAGTTTTGTTTTTTAGTTTTGCTATACGGTTTTAAGGCGATGTTGTTTCAATATTCACTATTAACGATAATATTAATTCCTGACGAACCGGGTGGTGTCGGGAACGCAGTACCCGGTAACAACAGAAGTGAAACTTTTATATATTAATTCATTCAGGCATATTGAAATTTACTTTACTTTTGATTAAGGTTTATAAAGTAAATACAAATTTTTATCAGGATGTAATTATGAGCCCATTAAAATTACTTTTATTAGCTATTCTTGCATATACATTGAGTTGGTTTGTGGGTTGTCAATCAGAGCAGAAGAGTGAAGTCCATAATTCGAACCAGATTGAAGAAGCTGAGATTTTTGACACAACAGAAATTTTACGAATTGAGGAAAATGAAGACCGTTTATTTTCAGCCCTCAATCATCTTCATGTAACAGATGAAGAGCATTTGCTATTTGTTGATGCCGGACAGCAATTTATCTATTATTTTGATATGGAAGGTAATATGCTGCAAAAATTTGGAGGTGAAGGCAGCGGCCCGGGTGAATTTGAACGTATCGGTGAAGTAGTGTTGAGAAATGATGAATTGCTGGTTTATGATTTAAACCAAATGCGTGCTACAATATTCGCCCGTGATGAACACGTAAACTGGGCATTTAAAGAGGATCAGAGCGGAATGAACATTTCTTTAGGCCGTTTTAATACCTTGTGGCAAAGATTACATGGCGGTAATGTTTTATACTATGAGCGCACAACAATGGACAGCCCCCCTGCTTCTGCTGAAATCCTGGAAAGCAATATCCAATACCATATTGCTGATTCTGATTTTAATCAGATACAAAATGAAGTTCTTACCAGGAAATCCTCAGGTGCAATCATCAGACCATTTGATGGGGGTGGCATTCAGGTTTTTGAATATGAATATGGTCAAAATGAAGTCCTTGAGGTTTGCCCCAAAGGTTATATCTACACCGGTCATAATGATGAGCTGACGATTTACCGCATCGATTCCAATCTGGATACGCTCACCGTTTTTAATGCCCCGAGAGATCCTCTACCCTTATCTCAGAAAACTAAAGACGATTTATCCGGAGGAGATTCTGAAATTAAATCCTTATTGCCGGACTATAAACCTGTTTTTCGGGAACTGTTTATTTCCGACCACAATGATGTGTGGGTGGAAATATTTACTTCCGAAGACGAACCCAATTGGATTATTTTTGACGAAAAAGGTCAGTTAAGCGGTCGTTTTTCTCTGGATGAAAAATATACGGTACACTCCATCCGAGGAAATCAATTATACACCATTAGTGAAGATGAGGACGGATTGCCTACGGTATCTGTACTTGAAGTTGACCGCAACACTTCGCTTTAAAACCGGAAGCCAAGATTAAGTGAAGCTCCCTGATTCCGGATGCTATCTTCATCATGAATACCGGTATCCAGAAAACCCCAATTGTATCGCAGATCGATCGTTAGCGCAAAATTGCGAAAATGCTGAATCCCGCCGATACCGACAGTTGCGCCGAAGTCAAACAGTCCCGGCTCCTCTTCAAACATCTCTTCCATCTCCTCCGGCATTTCATCGATATCGAGTTCTCCGTCAATACCGAAGCTTAAAGTGGGACCTAGAAAAACTTGGGGAACAAACTCGGAGTGAAGTTCAAATGAATAAATAATGGGATAAAATGTTTCAATGTATTCACTTCTGTAACTGAAATCATACACTTCAGTTTCTCCGTTATTCTCATCCACTATCTCATCATCCACGACGAATCCTTTTTGATTATATGTCACCTGCGGCCTGAACACAAATTCCGGGGCAAGATGTCTTTCCAGAGTCATTCCGGCGGAAAAACCTATTAGCGGATCAGCGGACAACCCATTGGGCACATGATTGACTGTGGCATTATTTACCCCACCAATAAATCCGGGAATCCATCCACGTTCTCTTTCAGGAAAAGCATCAGCTTCAACGGCAGTGACCATCATTAAAGTCAATGTTGCTATAAGGGATAACAAATAAGTTCTTATCATCATAAAATCACATTATAATTTGCAATAGCTTAGCTTTCCCAAAGATTACTCTCCCAGCCCTGTATAAATTGTACGACTGATAAAATTTTTTCAAAAAAATTACTCCGATTATTCTACCGAATTTTTACTTGTCTGCCAAAATAAGTTTATAGAGTTCAATTCACTAATAAAAAGACCCACAGTCGGTATCAAAGTTTACAACTGATAACTTTCAGAATAATTGATTTTTTTCTTCCGACAGAGTTGACAAATACACCTTACCAGCTTTATATTTGGATTCTGTGAATGAAGGGAAACCACCTGTTAGGTACCTGTTTCTGATACCTAAACCTGATCATTCACTTAAAATTTATTCCTCCGTAGCTCAATGGCAGAGCACTCGGCTGTTAACCGAGTGGTTGTTGGTTCGAATCCAACCGGGGGAGCATAACTCAAAGGGCTGTAAGTATTTATTCTTGCAGCCCTTTTTTATTTTCCTACAATCACTGATTGAGAGCCATATAAACTAGTGATAAGAATTTGAGACAATCCACAATATTGAGCTGAATTGCTTTTTACATACACTAATTGCCCATCTCCGGCAGGATTTCCACTTCGTCTAATTCAAAAGCGTGACCCGCTTCCACTCTGTCGATATCTTCAGACCAGATATGCAGTCCTTCAAGAACGTCTGCATCCGGATAGGAATCACGGATAGCTCTGGCATCTAGATGGATGGTATGCCATTCACCATCATCGATAAGTTGCGGTAATTCAGGATTTTCTTCTGCTCTTGAAGAAGACGGACTTGTGGCCAGCCATGCATCACGATTCCGGTCCGCCGGTGTAAGAAAAGCATTTACATAGACACCGACCGGAGTCCCCGGTTCAATCCGGTAGCGTATCCGGATTTGCGGATGTTTATCCACAAACCAGTTTTCGGGATAGATCCTTGCCGGCAAATGATATTCATCCTCTTCAGCATATACACGCAGCCAACCGGTGCCAAGTTCCAGCCCCTCTTGCGGTGTGATTGCCCGGTTATCTCCACCCGGGTTGCTTTGCGGCGGCGGCATCTCCCGGTCATCCCCGAGCACCAATAAACGTTCCCAACTTACAGGTGGCGGACGGTAAGTCTGCCAGCGCCACCACCAATCTTTATCATCTATTCCGAAGTCATTACTAATCAGAGGAGCCGTTGTATCCGCCGGTTCTTTTACATCCACTAACCCTACTCCCCGGAAAACTTCACCTTCCCGGTTTTCTACACGAACCCGCACCGGATAATCGTAAGCCTCATCATACTTGTGAATGATGCCTTTTGCCCCCGTTACAAGTGTTCCGTCACCCAATTGCCAGGTGATGGAACGCACATCAGTGATGCCCCGCTTTACCAGCTCCAGTTCAACGCGTTCACCGGTTTCAACTTCAAATGGAGTTGAGCGAATTTCTACAGATGGCCTTCCGCCACCGTGCTCATAAACTCCGATATCGGGATTTGCATTACTCCAGGGCAAGCTCACCGGGTCACCCTCCTCCCAACTGATCTGACGGTCAAGCTCAAGCTCTCCTTCTTCGTAATTGATGGCAACCACTTTAGCCTGCTGTTGATTTTCACCAACATAAATTGAATCTCCGGTTTCTCCCGGAATGGAAAATCCATCATAAAAATGATATGGATTGTCCACAGTTATGATGTCACTTTCTCCTTCATCCAGCGCGTAGGTTAACGGAGTGCCACTGTCCATAAGACCGCTATTTTTATGCAGGCTTAATTGGTAATTTTTCGCATCAGTAAACCCGGGACGTTTATCATGATTATCTTTGAAAACTTCACCAAATCTGTCCGAGAAATCTGTTTCCTGAGCACTGTTAACACTGAGCTCTCTTGCACTCCAGTCAATTACACTATTCCAATCAGCTTCAGGACCGAAAAACAGGTTTGAATGAAAATTTAAAGCTTGCCCGTTACCTCCGGAAACGCGAAGTTGCGTCCATGAAGCGTGCTGGTCATTTTGGCTATATATATTATTCAGAAAATTCAGATTCTCAGCATCGGAGCCTCTAACCGCCATACCAAAATGTGCATTATCGTGGAAGACATTATGATATACACTTATGTTGAGAAGGGGTTCACCGCTTATTGCATAAAGATGTAGTGGTCCTGAATGGTTGCGGAAAAACTTGTTAAACCGGAATACTCCGCCCTGAACAGCAAATTTTGAAGTCGCGCTGGCTGAACGGGCTCCATTGTAGGAATTGGCTACAACATTATTTTCGAATAACGCTTTTTCACTTGGAGAGAACGCAAAAGCTCTTCCCCATGCGGCGTGGAACACATTAGCCCTAACCACAAGTCTGGAATTTGAATTCGCCGGATGAAATTGCAGCGGAGCATGGCCGGCACGGCTGATGGCATTACCTTCAAAAACCACCTTATCGGAATCTTCGATACGTGCCATATTGAAAGCATTTTTTCGTATAACGGAATCTAAAACCCAAATTTTCCGGCTTTCCGTAATGAGAAAAGGAGTTCCGCCATAACCGTTTTCAAACAGACAATCTTTTAAAGTGATGTTGGCACTATCCTCCATATACAACCATTGACCTCCACGACTAACCGGATCTACATGGATGCCTTCGATTTTGATATGTTCTACCTGATTAAGAATTATTGCGTAGGGTTCCTCGCCTTCCCCTTCAAAAACAACCGTTCGTCGTTCCTCAGCTCTGAAAATTACGGGGTCATCAGATGTTCCTGCTGACTGCGGCGCCAATGTTCCCCTGTATCTGCCCGGCAAAAAAAGCACTTCATCACCAGCTTCTGCCATTTCACCGGCGTGTTCGAGTGAAGCCCAGGGTGCATCTCTGTTGCCCGGATTATCATCGGTTCCATCCGGGCCGACATAATATATTTCACTTCCGGCATAAACATTGCCTTGAAACAAAAGCAACACTAACAGCGAAACTGAAAGTAATATCCGGCTTGCGCTATGGGATAGTGCAAATGTCATCCGGCCCGGCTTGTCAAAAATGTCAGTTATAAAGAAATGGTACAATTTGCTATCCATTTTGATGATGAATTATCAGAATATCAAAAGTTTCTATAAAAAACACTTCAGTCCGAGTTCGATTCCAATCAGTATAATTTTAGAACATCTGCACATATATCGAGGCTATACCGGCTTATTATGTTGATATGTCTTCGAATCTGATCATTTTGGTGAAACTTGCTATTTGTCTAACCACAACGGGCACAAAGAAGGCACAACGAGCACTACGTTTTATTAAAAATGATTTTTTCGTTGTGTCCGTGGGGTCTCCGTTGTGTTCGTGGTGGTGAAACTTTCTGCAAGTGCTTAAATTTCCTGATCTACGGTAGGGAGGATAAATGCAATAAATAATATATTAACAATTGCTTACTAAAATCGAGAATAATTTAAATCAGCCTTCCGGGTAAATCACTTTTTCCAAAATAAGTCCTTTGGCCGGCGCACCAGCAGCAGGGTTGGGCTGATCACTGTCACCACTCAATAATTGAAGCAATAACTCTTTCTCCATCCTGCCGCTTGCATAGTGGATGAGAGAGCCGATTATAAAGCGTACCATATGCTTCATAAATCGATCGCCACCAATCCTGACAACCCAAAAGTGCTCATGAATTTGTTTCAGCTCCGTAAAAGAAATATTACATATACTGGATGAGCGCTCCTCATCAGCAATGCAAAAGAAACGAAAATCATGCTCACCCCTGAACTCATTAAGCCCCTGTTGAAATAAATCAAAATCTATTCTTTGATATAGATGATAGCTGTAATGCCGGTTGAGAGGATCTTTTCTGTTGGTTATCTGGTAACGATATTGACGATAACGGGCATCAAAACGAGCATGAAAATCCTGATGCACTTTCCGGGTTTGGGTAATCGCTATATCAGGTGGCAGAAAGCGATTTAAGCGATGTGTTAAATCTTTTAAATCCGGCTCATCTTCCAGATCAAAATGAAATGGCTGATCTTCCGCGTGAACACCGGTATCGGTGCGGCCGGAACCATAAATCCTGATTTGTTGCGAAGTAAGTCTGCTCAGCCGGTCTTCAATTACATCCTGAATGGTATTTGCGTGAGGCTGTGTTTGCCAACCTTTATATTGCGAACCATCATAAGCCGCATGCATTAATATGCGTGGCATAACATTTAGAAATCGAGACGGAAAGTAGCCTGAACGCTTTTAGTATTTATCTCTGCGGGGCTCAGATACATGGATATATTTTCACCACGTTCACGTGCAGCGCTGAAAGCATTTACACCGGCTATCACCCGATTCACTACCATCATCCCCAAAATTGCCGGGGCCTGTCGTTCAAGATCATCACGGCTGCTGCGCATATCATTATACCGCAGCTTCTTCTCCTCGGATTCCCACTCCCAATAATTTACCTCGGTCTCCTCATAAAGCTGATCCCAGTTACGGGTTCGCTCCTGAAAATCATTGTACTCGCTCAATGACATATGATCAGAAGCAGCAAGGCGGAAACCACGATCACGATCAGAAAGATTAATGCCTGAGTATTGATCACCGAACGTAGCCAGATTTCCTTCGAGCTGGTTGATCCGGTTGTTTACCAACAAGTAGGAAGCAAGCAATGCTACATCCGCTCCGAGATGCCATTGTCCACGGTTCCAATCGGATGAATCAATAGCGTAATGCCCCCATCCCGGCAGCACAAACGATCGCAGTAAAGCGCCGCCGGGTGATACATCGGTGCCGGCTTCTCCGGAAGTGGTAAACTCCTCAGCTGATGAATTCATAGCATCAGATTGATGCGGAATTCCGGCACCTGCAATGAAAAACAACAAGCCGGCAATTAAAAATAATGCATTAGGTTTCTTCAAATTCCTGTTCCGGTTTTGATGCAGTTCCATTAGCAGGTGATTGAGGCTTACCGTTTACAAGACCATCAGATTCATAGCTTTCTTCTCCCGTCACCTTTTGCCGGGCTTCCCGTTTCTTTTGATCAGACCATCGACGGAAAATCGAAATACTGAAGCCGATCATCAGCATAAATGTTCCGAGCCAAACGATCGATATCAAGGGTTTACGTTCTGCAGCAAGCAGAACCCACTCTCCTTCAGGCATACCTGATGCATCTCCCTCAATACCTTCAAAATTAAGCTCAATTTCCTCGGAGCCGGGATCTACATTAACAAACTCAACATGGGCATCCATATCTTCGATATCCTCAGGTGGCGAGTAGCCGTATTGCTCTTCCCCATCCTGGACTATAGCAAAAAGCGGAGCAACATCGCGGGTATCCCCGGTTTCATTGTCAATAATGCTTAGATCCGCCTTAACCCCAACGACGGCGTTTTCTTTTAGATCTTCGGGAGATACATTTATAAAACTATCAAACTTGATGGTGTACCCTCCGTACTCAACTTCAGAACCCGGAGAAAGATGCACATTCCCTTGATCTTGTTGATCATCTTCCGGCCCAAGGTCGGTGATTGAATCCATACCTTCTTGATCACCTCCCTCCTGCTGTGCCGTCTCTTCGTTCAACCGTTCGATTTCCCGCTCTGCCAAAGAGGAACCCGCCACATACATGTAGATATCAGAAAACCAACCTGTTCGAACTTCGGGGTCTACCGTCCAGTCGATATTTCCCGGGGAAGAATTGGAAAGCATAGGATAAGAAACCGGTGTCATATAGAATGTTCCGTCCCCGCCGGTTTGATCTTCAAAGCGGATGGTATAGAGCTGTTCGTGCGGCCGGTTTTCTCCGGTTACTTCTGCATCAACAAACGTTACTTTATACCGCTCGTCAATAAGTTTAGGCTCATTCTTTTTGAGTTCCACAAACTCAATCTGACGATCGACGGTGTAGCCGTCATCATCTGTAATTTGGCCGGCAGCGACGGCCTGATTATAACTCAGGGTTTCGTCATCCACCATCGGCCGATCGTAAGCAGCTCCTAGAAATCCTATCAATAAAACAGCAAACCCTATATGCGTAAAAGTTCCGCCTATTGTTTTCGGACTTCTGCGAATTAATCTTATCATCATTTCGCCGTTTCCGAACAGGGCAAAGAAAGCTGCGAAGAGATAAATCATGTAGACCAGATTATCAATATCTGCCCAGATAATTGCGATAATGGTCGAAACGGAAGCGAGCAATGTAGGGGTGATCAGCGCAGAAGCCAGCGACTCCGGATCGTGTTTTTTCCACCATAAATGTTGCGCCGCTACTGTCAGCAGTGCCAGAATTATGGCAAACGGCAATGTCCAGGTGTTATAAAAACTCTGCTCCGGCGGCGTGGGATTATCGACAAGCAGCTGCCCGATAATCGGGGTGCTGGTTCCAAGCAGAATTACAAAACCGGTCATGAACATCGCCAGGGCTCCGCTAAACATAATAAACTCCCGGCTGATAAACGACGCTTCTTTGCTCGGAGTAGGCAACTCTTTATAGCGGTAAAAGAACATCCCCAAACCAAGTACTGTTGAAACCACTATAAACATCAGCAGCTGATTATAAAGGCCGAGATCCACAAAGCTGTGCACCGAAGCGTCTTCAAGCACACCTGATCGCGTCAGGAAAGTTTGGTAGACAATCGTGATGTAAGCAAGGATTGCAAACAGAATTGAGCTTTTCTGAGCCATTGCGCTTTTGCGCTGAATCAGCATGGTATGGATGCCGGCAGTTCCAAGAATCCACGGGACGAGGGAGGCGTTTTCAACCGGATCCCACGCCCAATACCCGCCGAAAGACAAGGTTACATAAGCCCAGTAGCCACCGAGAAATATTGACGTGAGTAGGCAGAGATTGGCACCCAGCGTCCACGGAAGTGCGGGATAAATCCACTGATGATATCTTCTCTTCCAAAGCGCGGAAAGGGCAAATGCGAATGGGATAGTCATCATACCAAAACCGAGGAACACGACGGGGGGATGAATGATAATCCACGGGCTGCGCAGCAAATCATTCAACCCGCTGCCGTCGGCAGGAACAAAATCCGGGTTGGATTGAAATATCGGGGCATCCGCCATTTCATCTGCCAGCAATCGGAAGGGTGAAGCACCGATATCCACAATTCCAAAAGGCAGACCCACAACCATCGACAGCAAGAAAACCTGGGAAAGACTGAAAAACGTCATAACCGGAGCCCGATAGCTGTCTGGTGTCCACTTAATCACTGCAAGCCCGACAAGAAAAGCTGAAAATATCCACATCAGGAAGCTACCTTCCTGCCCGCTATAAAATGCTGCAAACAGGTAGATATTCTGCAGATCCAGACTGGTGTAATTATAGATGTAATAGTACTGAAATTGATGGGTAAATATCAGGTACATCAGTAACAGAGAAGCTACAAAAACCAAAGAACCTTTAAGGACGAACAAGAAATTTGCGTACGTCTCAAGTGTTCTGTTTTCATTACGTGCAGCGAAATAATACAGCAGAAGCGCCGCAATCGTGGAAAAAAAAGCTATAACCAGGGCAGCATTGCCAACTATACCAATCATAAGGGGAGGCTATTGATTAACCTGTTCAAATTCAGCTTCACTCGGATCATTGTATTTAGACGGGCACTTCACAAGCATGTCGTCACTTTCAAACACTTCTCCCCTCATCGAACCGATGACGACAAGTTCGTCCGCATCTTCAAAATTGTTGGGTTTTGCACCTGCATATTCTACGCGATGGGTTTTACCTGACTCATCCTCCATGTAAAATGAAAAAGTCAGATCTTCACGAGAGAAATCTGTGGGCTTGTTATCAACCCATTCTCCGATCACGTGGATGTTGTTGCCGTCCATTCCGGATGCCTGCTCGAAATCGACGTAAGAAGTTATACTTTCGGACAGGTTATACAGTGCCAGGGATGTAAACAGCACCATAAAAACAATACCTACAATCAGTCGTGGTTTCATGTTGGTTTACTGTAAATCTTGGTCATGGTTTTGTTGCTCGAGTTGGGTTACTTTTCGATCAACCCGAATAAGGAAAAATAACAATGTGAACCAAATTAGTAAACTGGCAGCAAGCACTATAAGTATGAGATCATTTGAAGACATAAACTGCATAAACGCACTTGTATGCTCAACTTCCTCCATTCCTTCCCAATCTTCAGGAACATCCTGAGCGATAAAAAGAAATAAAACAGTTATCAGCCAGCTTAACATACTAATTAAAATGGGTTTCAAGCTTGTTTTGTAACCGCCGGTATCGATAAAAAATATCCTTAATCCACCAGCCTAATCCAATAAAACCGATTACCGCAGGATAAAACACCCAACGGAGTTCGGGAGCAGTCAGGTCACTGAAAGCCGGGTTGCCGTCAGCGCCGGGATGCAGGCTCGGCAGTTGGCGTGGAATAATATATAATAAAAAAGGTATCGTCGTAGCCGCAAATATGTTATATACAGCGGCAATTTTAGCACGTTTTTCGGGGTCGTCAAATGCACTTCTCAGCACAAAATACGCAACATAGATCATCATTGCGAGAGCTGAGAGATTCATTCTCGGCTCGGCAAACGTCCACCAGGTGCCCCAGGTGAAACGTGCCCATACCGCTCCTGTCAATAACCCGCAAATACCAAACAGAATTCCAACTGCAGTTACCGTTTCAGCACGGGTATCCATATCGATATTGCCTGATTTCAGATACCTGATGCTGTAAACCAGTCCTGTGAAAAAGAGTACCGTCATCGTAAACCACATGGGTACATGCAGAAACAGATTACGTGAGGTCTCCAGAAGGATGGGTATCATCGGTATTTCAATTAAAAAACCGACGGTGATGACGGCAGTGAGCCATACTGCCACTGCATATTTCCAATAACTAATACTGATATGTTGTTGCGAAGGGAGTTCCACTATAAATCAGGATTATGATAATTGAGACATCCGGGAATTTACGTGATGGTTCTAAATGTTGAAATATAAACTCGAAAAATAATGATATCGTATGAATAATGAGGAAAAATCTTACACATTAAAACCAAACTGGAAACGCTATTTGCTTCATTATCTGATTTGCATTGCGCTGATTCCGGTCTTTGGCTTAGGCTTGTTTGCTGCCGCGTACGTGTTTTCGCGTCATTACACATCTTTTTACCACATAACAGACGATAAAATCACAATTGCTATTGCCGGCAAAGAGCCTGTTTCCCTAAAAATTGATGAGATTGATTCAACACAAACCGAGTACTCCCGGCTTGATTCCAAAACCGGAATCGGCACTTTGATCTTAACTAATCAGCAGAACTCTGAACAATACCGACTGGAAGGGTTAGAAAACCCTGAAAAATTGAAAACCCTTCTTGATCTCGCCATTCAGCAAGAACAGGAACAGAAGGAATTCAGGGAAGATGTAGACCAGTACGCCCCACAACACAGCCCCGGCACCCTCGACCCCATGAATGATTTGGTTGGGCTTTGGCAGCAGGGGCTCATCACGGATGAGCAATTTGAAGAGGAGAAGAAAAAATTCGAATAATCAAGCCTACAACAATTGACTACCCGACTTAGCCTCTCACGAAGGCGTTACTTTCCTTTTCTATCCCGATTTTAGTTTCCGGACCGTGACCCGGATATATAACCGTCTCATCAGGAAGAGTGTATAGCTTTTGACGGATACTGTTAGCAAGCGTATCCATATCCCCTTTATACAGATCGGTTCGGCCGATACTGCCCTGAAAAAGCGTATCCCCGGCGATCAGGAGGTTTTCCTTACTTCGATAAAATGAAAGATGACCGGGCGCATGACCCGGCGTAAAAATTACATCGAAGGCGATTCCGGTCTCATCCCAGCTGTTTTGTTCTTCCAAATGGATGGGAGTAAAATCAAATGGTTCCACTTTCAGTCCGAACATGGCTGCTTGTTCGGGATAATTATCCCAGAAATATTGATCCTCTTTATGCAGATACACCGGCACATTATAGTTTTCAAGTACTTTTTTTAATCCTATGATATGATCAACGTGAGCATGAGTAAGTACAATTGCTTTAAGGTCAGCGCCGGCGTTTTTCAGTGTTTGCTCAAACTCGTCATATTCGGATTGTTGGAAAAAGCCGGGATCAAATAAGACAGCACTACCTGATTCGACAGCTAGATAGGTGTTTTCATAAAATGGGTTTACCGTAAAAAGATGCAGTTTCATTTTTCCGATTTTATAATTTATTGAAGATTGAACGTTTGGATAATTAAAGAAGCTTAAGGAGATAGAATTATTTCATATATCCGCATATATCATAACTTTTTTTGGTGTTCTGATTATAATGACAGAACATCAAACCTCAAACACTTTAACTTGACGTCGTTTTTGAAAGTATCCGCCTGCATCAATCATCAATTTTAAACTCACATGTGCACGATATCTTTTGTTCCTGTAGATCGAAACAAATGGCTGCTTGGCATGAATCGCGATGAACGAAAAAACCGGGCTAAGGCAAAGCCACCTGAAATACAACAACATGAGGATGGTACTGAATATTTAGCGCCGATTGATACCGAAGCCGGAGGCACCTGGGCAGGAGTTAATGAATACGGGTTGACTTTGCTGTTAATTAACAATTACCAGGCAATGAATCCGGAACTTGCGCACCGCTCTGATGCGCTGAGCCGTGGATTAATCATACCTCAACTGATGAATCACACCTCCGTTGAGCAAATAGTTGAATCGCTAAAACAATTGGAAGCCAACAGGTATAATCCTTTCACACTTTTTATTTTTTCACGGTATCAACAGCGTATAAGCTCCTATAGCTGGGATGGGGTAACGGTTAAATTTGAAGATTTGCCGGCAGAGCCATTTGTAAAAATCTCATCCGGATTCGATCCCGATGAAGCTTACAAAATCCGGAATAACGAATTCCGGCGCAGGTTATCTGAAACTGATATGAACAACGTTGATGCTGATTGGATCAAATCTCTTCATCAGTCCACCAATCCGGAGCCGGGCGCACTCTCCATAGCTATGATTCAGGAAAAAGTAATGTCAGTTTCTTCAATCGTACTGGATTTATCTCCGGCGCACTGCTCAATTCACTATGGCGACGGTTGGCCGGGAGGGAATATAGAATGGTTGAAAAGCGATATCTCATTCAGTAGCATAGAGGTTTAAATCACAGGCGCATCAGGAAATCAACATAAAAAAAGGTTTGTCTGCCTAAGCAAACAAACCTTACAAAAGACTGTGACCAACTTATAGGACTACTTTTTCTTGCCGTAGCGACGTTCAAATTGCTCTACACGTCCCTTTTTAGAAACCATTTTCTGGCTGCCGATATAAAAGGGATGATTTCTCGAATCAACTTCCGGGCGATAAACTCCGCTCTCGGGCTTCATCGTGCTGCGTGTTTTGATTTCCGTACCGTCGCTCAACTCAACAGTAATCTCGTTGTATTCGGGATGAATTCCTTTTTTCATGGCTTTACGGTAAATTTAATTTATCTATAGCTTCCAAATATAGGGATTGAACGGTTCATAAGCAATGAAATTACCACGGGATTATAACTCATCCTCACCTTCATCATAACGGCCGATGGATCCAAGCATTGATCCTACCATATCCTTAAATGTGCGTTGTTCGTCCAAATCTTCTTTACTCAATATCGACTGTTGATGCAGTGCTTCAAGCACAAAATCCATTGCTGAAATAAGCTCATTTTCCGCCGGATCAAGATATTTTTGAGTTACGTTTCTCAACCCGTTTACCGACTCGATTCTTTTTTTATACTCGCTATCACTGAGATTATCAGGCAGATCAACTACATTACCATTTGAGAACCAATCCATTACCTCCTTGTAAGGTGCCTCGGTTTCTTCAGTTTTTTGTTGCGGATCAGGAAAATATGACTTGAAAACGGTGTTTACGGCTTTGCCAATGAGAAGGCTTGCAACATTATTAGCCCCTTCCTGTTCGCCTTCATACACCAGCTCCATTTTTCCGGTCAACGCCGGTTTGCTGTGAAACAAATCCGTAATACGCACCGTAGTTTTAGTTTCTTCATTTACGATAGCGCGCCGCTCGGCAGAAGAAATTACCTGCTCCATGGCTGTTATAGTTAATCTCGTTGAGACACCACTCTTTTGGTCAATGTACTCTGAATCACGCGCTTCAAAAGCAATTTGCTCTATTGCTTCTGCCATAAACCGAGGTACATGCACTTCAACCTGACCATTTCGGTTAATCCATGCTTCATTGGAAGTGATTTTCAAACCGGTTTCAATATTGTGTGGATAGTGGGTGAGTATCTGGGAATCGATCCTGTCTTTGAGCGGTGTAATGATATTGCCCCGATTGGTATAATCCTCCGGATTGGCAGAAAATACGATTAGCGCATCAATGGGCAGGCGAACATTAAAACTACGAATCTGAATATCCCTCTCCTGCATAATATTAAGCAACGCTACCTGTATTCTAGGCTGCAAATCCGGCAACTCATTAATGGCAAAAATACCGCGATTGGTTTTGGGTATCAGACCAAAATTGATCACCTGTTCATCCGCCAGCGTTAATTTTTTTGTAGCCGCTTTGATCGGATCAATATCACCTATAAGGTCGGCGACAGTTGTATCCGGTGTGGCAAGTTTTTCAGCATACCGTTCGGTGCGGTGAATCCATGTTATGGGAGTAAGATCCACTTTATCTTTAATCAAGTCTTTGGCATACTTACTTTTAGGATGAAACGGATCATCCATTATTTCGGATCCTCTGATTACAGGAACATACTCATCCAGAAAGTCGGTAAGCTGGCGTAGAATACGTGTTTTTGCCTGTCCCCGAAGACCGAGTAAAATGAAATCGTGCTTGGCGAGAATTGCGTTTTTTAGTTGAGGGATCACGGTTTTATCATATCCCAAAATCCCCGGAAATGCCTGTTTCCCTTCACCGAGATAGGTGATCATATTTTCACGAATCTCATCTTTTACCGGCCGGGATTTCCAGTTGCTCTCCCGAAGTTCACCAAGTGTTCGAATGTGTGTTAGTTCTCTTGTTGTCATAAGATTTGGCTGAATTAAATTACTTACCCTTCTTAAAAACCAAGAATGAATAGATATGGTTTCATGAGAATTTAATAGTGCTTTTCGTACCGATAATGTCCGTCCCTATTCTATTCGCGACAGCGCGTTTTATAGCATTAACTCAAGCTCCCCTCACCATTTTATATGGTCCACATTCAGTGTTTTAGTTGCAACAGGTGTTACTAAAAGTTTGTTAGATGTTGTGTTGACGGTCTAACGACAACGACAAACATCAAACGAGATAGCAGCCAGCCTGTTAACGATTTACACTCAAGAGATATCACCTTAACTTGAAGGAAAAAGGGCACCACTTATTGTAAGCGGTGCCCTTTGATAATCTCTTCTATTCGTGATTCATGTTATTTAACCAGCGTCATTTGATTGCTAATTATCTCACCGTCAGCTTGCAACCGGTAGATATATACACCAGAGGCCAGATTAGAGCCGTCAAAGCTGACTTGATGCATACCGGCCTCCACCTGACCGTCGACCAGCGTTTTAACCCGCTGGCCAAGGGTGTTGTACACCGAGAGTACAACCTCTGTATCTGCCGGAAGTTCGTAACCAATCGTTGTAACAGGGTTGAACGGGTTCGGATAGTTCTGGCTCAATGCTATCTCATTAGGCAGTTCTGAATCATACTCATAATCACTACTGGTTACGTTTTCCGGGAAGGCGGTGTTGCCATCCGGATAAGCTGCCATAAGCTCAACGCCCATTACATCTTCGTCATCGATTCCTGCATAATAACCGTTTGCAAGCAATACGCCTGCTTCACCGCCATCATCTTCAGCGTTGTAGATGAAAACACCAAGAGGATCAGTGTCATCGGGATCGGAGCCTGTAATGTAGAGTTCGAGAGTGTGAAGATCGGCTGGAACATTGATGTATCCCTGCGCATCTCCAAACTCGAAATCCTGAGCAAGGGGCTCTTCATCGCCTTTTATCCAAAGATCCACGGCAATAGGAGTATCCGGGACGGCGTGATACAGCAGAAGCGCAACTTCATCTTCTACTCCACTGGTTTTCTGAGCTTCATGGAAATCGATATCGAACGAAGTAGGTTCACCCTCTTCATCAAATTCACCACGTGCAATGGCAACGTATTCGTCCTGAGCTTCAAAGGTGAACTCGGTGGAGAGCAGTACTTCCTCCTCTCCTGCAGAAGTTATCGAAATTGAAATCTCTTCACCGTGAGGCACCTCTTCGAAACCGGTTATATCCTGAAATTCAATCCCGGCGAAATCAGGTTCTTCTTCGGCGGGATCAGCATTGATATACACATCCACGGATGAAGCAAACTCATTGGCAGATGCGTGAATCAGCTGAAGTTCGGCTATCTCGACCAACTCCGGCTCTTCATCGTGCCACTGCTCACCGTCAAACCAGCCGTCACTGTTTCGCTCAAGGTCGTCGGTTTGCTGTGCATCCTCGGGATCACCATCGTTGAAAATCACCCTGTTCACCCACTCCGGCAGTTCATAACTCCACCAGACATCACCCTCTTCGGGCTCCTGCATGGGTACTCCGGGCCAATCATCAAACAGATTATCGCCTTCATCTTCCCAGGCCCAGATATAGACTTCGTCCCAGTTATGAGGATTTTTGTAATGGACTGTGAAGGTTTCGTCTTCCTCCTGTACACTTTGAGCATTGAGCACTCCGGCAAAAAGAAATGGAATCACTAATGCTGCGGCAGAAACTATTTTAAAAACTGTATTCATCTTTATCATTCTATTCCTGGTTTATTTGAATATACAAAAGTATTTTCTTGTTTCTGTTCAAATTATTTATATAGTTAAATTTAATATTATACTGTATGGCATTCCAGTTAAAAAATCAATCAAATAATTTCTTTGTTATTTTAAATTCAGCTCACTTCTGATTCCATTTCGCAATGAACACCCTTGTTTTTTCCTGACGCCTCCTATTTCGAAGTACTTTCTGAACTTTCTTTAACTTTTTATAACCTCCTGACATGACCCTTATTTAATGCTTGTAGTTGCTATAGTTTTTATTGTTTTTAAACCTGCTTATCGTTTGATGGTTGACGTTTTGATCAAGGGCAACATCTAAAAACAAGCATCAAACAAACTATTATCTTCAATTTGAAGTATATACAGTAGCTGCATCAAGTTTTATACGAAGTTAAGTACTCCCTTCAGCTATCTTTTCTCCCTTTAGGACCTAAAAAAGGGCACCGCTGTTGGGCGATGCCCTTTTTTACATTTTACGCTATTTCAGGTTTAGATTATTTAACCAGTGTCATCTGGTTGCTAATAACCTTGCTATCGGTTTGCAGACGATAGATATACACACCCGACGCCAGATTCGAGCCATCGAAACTGACTTCGTGCGTGCCGGCTTCCACGCGACCGTCTATCAGTGTTTCTACCTGCTGACCAAGGGTGTTATACACCGTGAGTTCAACATGAGTATCCGCAGGCAACTGGTATTGGATCGTTGTCACCGGGTTGAACGGATTCGGATAGTTTTGTTCAAGTCCGACTTCCTGTGGCAAATCAGTCATTATATCTTCAGCACTGACCGTTTGATCATCCTGGTTACCAAATGTATCATTTATTTCCATGTCTTCGGTAACCGAAATTTCCCGGTTAGGATCGCCTTCCCATTCGCCAAGGTCCCAAGTGGGGTCGTCTTCTACAAGGAAATACTTGTATTCGTGATCCCCTTCTTCAACCTCAAGTGTAAGAGCATAGATGTCATCTTCGTCTTCAATAGGCTCAAACATGAAGTCCGGATTTTCGCCGGGTTCTGTCCATTCATCAGCAAAAGAACCGGAAACATAAACATCATGCACTTCCGGGTCATAGACTTCATCAGCTATAGCCTCACTCATATCCAAGTTAAATGTAACTTGAGGCAGAGGATCTGGTATCTCCATTGGCTCTTTTTCAAAGTCTATACGGGCAGTTCCGTTATTTAATTCGATTATAAAGAAGTCATAACTGTCTGCTTCTTCATCGTAATAATAATCGACTGCTCCAGAGGCATTTGCGTTTTCAACATCGCCGAGTGACGCAGTAGGTTCAAAAAGCTTTGTATCTGCTAAATTACCTTCCGGTACTTCTGCATATTGAATCCGCGCCTGATCATCGGTATTGAAATTCGGAATCAAAGTAATGAAGGAGAAACTACCATCTTCTTCTTCATTCACTACTTTAATATTGTTGGAAAACTCCGGCATCATATATTCCGGAACACTTCCGGCTACCGAACCATCCGAATTTACAAGTGCAGGCGTCATGCCATTGGCATTGAAGAGCCACTGATCTTCTCCAACCGGATAAGCATTCGGGTTCATGCCCACTTCGCCCTCGAGATCTTCCTCTTCCACCTCAATGATTTCAGGGTTCTCGCCATCAAACTCTCCATTGTCCATGGAAAATACATAGATATATGGAGCCTGACCGGCCGCAGCTATAACCTGTGCTGTTCCATCTTCATAGCTTCCTACAACATTGATTTGATCGCCAACACGATGCTCGTTGTCGCTCTCAAACGAAATGATATTTTCGGGATCAGCATCAATACCGTCCCAAAGATGCACATGGAAAGGACCTCCGCCCCATGCATCAGGGTCTGCTGTATTGAGCGTCAACCCGGCCGCGATAATTTTTCCGTCTTCAGTAAAGTCGGCAACGTTTATATCAAATATGCTTTCCTCAAGCCCTTCTACTGAAAGCTCCTGAATAAATGAACCGTCGTAAGCATCGTGAAGCCGTGCATGATCCCGATTTGCATAAACCATTCTCTGATGTCCCTCAACAATACCAAAACCGCCACCTCGTGGATAGGTATCTTCTTCAAACCAGTCGGGAAGATTCCCCTCGGCATCTGAAAACTCCCAGTATTCCACAACCGGATCCGGCTCGATGTATTCTTCCACATTTTCCAGGGCAAATTCATCCAGATACCAGGTATGATCTTCACCACCTTCAGGTGGATTGTCCGTATCCAGATCAAAAATGACCGTCACCTGATCCCAGTTGATTTCCTGATCCGCATCACTGAGATCCCATTCCAGTTCGATCCATTCGCCGGATTCGGTGATTTCAGCAATTATATCAGGAGTTTCTTCATCGCCAACCTGTTGTTCCAATTTCATTATACCTTCAATATCAGATCGGGGAGACCAAACTTGCATTCGAAAAACAGATTCATCGGTAAGATTAATCTGATCTTCCAAATGATAAAAGAAACCGGCCCAGGCTTGACCATCATCAACTTTTTCGTACTCCAGCACATAATCGGTTTCATTTACTCCTGTTTGATCAGGATTGGTTATGCGTGCCAGTTCAGCTCCATCAAATGGGAAGAAGGTTGGATCATGCCAATCAACCTCATCGGTATCCATATTGAATGCAAGTGGAAAGTCCTGCAGCAAGGTAGCATCATCCTCCGGAGGGGCTACGATGTCAATGCGTTCCTCGAGCTCAATATCAATGAAATCTTCAGATGAACGGGCGGTAACCTGTGGATTCTCTTGAAATATTGTTACAATACCACGCAGATTAAACGGCTCCTGTGGAATATTCTTTCCGAAGTAATCGAGGTCATCGGCCAGAGAGTGTGTTGTAAAGGTAGCCGGATCTTCATCACTGATCGTCGGGTCGATGATATCATAGTTTTCATTGTTTTCGAAAACACCTTCATCGAGAAACTCGGTTTCCTCAATCTCCACCAGCATAGACTGATGCTCATCTGCGGAAAAGTCCTCAAGGGCGATTTCAAATACTGGAAGCTCATTATCAGTGGAGCTTACGCCCGGGTTTTCCTGAGGCACGATCTGGCGGGTGTCAAAATGCATTGAAAATTCAAATTCCAGATCTGTAATTCCATCTCCGATTTCAAAATCATCTCCGAGCACTTCTTCATTATTATCGACCAAAATCGCACCTGTTTCATCGGCAATGTAGTGCTGATTTCGGGTATCCCGGTCAATATAGGTTACGATCGCTTCGCCGGTTAGTGTGGCAACATCACCTTCTTCGGCTTCATCGATGATCTCGGCTATGGTCTCGTATTCTGTTACTTCAGGTGGCTCTTCATCGGTTAACTCAGCATGATAAGAAGCTATTCCATTATTAGTAATCAGAAGTGAACCTGTGAAGCTTCCATCATCATTAGCAACAAAAGATACACCACCGGTGCCATTAAGATTACCCTCTTCACCCAAGGCATCCATTTCGTGCACGATATAAGCATCGTCAGGATCGCCATCCGGAATTCCGAAAATCTTTGCTCCGTAACCAACGAATTCAGGCTGATCTTCTCCACCTTCAGCATAAGTGGTTATAGCAAGATAGTGGCTGCCATTTTCTTCTCCGAGATAATCAAGTTTTGTAGTCCTCTCAGAAATCAGATCAGTATCAATTTCACCAATATGGTCGCCATCTGTATTGAAAAGCTCAACCGGTGAACCAGAAGAAGTTACCGCAATATAGTCGGTACCGGGAATTCCAATTGCATTAGGATTTGTTGCTAATGAAAAATCCCCTTCTATTTCAGTCGGCTCACTGTCAAAAGGCTCACCCTCGCCTTCTTGTTCAAACACAAATAATCTGAATGTCTCATCATCACTTATGGCATAAATTCTTGCTGTGCCGTCTTCGTAGCTTCCTGTCACATTGAAATAGCGAGCAAGAGATTTATCCTCGCCTTCTTCAATTTCATGTGTTAATACCTCTTGCGGGGCAGATTCCTGATCATCCCACAAATGTATTCTAAAAGGATGAAAATGATTTTCACCATAATTGGAAACCAGAAGCTTGCCATCATCAGTTACATTAGCATCACTGATTACGAAAGTTCCTGATCCACCATATCCATCCATATCCAGCTCTCCAAGATCCTCTCCATCTTCGGGATCAAGCAAGTGGATACCAAAGTTATCTTCACTAAAGCCCTGGCCATATGCTTCAACCACAACTTCATCTGATCCGTTAACCCAGTATGCCGTACTTCGATCAACATTTTCCTGGAACCATTCGGGCAGATTATCATTTGCTACTGATCTTTCCCATAGGGTCTCAACATTTTGGGCAGCAGCTTTATCAAACTGTAAGCCTGCAAACACGACAAGTAGCAGAGTAGAGGCTAAAAGTTTACTTAGTACCCTTTTCATCATATTTTTATCTCCGTTTAGTGTTTAGTGTAATTTTCACTCCAACAGTTATAAGGTCTTAGCTAACATTATATTAAATTTGCATCTCTTAACAAAGTATAACATGTATATTTTGATCAAAAAATCCGGTTCAGTAACCAGCATTCAAGAGGTGTTTAACTCCGTTGCTATAAAGTTTATGCGACGACTTAAGATGCTGATTGCAAGTAGATTAAGCAGTCATAGATTTTATATCCCAACAAACAGTTAGTTATTAAAACAAATCTATGTAAATATTGACACACGTCTTAGCAAATGACGAATAATATTAATTTTAATAAGGTTATAAAGTGGGGATGTAAAAAAATGGAATCATTTCCTGGTGAATAATTCGGGTTAGTGAGACTGATTAGAGCTACAGGAATTTTATTTTAGGCTCACTAACATGATTTAAAATTCTTCTATTAAACCTTAAAACTTTTACGCTGTTATAATTCCAAATGAAAATCTCAGGCACCTTCCTCGACGAAATCACCCATGATATCCCGGCACAAAACTGGGGCCCTAAAGAGTGGGCAGCCGACTTCGACGCCATGAAGGCGGCAGGTATCGATACCGTGATTCTGATCAGAGCAGGTTACAAAAAACAGGCGACCTTTAATTCGAAAGTATTACAAAAAAAGGCCGCTGCCCGTCCGGTTCACCTCGATCTGGTGGATCTGTTTCTCTCCGAAGCCGAACGATGCGGTATGGATTTGCTTTTCGGCACCTACGATTCCGGCGAACATTGGATTGACGGAGACTACGAACGAGACCTGGCCATCAACAAAGATTTTTGCAGCGAGGTGATTGACCTTTACGGAGACCGAAAAGCTTTTAAAGGCTGGTATTTGTGCCACGAGATTGATACCTATAACCCTAAAGTAATGCGGGTGTATGATGAGCTTTCATCCCACCTGAAAAACCTGAAAGACGGTCCGATTTTGATCTCCCCGTACATCAAAGGAGTTAAACAATTCGGTGATCAGGCCATCAGCCTGGAAGATCACGGCAAAGAGTGGGAAAAGGTATTCCGCGAGATTGAAGGTAAGGTAGATATCGTGGCCTTTCAGGACGGTCAGGTTTCCATAGAAGAACTCAGTGATTATCTGTGGATAAACCATGAACTGGCTTCCCGGCACGGAATCCAAAGCTGGAGCAATGTAGAAAGTTTTGACCGGGATATGCCGTTCAAGTTCCCGCCGATCGGCTTTGAAAAACTGCTCTCCAAAATTGAAGCGGCAACTGAAGCCGGCGTCGATAAACTCATCACGTTTGAGTTTTCGCATTTTATGAGTCCGAATTCATCATACATCTCAGCCAGGCATCTGTATAATCGGTACATGGAATGGTCTCAAAATAGTAGCAAATGAAGAATAATACCCTCAAACAGCACGCTGAAGAATACCGCCGTCAACTTCTGGATAGTGTCATACCCTTCTGGCAGAACCACTCTCCGGACCCTGTCCATGGCGGATATTACAACTGCTTACATCGCGATGGGACCGTTTACGACACCCAAAAACACATCTGGCTTCAGGGTAGGCAGGTCTGGATGTTCAGCAAACTCTACAACAGGGTCGAAGCGAAACCGGAATGGCTTGAATTGGCTCAGTCCGGGTTGGATTTCCTGAGAAAACATGCCGTTCGGCCGGATCGCAGAGTCTATTTTTGCCTGTCGGAAGATGGCCTCCCCGTTTACATGCAGAGAAAAATATTTTCCGAATGTTTCTATACCATGGCACTGGCGGAATACAGCCGTGCAACCGGAGAAATTAAGTATTTTGATGAATCTACAGAGCTGTTTCAGGAGATTGAAAAATGGTCAAATGATTTGACCCTGGTTGGTCGTCCCGCATATGAAGGAGCTACTCCTTTACAGCAGCTTGCCATCCCGATGATTCTGCTGAATCTGATTGAAGAAATCGACCCCGGCAATAATTTGGGTTACGACAAGATCGTGCGGGAGCTTATTGATCGCATGTTGCTTCACGTTCACCCGGAAAAACAGTTGGTCTATGAGCACGTGCTTAGTGATGGCAGCCTGCATGACTCATCCGACGGCCGTCTGATCAATCCCGGCCACGCGATAGAAGCCGGATGGTTTTTGCAACACTGGGCTATCAAACTCGGTGATGAGCAACTCAAAAAAACCGCCATCAACATGGTGCGATGGAGCCACGATTTCGGTTGGGATGAGGAACACGGCGGCCTCTATTATTTCCTGGATGCCGAAGCTTACTCGCCGACACCGCTGGAATGGTTCATGAAGCTTTGGTGGCCGCATTGTGAAGCGCTATATGCCCATCTGCTGAATTACCAGCTTACCGGCAGCGACGAAGATTGGCAGCGCTACCTGCAAACATACCAATATACCTTCGATCATTTTCCGGATGAAACCTACGGCGAGTGGCTTGGTTATTTAGATCGGCAGGGCAACCCGACTCATCAGTTTAAAGGCGGCCCCTACAAAGGATGCTTCCACTTACCACGCACGATGTGGCTATGCTGGAAGAAAGCCGAAGAGATTGCCTCATCGAATTAAGATCGACTTAATTTCCGCCGAACCAAAGTGAAGTTCAATTGAACGCTGATCAACTGATAGAGCTTTTCCGCTTGTCATACTTTCAAACCCATCGGTCTCCCACGCTTCTTGAAACTCCCAGCCTGGTTTGATGGCAGTTTTGACCGGCGAATTTCCCGGATTATATAGACGCAACACATATCCGCCCGATACCCTTTCGGCATATTTTATCGATGAGATAAATATTTCCGTTGATGAAATTTTGATGAGGGAATGCTTACGGGGGAGCTTTCCTTCTCCTTCAACATAGGGCAAGTCCGGCAGCTCTCTTACCCACATCGGATGGGCAAACTGACGCGCCGTAACGACTGCTGAGTCAAAATCCGAATCAAATCCAAAAGCGATATGATGCTCTAACGGCCTTAAACACTGAGCGCCTGGCGTCGGTACCGATGGTCCCGCCTGGCACCGGCGTATCCGTCCGTTTCCGACTGAAAGATAGCCGACCGAGCGGTGAAGCGTTACGGCGGCATAGCTTCCTTCATCTGACCTGAGCAATTCATATTCGTGATTGCCTCTTTGGGCAACCCAGGTATAATCACCCGATTTTCCGGTGATGAAGAAATCCTGAGCATAATGAGTGGGATAGTCCAACTCTCCGGGATACTCCTTGTACCTCTCGGGATGGGACTCCGGCGTTCTGAGTTGCGGCTTTTCCCGGTGTGTCAGATGAAAAGAACTGTCGGCTGTAGAGGTATAATCCGATCCGGAATCGGCTATGAACATCCGTAAACGACCGTCTTTAAACTTGTTGCGGTAGGAGATCCTGCAAATGATCCGGCCCTCTTCCAAGGCAATTTCAGTTTTTATCCGGACTTTCGTCAACTCATCAGAATCTTTGTCAGCAGGAACCAATAAGTCATGATGTGTAATCAGGGTATCTTTTTTTCCAACGGACTCTACATGTATCAATTCAGCAAACATCGGCTCGAAGTCTTTGGCCGGACCGAATGAGTAGGTATCGCCGAAATCGGGTTGATATTCAAAGCGGATGGCCTCTGTGAATGCTCTGTTGCGCTTTTTATCAATCAGCTCGATCCTGTTTTTCTGAGCTTCAATGCGATAAACCTCATTTTCAATAATTTTTACAGAGTTCTTTTGCTGCTCACTTTGTTTCTTCTTTTGCTCATCAAAATTCACCCGGTAGAGATGATAGCCCATTCCATCGACTTCGGCTTTAAACCTAATCTGATAAAATCGCCCCCAGGTGATTTCGACATAATTATTTCGTACCGCGGGTGCCTGGGTTTCCAGTATTTCTACCGGTATTAGGTTCCCGCTGCCGTCAACAAGCTGTAAATCGTGAAGCGGTACAGGTTTTCCATGTTCACCATCGGCATACGGAAAGAATACCTCGGTTTCAACATAGCTGCTGTTTTTGGCCGGATCGGGGTTGTAAACAAAAATATCAGAATACTGGCTCTCTGAATGAGCTTCCGGCTCTTCAAAACCGGATTTCACCATCACCTCAAGTTTTTCTACCATCAAGGTATCAGCAATTTCACTGACCTGACGATATCTAACCTCGTTATCCTCATGAACGCCATCCACCGAACACCCGCAGATATCATCGTGTGGATGGTTTTTAAGCAGTTTTTTCCAGGCGTGATCGATAATTTGGCGATCTTCTGTTTTGGATATCCCCTGAGCTGATGCCCAAACCGCAAGAGGTTCGGCTACGCGTTCAAGCAGGTGTTGGCAATGATGGTTCATCTGTTTCAAAGACACCCTCGTCGAATAAACACTGGACAATATCGGATGATCCGCATTGCCCTGTAGATCCCCGGTAAAAGTTCCGAGCTTATTCTGATCCACCGATGCTTTGAATGCCTCCGCAAACTCGGCAACAGTTCCTTGCCTGAGCTGTAGGTCTTCCATCTGTTTATTCAGCTCTTCAATCAGCTCCGGGATTTCCGGCTGTTCGGGCATGTGATCGAAGCCGTTTTCAAACAGATAGACATTTGAGTAATCCTGCTGCAGGGGCTCCATCAACTCCATGGCCTCTTTCACTCTTTTCAAAGCAAGTTCCGGCTCCGGCTCTTTACCGTCGAACCGGCCGATCTGTGCCGGGTAGCCCAGACCGCCGGCATTGAAATACCCCTCTCGCTGATAAAGATTTAAAAGCGTATGATGATTTCCGGGATCTTTCCACAAAAAAACCGCACCATAGCTCTTTTTCTCTTCTTCACCCCAACCTCTCATAAATATGTATGAGTTAATTCCGAAATCACCCAAAATTTGCGGCATTTGCGCAATGTGTCCGAATGGGTCGGGAACGTATCCTTCCTTTAATCCGCCTCGAAACTCCCGACATAATCGATTGCCGTACTGAAGATTGCGATACAGCGACTCCCCGCTCACCTGAAATAAATCCGGCAAAATATACCACGGTCCAATTTCCAGCCTGCCATCCCCGATTAACTTTTTTAGCTGCTCCCGATTCTCCGGTTTAATTTCCAGATAATCCTCCAGAAGTACAGTCTGCCCGTCGAGAGTAAAAGATCGAAACTCCGTTTTTTGATCCAAGAGATTCATCAACCGGTCAATAAGCCTGATAAGCCGTAGTCGGTACTGCTCAAAGTTGAGATACCAGGCGCGATCCCAGTGGGTGTGGGATACCAAAATACCGGTTTTTAGCTTTTCGGAATCAAATGAATCATATGAGGCTGAATCTGGCTTTGTCATACTATTTATCTTTACAATAATGGTGTTAGGTCAAAGAATAATTTTTCAATCTGGTAAAATCAGTTCGATTTTGAATGGAATCTAATTTCTCCTTAATTATATTTGAAACTAAATCTAATATCTGTTGGATTAAGAAAATTTATGAAATTGATTCTGATTATTATCACAATTCTATTATGCTATGGCTGCTCAGAATCAGACTCCGAAACCAAACCGCAAATAAGGGGAGTCTGGCTTACCAATATTGATTCAGATATTATGTTTTCCTACGAAAACACTGCTGAGGCAATGCAGTTTCTCTCCGATCGCGGATTTAATGTGGTGTTTCCGGTGGTCTGGAATGCCGGATATACGCTGTATCCGAGCGAGGTGATGGCGGAATACTTCGGCGAAGATTATCGCCTTCATCCGGATTTTGCCGATGACGACCGTGATCCGCTGCAGGATATCATCACCGAAGCCCATCGGCACGGCATGGAGGTAATGCCCTGGTTTGAATACGGTTTTGCCGCCTCCCATGATGAAAACGGCGGACATATCATAGAAGCCTACCCTGATTGGGCTGCCAAAGACAGCCTCGGCAATTTGCTCACCAAAAATGATTTCGAGTGGATGAACGCCATCAAACCGGAGGTTCAGGATTTTATTCTGGAACTGATCGGAGAGGTGATGGAAAACTACGATATCGACGGCGTGCAGGGTGATGACCGGTTGCCTGCAATGCCTACCGAAGGCGGTTACAGCGACTATACCGCTTCACTTTACGAAGAAGAATCCGGCAACGAAGTGCCGCTTGATCCCAGAGAAGATGAGTTTCTGCAATGGAAAGCGGACAAACTCTCAGATTTCGGCGGAAGGCTCTATGAAAAAGTAAAAGCCCATGATGAAGATTACATCGTCTCGCTCTCGCCGAGTGTTTATCCCTGGTCCAAAAACCACTATTTGCAGGATTGGCCGGAATGGATCCGCCGCGGTCAGGTAGAACTGGTCCATCCGCAGGTCTACCGGTACGAAGTCGATCAATACATCGAAACGATGGAAGAAACGATGGACTATTACTCCGAAGCTCTGGAAGAGTTGCATGAACAAGAGCCCGGAAAACAGGTACTGATGGCACCGGGAGTCCTCATAAAAGTTGGAGACCGCTATAACGGCCCGGATTATGTTAACCGGGCGCTGGATTTCCACAGAGATATCGGCATCGCCGGAGAGGTCTATTTCTTTTATGAAGGCCTCCACGAAAGCAACGAAAACCTCGGAGATAGCCTCTATTATAATCACTACTACGAACCGGCCGAATTGCCTTACCGCGATCAGCCGAGAAGAATCGCTGGGACGGAATAAAAATTTGAATCTACAAAGACTTTATTAACCGTATGCCTTTTGATACCATTTACCACCGACGCAACAAATCATTGCAGCGTTTGAGCAGTATTGTATTTCTTGCGGTTGCTTTGCTGCTTTCATCCGGTTCTGTACAGGCCGGTAAGACCAATAATGATGAACCCGACCAAGAGCTTCGCGGCGTTTGGATTACCGAAACCAACAGTCATTTGATGTTCGACCGTAAGCGTCTTGCTTCTGCGATGGACTATTTGGCTGATAACGGCTTTAATGTGGTTTTTCCGGTTGTTTGGTTCCAGCAATATACACTTCACCCAAGTGATGTAATGGCCGAATATTTCGGCGAGGATAAACGCCAATCCCCGGCTTATGCCGGACAAAACCTGGATCCGCTAGAAGATATCATCAGCGAGGCTAAGAGGGTAGGTATTGAAGTAATACCTTGGTTTGAATACGGCTTTGCCGCTTATAATGAGGTTTTCGCCAACCGGGATTTCATCATCGAAACCTATCCGGAGTGGGCTTCTAAAAACAGGGAGGGAGAAATTGCCCAGGATGGCAGTGGCTTTTCCTGGATGAACGGTTTCAAGCCGGAGGTCCAGGATTTTATGCTGGAGTTGATCGAAGAAGTCATTGAAAATTACGATATCGACGGGATTCAGGGGGATGACCGGCTACCCGCCATGCCGATTGAAGCAGGCTACAGTGATTATACGGCTGACCGTTACCGTGATGAGCATGATGGCGAAGACCCGCCCTCCAATGAAAACAGCAACGCTTTTGTCCAGTGGCGCGCCGATATCCTTTCCGATTTCGGCGGCGATTTATATGAGATGGTCAAAGATCACGATGAAAACCTGATCGTGTCGCTTTCTCCGAGTGTGTACAACTTTTCAAAAAACAATTTTCTGCAGGATTGGCCCGAATGGCTGGAGCGAGAACAGGTGGATATCATTCATCCTCAGGTTTATCGAAGAGATTTGAGTGCCTACACGAGCACTCTCGACCAACAGCTCAATCAGTTTGATGAAGATAATCAGCATAAATTTACCCCCGGCGTACTTTCCGGTCTGAGAAGTGATGATGTAGTAACCCCTGATACATTAGCACTCAAAGTTGAAGCTAATCGTGAGCGAGGGGTAGCAGGAGAAGTATTTTTCTTTTATGAAACCATCCATGAAATGAATAATAATGCAGCAGATACTCTCCGTGAAAAAGTCTATCAAAATGAAGCATGGCTGCCTCACCGGGATGGTGAATTATGGAGGGATGAGGGCACTGTAGCTAAGCATACAGACGATCAAACGGAGATAGAAGGCGACTGGGAAACCACAGATGAATACGACGGGTATCGCAACGATCCGCTGCGCGTTGACGGAGGATCGGAGGCTTCCATCACCTGGAATGTCGATGTTCCCTATAACGCCTGGTTTGATGTCTATGCGCACATCCCCTACCTCTCCCGCGGTACTGATGCAACCACGGCGGCGCCTTTCCGGGTTTCCGATTCAGATGGAGAAATAACAGAGGTTGATATCGACCAGACTACCCGTGCAAGCCGGGCCTGGGTTCGGTTGGGAGAAGTATTTCTGGAAGAAGGTTCACACTCTGTGGTCAGCCTGGATGCTTCCGAAACAGATAGTACCAGCCCAATTTATGCGGATGCAGTCATGGTTGCCATCAATCGCAAATTGTCGCCGGAGGTCAATGTCATTACCCATTCACCGGATGATCCGGTTGCCGCTGAGAGGCCGGAAAGAGTTGAGCTGAAGCAAAATTACCCCAACCCGTTTAATCCGGTAACAGCAATCGAATTTGCCATCCCTGAACCGATGCCCGTCGAAGTTACCATATATGATATTATGGGACGTAAAGTGCAAACTCTTGTAGATCAATCACAAATGGAGGCCGGCTCTCATCAGCTCGAGTTTGATGCAACCGGTTTGGCGAGCGGAAAATATATTTACCGGCTTTACACGCCGGAAGGAACCAACTCTCAGATTATGACTCTGGTCAAGTAGAAAATCGACAACTACTCATAATGTAAAGCATCTGTAGCCCTTGGTTTTAATTGATTACATCATCATTGCCGTTTATATGATCATTCTGGTCAGTGTCGGGATTTACGGCAAACGGCAAGCAGAGAAAGGCATCGACAGCTTTTTCCTCGGGAACCGGAAAATTTCCTGGTGGATGCTCGGCTCTTCCGGTATGGCCTCAAATCTGGATGTGGCCGGTACATTGATTATTGTCGCTTTTATCTACGCTATCGGTATTCAGGGGATTTTTATTGAAATCCGCGGCGGTGTGGTGCTGATCATGGCTTTCCTGATGATCTTCATGGGAAAGTGGAACCGCAGGGCAGGAGTTATGACGATTGCCGAATGGATGAAACTCCGGTTTGGTGACGGTAAGCAGGGAAACGCAGCTCGAATCTTAAGTGCCACAGCTAATTTAGTTTTTGCCATAGCTATTGTGTCCTATTTTGCACAGGGCGGCGGGATTTTTCTCGGCAGCATCCTCGGTATTTCCCCGGAACTTGCCGCCATCCTGATGATCGGACTCGCATCAATCTACACCATAACCAGTGGTCTTTTCGGAGTCGTCTATACCGACGTTTTCCAGGGATTTCTGATCTTTTTCACCATCATTTATGTCTGCATTCTCGCTTTTGTTCAGTTTGATTTACCCGAAGAGTTTATGGTATCGGTTCCCGCCGACGGCGGATTTAAAATGGTTCCCACTACGCTTTCTGATTGGAGCACTTTCTGGCCTACACTCACTATGGACCTTCCGGGGGATTATGCCCAGTACAATTTGTTCGGGCTGGCCGTACTTTTTTACCTCTTTAAAACTTCCATTGAGGGCAGCGGCGGAACCGGCGGTTATTTGATCCAGCGCTACTTTGCCGCTAAGAACGACCGCGAAGCCGGTCTGCTCAGCCTTTTCTGGATTTTTCTGCTTTCCTTCCGGTGGCCGTTTGTGGTAGCCATTGCCATTATAGGGATATCTATGGGCCTGGGTGGGGACGTCATCGAAAATCCGGAAGAAGTACTTCCGATTGTGATTATGAATGAGCTGCCAATTGGCATTACCGGTCTGCTCGTTGCCGGCCTCATAGCCGCAGCAATGTCCACCTTCGACTCTATCGTTAACGCCGGTGCGGCTTATTGGGTAAAAGATATTTACCAGCGATATCTCAACCCAGAAGCGAATGGCCGCCAATTGCTGTTACACAGCCGCGGCTCTTCACTGCTTATTATCATTATCGGGGTTCTGCTGACTTATACTTATGATGACCTTAACGAAGTGTGGGGTTGGATCACCATGAGTCTTGGTTCCGGACTGATTGTCCCTCAGCTAATCCGCTGGTATTGGTGGCGCTTCAACGGCTACGGATTCGCTTTTGGCACCTTTGCCGGAATGGTTATGGCCGTACTTCAACGCATTATCATGCCCGAATCTCCGGAATATGTCAACTTTTTGCTTATCAGCAGCGTCACGTTCATCGTATGCATCATGACCACTTTTATGACCGAGCAAACTGGTTTCAGCGATCTTAAAAAGTTTTATGCCAACACACGGCCGTTCGGTTTCTGGGGACCGGTTCGCAGTATTTTCTCACCTGAGCAGATGGAAGAGATCAACAAGGAAAACCGCCGTGATATCATCTCTATTTTTATCGCGGTACCCTGGCAGCTGACGTTATTCATCACACCGATGGTATTCATGACCAAACAGTGGGATTACTTTTTCATCATGCTTGCAATACTGATCGGCCTGTCGGTAGCACTGTACTTTACATGGTTCCGGCACTTGTCCGATATCGACCGCGAAGAGCCGGTTCCGGCAAATGATCCGGATGTTGAAATAATCGGCGGACGTGAGAAATCTTGATTAGCTTTTTTCTTAGCGCCTGATTTGCAGGGGTTCAGTGTGTCAGGGCTACAGTGTGTCAGTGTGTCAAATTCAGTTAACAGTAATCAGTGATCGTGATGCGACGTCGGCTTTGGAATAAATTCCATTATTGAAGTCGATGGCACGACGGCTTTCAATCCTGTTTGAAGTTTGATGTTCTATGTCCAAATGTCTATCTCACTTTGTCACTCTGTTACGGCGCTTGTCCCGACAAAGTCGGGATTACTTTTTTACTTCAAAAAAAAGCCCTGCCGAAGCTACTCAACTCCAGCAGGGCTTTAGTTTGGAAGAATAAAAATCTTACTTCACAAAACTCATAGTTCGCGACACATTAACTTCACCGGCTCGCAGACGATAAATATAGGTTCCGCTTGCAAGTCCTGATGCATCGAAGGTCACTGAATGACGGCCGGAGCTTTGTTCTTCATCCACAAGCGTTTTAACATGCTGCCCGGCAGCATTATAAACTTCCAGAAGTACTTCTTGAGCTTGCGGAATTTCATATTCTATGCTGGTTGAGGGGTTAAAAGGATTAGGATAATTTTGGTCGAGTTCATATCCCTCAGGCAGTTCCGTAATGATGCTGCCTCCAACTGATGTTACAACTTCATCTACACTGTAACTTTTCAGCGGATTTCGGGCTGATAACACAATTAACCGCCTCCGTTCGGTATCCAGCGCTGTAAATCCGTTCAACTGTACATTTTCGCGGATATCTTCATCCTCTTCACTCTCAAAAGTGCTGGCTACATAGCGAATGTCCTCATAATCCGTTACATCAGCCACATGAAACTTTGCCGTAGGAAACTTCGGCCCTGCAGCCAGCAAAGTAGTTTCGTCGGACATGACACCGGTTGAAACATTCATTGTTTGAGCGGGGAGAATCTCGGCAACAGTACCCAATTCACCTGTTTCGAGACTCATTTTTCTAACATCGGCATCGGCACCATTTACCCAGACACTATCTTCTCCGACAATTTCCGCAATGCCTCCGCGTGCATGGTTTGCATCTTCAACATCAAATATTTCAGCTTCTCCAAACATGCCTTCATCGGCATCGAAATGGGCAACGGCAACATTTTCATTTCCGAAAGCCCCGGTCACAAAGCTGAGGTCATTCCCTGTGCCTGAAATTCCGAAGGAATCTCCATAACGGGCATCCAGATCTTCTTCAAAGACAACTTCAGGCTCACTTCCGGAATCTTCCCAACGGTAAACTTTGTAGGTGCCTCCACCGTCAATGAGGTTGATGGCAAAAATCTGGCCGTCACGGGTAACATCGACGTCAGCTAAATCAAAGTCACCTCCATCTACGATACCATCATCTTCGCCCCGGCTCAGATAGCCTTCCAGTTCTCCGTTTTCGGGATTTACCACAGCTATTTGCTGCTGACCATCTATTCGCGTATGTACATACAATTCATCCGCCTCAGGATTGTAAGCTCCACCGCGATGCCAATAGACAGCAGTGCCATCTTCATCATCATCCCAGAGCCATTCAACATCAGCAGGATCAACATTCCATTCCGGCGTTTCGAGAAAGACAAACTCATCAGCGGCTTTTACTGTCCCAGCCACTGCAAAACACAGAACCAAAAGTGTTATCATTACATTAGGTATCAATTTTTGCATAGTATTTGCTTTTTGAGGGTGAATGTGAATTGTTTTCGATTTTTTCGCAATTAAAATACACTGGTTAACTGGGTTCTGATAGTTAATTTTTTGCATCCCACCATACGTTGTCGAGCATGTTGTTGCCTTGTCGGTCGATCGCTTCCTGAAGATTATCGTTATTCAATCCCTCTTCGGAGTTCGGATAACGCAAACGTCTCGGCAGCTCACCATCTGTTTCACCGCCGGACGGATCACCAATTTCCTGCAGCTCCGGATACCCGGTTCGTCGAATTTCCGCGTAGGCTTCCATACCCTGACCAAAAATGGCCAACCATTTCTGAGTGATAATTTGCTCGAGCTGCCCTTCGTCATCCAGGGTGGGGTCGAAGGCGGCCGGCGAGTCATTTATATAGTCATCAATCTCTTGCTGTTCAATTTCGAATTGATCAATCGAATCATAAAATTCAAGAGATGCACGTATACCGTCTTCGTAGTGTTCAGCAGGGTCTCCAGGTCCCCATCCCCGAAGAGCTGCTTCAGCCTCCAGAAACTTTACCTCGGCAGTCATCATAATGCGGATGGGCGTTTCGATATCATGAAAATATGAGGTTTCCCTGGAATATAATCCCGGGGCGTTTTGGGTTTGAGAAAGCTGCGTGTCCGAAAGTCCGTTCTGTAATCCCTGGCGAATCTGTGTGATATCCGATGGCGCCAGGAACACTTCAAGCCGGGGATCTTCTAAATCCGATAAATTGTCGGAGAGAGTTTGGCTGATTCGGTATTCGTCAAACCGGTAAATCCAATGGTGGTGATTATCGTGCACAAAATCTCCGGTTCCACCACCGGGGTCGACTTCAAGTTTTACATTGTGATTATTGTTTTCAAGTATCGGACGGCCGTTCAATACATCACCTACGTGTTCTTGAGCAAGACCCGGATCTGCATAAGAGACTCGCATGGCAAGCCTAAGCCTCAGAGAATTTGCAAAACGGCGCCACATATCCACATTTCCGTTAAATAAAACATCAGCGGATCCCAGCCTGAACTCGGCACCGTCGTCAAGAGCTTCTTCTGCTTCTGTCAGCTCATTTAACATATCTCTGTAAATTTCTTCCTGCGCATCGTATGCCGGTTGGGTATTCCGTTGCATAGCATCAAAATAAGGAACATCACCCCAATAGTCGGTAACCCGGTGCATGATCCAGACTCTCAAGATACGGGCTTTTGAGTGAATGTTGAGCATCTCCTCATCATCCGCAGTTAATTCCAGCGCTTCCTGAATGTTACTGCCGAAGTTGGAGTAGGCAGCATCCCAGTATGCGGTAAGCCAATCCTGCCGGGTTTCATAGCGGTCCGTACCCCAGCCGGATTCTATATTGGAATAATATTGCGCATAGTGATTGCCATATAAATGCTTGCCACGCTGGTACACATCAAAGCGAAGAGCACCATAAACCATACCGCGGGTAATGAGCGCTTCAGGCTGGACATCTGTCGGACTGGTAGGATCTGTATTGACAGATTCAAAATTATCTGTACAGGCTACAACTCCCACCATTAAAAACAGCGTGAAACTAAGAATGAAAAATGTTTTAAACTTCATATATGAGACCGTTAGCAATTAAAAAACTATATTTACGCTGAAACCCAGACTGCGGTTCTCCGGCATGGAAAAAGATTCCAGCCCCTGTGCATTACCGATATTGAAACTTCCTTGTGCCGGACTAAAACCGGGTGTGTCTTTGTGAAAGTAAAACAGATTGCGTCCGATGAGGGACACTTGTAGGCTTTGAAAGGGAGTTACATCTACCCAATTGACCGGGAGATCATAAGTAAATACAATTTCACGCATTCTCAGATAAGTCGCATCATATACAAACTCCTCGGTTATCGGGCTGCCACCGCCTACCCGGCCCCAATAATCCTGCGGGTTTACGGCTTTTTCGTTTTCCACATATTCGCCGTCATCAATTTCCACAACGCCTTCGGCAACATAGCCTTCACGATCTTCCTCATCCAGATCGCGGGTATCATACCATTCCTGGCGCCCCTCAAGTGTAAATTCCGGAAAACCTCGCTGAGCGGCAAATGAATTGGTGAAAGAATAGACATCTCCGCCGACGGATATATCGACCAGTGTGCTTAATGAGAAATTCCGGTAGGTCACCTCATTGAAAAATCCTCCGGTAAAGTCCGGATTGAAATTCCCGAGTACATGGGTTCCATCGTCTCGAACGGGAAGCCCTTCGTCATCTATGATTCGTTCTCCGTCATCATTGCGTTTATAGCGCTCACCGACGATATCACCAAACGGTTCTCCTACTGACGCCTGAACTGTAGCTCCCTGAATCTGCCCGAGGAAAAAGTTTTGGAGCTCTCCGGTTAGTTCAACTACTTCATTTCGATTGAAACCGATATTGAACCTGCTGGTCCACTCCCATCCGGTTTCTGAATCAACCGGGATAAATGTGAGTGAGCCTTCAATACCTTCGTTTCGGATCATACCTGCATTAATACGTGCGGCTGAAAAGCCAGAGGTTCTCGAAACCGGAATGGGCAAAATCTGATTCCGGGTATTTTCCCTATAAATTCCCATGTCAAGTTTGACACGTTCATTAAAGAATCGCAAATCCAAGCCTGCTTCAACTGATCTTGTAATTTCCGGTTTCAGATCAACCGGAGGTAATTCGGTTGGAAGGTCTGCAAATTGTTGCCCTTTGTGGCCGGGATTTACGCTGTAGGTGAAATTTGTAACAAAGGGCGGCCCGCCGGAGCCAACCTCCGCCCAGGAAGCCCTGACCTGGCCAAAGGGAAACACTTCGGAAATCAGATCGAAAGCTTCGGTAAATACGAATGATCCGCTAACCGAGGGGTAAATAAACGGCAGGTTTTCAACCGGCAACGTGGAATCCCAGTCAACCCGGCTTGTGAGATCGAGAAATGCATAGTCCCGAAATCCGAACTCAGTGGTTGCAAATACCGATTGAACTTCAGCACGGCTGAGTATACTTATATTATTAGCGGATTCGGCATTGGAGATATCATAAAAATCCGGAATAAATATTCCCTCTCCGATGTAGCCGACTGTGCGGTCATTAAATCTGCGATAACTTCCGCCGATATTGGTTTCAAAATCTAAATCTTCACTCAAAGCCCGGCTATACTGCATCATTGCCCGCACATTGAATTCAACAAAGTTGCGGTCTCTTGTTGTAAAAGTGGCATCGGTACGATAAGGAGTATATTGCGCCCGCCTGTATTCCCGGATTTCATTAAAATAATCCAAGCCGGTAACAAGGTTAAAATTCAGGTTTTCGCTTGCATCATAGTTAATGCGGGCAAAACCGTAGAAACGGTCACGTTCATCCTCACTGATATTCAGGTTATGTGCCCAAAAAGGATTCATATTACGGGTATCCGAACCTTCCTGCGCTGCGGCATCCCATGTGCGGGCAAGGCCTTCACCTGTACGGAAATTCTCCAGGTCGGAAAGCCGCTCACTGGTTGGCATGCGAATCAGTGCCTGCATCGGGTTGTCGGGGTCTTCTGCAAGTGGGGGGCGATTATCAATCGACTGTGTGACGTAATTTATTCGGGCTTCAACATTAAGATCATCAAAAAAGTCACGGCCGGCTCGGAGTGACACAAAATGTCGTTGCAGATCATTATCCGGATAATTGCCTTGGTTCATCGTATTGCTGTACGAAATCCGGTAGGTGTGATCATCTCCGCCTCCTGAAAGTGCCAGTATATTATTGGCGGTAAACGAGTTTTGAAAATATTCATCAAACCGGTCGGGTTGAGCCTCGTAAGGCCTGACTTCGCCGGTCCAGTCCAGAGCCATGGTTCCGTCCATAGCCGGTCCCCAGCTGTTAGTTTCCGAGTCCGGAATGATGTAGTGCTCATTTGCTTCATCAAACTCAAGAGTACCGTTGGAACCACGCCCGAAATCAGTCTGCATCTCAGGCATTATATAGGGCTGCTCCACAGTAAAGTTAGAGGTGAATTCAACTCCGATTCCCGGCCGCTCTTGGCCCGATCGCGTCGTAATTTCCAAAACGCCATCGGCAGCACGGCTTCCGTAAAGCGCTGCGGCATTCGGCCCCTGAAGAACACTCATCGATTCAATTTCGGCCATGTTTACCTGATTAAGTCCGGAACCGAAATCTCGTCCGCCCTGAGCTGTTGCACTCATTCCGCCGCTGTTGTCAATCGGGACGCCGTCAACTACGATCAAAGGTTGACTTGTGCCGGTTAGTGAACGATGCCCCCTGATCACAATCCTCGTGCTGCCGTCGGGACCGGAACCGAGACCGTCAATCTGAACATTGGAAACACGACCTTGAAGAGCAGAAACGGCATTCATGCCGCCACTGCGACTGATTTCCTCTCCGCCGAATTCCTGAACGGTGTATCCGAGAGATTTTTCTTCCCGCGTCATACCAAAAGCAGTTACCACCAGATCTTCCCCCACGAGAGCTTCCGGTTGCAGAAAAACCTCAAGCTCGGTCTCTTCATCGACGGTAACTATCTTTTCGCTGAATCCAAGATATCTGAAAATCAGCTCATTATGCCCCTCAGGTACCGTAATTTCAAAATTACCATCAATATCAGTACTTGTCCCGAAATCGGTGCCCACAACCATTATATTAACACCGGCAAGCGGTTGGTCGCTTTCAGCATCGAAAACAGTTCCGCTGACATTAAAATCCTGTGCTGAAATGGTACTGAATACGCCGGCACAAAAAATTATTACTAAAGATAAAAAACGGAATAGTATCGATATTTTCATTCTCTACAGGTTAAGATTAAATATTTTCCAAAAAAACAGATTGCTAAGTAGAAGTAGTTTTTTTCGATATCCGACTAAATCGGAATCTTTGTCTGATTTTGATTCACTTGAAATCAATTTTATTCCCGGATTTTAATGGGATTCTATTCAATTGAAAACTCTCAAAATGCGTCGAATGCTAAGCATTCTGACTTTTTTGGGCAGTTATCATTCCGAACCAAAGATTCAATACATAAACCACCCTAAATATGCTTTTTATTTTTAAAAAATCAATGTAAAATTGCTGATATATTAACAAATTATAACATTATTGTTTTAACATTGACCCAACATTACGGGTAATCCAAGTTGGTACACTTTATCATTATCAAAGAAATTATGCGAGTAATAAGCTTTTCCGCCATTACTTCACTGTCCATTTTTTTATTCGGATGTGAAGTCGCTGAAAATCAGAATTCTGATACCAAAACAAATCACGAAGATATAACTGCTGATGTCCTTATTGCAGGCGGCGGAACAAGCGGTATCACTGCCGGTTTGCAGGCTGCAAGAGATGGTGCGGAAACCGTGATTGTAGAGCCTACACCCTGGCTCGGCGGCATGCTCACTTCTGCGGGTGTAAGTGCCACTGATGGCAATCATCAACTGCCATCGGGTATTTGGGGAGAGTTCCGGCAGCATTTGTATGATCACTACGGCGGACCGGATGAGGTTGAAACCGGATGGGTCAGTAATACGCTTTTTGAACCTTCGGTAGGTAATGACATCTGGAACCGTATGGCCGAGGTAGAAGACCTGCTTACCGTTTATCACGGATACTATGTTGAAGAGGCCCACACGGCAAATAACCGGGTAACCGGTGCCATGTTTAAGAGCGGCGATGGTGAACGTCTCACAGTGGAAGCTGGTATCTCCATTGATGCTACCGAATACGGAGATCTTATGGCTTTATCCGGAACCGAATACCACCTCGGTTTTGACTCCCGTGAAGATACCGGTGAGGAACTTGCTCCTCATTATGATAACGAGATTGTTCAGGATCTCACCTACACCGCTATTCTGAAGGATTATGGTGAAGGTGAGGATAAAACCATTGAACGGCCAGCAAATTATTACCCTCAAATGTTTACCGGTGCGTGCAAAGAAGTTGCTGAGGATCCCGATGAGTTTGACGGAGTGGATTGCGAAGAAATGCTGGACTATGCCCGTTTACCGAACGATAAATTTCTGATCAACTGGCCTATTCACGGAAATGATTACTACCTGGAAGCCATGGAGCTTGACCACCATGAGCGAAAACTGGCCTATGAGGCTGCAAAGGATAAAACGCGGCAGTTTATCTATTTCATCCAGACTGAAATCGGATTTTCACATCTTGGCCTCGCCGATGATGAATATGATACCGATGATCTGTTTCCCCACATGCCTTATCACCGGGAAAGCCGGCGGCTGGAGGGAGTGGTTCAGTTCAATATGATGGACATGAAAGACATGTATCAACGCCCGCTGTATAAAACAGCCATTGCTGTTGGTGATTATCCGCTTGACCATCATAGGAGATTAAATCCGGGAACTGAAAAACTCGCCGAAGGTGACATTCCGCCCTACGAGTTTGAAACTGATATTTTCCCTTCCATACCATCCTACGCCATTCCCTATGGCGCCATGGTTCCCGCACAAACGGACGGATTACTGGTTGCGGAAAAAAGCCTGTCGGTTACCAGCATTGCCAACGGGGCTACCCGGTTGCAGCCGGTGGTTATGGGAATTGGACAGGCGGCGGGCGCCGCAGCTGCACTGGCGGCAACATCAGGATATCAGCCTCGAGATGTGAATCCCAGAGAATTACAGAGTAATCTAATCGAACAGGGCGCATGGATGCTGCCGTTTCTGGATTCTACTCCGGATGACTGGCATTTTGAATATCTGCAAAAAACCGGTTTAAGCGGAGTCCTGAAAGGCGAAGGCATTCCTGTCGAATGGGCAAACGAAACCCGGATTTACCCCGACAGCTCGGTTACTGCAGATGTTATGGATGAAGCCATGCTAACTGTCGGTGAAGAAATTTCAACCTCCGGCAATGAATTCGTAACTAGAGGAGAAGCGGTTGAACTGTTGGCGGCTTTTATAGAAGATACAGAAACCGATGGAATTGAATTTGAAGATGTTGACCCTGACACCGACCTCTATGGTTATCTGAATAGGTTCGATGGTGCCGGACTGCTGGAATACTGGGCCGAGTCGGACCGGTTTTATCCTGATGAACCTCTTGCCCGGAAAGAACTTGCTTATCTGATACATGCAATATTCGATCCGTTTGAAGAAAATCCCGGACTAAACCCGGAAGAATGACTTTATTCTGTCAATTCTTGCGCCTGATAAAATCATTTGATTATAACACCTTTGTTTTGCCTCATTTTTAATCCTCTCAAAGCTATGATGTACTTCTACCGTTTGTTTTTGTTCTCCATAATCTTTTTGTTTCCTGTTTCACTGATTTCCCAGCCGCTTGAGTGGATGGAAATCACCGATGATTACGAGCTGCCGGAAGGCCTTCGGTTTTTCGGTCACAGCTTTGAGGACTCGAACATTGAAGCGTGGTATCTCGAGCTGGACCTGAATGAAAATGGTCTGGCAGTCGAGGCGATTCCTGGTTCCGATTTTCAGTCCATCTCAGATTACGACGATAAAGAGGGTGTTTACGCAGCCGTTAACGGAGGCTACTTCGCCGGCGAGGACGTAGTCTCAGCTGTCGTCACTCCGGATGGCGATGTGCCGACCCGCAACATCGCGACACTGAATCGGGACGGCAACACTCATCATGTCACCCGAAGTATGTTCAGCCTGGATGATGAAATTAAGCCATCAGTGGACTGGATTTATCATCACGGGCTTAATGTTGATGATATCTACCGGTATGAGGAACCACTTCCCAACGCTCCGGGTGAACCGTCGGAGTCACCACCGGCAGTGGATGACGGTGAAATCATGGAGGGTCTGGCAACCGGCATCGGCGGCGGGCCGGTTCTAATCACCGAAGGTGAGGAGAATATCACGCACGATGATGAAGTTTTTTTCGGATCCGGTATTCAGGCTGGTTCAAACAGAGCCCGCACGGCTGTGGGTTATACCGAGGACAACCGGGTCATAATGATGGTGGTAAGCGAAGCCGGAAGCAGTACCGGTGTTACGTTAAGCCGGCTTGCAGAAGAACTGCTTGAACTCGATGTAGTAGCGGCGATGAACCTGGACGGTGGAGGCTCTTCTCAAATGACGCTTGATCAGGAAAATATACTATCGACCGGTAGATCCATTCCGAATGTGCTGGCGGTTGTATCCAGAGGCCGCGTAACTTCAGCTGCGGTTACCGGAGATGATGAGCTTCCCCGAAGTGTCCGGCTTCATCAGAATCATCCCAACCCGTTTAATCCGGATACATCCATACCATTCTCAATTGATCATGCAGTACCGGTAACTCTCACCATTTATGATATGACCGGCAGAAAGGTGGCAACTGTGATACAAAATGAAACCTATTCTGCCGGCCGGCATTCCGTGCGTTTTGATGCCTCTGAGTTGAGTACCGGAACCTACGTTTACCGATTGTCAACACCGGAGATGACACGGTCACGTTTAATGACATTAATCAGGTAGCTTATAGCTATTTGATAAAACTCATCTGTCGCTGCATCACGTGATCACCGGCCTGCAACCGGTACAGATAGATACCTGATGAAAGTCCGGAAGCGTCAAATTCGGAAATATGGGTCCCGGCCTGCATTTGTTCCTCATCCAACAGGGTTTTTACGTAGCGACCTTGCGCTGTAAACACGCTGAGGGTTACAGCAGCAGATTCCCTGAGTGTAAATTCTATCTGCGTGACAGGGTTAAACGGATTGGGATAGTTTTGCCGGAGTTCAAAGTCACTCGCAACTTCAGCATCTACCGGTGAGGAGGTCGTGGTTTGCTCAAGCGGGAAAGAGGCAATTGCATTGTTTGTCGAGAGCATCACCAGTGTATTACGATTATGATCAAATTCGACTGCACCGGTTGCATTGGGGTTTTGATACACACTCAACTGAGATGATGACGAGATGAGCTGCGGATTTTGTAAATCGGTGATATCCACCAGATCGATAACCTGGTCCGCATCCCCTGTACCCCGGGGTGCTGTCGCAATGACCTGAAGGGTGTCGAAATCGGCGAAATCGATATTCATACTTCCGGTAGAGACAACCTCACCCGGAATAGAACTTCCGGTTTCACCGGTTTCCGTACTGATTTTCGTCGGCTCCGTACCCGATCCGTTGACCCATAAGCTGTCCTCACCGGCAATAGGTGAAATACCTCCGCGTGCAATACCGGCCGGAGCATTCAGAAAATCAGGTTCCGAGAGGCTATGATCATCAGCGTCATACTCCAGTTTCAGGATATCTTCATTACCGGTACCGGCAAAGTACAGCCAGATGCCATCTCCGGTTTCATCAATACCCAGGGCATCGCCATAGCGGGCTGCATTGACATCTCCCTGGAAAAGGATTTCCATTTCGCTTGCTTCATCTTCCCACATATAGATAATGAAATCTTCTTCGGAGGAGTCAACCACACTATTGGCTGCGAAAATGGTACCATCTTCAGTAGCACCAACTTGATTGAGTGCCAGAAACCCGGTTTCAATAACCTCCTCTGTATCCAGGGTTCCTTCCACATTTCCGGTGGATGAATCCAAGACATAAACAGCCGGCTCCTCGGTATTGCTTGCCACCAAAATATTTCCGGTAGCCGGGTTTAAACTCATACCTCGCGTGGCGTTATCGTCGTTGTCCAACCAATCCTCATCGATGGGTAGAACTTCCCATTCTGCTGAACCAATCTCCAATTGATAGCTTTCCTGAAGGTTTTGGGTGTTGGCGGTGTAAAATCCAATGCAAATTATGAGGCCTAACAGTATCGTCTGTTTCATGAGCATTTTACCTACTTTGTTTTATAAGAATATCAGTTAGGATTGATCTTTTAAAATATGGTAAATAATAAACTCAAATGCACCCAACCTGGCCTGATTATGAGTTTCAGTTATCCCCGCAGTTTTATTATCGATCAAAGCATAACCAATGGCAGATTTCCACGGTTATTTCCTCTAATTACTACTATACATTGTCCCTATTCAACTGCGCGCATCAATGCCTGCGCTTTTACCCAGGTCTCTTCCCATTCTTCTTCAGGCTGCGAATCACTGGTGATTGCACCTCCCACCTGATATTGCAGTAACCCCTCCTGAACGATAGCCGAGCGTATCACTACATTAAAATCAAAATCTTCCTCCGGGGTGATGTACCCGATCGCTCCGGAATATACTCCCCGCCGGATCAACTCGGTTTCCTCAATTATTTCCATAGCCCTGATTTTCGGAGCGCCGGTCATAGAGCCCATCGGAAAGCATGCGCGAAGAGCTTCCTCAGGATCGAGTCCGGAATCCATCCGGCCGGTGATAGAGGTAACCATCTGATGAAGCGTTGCAAAAGACTGAACTTCAAAGAGTTCTTCCACATTAACGGAACCTGCCTCGCATACCCGGCTGAGATCATTCCGAACCAGATCCACAATCATCAGGTTCTCGGCCCGGTTTTTTTCATTTTCCAGTTTCGACTGAATCAGCTTCTCATCTTCCTCCGGAGTGTCGCCTCTTTTTACAGTGCCTTTGATCGGTTGAGAACGAACCGTTCTGCCTCGTTTTTCCAGAAACCTTTCCGGCGAGGCGCAGCACACAGCCGTGCGGCCGGTATCAATATATGCTCCAAAGGGAACAGGTCCGATTTCGCGCATTGCCTTATACAGCATAAGCGGATCACCCGCTGCATCTCCCCAAAACGGATAGGTATAATTAACCTCATACACATCCCCCTGCCGGATATATTCCTTTATAGTTTTGATGCGATCAGTATAATCCTGTTGATTAATCCCCGGCTCAAGATTGCTCAACTTAAAATCCTGCTCTACATTTTCCGGGTATTGAGGCAGCATTTCCTCGTTGCCCTCAACCCAGCTTGCCTCTCCGGTATCAACATTAATCCGAATGAAAATGGTCGGTTGCATCCAGAACAAATCAGCCAGGCTCATACGGTATGAATTGTCGCTGGATAAATCTTCGATATGATTTTTAAGATCATACCCGAGCCAGCCTCCACTCCATCCTTTGTAACGCCTGCGAAACCATTTAATCGCATCCCAGGCATTTCCCTGCCACAAATAGGTAGTGCCATCCATATGCACTGTTTTACACAAGTCTCCGTGGACAGTTAGTATTACAAGCGGCTTTCCGGCCAGATATATCTCACGGGATGCCGGATGATCACGGGACTGTGAATCCAGCACCATAACCGGGCCGAGCATACGCAGGCGTGTAATAAGATGTAGTGGTAAATCAGTTGTCATCATTTGCTTAAAATAGCTTAGCAGCAGCCCTTGCCCAATTTTTAATTGTAAAAGATGAAAAGTTTTTAGAATGCATTCTCCTCAAAGTTAGTATGAATAAGATATTTTGAGTTGTTTTTCAATGACATACTACAAAAAAGCTCCCATTTTCAATAAGCGAAATTCCAAAGGGTTACCGGGACTGGTTTCGGTAATTGGAAATTGGTCACTTGAATTTATCCCGACGAAGCGTGCGGGACAAGTTTTGAAATTTGACCAATATAATTTGGAAATTTCAGAATTGCACATTATAATAAGCAAAATTATTTTATAATTGCATAATTTATTGTGCAAATGGAGCACCTTTTTGAATACTCAGATCAGCAATTACGTAACGTTTCTGTGCGGTTTCGTCGCTATTTGTACGACCGAATCCACTGGAAAAGCCGTCTGATTGGGATCAAGGGAGCCAGGGGTACTGGCAAAACAACACTGCTTTTACAGTACCTTGCCCAAAAAGAATTGCAGGCACCGGAAGTGGTTTATTTTTCCCTTGATGATCTTTATTTCACCACTTCTTCTCTTGTGGATGTAGTCTCGTCTGTATATAAAGAAGGTGCCCAGGTTATCGGCCTTGATGAAGTGCATAAATACCCGGGTTGGGCAAGAGAGGTTAAAATCGCTTATGATCGCTACCCGGATCTTCAGATTGTTTTCACCGGCTCTTCCATAATCGACATAGCCAGGGAGGAGGGCGACTTAAGCAGACGTATGATACTGTACGAGTTATACGGACTTTCATATCGTGAGTACCTTCAATTAGCTCACGAAATGCCGTTTAAACCCATCAATTTAAATGAGATGCTCGGTGGTAGTACACGTATCCGCGACTACTTTCCCAAAGAGTTTCGACCGCTAAAATATTTCAAAAACTACTTGCATCATGGCTACTATCCATTCTTTATGGAAGAAACCGAAACTTTCGGGATGCGGCTGAATCAATTAGTACGTATGACGGTAGAATACGATTTGGCCGAGTTAAAACATTTTGATATCCGCAATGCCAAAAAACTGCTGCAACTCCTGAGCATCATTGCTTCAAGTGTGCCCTTCAAGCCCAACATCAGTAAGCTGGCTCAAAAGACCGGTATTCACCGCAACTCACTTGTAAGTTATTTGTATCATCTTGAACAGGCAAGATTAATCAGCCTTTTGTATCCGGCCGGTCAAAGTACCGCGACATTGCAAAAACCCGAAAAAATCGCACTTCAAAATACCAATCTCTCATGGGCTTTAAGTAATTACCGTCCGAATACCGGCAATTTGAGGGAAACGTTTGTGCTCAGTCAGCTCTTTGTGGACCATCAGGTTTCTTATCCCCCCGCCGGTGATTTTATGGTGAATCATGACCTGTTATTGGAAATTGGAGGCAAAGATAAAAGTAAAGACCAAATCCGGGATGTTAAGAATGCCCGGTTGGTGGTAGATGACATTGAATTTCCTACAGCCGGCCGGATTCCGTTGTGGCTGTTGGGGTTTTTGTATTAACAAACGCAGGCTGTTCGGCATAGCCGCGCTGTCGGCATGGTGGCAACGGAGAAATATATGGGTAACCGCGGAGGGCGCGAAGTTGTCACTGAGGATGCTGGGAGATATAGGGTGATGGAGTTTAGGAATGATGGAGTAGTGGATTGGATTCCCTGATTTTCCTTAATTCCTTACCACCTTAATTAGTGCTTGTAAAAAAACTCAAAGTGCCCTAACAAAACGCCAGGATCAAATGTACAGGGTTTACTTGAGCATTTTGGGGACGAGCGGAAAGAAGATATTGGCGTTTTCTTAGAGGCACTAATTAAAATCAGACAGAACTAACTTTCCTGGTGAATAATTAAGGTTAGACCTGCGAAAATTGTTGATCCAGAAATCCGCGAAAATCTGTGAGGATATTTTGAAACCGCTGCGGTGCCTTCCGGTAACGAATATCATCAATCTCTGAAACCGGCTGGATTATCCTTACCGAATTGGTCAGCCAGACCTCATCAGCTTTTCTAATATGGTCCGCTTCAAAACTTCCTTCTGCGAATCGTAAAGATATCTGCTCATGTTTAATCCACCTGATAAAACATTCTCTCATGATACCGGGCAGCAAATCACATTTAACGGAAGGAGTATACACGGTATCTCCGATCAGCCAGAACACATTGGCTATGGTTGTCTCACTCAAAAATCCGTCAACCGTTCTCATGAGAGCTTCATCGGCACCGGCCTGCCGGGCTTCGGCGGCTGCGCGAATATAGTTCGCGGCTGATGAAAGTTTAAAATCCGGCCACAGGCTGGCCTTTGGAATCCTTCGGGTCGGAACCATAGTCAGCTTTATCGGAATCGGCTCCCACCTCACCGGGGATGCTGTAATCTGGAGACGCAGATTCTGCCTGTCAGGCGGTGCAAAACCAGGAGAACCCTCCCGCCAAACCTGAATTCTAACGCGGGATTTCTTGTCATGCAATTTATTTGCATCCAACAAATTACGAATCCCCTCAGGCACTCGCTCAACGATTTCCTCTATACCCGTGAAACCAAGATAATTCAGACCACCTTTCAGCCTTTCAAGATGCTTTTGAAAACCGTAGGTTTTTCCGGCATCAATAAGCATGGTCTCAAAACAACCATCACCGTACCACAAACCGCGGTCTAAAGGCACCTGAATTTCATCAGCAGGGAGAAGCCGGGAATCAATCCACTGATATGGAGCTGAGGCACTCAAATTTCTTCTAAATATGAGATAAACTTATCAAAATCATCTATACCCCTGAATCCTACTACCACATCAACGATTTCCCCGTTACTGTCAAAAAACAGATATGCCGGTATGCCCGGCACCAGGTACTCCTGATACACATCGGTACCTTCTACAAAAATAAAATCAAGGCCATATTCTTCCCTGTAAGGGATAATTTCGGCCGGATCGTCTTTTACCAGTGCCGAAATAATTACCAAATCGGGATACTCACTTTGCAAATCTGCAAATTGCTCATGGGGGTGTTGTGATCGGCTTGACCATGTAGCCCAAAAATCCACTATAACGGGCTGGCCGGCAAACTCCGCTACCGACACGCTGTCCCTATCATTTTCTATGGTCTCAAAAACAATTTCACGGAATTCGTTGCCATCTGCCACCTTTTCTTTGAAATCAGATTGCTGACCAAAAAAATAATTAACCGTAAAAAACCCGATAAGAACAATAGCTATTGCACCGGCAACGCCGACAACTACATTAAAATATTTTGGATCTAATCGCATAATCCGTTGTTACACAAACTCATTATTGTTTATTCTAAGCTGTTTGGTAAGCCTGTTGATACTCTTTAATTAAAGTTCATTTTCCCTCATTTCCAACGATTCATTAATCTGTTTCAAGACTACGGCATTTTCATAAACTGCTTCTTTGTCTAATTTGCCCTTGTCCATGAACCAGCTGGTTACTTGCTGCCAACTCCATAGCATTGTTTTGGTGGTAAAGACAAACACTGTTGCAAGCCGCAAATCATACAAGAAATACAATGGATTTTATAGGAAGCTAAGTTAAGAAATCATCACAAATAAACGGTAGCATATTATCTTACGATTTCAAAGATCTTTTGAGAAATCCTGGTGATATCTTCTTCGCTCAGATAGAAATGCATCGGCAGCCTTACTAAACAATCGGTAAATTTTTCAGCATTCGGAAGTGATCTCCCGTTGTGATGTGCCTGGAAAAACGGCGATTGATGCAGCGCCTGATAATGAAATGTTGACTGAATGCCGGCTTTTTTCAGCTCGCTTATAAGTGTGCTTCGCTGTTCTAAGTCATTGCAGATCAAGTAATAAATATGTCCATTGTGATCGCAGCCATCCGGCACATTTGGCCGTTCAATACCATATTCTTCAATACCCTCGAGGTTTGTATGATATTTGTGCCACAACAGCTTTCTTTTGGCCGTTACTTCAGAATGTTTTTCAAGTTGCGGTTTTAAAAAAGCCGAATTCAATTCGGATGGCAGATAGCTCGAGCCGATGTCCACCCAGTTATATTTATCGATTTCACCCCGTAAAAACGCAGATCGGTTTGTACCTTTTTCCCTGATGATCTCAGCCCGCCGGGCATAATCTTCATTTTGTACGACCAATGCTCCGCCTTCCCCGCAATGGATGTTTTTTGTTTCATGAAATGAAAGAGCTCCAAAATCGCCTATACCACCAAGAAAACGATCATTGTACTTAGCGTCAATGCATTGGGCCGCATCTTCCACAACCCACAAGTGGTTCTTCATGGCAATCTCCATGATTTTATCCATCTCACATGCCATGGCGGCATAATGGACAACTACTATCGCAGTGGTTTGATCAGTGATAAGGGATTCAATTTCAGCAGGGTCTACATTCGGATGATCCCGATGGCTGTCTGCGAATACGGGAGTAGCTCCGCGCATAACAAACGCATTGGCTGTAGAAACAAAAGTATATGAAGGAATAATGATTTCATCACCGGGACCCGCATTGCAAAGTATCGCTGCCATTTCAAGTGCCTGAGTGCAGGAAGGGGTCATCCAAAAATGAGGGAATCCAAACTGCTTTTTGCAATACTCATGAACTTGTCCGGTTTGGGGGCCATCACCCGACAACGAACCCTGATCAATAGCTCTGCGGATACTTTCGGTTTCCTTGCCGGAGATATAAGGTTGATTGAATTTTATTAAATCCAATTGAAGCTCTGTCTTTCTCATTTAATACCAATTGCGCCGGGATGATTTACCCTGCGGATCAATTCTCTATGATATTAATAAATCCGGTTAGGAAAAAATCATCTGAATTGTTCAGATTACGTTGCAATTTTACTAATTTCAATGCCACAAATATTAATCCGTAATTCAAATTACACTTATGGCTGTATCCCGAAAAGATGTTCTATACATGGCTGATCTTGCCCGGCTCCGGCTCACCGACGAAGAAGCCGAGCAGCTTCAGCAGGATATGAATGACATTCTCGAATATATGGATCTTCTGGAGCAGCTCGATACTTCCGAAGTCCCTCCGCTTGAGCACGTTACCGAACTTCATACCCCCCTTCGGGAAGATAAAGCCAAACAACCCGTAGATCACGAAGAGGCTCTGAAAAATGCTCCGGATGCTGACAGTGACTATTTCAGGGTACCCAGAGTTATTGAATAATGGCGCGCAGAAAAAAAAGACGTTCCGAGCAAAAACCTGCATTGCCCAACGACTTCTGGGCTAATCTTCCAAAATCGAGACAGCATATCGTCTGTCTGCTTTTCCTGTTTATTCTGCCGGTATTAATGTTCCATGAGACAATTATCGGCGGCTATCAATATTTTGCTCACGATACTTTGCAGTGGCGGGCAGGAGCTGAATCAGCAATAGAATACCGTGAGTCAGAAAATGAAGAGCCTCTGTGGGTTCCTAATATGTTCGCCGGAATGCCGGCTTACGTAGTCACCTATGCCAAAGCCGTTCCTCATTTGGATCAGTTAGTATTTAATGCGCTCCGGCCTATTTTTCCCGCCGCCCCCTTCTGGATATTGCTCGGAGGGAGTTACCTGTTTCTTTGGCTGATGGGATTCCGGCCCCTTGTGGCCGCTTTGGGGAGCGTGCTTGTCGGTTTCACTACCTATATCCCCATAATCATCGGAGCGGGACATAACACCAAGTTCCTGACATACAGCTTTATTCCATGGATGCTTGCCGGTTACTGGATGATATCGCGCACCAACAGGATATGGCTGGCTTTTTTCCTGTTGACGATCGCTACAAATCTCGTGCTCAGATCAAATCATCCACAGGTACTCTATTTTTTCTTTTTTGTATTACTGATCTGGTGGATTTACGATCTGTCACAAGCCTGGCGAAATGGCGAACTGCCTCCATTCGTCAAAAAATCCGTGTTGATCGGCTCTGCCGGATTACTTGCCCTTGTTGCAAATGCTGATGAATACTGGACTACGTTTGAATATACCCCCTATAGTACCCGTGGTGGCTCGGAAATAACTGAAGAAGCCGACGCGGGCTCCGGCCTTGATCCGGATTACGCTTTTGCCTGGTCTCAGGGACCGGGTGAGTTGCTCACTTTAATTATTCCGGAATCTTACGGTGGTGCTTCAGGAGAGGGCACTTATTGGGGGCCAAAGTCTTTTACCAGCGGACCACATTATTTCGGGGCTATCACCCTGCTTTTAATAGTGATTGCCCTGTTTAATGTTCGGGCCAGGCTGATGTATGTTTTCGGTGCCTCTGCACTGTTAACCATTCTGTTTTCGCTTGGAAAACACCTGGAGTGGTTTAACATGATTTTCTTCAACTACTTTCCTCTGTTCGATCGCTTTCGTGTGCCGGAGATGTGGCTAATGGTTTCAGTATTTTGTGCCGCAATTGTAGCGCTTTACGGGTTGAATTGGCTCTATGAGCAATATGAAAACAACAAGCTTGATCTCAGTTCATTCTATGCCCCCGGCGGTATTGTTCTGGCCATTGCTCTGATTTTCGCTGTTGGCTCAGGTCAGATTCTGAGTTTTGAAAAAGAAGGTGAGCGTGAACAAATCGCTATGCAAATTGCTCAACAGCAACAAATGGATCCCCAGGACCCACAGGTGATGGAGCATGCTGAACGGGTTATTGCTGAACAATTTATACCGGCACGTGAAGAAAAAGCAGCTTCAGACAGCCGCCGATTCCTGATTTTTGTACTGATCGGAGGCGGGCTTATTGCAGCCACACTTGCCGGAAAGCTGGCCGTAAGCTATGCCGCGGCCGGTATCCTGCTGCTTACCGCTGTTGATTTAATTCAGGTCGGAGAGCGCTACGCTGAAAAAGACGATCTGATTTCCGCTGATATTGAGCATACTCAAATTATCGAAGATCGCATGACCTCTGCTGATGAGTTTATACGTGATAATGTATCATCTGATGAAGCATGGAGTTACAGGGGTTATCCACTTGCAAGCAATCCGTTTAACAATGCTGTACCCGCGTCATATCTCTATGAATCATTGGGTGGCTATTCCGGTGCCAAACTTCAGAATTTTCAGGATCTGGTGGATCATGCAATTAATCAAGATCCGCAACGGGCACCCGTACCCATTTTAAGCATGATGAATGTGCGCTATGTTACAGCGCAACAACAGTTGCAGGATCCCGCATTCGAACTGGTTCATCAACAACAGGATGGCATTGTATTCGAAAATACCGAGGTTCTTCCGCGTACCTTTTTCGTAGATGAGATAGAATATGCCGGCTCGCCACGTGAGGCTATGAACGCCATAAACCGGGACGGTTTCGATCCCTCTGAGCTCGCAATTCTTCAAACCGATAATGAGATAACTATCGATCCCGAGGCTCAGCCTGCTTCAGAAGTTACACGATTGGATAACCGCAATATCGAAGTGGATATTGAATCCGACGGTGACGCTTTTATGGTACTCAGCGAAGTTTATTACCCTGCCGGATGGAATGCCGAGCTCGACGGGGAACCCATAGATATCGAGCGAACCAACTTCCTGCTGCGTGGCTTTCAAATACCCGAAGGGTCCCATACTCTTACTCTGAGGCTGGAACCCGCGTCACACATTTGGGGAGGTCGGCTCTCCTGGATCTTCAACATATTTATATTGTTGATTGGCGGTGTAGCCGCCTACCAGGAGTGGAACAGACGTAAGCAGCAGGAAAATTAAAATCCAAATCATAGATTGATTGGGATGGTATGCGATAGCATTTTGCATCCCATACCGTTTGTCAGGAATTTTTCGCACCTGCAGGAAGTTTCACCACCACGGTGACACCACGGACACAAAGAAAGAATCATTTTTAATAAAACGTAGTGCTATTTGCGCCTTCTTTGTACCCTTTGCGGTTAGAAAAATTCGATTCGAACTCAGGTTATCAATTTCACTTGACTACAAGATTTACAATCTTTCCGGGAACAAATATTTCTTTAACCAGTTGCCCCTCATCGATATATTTACTTACTGATTGCTGCTTTTTAGCCTCACTCAATACATATTCTTTGTCTTCAGCATTTTCAGCAGGAACTTCAATCTGCCCACGAACCTTGCCGTTTACTTGTACCGCATAGACTTTTGTATCGGTCTGAAGCCATTTTTCGTCATATTCCGGCCAGCTTTCATAAGCCAGAGTACTGCTCTCACCAAGTTTTTGCCAAAGCTCTTCTGAAATGTGAGGAGCATAAGGTGACAGTAACAATACAAATGTTTTTAATACGGATACAGGCCGATCTTCCCATTTCAAAGCTTCATTATTAAAAACCATAAGCGCAGAAATGGCCGTATTAAAACGCAATCCCTCAATATCTTCAGTAACTTTTTTTATTGTTTGATGCAGCAGGCGCATCTGATCCTTCGAAGGTTCGACATCCTTAACCTCGGAATTCAAATCCCCGCTTTGTTCATCAATAAACATGTTCCAAACCCTGCGCAGAAACCGGTATACGCCTTCTACACCCTGCATACTCCAGGGTTTTACCTGCTCCAGGGGTCCCATAAACATCTCATAAAGGCGCAGCGAGTCGGCTCCGTATTTTTGGATGATGTCATCAGGGTTAATAACATTACCACGGGATTTCGACATTTTGTGAGATCTGGCTTCCACCGTAACCTCGGTGCCTTTGATCACAAAATCGTTGCCCTTTTTCTCGACCTGCTCTTCAGTCAGGCTTTCCTTTTCAAATTCGTCCGAATCCGACACTTGTTCAACCGGTACATACTGACCATTCTTTTTAAAAGCGTTGAACTCCATTTCCCCCAGGATCATCCCCTGATTGACCAATCGTTGAAAAGGCTCATTGGTGCTCACAACACCGATATCATAAAGTACCTTATGCCAGAACCTTGCATATAACAAATGCAACACCGCATGTTCCGCGCCTCCGACATATAAATCCACCGGCATCCATGTTTTCTCCAACTCCGGATCTACCGGTGCTTTATCATACTGAGGGCTGATATACCGGAGATAGTACCAGCATGACCCGGCCCACTGAGGCATGGTATTGGTTTCGCGTTTAGCAGGTTTGCCTGTTTCAGGATCGGTTGTGTTTACCCACTCCTCAATATTAGCAAGGGGAGATTCACCGGTTCCGCTTGGTTTGTAAGTGTCCACCTCCGGAAGGAGCACCGGTAACTCTTCTTCAGGCACAGGCTTGGGCTCTCCATCCACATGAATTATCGGTATGGGTTCACCCCAGTAACGCTGACGTGAAAAAAGCCAGTCGCGAAGTTTATAGGTAATACTGTATTTTCCGAATCCCTTTTCCTGCAACCAATCGGTTATGCGTTTTTTTGCTTCATCGACCGGCAACCCATTGATAGAAACCTCATCATTGGCAGAGTTGACCACTTCACCTTCTTCGGTGTCGGTATATGCTCCTTTTTCAATATCTCCGCCCTTGACCACCTCTACGATGGGCAGATTAAAATCCATGGCAAACTCCCAGTCACGTTCATCATGCCCCGGCACAGCCATAATAGCGCCGGTACCGTAACCTGTAAGCACATAATCGGCAATCCAAACCGGGATTTGCTTCTTGGTACCCGGGTTATACGCATATCCTCCGGTGAACACTCCCGTCTTACTTTTGCTCAACTCGGTACGATCCAGTTCTGACTTTCGGGCAGCCTGTTCTTTGTAATCTTCTACTTTTTGCCTGTTTTCATCTGTGGTGATTTTATCCACCAACTCATGTTCCGGAGCAAGTACCATGTAGGTTGCACCAAACAGAGTATCCGGCCGGGTTGTAAATACGTCAATATACTCGTCATACCCTTCTACAGGAAAGCTGATCTCAGCGCCTTCCGACTTCCCAATCCAGTTTCGCTGCATATCTTTGATTGACTCCGGCCAATCCAGATCATCGAGATCCTTTAAAAGTCGTTCAGCATATTCTGTAATTTTTAACATCCACTGCCGCATAGGCTTGCGGATTACCGGATAACCACCGACTTCACTCTTACCGTCAATAACTTCTTCATTGGCGAGAACGGTACCCAAATCGGGGCACCAATTCACCGGCACATCTGCCTGGTAAGCCAATCCCTGCTTGAATAACTGCAAAAAGATCCACTGCGTCCATTTATAATATTCCGGGTCGGTAGTATCCACTTCACGATCCCAGTCGTAGCTGAAGCCGATAGCCTGCAGCTGTCGGCGAAAATGATCAATATTAGCTTTTGTAGTAGTTCGGGGGTGGGTTCCGGTTTTTACCGCATATTGTTCGGCGGGCAGACCGAACGCGTCCCACCCGATAGGATGCAAGACGTTATATCCATTCATCCGCTTGTAGCGTGCAATGATATCGGTAGCGGTGTATCCCTCCGGGTGGCCGACATGCAAACCGCTACTGCTTGGATATGGAAACATATCCAGCACATAATATTTTGGCCGGTTAGTGTCTGCCGCATCCGTGTTAAATACTTTATTTTCTATCCAGTGTTTTTGCCACTTTTTTTCGATTTCAGCCGGTTTATATTCGCTCATTCCAGTTTTTCGGAACCTTTTTTATAGTTGATTAAATATTGTCATTAAGTCTGCAAAGATAAGGTAAATACAGCATAGCTGCATTTGCAGATTGATAATTTATATCAGTAGAATAGTGCAGGCAAATTCTGAAATCCAGGCGTTCTTACTGATAACCTTAGTTCGATTTTAATCACCAGATTTTTGTAATTATCTGCGCATAAGTATATACTATGATTGCTTATGCCAATATGTCTGCTTTTTTTTTATTTTGTTGAAACTTTTTTAAACCATAACGGACACAAAGAAGGCACAACGAGCACTATGTTTTATTAAAAATGATTCTTTCTTTTTGTCCGTGGCGTCTCCGTTGTGCTCGTGGTGGTGAAATTTCCTGCAGGTACGAAAAATTCCCGGCCTACGGTAGGCTACAAGTGCAATAAGTAAAATCTTGACAATTACTTAAATCCAGAATAATTAAAAAATCAATCGAACTCAGGTTGATATTAATTTGATCTGATATTGACTACTACGTTAAACCGGAAATCCTGATCCGTTCTGGGGAATACATTACTTGATTCAGGCAACAGCCGGTTATAGGTATACTCAAAGTTTACAGTAATGGTCTGGGAAAACTGATATCCTATGGAAGGCTGAATATTGATTCGCGTGTCTCCCTGCCGCTCTGGATCAGGCGGTGTGTGAGCACCGGGGTCTCTGTCAATTTCATCAAGTGGTTCTCCCAGTACGCCCTCAAGATCCTGATTCAGACGGTAGGTAAAGGTCATGTCTTCGAAATAGCTAAAACTTAATCCGAGATCAATCTGATTTTCGAAACGGCGCAAGAACGGCAGGGTAAACCCGCTTTGACTGAAATTCGCCGAAAGCCTGATACCACGTGATACCTGCTCCCTCACATTGTTGTTTGAGAAGCTAAGGCTAACAGATTCACTGTGCTCATAATCAATGTTGGTTCGTAATCCGCTGGTCCAGTTAAGGCTAAGACCCACTAACGGAGAGAATCTTCGTTCCAGATTAAGAGAACTGGGATCATAATCCGACCGGAAGGTGTTAACGCTTATATTGCCAATGTTTCTTGATACTTCTTCTCCGGCATCCTGATGTAATCTCCAACCCATTTGCAGCCGTCCGTTATAGGAATGATTTATGGATGCTGAAGATAAATAATCCTGAATAAACGGAATATGATTTTCAAGTCCGGACCAGTTAAGATTCCAGTTCGGCATAGGAAAAGCGATATAATCCAAACGCCCGAGTCTGGCTCCGCTGAACATCATGTAGGCATCCCGGAAATCATCATTTAGCCCTCCCGATCGCAATATCGCTTCACCGGGTTCAGGCTGATTGATCTCCCCGTTTTCCAAATCACGAAAGGCGCGGGAGAGCTGACTTCTGAATAATTCTTCATATCCTGGCCCAAATGCCCATATACTTGAGGATACATTACCGGATTCATCAAATTCAGTAGAAATATCATCAACCGTTACCGTATGATTTTCGGTGATTGTTTCATCCCAGGTAGTACCCCAATCAAGGTCCACGCGAATGTTTTCGAAAGGTTGGATTCCGGAACGGACAGAGAGGTCGTCCGTAGTGGTGCGCCGTTCTTCAAAATCAATAATTTGATCCGGATCATCCGGGCGGGCCATCTGTGTGATAGGTATCTCATGCGTAAATCCCATGCGATAGGCTAAAGGTGGAGAGAATTCGGCATCGGTTTCATCATTAAACATATGATAAATCCTGGTACCTCCGGTGTAGCCGGGCCTTACCGAGTTAACCGAAGTGCTGTAACTCACATTGATGTCTCTCAAACTAAACAGACTTAATAAAACCCGACGGCCGATTTGCAGTATAGTTTCGCCCGGTTCTCTTTCAGGCATTTCAGCTTCCAGCGCTTCAAGCTCTTCCTCGTCATCGGTTTCCTCCATCTCCTCTCTGATGCGATCACGCTCATCCCTTCGCTGTTGACGATCGGCCTGAGCTGCATCACTGGCATCCTGCAAGCTTTCATAATACGGAATACGCTCAAACAGATTCTGAGTCCGAATTACCGGATCATGATCAAGAGTAATGCTGTTACTTATATCAGCGCCGAGTCCGGAGCCTTCCGGCCGGTTCTCCCAGCTGAATGATCCGCGGTAGGACGCATCATATTGAAACCAATCCATGTAGCGGATGTTATCGATATTCGGGCTCCAATTAGCGCTGTAACTCTCATCATAATCGGAACGCCTCGGAGAAATATCATCATCAAAAAGAATATCCTCGAAAACTTCAAAGGATGAACGTGTTCGAAAAATATCAATATCTTCAAAGTCCTCAACGGCAATGCTTGCCAGGTCGAGTGATGAACTACTACTGAATTGTGTGGTAAGGGTTCTTGTAAGGCTGTAATTAAATCCAAAATCGGTAGATAATCGAAATGAGTGTGATTGCTCTACATCGAAGGGGTCTTCGCCTTCAAAATGTCGTTGCTGTCGTTCGGAATAATCTCTTCTGAGGCTGGCGCCGGCATTAAACGAGCTGGGAAGATATGCAAAACCCACATCCGAAAACATGCCAAAAATCGGCCATCCTTCAAACATTGAAAACGGGTGGAGCCGGTTGATTTCCGGTATACTTAAATCATAATCTCCGGAAAACTGGTAATTCCAGCTGTCATTAAAGAGATGGCGGTCGCTTCGGGCTTCATCGATATTATACCGGTACGACAGGCGAATATTGTCCAGTGTATATTGCAATACAGGTGACTGAGAATTACTCTTAGAGATACCCGATAAGCCAATTGAATAGCTGTTTTCAACCGTTCTTATCTGATCAAGCATAGAGTCAATTTCTTCATCCTGCTCATCTTCGGGTAAATCACTCGCCCTGACGGCATCTTCAAAATCTGAAAACCGGATATCACCTTCCTGCGGCAAATACCGTGGTGTGACGGTTCGCCGTGTTCCGGACAGTGATAGAGGAATGTTCCAGCCATAACGTTCCGGCAGGAAGCGATGTAAATTCATATCAGAGGAGAGTCGGTACGAAGTCATATCGCTGGTGCGTCTATCACCCAAGCCGGAGTCAAGTGCACCAAAACCGTCGGTTTCTTGATTATACCGGGCATTAACCGTGGCAAAGTCCGCCATATCGATCCTTGCGCTTACATTTGCAGCCCATCCATCATCATCATCAAAGCCGGATACCCGTAATTCGTTAACCCATAATTCGGCATCAAGAGAAGGAACGCCTCTGCCGGTTTCTTCACCATGCGGATTGCGCACTCCTATAGCAACTTCATTTACTCCAACCAGTGAAGGATTCCCTTTTATGGCAATCTCTGCACCGGGTGCAGCATCTTCAAGCAGATCATCCCTCAAATAGAGTTCACTCTCATCGAAATCATCCAAATCACGGGCTTGCTTTAAGGCATTCAGTGATGAAAGTACAATGTTGACATTATTGGAATCGGGCATCCAAACGCGCTCGGCTTCTTCTTGTTCCGTGGCACTGTCAAGACTTTCTCCATCCTCACCTCTAACCCGTTGAAACTGATAATCCGGATCAGTGGGGCTGACCGGCTGTCGATATTCGTAATAATCATTTTCCAGATCATTACCGAACCGAAGTACTAACTGTACATCTTCCCGATCCTCATAACCTTCGCCGTGCACAAACATTCTTAAGTTACTGTAATTCAGTAAGTCAAGTGCATCACTGTAGCTGCGGCGAATAAAACGGATATCACCGGATTGTAAATTTTCCACATTTAGTTGGAGCGACTGCTCATTACCTCTTGTCTGCTCCTGAGAGGTACGATCACGAGGGCGAATCGCACCTATAGGTGAACGATAAGGTATTGGCTGCCGGTTGGCATTCTCTTCAATATTTATCGTGGTGATTTGAAAATCGGTATCATCAAAATCCAGTTCATTCAAATCCGGCTCGATCTGCCACTGATTACCCACAAGCTCCATACTTGCAAACCGCATCGTAAACGGTTCGCTATAACCGCTCATCCACATTCTGATGTGGCTTACCCGCTCCAGGTCATCGATATTACCAACCCTTCTTTCGTATTCATCAAGCGGTATACGTACAAGATACCATCTGTCAGTAGGAGTCGGGCCATCAACTTTATCAACAATATTGCTCTCACCAATGCTCAGTGAAGTAGAATCGGCCGGATTAAAGTTTATCTGATATTGAAAGTGTGAATCATCGGTGTTCAGCCGGGCTGAGTTTAGAAGACCTTCGGTATTGGGGCGATTGGTAACAGGGCGTCTGTCTCCGGCTGACAGCGCGTTGCCTTCATAATATCCATTCATGCGGTGAAATCGTTCGGGCAAAGGTTTGTCAGAAACGGCTGCTTCCTCAAAATATACGAAATTGTCGTTGGATGGGTCCTGCTGGATCCGTTCAAGCATCTCAGGGTCATCTTCATAAACCTCTTCCATGCGATCAAGAAAATCAGCAAACAGATTCTGTTCACTGAACTCTCCATCTCCTGAAGTTGCTCCATCCAAACCCACATTGTCAATATCGATAGTTTCTGTTGTAAACTGACCGGTAAAATCTCTCTGGCGTACTACGTAAGAGCGGCCTTGCGGGCCAACTTCCACATTATTTCTGTCCATTGCTCGTGCGAGGCCATCCTCAGAGTTAATAATTCCCGATGCCATCACATCTTCATTAACAGAGCCGAGATCGATATATATATTGCCGTCGTAGTTTTCAAGGTCCATGCCGGAGCCTTCCCTGCCTTCCGGAAGAACCGGCTGCACCCAAAACTCCAGAAATTCGATGTTATCCCTGCGTAAATTATCCTGGCCGCTGGCGAGAGTTGTAGTCATTCCACCCCACATATCTTCGCGGCGATTTTCCAGTAAATCCCTTAAATCATGGTTATAGTTATATGGCCCCCGCTCGTGCGGATTATAGTAGACATCCAAAGTTTCCAGGCGGTCTTCGCCGCGTTCCACATCTCTGTTAGGGAATACGTCGTGTACCGAAACCGGCCGGGTTTCGGGATAGTCAGCAGGGTTCACTCCGGTAAGCCGTTCAGTAGCCCGCGGTACGGTGTACCAGGAGAATTGGGCGCGCATGTCAGAGCGTTCACCATGAGCATCCAGCCCGGACTCAGGATTATCAACATCCTGATCATAACCCGGAATCCCGAGCGGCGCTGCGGCCAGATTCCACCGTCCGGCACGTGAAATATCTATGTTTCTCCTTGATCCTTCAAAGTGGTCAATATATGATATACCTCTTTCTTCATCCGGAAACAACTCACCATCATCTATGGCTCTTTGAACAGCAGGCGGCTGCGATACTCCGGGCCGAAGTTGGGCAAACTCACCACTAACAGAAATACGTGACTCTTCGCGCGTTGAGAGAATCGGCAACCAGTCTAATGCGCGGGTTATCCAGGGAGCTTCAAATTCAGCATCACCGTCAAAACCGATAACTGAACTGCTGATTGGTTCATCTCCAACCATCAACTTATCTTGATTGGGCCGTTCACTCAAAGCGAAATATATACCTCCCAATTGAATGTTTTCGGATACATCATAATCGGCGCGCAAACCGGCAAAAGTTGTTTGCTGAATCTGAACAGCCTGCTGATTTTCATAATCGATTTCAATATCCTGGCCGGGCTCCAGATATCGTTCATTGGTGATGATGATGTTACCAACCGAGTAATCAACCTCGTAGTCTGTGCCCTCAGTAAGCTCTACTCCGTCGGCACTCACTGATACAGAACCTTCGACAAGCGCATAGCCAAGATTATAGCTTTCCTGCACTCCACCACGAGTAGTTCCCAGAATTCGATAGTTATTATCCCGGGATCGATTACGTGCATTACTGACCGATTCCTCATATAATTCAGGGAAAGCATACCGATCTATCGCTTCTTCTACCTCAGCCGCCGGCAGGTCGCTTTCCTCATATAATTCCTTTATACGCTCGCCGAAAGGCTCCAGATAAGGGAATATGATGCGGCCGTTTTGCGCATCCAGAGTACCGGTTCCAAAGTCCAATTCATTGTTAGGGCCCGGTTCTCCTTCACTGTTTACGCGGTCTAAACCAAGGTCTCTGAGCAATCTGTTTCCCAGGCTTGGCAGGTTTGTCTGATCAGTATTGCCACCGGTATAGTATAAATCTATGTCGATATCATCAGGCCTGAGATCTGTAGCATTAAGCGAATAGACATTGCGCATCATTAAGTCCCAGGCATCGCTTGAGGTGCTTAAGTTTGATGGTCGCAGTAACTTAAGAAAAATACGATCACTTCCGCCTTCATTTACATCGCCAACATTTATAATTTCGCCATCACTGCGGTGAGCAAATGAAACAGCTACGGCCTGCCGGTCTGATATACTGCGCTCCAATGAGATATAGCCGCGTGAAGCATCAAAGGTATAATCCTCTCCCTCTTGTAGAGGTTTGAAATAACCCTCCTCAAATTCATCACTTTCCACACCCAGATCGGATGCTGACACACTTGCATCACGATCACGGTAAGCTTCCAGCAACTCCTCATCAAAGCGGTCCTGCGTCTGATTGGGAATTGAATACCTGCCGTCAGCATCCTCGATGGTTCCGAGGTCGGTCAACGCAATGGCCCTTCGTTGATCATCCTCAGCCTCCTCCGAAATATTCAGCAGGTAGACATCCATCCTGGTGATATCATATAACCTGGTGCTGATTACCGGATCGCTCATTACCCGTTCAAACTCCTGCCTGGAATAGTAATCCAGGAAGAAGTGGCGATCCTCCTGATAATCTGTTGGCCGCACTTCGATTTCCTGCTCAGTTGATCCGTCCGATATGGTTTCGGTCTGGCTATCGCCTTCCTGTTGTGAGATCACCGAAGTTAATGTCAGGGGACCAAACTGCATTTCCGATTTTATTCCAAACAGTGCCGATCCACCTCTGATAAGAGAATTGCCGGTTTCCATCGACACATTTCCAAGCTGTATCGACTGTATAATCTCGTCTTCGTATCCCTCATAAAAGATATTGAGACGGTTCTGCCAATCAAATGAACGTTCGGTGTCCCAATCGGTCTGAA
>CAZDIA010000008.1:82848-83965 GCA_964505385.1 uncultured Chitinophagales bacterium
ATATTGAGACGGTTCTGCCAATCAAATGAACGTTCGGTGTCCCAATCGGTCTGAATGAAAAGTTTATCACCTATTGTACCCTCAATACTGAGCTGAAGATCCTGATTAAACAGAGGATCAATCCGCGTTTGTTGATCGGGTGGAAGCGAAGGGTCTTCCGTTTCCTGTATCGACGCCCCGATATTCATATTGGCCTGGCCACTTACATTGAGATTTACCTCCGGTCGCCCAAAAATCGTTGCAAAAGCAGATTCTTCATCAATAGGCAGATCCAGGGTAAAATCAAGCAACCCGCGCCGGTCATCCCTTCTTCGTTCACTTTCTTCTACCAGCCTCTCCCAATTATCCCGCAGACTCTTTTTCTTGTTTTCAGCCGCAAATTCTTCAAATTCCATATAACGGGGGATGGCAACTTCGACATCACGAATGGTTCTTGTAACATGATATCTGCCAAGGCTATCCATCTCAATTGTAGTTTGATCTTGTGGATCATCCACTTCAATCAGCCTGGATCTTTTTCTGGGAAACGGCTCGGCTACCGGCGAATATGTAGGCCGCGGTAGTCGTTTGCCTTCCGGAATTTCCATGAGATCCTCGTCATCCAGACCTATTTGGGAGGCCGCATCCTGGTTACCCCCTCGATCTTCGAGGGTATCCGGTGCAGCATTACTTCCGGAAGGGAGCGTAAGGGAGGCTTTAGCCGTTGCCGTTGCATGATCAATAGCACCTAACAGGAAAAGCATGATCATACAGATAGCTAACCCAATACTATTACCAATTTTTCGGTTAACGAGACACACTAATTAAATAAAATCAGATGTTATATGATAATACCTGGTAAACCGTAACACTATTAGGCAATAGGCAATCTTTGGTTAGGTTGGAGAGTAGGATTTTGGTAATTTGAGCCGTTTAATGAGTATTTAGGATATCTCATATAGAAATGTCGACTGCGTGTGTACGTTATACCCCATATAATAAAGGCTTTTTTCGTGTTCATCAACTTAATTTTGTAACATTTTTCAATGCAACTCGGATTTAATAGCCTGCAACGGGATATGCTCAAACGGCACATCGGGCCGTTTGTTTTTTGTTTTATAACGATCATGTTTCTGCT
>CAZDIA010000008.1:84065-97382 GCA_964505385.1 uncultured Chitinophagales bacterium
ATAAAAGCAGACAAAGGCCACCTTGAAACCGATGAGGAACTTATGCTTATGCGGCTTCATCTGATGGAGGGAAATATTGTGAGATACCTACGTGAAGGACGTGGGGAAACTCCACTGCTTGAAGAAAGCTCCTTTAATGACTATCACATCAGATTTGATATGTCGGAGCTCGCTTTCTCGCGTACAAATCCCGATCAGCGCCGCCGTGATGGCAGAACAATGAGCAGTAGGGAAATGCTTGCCAGGATTGATACTATTAAAAAAGATATACAGGAGGAACGTGATAAATATTTCGAACGCAGCAATGTTAAACTTTTTACGGATCAACCTGTTGATGAAGATGAAGCCATAGCCACCGCCGGGCAATCAACAGAAAGCTTAGAAACTGAAAACGGCGATACTATAACAACTACCGACGAAACCTTTGACGCACATACTGCTAATTATCACGCCTTAAATATTCTGAGTTCACTTGAAGATCAGCGAATGATCACAGAAAGAACGGGTTCTCAAATACGCAACACCCAAAGCCGTATCGATAATCTGCAGAACAACATCGAATGGCGAATTGAAAATGTTGCCTCCTTTTTGGTAGAAGTTCATAAAAAAGTTTCTATACCCGTTGCGTGCATTATCTTCCTGTTGATAGGCGCTCCGCTGGGGATGTTAACCAAAAAAGGTAACATCGGAGTTAACGCTTTGATCAGCACGTTGCTTTTTACGTTTTACTGGACCTCCCTTATCCAGGGTGAAAAGCTGGCAGAGCGGCTCTATATTTCCCCAATAACCGGTATGTGGTTTGCCAACATAGTATTGCTGATTGTCGGCCTCTACCTTACTCTGAAAGTAGCAAGAGAATATGACATCTTCCGACTTGGAAGAAAGTAAAGAACGATGCTAACAAAATTTGACCGCTACATATTCTTCCGGCTAATGATAATCACCGTTTCGGTGATGGCTTTGCTGGTTTTTATTTTTATAATCATCGACTTTTCCGAAAACAGCGATGATTTTGCCGACCGCGGTGCGACCTTACAGGAGATTTGGCTTGATTATTACCTTAACTACATTCCGGAGATTATACGGTTGGTATCGCCGGTAGCGGTCTTCGTTTCTGTGCTATTGATCACCGGGCAGCTATCCCTCAGATCCGAGATAATTGCACTAAAAGGAGCCGGAGTCAGCATGTACCGGTTTATGGCTCCTTATATCGTCTTCGGGGTGATTGTAGCCGGAGCCATCAGTTATATGGATGGATATGTTGTGCCACCCGCCAATGCCGAACGGATTGAATTCGAACGTCAATACATAATGGACCGCTCTGATCGTGTTGAACGAAACAGGATTTTCCGGCAGGATGCCCCCGGCCGCTTTTTTATCGTCAATTATTATGCGGGAGATGAGAAAACTGCCTACAGGGTAAACGTCTATCAGTACAATGAAGGTAAACTTACCGAATCCATTCAAATGAGCCGAATGGAGTGGGATGAAGAAACCGAAAATTGGACTATGGTGCAGGGGGAGGTACGCACTTTTAATGATGACGGATACGAACGGGATGAATTTTCAAGGCGCGACACCACCTTTAACCTTCTGCCCAGAGATTTTGGCCGTACTTCCTCAGATATTTACCAGTTGACATATCCCGAAATCCGGGATTATCTGGCATCCCTGGAACGAAGCGGCGCCAGCGGCGTCAACACACCGACCGTTCAGTATTACGGAAAAGTATTATATCCCATATCTATACTGGTAGTGATCATCATCGGCTTCAGCATTGCTTATGTGAAGCGAAGCGGAGGTGCGGGAGTTCATATCGCTGCAGGTCTCGCCGTCAGTTTTCTATATCTGGCTTTTATGAAAATTGCCGAACCGTTCGGATATGCCGGCACCATTGAACCTTTCTATGCCGCACTCATTCCCCATGTGATCTTTGCCATTGTGAGCATAGTATTGCTCGTTACAGCAAAAAAATAGCTCCTTCAGTCTGGTTCTAATGTAATCAAATTTCAGCTACTTTAATTTGATTAGATCAATATTTGCTTAGCTATAGTTTTTCTTTCATATTCCACCGGATTAAATAATGTGAACACTCACTTTAATTATCAGGATGTGTGATATGGCAGAAATGTCAAAATTTACGACAAAAAGATTGATCAGTATCGGCATCGGTTTCCTCATTATTCTGATGGGAATCTTGTTTGCCGGCCACTTTCCAGAATATGATGACCACTATGGATTCTGGTCTGTAATGCCCCCATTCGTGGCTATTATTCTGGCTTTTTGGTCGCGGGATGTGATCAGTTCACTTTTTGTCGGAATTGCACTTGGCGGTGTCATATCCGGAAAGTTGAATATCGTCCAGGAGTTTTTGATTCCATCAATCGGAACCCAGGATTTTGCCCTCATTTTATTAGTATACCTCTGGGCTCTGGGCGGCCTGATCGGCATATGGACGCGCACAGGCGGCGCTGAGAGGTTTGCCACCAAAGCCGGTGCCCTTATGATCAGGGGGCCCCGAAGCGCCAAGCTCTTTACCTGGCTTATGGGGTTGATCTTTCACCAGGGAGGAACGGTGAGTACGGTACTTACCGGTGCTACAGCACGTCCGGCTGCCGATAAACATAAAGTATCCCACGAAGAGCTGGCATTCATGGTCGATTCCACAGCTTCTCCTGCTGCTGTCGTGATTCCTTTTAACGTCTGGCCTATTTATGTTGCCGGCCTTGTTGTGGGCACCATTCCATTATTCGAAACATCTCAACAGGCTGTAACTTTCTTCTTTCAATCTATCCCGTTCAATTTTTACGCCTTAGTTACCATTCTGATAACGCTTCTTTTTGCCCTGGAAAAACTACCCTGGGTGCCGGGCAAGCAAATGCGCCAGGCTATAAGCCGCTCACGGGAAACCGGCAAGCTTGACCGGGATGAAGCTATGCCACTGGCAGCAGATGAATTAACCCAGCATAAAGTACCTGAAGATTATCGAACCAGCTTACTCGATTTTATCGGCCCGATAGGTACATTGCTTGGGGTTGCAATACTTCCTTTTCTGTATACCTTCTTTTTGCTGGGCCAGCGCGAAGATGCCTCAGTCCTCATCGCCGAAGCATTTGTGATTGCGGTACTTGTATCTTTCGCCATTGCTTTGATCAAAGGTATGCCCCTGAAAACCATCATGGAAGGATTTATTGACGGGTGTAAAGGTGTCACCATCGGTGCGATTATTCTCGGTCTTGCTGTAACCTTAAAAGAAGTCGCCGAAGCCGTAGGAACCGCTGAGTACGTTGTAGCTCTTGCAGGCGATGTTATTCCGGCATTTTTACTTCCCGGTATACTCACCTTCTTGTGTATGATTATTGCTTTTTCCACCGGTACATCTTTCGGTACATACGCTGTGGTTTTTCCGGTTGCCATGCCGTTGGCCTATGCCATTGATCCCAGCACGCTCTTTATCATGATTTGCTTTGCAGCCGTAGTTGGCGGCGCCGTTTTCGGTGACAAGTGCTCGCCCATTTCCGATACATCAATTCTCTCATCACTGGCTACCGGTTGTGATTTGATGGATCATATTAAAACGCAATTCCCGCTCGCCATAGCTGCAGCACTTATTGGATTAGTGCTTCACGCCATTGTTGTAATTATGTTTGTATAAATTTGTGAACCATCCGTTCATCATGTTTGATGAATTGATATTTGCAAGTATATAATGATGTCCGGGTATGCTATCCGCAACTCCATCTCAAAAGCCGTTGATCTGGTTGCTATCCGCCTACCGTTCAGACAGCCATGCTGCCTGGGCGGACTGGCTGACTTCGGAGCATTCCCATGTAAACTGGCATCGGCTGGAGCTTTCCGGGCGTCATTTTCGCTGGCGTATTCGCGGCAATCCTCTATGCTGGCTCAACCTGCCGGAAACCAATCCTGATCTGATCCTGGCAACTTCCATGGTGGATCTTGCAACTATAAAGGGGCTGCATCCGCGGCTTGCACAGATCCCGGCGTGGTATTATTTCCACGAAAACCAATTTGCCTATCCCGAGAGCGAACGGCAATTCAGCTCGATTGATCACCAAATGGTACAGATATACGGCGGACTCACTGCAGACCACCTTTTTTTCAATTCTGATTTCAACCGTACTTCTTTTTTAAATGGCGTGGCTGATCTGCTGCACAAAAAACCCGACGCTGATGCCGGGCTTATCCACAGGAAGCTGGAGGAAAAATCGACACTTTTACCCATCCCCGTAAATCCGGTGCCGGCCGCTGAAAACAGGGACGAAAAATTGATCCTGTGGAATCATCGGTGGGAATACGATAAAGCCCCGGAAGTTTTCTGCCGGGCATTGCATAAGCTTAAAACCAAAGGGATCGAATTTCGTCTTGCACTTCTGGGCGGCCGATCCTCCCGCACCCCGGAATCACTACAAAAATTAAGGGATGATTTGGGAAACAGAATCATAGTTGATAAAAAAGTTGACCCTCACTCCTACCGGGATATTCTTGGTAAATCAGGTATTGCTGTAAGCACTGCGGTTCATGAATTTCAAGGACTTGCAATGCTGGAAGCAGCAAGTGCGGGTGCGCGTCCGCTCGTACCGGATGCTTTATGCTATCCGGAACAATATCCGGAGGATTATCGCTATACCCCTGAGAGCGACAAAGCGCTGGCAACTAAACTGGAGAAATGGCTTACACACGGACTGCCGGAACCGGTTGATGTTTCGTACTGGTATTCGCAATCATTATACAATCGTTGGCAAAAGTTGCTTAACCAACCGCATGCCAAACTATGATACAAAAAGGACACAACTCCGTTACATGAGCTGTGCCCTTTATAAAATGAATCTAACTTTTAATCTCCATCAGCTAATCGGGGATCATCATCCGGGTCAAGGTATTCAATTCCCCAGGGACCGGTACCGTGAAGTTGGAAAATTACTTCTCCCTCGGCATAACCGAACATGGGTTCTCCGGGTGGCATGATAAAAATACTTCCCTCCTGAAGTTCTTTGGTTTTATCAGGATCATATTCTTCACCATGAGCAAAATGCAGTGTTCCCTTGAGAACCGTGCCTCGTTCATAAGCAGGGTGTATATGCGGTAATATTTTAAAACCATCTTCCAGACGCAATCTGAAAGTAAAAGGTTCCTCTTCCTGCAAATCACCTTCTATAACAGCAATTTCAGCACCGTCACCCATCGATTCTACGGGGCCCCATTCAATCTCATCAGGGGAAATCATAAGATGTTCATCATTTGAGTGCTGGGCATCAGCTTCTGCCCACAATAATAATCCCAAAACTACAATAACTGAGATCATTTTCTGTAAGGTGTACATATTTTACTCCTATGGTTTTTTTATTGATGGTTCTTAGTCAAGTTAATTGATACTTATTAAGTTACAAATAATATAAAATTTTATTATCTATTATTCTTATTGTTTGAATCCGACGGCTACAACAAACTCACCGGGCACCACATATCCTTCACCATTTCTGAAGGGCTCTACCGAAGCAAGGTATTCCTCATGTGCTTTTTCTTTGGTTTCATCATCGAATTTCTGATAAGCCAGAGCTACGGGTCCTCCGGCAAAAGCAGCCTTAATACAATGCTCAGAAGACTCATAATTTAATGTTGTATCAAAGCGCTCCGTGCTAATATCCACAAAACCCGCCATCTGCATAGTTTTTTCCAGGGTATTTCCTGTACCCTGTTGGAAGAACATGGGGCAAACTTCAGAAGCTACGTATTGATCTACAATCGGGAATATCTCTGCCCAACCACATTTTTTTCGATCGCCCCAGATAACCATTGCCGCCCTGCCTTCCGGTTTGATCACGCGGTATTTTTCCTTTAAACCCTGCAGCGGGTCTGTATAATACATCAATCCTAATGCTGAAATTGCAACATCAAATGAGTCATCTTCCTCATCGAGTTGTTCAGCATCCATTCTTTTGGCAGTGATGTTGTCATATCCCTTTATTTCAGCTTCTTCTTTTGTTTTTACCACCATTTCTTCGGATATATCCGTTGCCAATACCTCGCCTCCCGGTTTAACCTGATCAGCAGCATCAAAGGTTATTAAGCCGGTGCCACAGGCCGTTTCGATAACACGTTCACCAGGCTTTAGATTTGCTACTTCCAATACCCGTTGTTGGGCCGGTTTCAACAATTCTTTCCAGGAGGGCTCATATACCTCAGCTGCTTTATCCCAGCCATAGCGCTGTACTCTGCGTTGTAATTCAGGTTTCATGTTGTTTTCCCTCTTTTAGTTCCGTAGTTGTAATATGAACTTCTCCTTCTACCGGCAGTGCACGTCGATAGTTATCAAGTGTCGGATTTAACTTTCCACTTCACTGATAACTTTTCGAACCTGCTGTTCCTCAGCCTGACTTTCGATAAAAATTCGATACCGCACTACCTGAAATCCGGGATCTATATCCTCTATTCCGAACATTCCCCGTGCATCTGTGTCTGATTCTATTTCAACCTCTATATGTTCAACCTGAACCTCCATTACTGCCGCTTGTTGCGAACAGGCAATCGCGAGGCAACTACCCAGGCTTCCGCGTTCCAGTACGCTGGGACCCGGTCCGGCATCGTTTCCACCTTCGCCGGTTCCGACATCCACGGTAAACTTCCAGTGTTTGTGTTCTACCTCACAAGTGGTTCCGTTATAGAGCCTCACTTTAGTAAGCATACGAGCGTCGATCCTCCTCCCATTCGCTAAACTATTAATAACCTGTCACAGGTGGTTCCTCATCGTCCGTGGGAATAGCGTCCACAGGTTCTTCAAATGCGATAAAGAGAATACAATCCCCTCCATCCAGGCAGTTTGTTTCGTGGGCCAGGCCGGCAGGGCCGTAAGCATAAGTGCCTTTTTCCATAGTTACCGGATCCTGTCCGTCATAGTCCACTTCCATTTCTCCGGAAAGCAAAATCATTCGTTCTGCCGAAGTATGCCAGTGTCTCTCTATTGTTGTGTTCGATTCAAACCTAAGCAATGCGTCGGCATTAGGCTCTTCAGGATTACCTTGAATTACGGCGAGATCACAACCCTCAGGCATAAACTCAGGACAAGGCCCCCACTCAAGGTTCGGGTCATCATATTCCAATGTAAAAGCTTGCTGATCGCCGGCAGGATTATTTGTATCGTTGTTTCCGTCGCAACCAATTATGATTAATGAGGCCGTCAAAAGTACACATATAAAGGTTGGGTATCTAATTGCTCCGTGTATCATAATTAAATATGGTTTAATGAATAATTGATTGAAGAAACATACTATTGACATTTTAGTAGTATCATACATCAATGTGATGGTTCCTTCTCTTACTCTAATACACGAAAATCAGCAATAGAATACCTCATGTTGACCGGCGGGAAAAATGATAAAGTTGTTACATTGCTTCCGTTAAACTTTTGTATATGGTGAAACGTATCGTGCATATCGCTAAAAATCAGGAAGAAGCCCGACAGTGGGATATACAACAGGCTTTGGAGATGACGCATGAACAGCGGCAGGAAATAGCCCGCACTCTCAAGAGACGCGCGTATGGCACGGATACACCGGATGTTCGCTCCTGGCAACGGCAAAAGGATAAGCGGAGCCGTTGATCATCATCCAGGCAGACCATTTCTCCCCGGATATTATGGATCGTATCCGACTTCTGAACAATCATATAAAGTCGGGATCTAATTTGATGATGCCTGACAAGAGAAAAATGCTGAGTTTTTATCCATTGAAGGCGAGGAAGTACCGGTATATTATTTGAGTTTAAAGCATTTTTTAATCAACAAAAAAACTTCCGGGCGTGATAAAGATCGCGAGGACTTATCCTACCTGGAAAACATTCATCATCGAAATCGTTAGTTTGTTCCTCAGTACTTCTCCGCTAATGCCTGAATAATCACCATTCGGTTTTCACGAAGGTTGCGTATCTGATTATTGATTTTGACTTCAGCAGATTCAGCACCACCCATCAAAAGATGAGTTCCGAGTGGTGGCGGACCTGAACTCTTAAGCTTATCCAGCATCGCTTCAAACCAATCAAGTGATGCTCCGCTTTTATCCTCCCGGTGCAAAATCGAAAACCCGGTTTTTTCAAGAACATCTCCTGCAGATTCGGGTGTGATAAGGAAGTTAACTGTTTCGTCATCCGCCCACGGTACCGGAAAGTAAATCGGCCCGCCACTACTCTGAAAAATATCGTGAAACAACAGGCAGCCCTGAGGCTTGAGTACACGGGCAATTTCCCCGTAAAAGCCATGCTTATCAGCTATGTTCATTTGAGTATGTTCAGTCCAGACTACGTCAAAAAATGCGTCTTCAAATGGGAGGTTGAGTGCATTTCCCTGTTGAAACTTTATCAAATGATCCAAACCGACCTGCCTGGTAAGAACATTGGCAGTATCAACGTATTCGCTGGTTAGATCGATTCCGGTAACTTTGCATTGATACTCAGACGCCAGATACCGAGCCGAACCGCCAAGCCCGCATCCCACGTCAAGTAACTGCATTCCGGGTTTTAGTGATACAAGATCAGCCAGCTCAATCGTTGCTTGACGGCCACGGATGTGAAAAGCATCGATTGGTGCAAGGTCCGCTGGTTGAAGGTTGCCGGGATCTTTACCTGCCTTTCTGAGTGCACTTTAAATAGCTTCCAGCAGATGGTTAAGGTTGTATTGATTTTGGATATGTTTTTGTGCTGTTTCCATGACAATTAGAATATCGCCGTATCCCTGGATATTACAAAATCATCACACTGTTACAGCCGGTTGCCATCTGTACGCTTTATCATTCTTAATGGCATAACCGAGCCCCGGAAACGGAAAGTGAAAGCCGAGGATAAACATCTCGTCCGCCGTGGCGCGGTCGAGCAGTTGGTTGCGGCTTCGGGCAGCTTCGTCGCGATTTAGGTCTGTGAACAAATGCCACTCCGGATATTCGAAGGAGGTATGGGGAAATACGATTGCGTCTCCGGTCAGGAGTAGCTGTTGGCCTTCGGATTCGAGAGCAAAGCAGACGTGTCCCGGCAGGTGTCCGGGTGAGGGAATGCTCCGGATCCCGTCGGTTACCTCTTCTTCACCTTGCACGATGCGGATGCGGTCGTCCAAACTTTTCAGGGCTTCGTGGACCATCGCTACGGATATTTCAGCGGCTTCAGTAATGAAGGGTGGCTCCTGTGCGGATACGACGTCGTCACCCGTCCAGAACTTGTGCTCACGCTCCGAGATGACAACCTCTGCATTGGGGAAGACCGGGGCTCCGTTCGCAGGGTTCAGAAGCCCGCCCATGTGGTCCGGATGTGCGTGAGTAAGCAGAATATAGTCAATACTTTCGGGGGCGATGTCTGCGGCTTCCAGAGAGAGGCCAAGCCGGCCCAGCATCGGCCATTCTTCCGAGGTACGACCGCCGGGGTCGATCAGCGTTCGTTGATTGCCCGAGTCGATCACAACGGGATTCGCCTGTAGAGGAATGTGGCTGGTCGGCAGCCGGCGCGAGCGGAAGTACTCCTTACGCGTCTCCGGATCAGCGTTGTGGGCCTGAATTTCGACCGGGTCATCGATTGTGACTAAATCCGGGGAGTAGTAGAAGTATCCGTCGCTGAGTACGGTGACTTTCTTATCTCCAAAGCTGAAGCGGTAGAATCCGGGTGAGGCATTCTCTGTGGTGTCTTTGATACGCCGTTCTGCTCCTTTTGATGATTTAGCGATAGTGGCGGGTGCTGCGGTTATACCTGCCAGAGCCGCTGTGTTTAACCGGATGAATTGGCGTCTGTTTATTCCTTTATGTGACATAACGTTATCATAGTTTATTTGCTGATTAAACTTTCCGGGCTTCAAAAATACCGTAGGTCAGCACACGATTTTTATGAGCCTCAATACCACTGGGTACACTTTCCGTGGTAACCTGGTACATATCCTCACCTGCCACCTCCTTTACCTTTTCAGGGTTTTCTTTGGCAATGTTCAGTATTTTTTGGAAGGTCGGTAAAGCTACTGTTTCGTTATAATCTTCTTCGGATAACACTTCAAAGCCAATATCACCGAGCATTTCCTTAAACTCAGTAAAACTTATTGGGATAAAGTAATTACCGCTGATCCATTCGTTTTCCGGGGAAAAGTTCTCGCCTGCCGGGAAGTCTGCAATCACAATCTTTCCCCCCGGTTTCAGGGTTCGATGTACTTCCCGTAACACAGCATCTTTGTCTGGTATATGAACAAGCATTTCGATCATCCAGGCCCTGTCAAAACTTTGGTCGTTGAAGGGAATTTTTTCGGCATTTCCTGTATGAACGCGTACTTTTTGCTCTACTCCTTCCGAAGCTGCCCGTTCCGGTACGATTTGCCCGGCAAGTTCTTCAAGGGTAATTCCTGCAACTTCGCATTCCTTTTCTTTGGCTAACTGAATCGCAGGCCCGGCATAAACACCACATCCGGCATCCAGCACCCGATGATCCTTTTTTACATCGAGCTTATCCATCAGTATTCCGGTTAGTTGCCTTGCAGCTTCTGCGAACGTCTGGTCTTCACGTTCTTTGGGCCAGTATCCCAAATGAATATGCCCCTCTGAAAAGTGGTCGAACCACGCTGTAAAGGGGGTATCATCATATCTTTCCAAAACTTTTTCTACGTACGACATATAGCTTCACTTTTTGGTTTGGAGTTGGTTATTTTATTACTTAGTTTATGCATAAACTAAGTAATAATAATTTTTTATCCATTATTATCTATCTTCTGTTTTTCCCACATTCCGTTCACGTACCAGGCTGTATTAGACCTCAATTATATTGGGCTTAGCTTACTGCTTATTAATAGCCTACTTTTTATAATGCTGATCTTTTATTCATTGGCCACAGAGGCATTTATAATTCAATCAGTAAAATTATTCCTCTTTTACATGACTTAGTTTTGAAGCTATTCTGATTTTTTACTACTTTTAGGTCTATGTGTAGTGTACTTCAAGTAAATATCCGCTAAAGCTTCTGCTTAAATAACCATTAATGAGTCGTGTAATCCGGAAGGCTTTGTAAAGGTTTTTTAATACAAAGCTTTCTTGTGTAGTGTAGTTTTATTCAAAAACACAATTAATTAGTGTTTGTAAGAAAACATATAGTGTCCTAAGAAAACGCCAAGATCATGACACGCTTGGTCACGAGCTATTCGGGACGAGCGGAATGCAGATATTGGTATTTTGTTAGAAACACTGATCAGTAATAGGCACTCGCCTATGCCTGGCATTTCTATATTGATACACGTAAAAGAAAGAGTGACCACCTCATGATTAACGGAAATAATGAGAAAGGGAGAGTTACTGAATTACTTCTTGAAATCGGAGAAGGTGGTCAGGATGCGTACAATCAGTTGTTTCCAATAATTTATCATCAGCTTAAAGGCATTGCACATAATCAATTATTGAGAAGAACCGCGTCAGGAGAATTGCAAAGAACCGAATTGATCCATGAAGTTTACCTGAAGCTAATTGATCAGACTCAGGCACAATGGAAAGACAGAGCTCACTTTTTTACAGTTGCTGCAAAAGCGATGCGGCATATTCTTGTTGATCATTACCGGAAGCAAAAGTCCGGGAAAAGAGGGGGTTCAAAAGAATTCCTGGCTCTCGATGCCAATGACATTGCAGAAGATGGAAATTCCGAATACCTGGAAGAGCTACATGAGCTTATGGATCAGCTTGCGCGGGTAAATGAACGCATGCACGCTATCGTAGACCTGCGCTTTTTTGCAGGGATGACCATAGAAGAAATTGCAGGGTTGTTAGACCTTTCCACCAGTACAGTTGACAGAGAATGGAAAGCCGCAAGAATCTGGCTTTACCATAATCTGAAAAATAGTGAGGTGTAAATATCAAAATTTACGTGATTTATATAAAGCATTTACATTGACCATCCAAATCTGTTGCACGGCCATGGCTGACCTCGGATTAAAACGCATACTGACTGTACTCAATGAAGCCCTTGCCCTCCCGCCTGAAGAGCGGGAAAGCTACCTGAAACAGATCTACATTGAAGATACCCGGCTGGGCATGGAAGTTGAAAAACTGCTGGAGTCGGAGAAATCATCCCACAACTTCTGGGAAGAATGGAAAAACTGGAATCAGCAACAACTATATGATCTGTTCCGGATGTACGAAAGTGAGGAAACTCCGGAAGAGCAGGTGGGTCCGTGGGAAATTAAAAAGTTGATTGCTGAAGGTGGTATGGGCTCGGTGTGGTTAGCTGAAAGGATCGACGGGGCTTATCAGCAAGAGGTTGCCCTAAAAATTATGCACAAAAGTTATGGCTCGCTTAGTAACTCAACGGTTATTTATCGATTTGAGCAGGAGCGGCAAATTCTTGCAAAATTAAATCATCCTAATATCGCGCGGCTCTTTGATGGCGGTATCACAGAAGACGGCCGCCCATGGCTTGCTCTGGAATATATTGATGGACAATCCATTACAGATTGGTGTAATAATCAAAATTATTCTGTTGACCAGCGATTGCAATTATTTGAAAAAGTTTGTGAAGCCATCCAATATGCTCACAAAAACCTAATTGTTCACCGCGATCTTAAACCGGATAACATCCTGGTTACGGCTACCGGTGAAGTAAAGATTCTGGATTTCGGCATTGCAAAGTTACTTGATGATGGCTCCGCTGCGATCCACACCCAAACCGGCATAAGAGCGATGAGCTTGAATTATGCCGCTCCCGAGCAAATCACAGGTGAAGCGATAACCACGGCAACAGATGTGCACGCACTCGGGTTATTGCTCTATGAGCTTCTTGCCGGCTGCACTCCCTTTGATTTTAAAGACTTGAATTTCCGCAGAATAGAACGGTTATTATCGGATGAAGATCCGCCCAGGCCAAGTTTTAATCCCCGTAAAAATGATAAAATCCCTGATCAGCAGGAAGTTCGGGGCGACCTTGATGCCATAGTCCTGAAAGCATTAAGAAAAGAGCCGAATCAACGGTATGAAAACGCGGGTCATTTTTTGAGTGATATCCATCGATACCGGAAAAAAGTGCCCGTATATGCCCGCCGGGACACGATACGATACCGTACCGGAAAATTTTTATCCCGGCACCGGAATAAACTGATTATTGGTATAGCTATCTTGATTGGTATCGCGAGCCTCATAAGCTATTACACCTGGCAACTTGCATACCAACGCGATTTGGCACAAAAAGAGGCTGAAAAATCCGAAGAAATCCTTGGCTTTATGCTGGGCATGTTTGAAGCGGGTGATCCACGAACTAATCCCGGTGAAACTATTACCGCACGCGAACTATTGGAGCGGGGAGTTGAAG
>CAZDIA010000009.1:0-91479 GCA_964505385.1 uncultured Chitinophagales bacterium
ATTTTTTTACCGCAACGACATACTTAAATATTTATACTATTTTTAATTAAAACATATTGAAAAATAATCTGATACTATTTTTCGGCACTATCCTAACAGATTATTAGATGAAAAAAGGCACATTAATATTCTTTATCCTGCTTTTAGCTCCATTTGTAGTTGATGGCGGTTACCCGAATTCTAACCTGCCATATCATTCTAAGGATCATCAAATTCTTAAACTTATCGGGCCGCAGGATGGAATGCCAATGGTCGAAGAAGTACTGCCGGCATTAATGGATCACCTTGATGTGGAAATTATCAATTTTGATGCACCCAACTATCTCTTTTTCCATTGGGAAAAGTTAAATCAATTGTATGGAGATATAAGCAAATTACTTGATAACAACACCTTCCTTAATCAACTGCTTGCAATATGGAATCAACACAGTGGGATTGTGATTACTGCTGCGGTCAGTTTAATTTTGCTTCTTATGCTGGTTATTGCACTTCTTTTAAAAACACGGCAGCAAAAGAAATTGATTACTAAATTAAACAAAGCCGAAACTTCACTGCGCGAAAGTAAAGACTTTTTATCCCGCTCCCAGAGGATCGCACACGTTGGAAGTTGGAAGCTGGATCTGACAAAAAACAAACTTTCCTGGTCAGACGAGGTTTACCGCATTTTCGGTTGCGAACCGCAGCAATTTACAGCTACCTATGAAGCCTTTCTTGATTTTGTTCACCCCGATGACCGGGCAGCGGTAGATGAGTCATATTCCAGCTCGTTGCAGGAGGGAAGAGATAGTTACGAGATAGAACACCGAATTATCAGGAAGGATACCGGAGAAATTCGTCATGTGCATGAAAGATGTGTACATGAACGTGATGATGCCGGAAATATCATCCAATCTATTGGTATGGTACAGGATATTACCGAGAAAAAGCGGCATGAGAAAGAATTGGCCAGGGAATCCACCCGCAGGCGCATTTTAATGGAGCAGTCAAGAGACGGCATTGTTATTCTGAAACAAGATGGTAAGGTTTTTGAATCCAACAAGAAGTTTGCTGATATGCTTGGCTATCCACCGGAGTATATGACCCGGCTCCATGCTACTGACTGGGAATATCAGCATTCACCAGAGAAGCTAAAAGAGATGTTACAGAGTTTTGATGAGAAAGGGGATTTTTTCCAAACAAAACACAAAAGGAAAGATGGAAGTATTTATGATGTTGAAATAAGCATCAATGCGGCATGGTTTGAAGATCAAAAGCTGATTTTCTGCATTTGCCGCGATATCACAGAGCGTAAACAGGTTGAAGAGGCAAACAGAAAAAGGGCGGAGCGGGCAAAATTGCAACGCAACCTCATTGCCGAACTGACTTTTGATGAAACCGTTGTAAACAGCAATGTGGATGAAGCATTAAAACTGATAACCTCCAAACTTGCTGCAACTTTAAATGTTGACAGAACAAGCGTATGGCTGCTTTCGGAGGATCAAACCAAATTACGCCGCTTGATGTTGTATGATGCGGCCTCCGGCCATCACCCGCAAATTAACGTATTGAACACCAATGATTTTCCCACTTATATTGAAGCACTACGCTCAGACAGCCAGATTGGTGCGGAAAATGCTCAAAACGATTTGCGCACAAAAGAGTTGGCCGAAAATTATCTCAATCCGCTTCAGATAAGCTCTTCGCTTGATTCAGCCATACAACACGATGGACACCTGTTAGGGGTTCTTTCTGCTGAAGACCGCGGCCCAATCCGTGAATGGCACCCCGATGAAAAATCTTTTTTAAGCGCTATTACAAATTTGATAGCACAGGTGTTTGCCAATGCCGATCGCAAGCGGGCTGAAGAAGCCCTGAAAGAGAGTCAGACCCGGCTTGAAGCCATTCTTAATCACAGTCCACTGTTAATCAGCGAGTTTGACCCTGAGGGTACTTATCTACTCGTAAATCCCATTCTTGCAAAGTTTTATGAGATGTCTACTACCGAGGTAATCGGAAAAAAACTTAGTGATCTTCTTCCTCACGATACAGCCACTAAATTCATGGGACGTATCGAACGTGTAAAGAGAGAACAGGCACCAATAACCATTGAAGATAATATACTCACCGATGCTGGCATGCGGTACTACTTGACTACCTTGTTTCCATTAGAAGATGAAACCGGGAATTTGCGTAGTATCGGAAGTATTGCTCATGATATCACCGAGCGCAAGCTGGCCGAGGAAGCACTGCGGGAGAGCGAAAAGAAATATCGTGCTTTGTTCAATCAGTCAACGGAAGGAATCTATCTCCACGATTTAGATGGGTGTATTCTAGACGTCAATGATGTAGCTTGCGAGCAGTCCGGATATACAAGAGAGGAGTGGCTTAAATTCACCGTGTTTGAAGGACATCCGCACCAAAGCACGAAAAACCCGCCCAAGGAAGAGATCCTGAAAACCTGGAGAGAGTGGGAGCCGGGACAGCGATATACTATTGAAGCGGAACACCAACGAAAAGACGGCAACATCTACCCGGTTGAGATTTCGATAGGTAAAATTCGCTACGGCACCACCAATGCCATTCTGGCTATCGTAAAAGACATCAGCGAGCGAAAGCAGACAGAAGAAAAATTAAAACTCCTTAACCGTGCCGTTGAAGCCAGTTCAGTGTCTGTTGTTATAACAGATGCGGAAGGAACAATTAATTACGTAAATCCCTATTTTACTGAAGTTACGCAATATACATTCGAAGAAGTAGTGGGAGAAAATCCGCGAGTATTGAAATCAGGATATCAGTCAGCGGCATTTTATAAAGACCTTTGGGATACCATTAAGTCAGGAGAAGAGTGGACGGGAGAATTTCAAAATCTGAAAAAAAACGGTGAATTATTCTGGGAAAGAGCAGTTATCTCACCTATTCTGAATGATAGTGGTGAAATTACCCACTTTGTTGCAATCAAAGAAGATATAACCGAAAGAAAGAAAATTTGGGAAGAGTTGGTTGCAGCTATCGATGATAAGGAGAAGCTTATCCGGGAATTATCCCATCGCAGCTTCAACAACATGCAAGTGATCGAAGCTCTTCTTGAATATAAGCTTTTAACGGAGCCGGATATTTCTTTGGAACATTTTGTGATTGATACCACGGGTCATATTCAAGCTATGGCGCTTGCACATTCAGAACTTAACAAAGGTGATAGCTTGTCCAGGATCAATCTGAAGGAGTACCTTAAAACACTGGTACACGATATTGTGGATCACAACAGGGTTACTCCGGATATTAAATTGTCATTTGACCTTGAACCCAAGCAGGTACTTTTGGATTCAGCGGTACCACTTGGTGTAACCATCAATGAACTACTCTCCAATGCTCTTAAATCTGCATTTTCCGGTGATTTAAAAAATAAGAGTAACGCTGAAATCATGATTACCTCCCGGACATTAACAACCGGTGAAATTGAAATACGTATAGCATATAATGGTATAACTCAAGCACTTTCCGGCGATTCAGACACTTCCCCGGAAGGCGAAAATCAGCTTGCTATTGCAATGATAAATGAGCAACTTGAAGGCAGAGTTACTTTTGACAAGAGTAACGGTACAACAATCATCACATTTAAAGATAATCGCTATACGGAAAGGGTTTGAAAATGGGTAGTGAGCTAAAAATCTTGCTTGTTGAAGATGAAGTTCTCACTGCAAAAGTAATAGAAAAAAGACTGGAAAGAGCTGGTTACAAGATAACAATAACTGTTACAACCGGTGAGGATGCAGTTTCAACAGTAAAGGAAACGAACATAGATATAATTTTGATGGATATCTGTCTTGCAGGTGAAATGGACGGTATTGAGGCCGCTTCTGAGATTCAAAATATCCGCAAAACTCCTGTCATTTTTCTGACGGCTTATAATGATACTGAAACAAGAGACGGAGCTGATGAACTCAAACCATTAGCTTTTTTAAACAAGCCTGTGGATATAAAAGAGCTGATAAAACTACTCGAAAGAAATTAATTTAAAAGCACGCCGGCTGTTGGCTCCCCACCGCCGGCTGTCGGAAGTGGGTAAGCTTTACCACACCTCAACACGTTATTGCAATTTCCCCACCAACCACCAGCTTTCTTCGGGCTGTCGGCCCAAGCAACGCTTCAGCCTTCCGGTCAGCCCACCCTTTCCCTTTAAATCAATTCCAAAACCTTATGGCCATAATCGGGTGGACAGCCCGGGGTACTATCATTCAAAAAACCGGTGGCAGGGGAGTACCTCAGCGGCTTTCCCGTCTCGCACAAATTGATCACTTTGATTCATGGTGATAATAAAACCCTTGTCCATATCAAAAAAATCAAGTGCTTCAAATAATCCATTCAGTTCACGATCCAGATTATCAGGTGTCAGCTCATAACAAACCTGGGCGATTAGCGCCGGTTGATTCTTGTCCATAGCCACAAAATCACATTCGCCCTTTTCCGAGAAGTAGAAGATCTCATTGAAGCTTCTGCGCAGATGCAGGAATACCAGATTTTCCAGTATTCTGCCATAATCGTCAGTGAATGATTTTGAATTTGCTTTTACAAGGCCGGTATCTATTGCATACACCTTGCGGGGGTTGATGGACTGTTTCCGCAGGGAATAACTGAACTTTGGAACAAATTGAAGCAGCCAGGTTTGTTCCAGATGGGAGAAGTACTCCATCACCGTACTGGTGGCTCCGATTCCGAATTGAGATTTTATTTTGTTTCCGGTTACTTGGTTTCCAACATTCGAAACCAGGTAAAGTGCCAGCTGTTGCAATGTTTTTACATCTCTTACTCTGTAACGAACAGCGATATCCCGCAACAAAATATCCTCAAAAAGCTGGTGCAGGATATCGTCGTTTTGGGTTTTAACATATTCAGGAAAACCGCCGGTCTCCAGGTACCTGTTCAGAGAAACTTCAGATTCTTCGAGAGATTTGAATTCGCAGAATTCTTTCCAGGAAAATGGGAAAAGCTCCTTCATGATGTGTCTGCCCGTTAACTTTGTTCCCAACTCACTGCTCAGCAGCGATGCATTTGATCCGGTTATGACTATTTGAAATGCTTCATCCATTTTTTGGCGAACATATCGCTCCCATCCATCTATGACCTGGATTTCATCAAAGAAAAGAACCTTATGCTCAAGCTCGGTTATGATGTGATCAAGGCGGGTGAAATCATTCAACTCCATGTCAATCAGTCGCGGGTCTTCAAAATTCAGATAGAATGCTTCCGCAAATCGGTGTTTCAGCCATTGGTGCAGCAATGTACTCTTCCCGCATCGCCTGATTCCGGATATAATCAATGCATGAGTTGATATATCAGGCATTTTCTCCAGGTAATGTCTGGTCAAACCCGTATCCCGATGGTTTAAGTTGCTTTTCTGAGCTTTCGCAACGTCTTCTAATGTGGATCTTAATATCATAGCATCAACATTAAGTGTTTGATGCTATGATACAAAATTGTTTTCTGCTAAACAATAAAATCGCCGGCTGTCGGAAGTAGTAAAGTTTTGCCACACCACAACACGTTATTACGATTTCCTCACCAAACCACCAGCTTTCTTCCGGCTGTCGGCCCAAGTGAAGCTTCCTTTGTCCGGACAGCCCACCCTTTGCCTTTAAATTAATTCAGAAAGATATTGTAGTTGCAACATTGAGCCCACTCCGAAAAGTCTGAGCTGAATTTTAACGCCTAAATTTTTAAAGTAACGGTCATTCCCGACTAAAGTACGGGACGGGCTCCGGAATCCCAGCTTCTTATCCCGAATCGTTCGGGACGGGATGACTACTTTATTTGTTTAGGCTTAGAAACTACAAATGAAGTAATTTTGACTTTTCGGAGTGCGCTCAACAATTATTATAAATAGCTGTCAAAGTTTGTTTGATCTCGGTTTTCAGGCCGATACTATGAGGCTTCTTTAGTCTTTGAATCCGATAAGAACTTTCTTCTGGCCTCTTCACTTCTTTTCTTTATGTCTGCAAATTGCTCTTCCCGGGACATGTTTTTGGTTTTCTCATAGTTCTCATCTCTAATCTGGCGAATCAATTTTATTGCATCAAACTTTTTCTTCATAATTTGCTACCTCCCGGGGTGAGTAAATATCAATAGTTTTCATGCCTTGCTCAAGATTAACGGCATTAAATAACCGAATCTTATCATAATGGACAATATGCTTGAAATTCCAGCTTACCAATACATCAACATTAGCTGTTGTGGCCAGGGCGATATGTCTGGCATCATCACGAAATTTTGGAGAGAGAATTTTTCTTTTGATATAAATTTCTGCCAGGTTAAGTGCATCATCGCTGATCTCTATTACTTCCGGCCCATATTCCACTAATTTTTCCAGGGTTTGTTTGACAAGCTCTGGTGCATTTGTTAATTCTTCAAAAGTAAGATCAGAAACTACCGGAATGTAATTTCGTAATCGAAAATCCTTCATCAGACCATTTGACCAGGGAGCAAATTCTTTGTCATGGCAACCACCAATTACAGAGGTATCAGGATAAATACGAGGGGTTTTCATCATAACTCTATTCGATTAATTGATACGAAGAAGATAGGTAAAATATCAAGCGTTTCAACATGGATCCCATTTTTATGCTTCGATTTACTTCACCAAGTGAAGCTTCCTTTGTCCGGACAGCCCGGTATACCACCCCGCCGGCTGTCGGAAGCAGGAAAAGTTTGCCACACCTCAACACGTTATAACGATTTCCTCACCAAACCATCAGCTTACTTCCGGCTGTCGGCCCAAGCAACGCTCCTGCCTTCTGGACAGCCCACCCTTTGCCTTTAAATTAATTCAGAAACCTTATGGCTATGATCGGGCGGACAGCCCGGGATCTATCGCCCCGCCGGCTGTCGGCCCATTCAAAAAAAGCCCCCGACCAGAGACCGGAGGCTTTTCAAATAATGAAAGAGTGAATCAAATCACATGTATGATACGATACTTTCGCCGAATTCGGAGCATTTCAGTTTGGTGGCTCCTTCCATCAGGCGTTCGAAGTCGTAAGTAACTTTTTTGTTGTTGATGGATTCCTCAAGTCCTTTTTCGACCAGATCGGCTGCTTCATTCCATCCCATGTGGCGGAGCATCATCACGCCGGAGAGAATCAAAGAGCCGGGATTTACTTTATCCTGGCCGGCATACTTCGGAGCGGTTCCGTGAGTAGCTTCAAACAGGGCAAAGCCGCTCTGATAATTGATGTTTGCTCCCGGAGCGATTCCAATTCCGCCTACACAAGCCGCCAGAGCGTCTGATACATAATCACCATTTAGATTCATTGTGGCGATCACATCATACTCAGCCGGGCGGGTGAGGATCTGTTGGAGAAACGCATCCGCAATCACATCTTTAATTACTATGCCATTGGGCAGCTCACACCAGGGGCCGCCGTCGATTTCTTTGGCGCCGAACTCTTCTTTGGCAAGTTCATATCCCCAGTCTTTGAAGCTGCCTTCCGTATACTTCATGATGTTACCTTTATGCACGAAGGTTACATTCTTGCGGTTTTGCTCGATTGCATAATGAATGGCAGACCGAACCAGTCGTTTGGTGCCTTCTTCAGATATCGGCTTTACCCCGATAGATGCCGTATCCGGAAATCGAATGTTCGTCTCTTTCATCTCCTCAATCAGGAACTTCTTAACCTTATCAACCTCAGGAGTTCCGTTCTGATATTCGATACCGGCATAAATATCTTCGGTGTTTTCACGGAAGATCACCATATCAGTGAGTTCCGGCTGCTTTACCGGGCTTGGGGTACCTTTGTAATATCGTACCGGCCGTACACATGCATATAGGTCAAGTTTTTGGCGCAGGGCAACATTCAGACTTCGAAAACCTCCGCCTACCGGAGTGGTAAGCGGCCCTTTAATGGCCACCCGATAATCTTTAATAGCTTTAAGGGTGTCATCCGGGAGGCCGGAATCATCCTCGTAGTGTTTGGTTGCCTTTTCGCCAGCATAAATTTCGAACCATTCAATTTTTTTCTTTCCACCATACGCTTTCTCGACAGCGCTGTCGAGCACATATTTCATAGCGGGAGTAATGTCGGTACCGATGCCATCACCTTCTATATAGGGTACAATAGCATGATCGGGTACTTTAGGTGTCCCGTCTTCATTTTGAGTAATTTTTTCTCCGCTGGAGGGAGGGGTCAGCTTTGTATAGCTCATAATTTCTTTAGGTTATTGATATTGAATAATAATTTCGCACACATTTTAACAGCATGAATATAACAAAATTCCGGTGAATCGATAAATCACACCTCGCAAATCGTACATCGTATATCGTCAATCGTAAATCTCTTTGTACCGGCTTAGGCTTGGCGTACTGCTATTCCGCGATTTATAACTATGGTGAAAATCTGCAAGCTGAAAAGGAATTGTGATTTACGATTGACGATTTGTGATTTCAGATTGCAGAAGGACGGGACCCGAATTAGCCCCGAAGGGGCAAGAGCAATAGCATGGGACGTAGTCCTATGTAACCAAGCCCCACCACTCGACAGCTCCGAAGGAGCTCATGCAAAACAGTCGTCGCAAATGCAAAAATCAATAGTCGCCCGGTCGCATAGAAACAGCTCATAGTGATTACACCGGTAGCGCCAATTCAGAGGGCTTTTGCCCCTTCAGGGCTATCCAATGTGGGAACCTCCATACATAGGACTACGTCCCATGCTATTGCTGACACCCCTTCGGGGTTTTTCGAGTTCAAGAGATTTTTTTGGATATAGAAATTTAGTCAAGAAAACAGGGCATAACTCCCAAAATAAATGGGGTAGCTCAATTTGTGTTTTTCATTGTTTCAGCCGGCAATCATCTTGTATATTCCAAAAACCGGAATAATTTCATTATTTCAAGCGTTGCTAAACTAAAGGTTAACCAAATCGATTTGTGTCATGATTCGTCCGATAATGGGTCGACCGGCCAAGCATAAGAGATTCAATTATCAGTACCGGTATTATAAACCCGATCCCACCAAAACTGGTGAAGGTATCGAGTTCAGAAGAATTACACGACGCGGTAACGGGGGATCCATCATGGTGTATGCCGCGCTTCTGGCTCTGATCTTATATCTGATTGCGTAAGAATCTCAAAACAAACTAAATTTTTGGAATCTACATCTCACGAATCACAGACCTCGGTAATTCGAGAGTTGCCGGGCAACATTTCCAATAAAATTGCGGCAGGAGAGGTAGTACAGCGTCCGTCATCCGTCGTAAAAGAATTAATAGATAATTCGGTTGATGCCGGCGCCGGGACAATAAAAGTAGCAATTGAGAAATCGGGCAGGACACTCATTCAGGTTACGGATGACGGGTGCGGCATGGCGAAAGAGGATTTGCGGCCTTGCTTTTTGCGTCACGCTACATCAAAAATCAGCAGTTTAGAGGATCTTAACCGTATCCTTACGCTCGGTTTTCGGGGGGAAGCGATGGCTTCAATAGCTTCCATTTCTCAGGTTAGTGTAAAAACAAAGCGGGTTGAGGACGAAAACGGACACGAGTACGAAGTTTGGGGCGGCGAAGAGCACAAATTTGAGCCAACTGCCACCGACAACGGAACCACCGTATCAGTTCGGAATCTGTTTTTCAACGTACCGGCGCGTCGCGCATTTCTGAAATCCGATGCCACTGAGTTTCGCCACATATTGATCACCTTTCAGCAAAGTGCGCTCGCACACCCTGATGTCGCATTTGAACTATATGCCGACGGTGACAATGTTTACCGGCTCCCCGCTCAATCCATCGCTGACAGAATTACCGGCATTTTCGGCAAATCCTATCGCGCCAGTCTGATCCCCGTGGAAGAAAAAACCAGCGTGGTCGATATCTACGGATATCTGATTGATCCGCAGATGGCAAAAAAAACCAGGGGAGAGCAGTTTCTTTTTGTGAATAACCGGCCGTTCATGCATCGCCATTTAAATTATGTGATTCAGGATGTTTACAAAAACTGGATCGGCACAAGTCGTTACCCGTTTTACGGTTTGTTTTATGAGCTGGATCCGGAACATGTGGATGTGAACGTGCACCCCTCAAAACTGGAAGTGAAATTTGAGGATGAAAAATCAATTTCTCAGTTAACCCGCTCGGTGGTAACCAGGGGATTAAATGCTCATTTCCAAATTCCCGACATGGATCAGATGGAATCCGGTGAATCCCCGTCTAAACCTGCCGGCGATTTTGATAATTTTGGTTTCGGAAGTTCATCGAAATCCGGAAAGGGACCTGATGAATTTCAAAATTATTCCGGAAAAACCGCATTTCGGCGGGATCGGCCCGGGAGTAAAGAATTGCCCATTGACGGCAAGGAAGCGGGCGAGAAACTCTACGGCAACAAGGAGCAAAGGGATACAGCTCAAACGGAACTGGATGCCGGCAAGGCAGTAAGCCCGGGCAGTTTCTGGCAGGTTCATGATCAGTATATTCTTTCCCAGACACTTACAGGGATCAGTGTGATCGATCAGCATGCTGCTCATAAGCGTATCATTTACGAGCGCGCTCTTTCAGATGCTGAAAGCGGGCTGCCCGGCACACAGCAGCTTTTGTTTCCCCAAACCCTTGAGTTTTCAGCAACCGATTTTGAGCTGCTTAAAGAACTTAAACCGGAAATTGAAAGACTTGGTTTTAACTTTCAGCTGCTCAGCGGCAACACGGCGATGATTCTCGGGGTGCCTTCCGATATCCAAAGCGGTGATGAAAACAAGTTGTTGGGTGAAATGCTGCAACAGTTTCAACATCTTTCCGGGAATCTTCGCCTGAGCAACCGGGAGATGATCGCGCTATCCTACGCCAATAAAACTGCGATAAAAAAAGGAAAACGGCTCAGTGAGGAAGAAATGGAGTCGCTTATAGATCAGCTTTTTTCCTGCAACGAACCGTATTTTGATCCTCTGAACAAACCAACTTTGTTGTATATTCCACTCGATGAAATAAAATCCCGTTTTCAAAGCAAGAAGAAATAAAAATGAATATCCTGTTTGTTGAACCGTTTCTGGGCGGTTCTCACAAAGCATTTCTGGAAGGGCTGCAGCAATACTCCAGTCATAACATCTACTCGGTAACCATGAGTAACAAGTACTGGAAATGGCGCATGAATGGCGGTGCAGTCACACTGGCTGAAAAAACCAACATGATAGATGTGGATATTGATGTCGTCATTGCAAGCAGCATCACCAACCTGCCGGCATTTATCGCACTTACAAATCCTCGTTTTGCCCATACTCCGGTGCTGTATTACATGCATGAAAACCAGCTTACCCAGCCGGTTCCGGAAGGGGAGGAGCGCGACCTTACCTACTGTTACATCAACTATTTAAGCGCATTGACGGCAACACAGGTTATATTCAATTCACAGTTTCATTTTGACTCCTTCATGCAGCATCTTCCGGGGTTTTTGTCCCGGTTTCCCGACTATCATCAGCCCGAATCAATTAAAATGCTGGAAGAAAAGAGTTCGGTGATGCACCCCGGCCTTGATCTGTTTCGGCATGATGAATACCGCAAACCCAAAAAGCGTAAAGGTCCGCCGGTAATTGTATGGAATCAGCGATGGGCGTTTGATAAAAATCCGGAAAAATTTTTCAGGGTGATCAACCGGTTGGATGACAGCGGTTGTGAGTTCGAATTAATTCTTGCCGGGGATACCTCCCACGATAAATCCCAGAATTTCAGAGAGGCATGGAAGCGATACGGCAGCCGGATCATTCACTTCGGTTATGTTGATGATTTCGAAGCTTACAGCAATTTGCTGCATCAGGGCGATATCGTAGTTTCCACTGCTGAGCATGAGTTTTTCTGCGTCGCCATCATGGAAGCTATCTACTGCGGATGTCACCCGGTTCTTCCCAACTCCTTGACATATCCGGAGCTAATCCCGGACAATCTTAAAGAACCATTGCTGCACGCGCCCATTTTTTTCGAGGATGAAGAGCAGCTGTTTCACATCATGCGGGATATGCTGACCGGTAAAACGCGTCCGCTACCCACTTCAACTCTTAAGTCTGTCAACAGCCATCTTGACTGGTCGCGGGCTATTGAACGGTTCGACGCTCTTTTTGAAAATATCGGCAAGGAAAAAGCCGTCGCAGAAACCTGACCGGAAACATCACCAGGCCAGGCGCTTAAACGTGAGAACTATAGTGCTTCCATTGTTTTGAAATTCGACGTTGTCTGCAAATTGTTCGATCAGAAAAACTCCTCTGCCACCTTGTTTGAGCAGGTTTTCTTCTGATAACGGATCGGGAAGGGATGAGGGATCAAATCCGGGTCCTTCATCGTGAACTTCAGCCATCACTTTCTCATCGTCGGCAAATATGATCACTGTGACCTTTTTCTCGGGATCACTTTGGTTTCCATGCACAATGGCATTGGTGGCAGCTTCGCTTAATGCCAAAACCATATTTTCCTGAACCTGGCTGTCCAACTCGATTTTGTCCTTCAACTCTTCAAAAAAATTATGAAGGGTATGAAGGGCAGAAAGATCTGAGGCAATGGAAATATAGTCTATTTTTTGCATATCACAATTCAGATGGTTCGGGCGAAATCACGGGCATGTGATCACCCGTAAATTCCACGCATGCGAAGAACTTCGGCTACTTTGTCAATAGCATAAACATAAGCTGCTTGTCGTAAGGTAATATTATAGTGATCTTTTTCCTTATATATCAAATCAAATGCATCTTTCATCATGCGGTTCAGACGGCGATTAACGCGTTCCTCTGTCCAAAAGTAACCCTGGCGGTCCTGTACCCACTCAAAGTAGGAGACCGTCACACCACCTGCATTGGCAAGAATATCCGGAACTACGAGTATGTCGTTGTCTTGCAATATCGAATCGGCATTGGCGGTGATAGGGCCATTAGCGCCCTCCACAATTACTTTTGCCTTGATGTTTTCAGCGTTTTTTCTGTTGATTTGATCTTCTTTCGCGGCTGGAATAAGAACATCACAATCGAGTTCTATTAATTCGGAATTAGTGATGTGATCTGCCTCAGGGAATCCATCCAGTGTGCCACCGTTTTGCTTAGAATACTCCATCGCTTTGGGAATATCGATTCCTTTGGGATTAAAATATCCGCCATTGACATCGCTGATGGCGATCACATTAGCGCCATGTTCGTACATGAGTTTAGCGCAGACGCTACCAACATTTCCAAAACCCTGTATGACTATACGTGATTTGCCGGGCATGATCCCGATTTTATTGAGTGAGGCCAAAACAACGGTTACCACTCCACGGCCGGTTGCCTCTTTTCGCCCTTTAGATCCTCCAAGAAGAATAGGTTTTCCGGTTACAACGGCTGTTTCGGCTTTCCGGGAGTGCATGCTATAGGTATCCATGATCCAACCCATAACCTGATCATTGGTGTTCATGTCAGGAGCAGGTATATCCTGATCAGGACCAAATGTATCCAGCATTTCGGCCGTATACCGACGGGTGACATGCTCAAGCTCGCGTTTACTTAACATGCGAGGATTGCATCTCACCGCTCCTTTAGCACCGCCAAAAGGCACATTTACCACCGCGCACTTCCAGGTCATCCAGGCTGCAAGCGCTTTCACTTCATCCATAGTAACATCCGGAGCAAAACGAATTCCTCCCTTTGACGGACCAAGACTATTGTCATGAATTACACGCATACCTTCAAATACTTCAATAGAGCCATCATCCATAACAACCGGGATAGATACGGTTACCTGCCTGACCGGGTGTGAGAGGTTTTTAAATGTTCCTGCATCCAGATTCAGTATATCCGCGGCATAGCGGAAACGTTCCATCATGGATTCAAAGGGGCTTTCTTTATCGAGCTTAGGACCAGGTTCTTTGTAAGCCGGGGTTGCTTCCGTGTCTTTGCTTTGAGACATAATAATTTTTTTTAATAGTTTTGTGAAAAGTTCTCTACTGAAAAATACGCAGTTAAAATACTCTTCCTATACGAATTTTGATCAAACTTAACTTTTTTTGGAAATCAAATCAGCTAACATTGCTGCGAGTATGATTTTTATCGCATCAGATAGATTTTTCTGTCTCACTTGATATGTTGATCTTACGTATCAAACTTAAAATTTTTCATTAACTTGGCGTCTTATAAAAACAAGTGTAGTTGCTTTATCGGCTTTGAATGTTTTCTCGTTCATCGTTAGTCGTTTGCACTCTGAGCACAAAAAATGCGTCATTTGTTGTTTGGTTCAATATTTTAATTGCCCATACCAATGGCTAATTTTCAGAATCTACAAACCACGAACGACAAACACTGAATAAAGGCCATAAATGTGGCTGCAAGAGGTTGAGTTAAGTTGCAAAACAATTGTACAATCCAACTATTGATCGCTTAAAATTTTTAACCTTATGTTGACGGATCATTTTTTTCAGCACTTCCAGCGACCTGACGTTTTTGCAGCTACAATAGGGCAGAGCCGAAATCGATGGGTTTCTGTTTCATCCAGTCTCAAAGCGCATGAAGTAAAGCAAATGATGCAGAATCAGCGCTATGATATAATGCCTATAATTGAGAAAGATGGCGCTTTAAGCAGATATTTTAAAACCGAGAGATGGGGAGATTACGACAGGGTAGAACGGAGTAAAATCAACCCGCAGGATACCCTCTATTACCTTACGCACATTCGGGATGTAATTCACATGATGGCCGAGCAGGACAGAAAATATTTTTTTCTGAGGAATGAGGATCGCATTCTTGGTTTAGTGACGATAAGTAACCTGAATGCCCGTCCGGTTTATTTGTACCTGTATCACACATTACTTCTGCTGGAAACAGAATTGGGTGAGTGGCTTCAGAATTATTTAGGTGAGGAACAGATAAAAGGCCTGCTAAAAGAGTTACCGGGCGGAAATGATGTACATGGAGGCTATAAGCAATACAAAGAAGACCGGGAAAACGGAATTGAAAGTGATATTCTGGAGTATCTTTTTTTAGGTGATATGTTTGAGATCATACGCCGGAAAAACTTGTATCAGGAATTGAACTATCGAACTTTAGAAAGATTTGACCAGCATTTGCAAAAGCTGCGTCAAATGCGGAATACTGTAGCACATCCCAACAGAAGTCTTGTTCATGGTGCTGAATCTTTAAAAGAGCTTTGGCAAAGCCTCAGAAAACTGGAAGAGTTGCTGGACAGAGTAGCCGTTAAAAGTGTGGTACCGGGCTAACTTAAATGATAATTATACGTTTAATCCCGGCTATAATTCGGACTAATTTATACTAAAAAAATGTGATATTGGTTTTTCCATGTAGCAATTATTTATTAATATTTGCATGAAACAATTTCTGTGAGGAAAAACACTACTCTGCAAATATTTAGCAAAATGTACGAAATTTATTTTAAGGGGGAACCAAAATGGGTGGCAAACCTATAGATCCCGATTGTCAGTATTGCAATTGCAAACCGGATATTCTGTTTCGGGAAATGCCCGAAGAGGATATTGCAGCTATTAACATGCGCAAAACCTGCCGGCAATTTAAAAAAGGGCAAATAATATTTCATGAGGGTCAGCATGCCAGCGGTTTGTATTGTATTAATTCAGGCAAGATCAAATTATATAAAACCAGTTACGAAGGGCGTGAGCAGATTGTTCGTTTATGTAAACCGGGAGAAGTGCTTGGCTATCGCGCGGTAATAAGCGACCGACCTTATGCGGCGTCAGCTTCAACACTTGAGGATTCTGTGGTATGCCAGATTCCCAGAGAAGAATTTTTTAAGCAGATCGAAAAGAACCCGGCTGTTGCTTTAAACCTGATTAAATCCTTGAGTCAGGAACTACGAACAGCTGAAGACCGGATGATGAAGCTTGCTCAGAAGTCTGTTCGCGAACGGTTGGCAGAAACGCTGATCATTTTGAAGGAGACATACGGTCTTGATGATGACTCTGCTATTAGCATTTCGCTTTCCAGAGAAGATCTTGCCAATATTGTAGGCACTGCTACCGAAACCGTTATCCGCTTACTTGCTGATTTTAAAAAAGAGGATTTAATCAGCACCAAAGGAAAAAAAATCCAGCTGGTGGATGAAAAGGGACTGCATAAGGCAGGGAATATTGTCGATTAATGTTAATCAAACAATTAGATGAGTATGCAATGAACTCCAGCGAATCATTGATGAGATACGTAATTGAAAGATCAGTTGAAAATGTGGAAACAGGAAAGGGGGGACCATTTGCAGCCATCGTTGTAAAAAACGGGAAAATTATAGCAGAAGGAACAAATCTTGTAACCTCACAGAACGATCCTACCGCACATGCCGAAGTAACAGCCATCCGCAATGCCTGCAAATATCTGGGTATTTTTCAGCTAGACGTGTGCGAGATCTATACCAGTTGTGAGCCATGCCCCATGTGCCTTGGCGCTATTTATTGGGCACGCCCTGAGCGTATCTTTTACGCAAACACAAAAGCGGAAGCCGCCCGGATTGGTTTTGATGACAGTTTTATATACGAGCAACTGGAAATTCCTCCTCATCAGCGAAAAATCCCGATGTATCAGTTGCTCAATGGGGAAGCCTCGGCAGCTTTTAAAGCCTGGGAAGAAAAGGAAGATAAAATTGAGTATTGAGCGGTATACCACACCTTTCAACTTTCAGCCCAACTAATGGTAAAATCATCATGATTCTTCTTGATAAACAATCAGGCTGATTTAGCTTATGGATCAACAAACACGCCTTGACCTCTACCAATTCCTCTCCGAATACGTCAGCGCAGAACGCAAGCAGCGGTTTGAAGAAGTGCTTGCCCGGCGAACCCGCTATATAACAGCTGTTCTCGAGGATATTTATCAACCACAAAATGCGAGTGCGGTTATCCGGAGTTGCGAGGGGATGGGGATTCAGGACCTGCATGTCATCGAACATCATCATGAATTTAATGTGACTGAAAGTGTAACCATCGGGGCAGACAAATGGCTCACTCTGCATAAATACAGGCAGCATGGAGCCGACAACACTTCAGCTTGTATTGATCAACTGAAAAAGCAGGGGTATAAAATTTGTGCGACTACCCCTCATACCAGCGATGTTTCGATACAGGATCTGCCACTGGATCAACCATTAGCGCTGGCTTTTGGTACTGAGATGGAGGGGCTCTCCGACACGCTGATGAACGAGGCGGATTACTTCGTCCGCATCCCGATGTTCGGATTCAGCGAAAGCTATAACATATCAGTCAGTGCCGCTATTTGCCTCTACGAACTGCGAATGAGACTATCTGAGTCTGATATTGATTGGCAGTTAAGCGAAGCAGAAAAACAAAAACTCCGCTTTGAGTGGACCCGCGCATCCGTTAAAAAAGCGGATATGCTGGAGCGCTATTTCTTTGAGAAGCAGTCACCATCAGGTAAATAAAAGTCGGCCTTAGCTTTTATTTCAGGCTTCGCAGGTCTGTTCCATCCCTGAAATTACTCATCTGTAAATTTTTGATTAGACACCTGCCTGGCGTTATTTTATATGTGTGATTTATGTGCAATTTTGTATCTTTCTCATATGGATCCGCATCGCAATCATAGCTACGACCTGGAGCAGGATGTGCACCGCATCACATTATACAGTACTGTTGCGCGGGATCATCAGCACCCGGGCATGAGTAAGCGGTTGTACCTGCACATGGATATGAACTGCTTTTACGCGCAGGTTGAACAGCGCGCCTATAATCTCTACGGGTTTCCGGTGGCGATGGGCGGATGGCGCAAGCCCGACGGCACGCCGCGCGGGATCGTTGCTACGGCAAGTTATGAGGCGCGCAAGCTCGGCATCGAAACAGCAATGAGTGCTTTTGAAGCGCATCAGATCTGCCCGTATCTGGTGTTTTTCCAGATTGATTATGACCGCTACAAAGGCATCAGCCGGGTGCTTAAGGAGATCATGGAAAGTTTTGCTCCGGATGTGGAAAAGTACTCGATGGATGAATACTTCATGGATATCACCCACATGCTCAAGCACGGAGAGCAGGCGATTCTCGATTTTGTAAAGCGCTTAAAGCGGGCTATTTATGATGAACTCGGGCTGGTCTGTTCGGTAGGTGTGGCGCTGAGCAAAACGTACGCCAAGCTTGCTTCCGGATTACGCAAGCCTGACGGCATTATGCTTCTGTTATCGCAGGATGATGTCGCCCAAAACCTTTTTTCGCTTCCCCTCGACAAAATCTGGGGGATCGGCAAGCGCCGGTATGCCCGGCTGATCAAACGCGGCCTCCGGACCATCGCCGATGCACATCGCGCAGGGCCGTCGCCTTTCAGGAAGGAGTTCGGTCAGATGCAGGGGCAGCTGTTTTACGAGATTGTCACCGGGCGCGACCGAGGGCGGGTAATGAACAATGATCATCATGTGCCGGATGAGGTAAGCTACATGCATACATTCTCCGACTGGACTGATGATCCGGAGCAGGTGAGGGGTGAGATCGTAAAAGCTGTAGCCAAAGTGTGTTACCGGATGCGCGGCTACAACCGGCGGGCGCGCCAGTGGGGATGTCATATCCGGCTGCAGGATACCGAATGGAAAGGGTACAGCTTTGCTTTTGCTACACCGGGCTACACCAACCTGGATCAGTATGTGCTGCAGGCGTGTCTTCCGGATGCGCTGCGCACCGTCCGCCGGGCGCTCAAAGAAGGGCATACGATTCGCGGCATCGGACTCCACACCGTAGAGATGATTGCCGGCAGCCAGATGGATCTGTTTTTCCAGGAAGAGGCAAAGCTTCTTGAGTTATACCGCGCCACCGACTGCCTGAATAACATTTACGGCCCGCAGACGGTGAGCCCGGCCGCTATCAGCTGTGATGTGCCGGGCAAAACGCATTTTGTAAGCAGGTAGGGTGTAAATGACAAATTTCAAATAACAAATCACAATTAAGCTCCAATTATCAATATTCAATGAACCCAAAAGAGCCTATATCGTAAACCCGTAAGAAATTATACTTGCAGAACCACCAAGCCGCTCTTCGGTTTCAGATTAAATTTATTGGCGGATGAATTATCTGATTCCGGAAACAACTTTATCCCTTTACTTCCCTCGGGAAGTTCTAAAGTGATCTGAACTATCCCATTGTTAATCAATACGTAAAAGGTATCCGTACCATCTGAGCGTGAATAAATCAGCGTCTGGTATTGGTCATCGGAACGGAGAAATTCCAGTTCGCCGGTTTGCAGGGCCGGGTGTTGATTGCGGAGCTGGATCAAACTGCGATACCAATTATGTAATTCGTGGTCAAATTCTACGGAATTGGGAGAGACAAGCTTTTCGCCGGAAGGTAAATACTGCTCATCATCATAGCGACAATCGGGCCAAATCATTGGTTTGCGGCAGCACGGATCATTGGCTCCCCACATGCCTGCTTCGGTACCATAGTAGATCATTGGTGAACCCGGCCAGGTAAACTGGATGATTGAAGCCAGCTTAAGACGCTGCCAGGTTTCACTGTCGGGTTTATCGGTTTTGTATTTGGGATTTGATCCGCGTGATTTTTCAAAGAAAGTCCACCAGTTACGGTAGTTCAGGGAAAGCTCCCGATTATGAATCTGCGAGGCGATTCGCGAGGTATCATGGCTATCCATCAAATTCTGCATCACTGAGCTGATTTCAGGGTCAAAAGCATCCCAGTTTTCTATAGCTTTTGCTGTAAATTCAGAAACCGGCTTCGGACGCGAACTGCCGATCCATTCACTCAGATTGTATGCAAATTCGTAATTCATAATGGCATCGAACTCATCACCTTGCAGATATTCCTGCTGAAGCGAGAGATCACCAATCACTTCTCCGGTGAGGTATGCTTCTGGATTTATTGATTTCACAAGTTTTCGCCATTCTTTCCAGAAAGGATGCTTAATGCAAAAAGCGACATCGAGGCGCCAGCCGTCGACGCCCTGCCATGTGCTTCCATCTCCGTGAGGATCCATCCAGCGGCGCGTGATATCGAAGACGTACTGACTGGGGCCGTCAACCAGCCCGTTTTTATTCTGGCGCCATTCAGGCAGCTCATGAAACCCCTCCCAGGTGGTATAGCGGAAGGGGATACCGCGTTCGGGATCTTCGTAAGATCTTACTTTAAACCATCTGCCAAATTTGGAATCCCGCTGCTTCTTTTTGACATCCAGAAATGCCCAATGATTGAGACCCACATGATTAAACACACCATCTATAATTATTTTCATGTCTCTGCGGTGAACTTCATGCACCAGTCTAAGAAAAAGCTTGTCGGCCGATGTCCATACCCAAGAATTGGGATCGTCCGGGGTTTCCTTTGCAATCATTTTGCGGTCGCCTTCGGGGTTCGGACCGAATGTCGGATCAATGTGGTGATAGGTGGCGCCGTCGTATTTGTGATGGGAGGGAGCCTCAAAAACCGGATTGAGATAAAGAGCCCCGACTCCTAAATCCTGCAGATAATCAAGCCGGTTGATTATGCCTTGCAGATCGCCGCCGTAACGTCTCCGCTGGATATTATCCCAGATATTGAGATGATTCTGCTCCCAGGTTTGCAGCTGATACCAGTCTGATCCCCAGGGATGGAGTTGCCAAGGTTTGGTTTGATCATGCGGCCATGACCCAATCTGATCTTTCAACTCAGGGTCATTATTCGGGTCTCCATTATCAAATCTTTCCGGATAAATTTGATACCAAGTTACTTTTTTTGCCCATTCAGGGGTGTTTGCCGTGCCCTTGGGTTTTAGTTTCATGTGTATTTTTAAAGTTTAAATTAAAGTAGAAAATTTATAAGTAGCGCACATAACCATTATGTGCACAGTTGGTTATAAAGGTCATAAATGATTATTTTTAGCAATTACACGGTCATAAAAATAAAAGAAATCAATCAGTTTTTGCCTTTAGTCTCATCATATAAACATTCAGGCGGCCAAAATAGAATCGCTGCATAAAATCAAGTTTGTAACCATTAGAGGTAAAGGAGGTTATCCATTGGTGGCGGCGGGGAGTGATAGCTACAATCTCTTCAATATGCTTATCGGCACAGGAACGCGCTAAATTTTTGTATAACGCTTTAACTACACCTGGATTTGCGATTCTCATTCCGTAGGGAGGATTGGTCACGATGCAGCTGACATCTCCGGGCTTTAGATAATCAAGAGTTTCTGCATCTCCATGAAATATGGTGATATTGTTTTCCAAACCAAACCTGGTGAAGTTTTCTTTCATCCCGTCAATACTTCGCTCATAACGGTCACCTGAAAAAACTTTTAACTCATTGCTGGCGTTAATATTATCATCATAAACCTCAAGTATATTCAAGAATTTTTGATGATCCATGAAAGAGAGCCTTTTAAAATTGAATATTGAATGATCGGCCAGCAGGCCGGGTACAATCTTTTTAGACTGTAGATAAGCTTCAATAGGTATAATCCCGCTTCCGGCAAGTGGATCAAGTAAATTATTATCCTTTTGCCAGGATGATTTTCTCAGTATTGCAGCAGCAATTGAGGGCTTTAGAGAAGCGAAATGCTGATATGGACGATCAATTCGCTTATGTAGCGAGCAATTTGATGTAGGAATTAAAAGTAACAATCGATTATCAGAAAGATGAGCCATGATTTCTACATCCGGATCATCTAAATTAACTGGAATTCGTTTTCCGGTAGCTTTTTTGAAGTGATCAACCACAACAGCGCCGATTTCACTGGCCATATCCATAGAGCCAAATGAATGTTCGCCTTCACGTAGTCCGCGTATTCCAAAGGTATGATCAGGAGACATCCAGGCTGAATAATCTACAGATGCTGAAGCTTCAATGATTTCCTGCATCGTGTTACATTCAAATCTTCCAATCAGAATAAAAACACGGTGAATAGTGCGGGCTGCGATGCATAAATGATAGATATCATCTTCTGATGCATTCTCAATCAAAATTCGGGTAGGGACAATTGTCTCGCCACGATAGCCAAGTTCGGCCAATTCATCAATCACGATATCTTCAAGGCCAAACTCGCAAGAGACAACAAGGTGCATTATAGTGAGTATTACAAATTCCTGGTTCAATCTGTTGTCTGACAATATAATTCAGAAAATCGGGAATGTTGAGTGAATTATTATAAGAGTGATGAACAAAATTGTCGTATAATTAATATTATGTAAAGTATTTTATAACAATACTTATGAATTCATCTCCATGAATATTTGTGTTCTTCATATCCACCTCCCCCACACAAACAGATAAGCCAAAATAGCAGGTTGCAAAACGAAGATATTGGCGTTTTCTTAGAGGCACTTATTAATCAATGAAACAAACAGAGCTACCGTATTCATTGGTCACGATAAAATTCCCGCCAAAATCATTTTCTTCAAAGTCGATGGTTGTACCGTCAAGGTATTTTTTTGAATCAGGCTCAATTAGAACGGAAACATCATCTACTTTCTCGATATGATCGCTTTCTGATCTGGGCTCATCAACTGTAATGCCGACTGATAATCCGGAACAACCGGCACATCCGGACACAAGCTTTATTTCGGGATTATCGATCTCCCCTTCTTCTACAAGATTATAGATTTTGGATTTCGCGTTTTCTGTGAGTGTGATCATCATAAATTATTCAAACTATGTTTCGAATCAACTAATTGATTTTAAGTCCATATCGTTCCCTTCTTCGCGAAAACGGAGCTCAATACCAGCTAATATCATAGTTATTGCAACTATGAGTGGCATCGGAATGATGAAAACCGGGATTTCAAAAGTAATGCCCTGAAACCAATTAAGCGCAACACCTAAAGAAGCCATAACCAATCCAAGAAAATAAAGTATGCTTCCACTATTTTTGTCGATATTAGTACTGTATAACAACAATAATATCAAAAGTACAGCTATCTGGTATATTAAATAAATAACCTCAAGGAGAATTTCCGTATTAATTACAAGCGGAACCAGAAAAACTAAGATAAAAGGCATAAAGCATATAAATACGGGAAATCTCGAAATTTCAGGCTTATTAAGGTAGATCAGCGCAGAAACCCCGCTCAGTAATGAAGAAAGCAAAATTGCCCTCGAAAAATGATAAATTTCCATACTTAAACCACTGGCGTACAACCAGTCAGGATTCATCCAGGATAAGAATGAAAACAATCCGAATACTGACGCGATACTCAACAGCAGATGAAAAGCATTCTTAGTATGAGTATAGATAAGATATAACCTTATAGAAGCAAACCCACAAATGATAATCCCCAAAATGGCTACTAAAGTAATCATTGAGGTGACTTACTGTGCCGATGCTCTGGTTTTTTCAAGGGCCATTATATATTCCGCTACCCTTTTTAACTGTTTGCGATCAAATGAGATATGTTCTTCAATTAATTCGGCGACAGTGAAAATTTGATCTCCAGCTTTGAATTCGGTGCTCCATTTTTCTTGAGGTAAATTGTTCAGAAGGTTAACATAAGAAGCACGCTTTTTTATAGTCTTATTCAGCAATTCCTGTATATCGACATGATCATCAATCTGAAAATCCTCATTTACAGGTGTGATTGTTTCCGGATCAGCGGCTTTTAGTTTGCCTGTGGCAGATTCGATTAGCGGACGATAATATCGTTCCTGCTGCTCTTTTAGCAAACCAATCATATCCTTAATTGAAACAGATCCCGGAGGACGCTCATCATAAGGAACCGAAGAAATTACGTATTTTAACGCTTCAAGTTCATCCTGTATGTAGGCAAGATCATTAATCAAAATACGGAGATCATTTTCGGCTGTGGCCATCTCAGGTTAGTTTTGATTTTGCGATTCTTCTTTTTCTTTCTCTTCGAGCATTTCAACAAGGGATAATCCTGTATGCCACTCTTTATCCCTTGTTAGCACTGAATGAATATTGTTTTCCGTTGGGAAATCCCAAAACTGACCAAACTGGTGATTTCTGTATTCCTTCAGATAATCGAGCCTTTCTTTCAACTCTTCTTTAGGAACCATAAGTTTGCCTTTGTCATAGATAGCTTCTTCTCTGGAATTGAATGTGATATCATAATCTTTACTCATCACAATAGCTTCTTCCGGACAAACTTCTTCACACAACCCGCAATAAATGCACCGAAGCATATTAATTTCAAAAAATGTTGGATAACGTTCTTTGGGATCTTCGATTTCGGCCGCCTGCATACTGATAGCAAGTGGAGGACATGCCCTTGCACATAATCCACAGGCCACACATCGCTCCTGTCCGTTATCTTCTACCAATACCGGACGTCCACGAAAAATTGCTGGTGGCTCCCATTTCTCCTCAGGATATTCCATGGTGACTCTCGGGCGAAACATTTGCTTGAATGTATAGCCTAAGGCTTTGAGAATTTCGGGTATAAAAAGTTTCTCGAGAAAACCAAGTTTGCGCTCTTTTTCCGGGTTTTTATTGATACTTTTGGAGCGCGGTTTTTCCAGATTATCCAGTTCAGCCATAAGTTAGATTTCTGTTTAAATACTTTTGAAAGCGTGAGAAGATAAGGCTTACTCTGCTTTCAAACAATTCGGTTCAATTCTTTTCTCTGAAAGTCAATGTTAATGGAACGCCTTTAAATCCAAAGGTATCGCGTAATCTGTTATAGATAAAACGCCTGTAGTTTGCCGGGAGTTCACTCGGTTTATTCATGAAAAAAATAAATACCGGCGGCTTGGTTTTTACCTGCGTTGCATAATTAATATGTAGCTCCCGTCTTCCGCTCATCGGTAACGGGCGTTCAGAAACCATATCTTCCACAAACTGATTCAATTTGTGTGTGGATATTTTTTTACTGCGCTCACTAATGACTTCAAGGCACAAATCAAGCACCTTTCCAACTCTCTGGCCGGTGTGTGCGGATATTGTCACAATTGGCACATACTGCAAGTCAGGTATCATCTCATAAACAGCTTTCCGGAATTCGCGTTCTGTATTTGTGCTCTTTTCTATGAGATCCCATTTATTTAATGCGATAACAAGCCCCTTGTTAAACTTTTCAGCTTCCTTAAGTATTTTTATATCCTGCTTTTCAAGGCCTTCTTCAGCATCTATCAGCAATACCGCAACATCACATTCGCGGATGCTTTTGCTTGTGCGCACCGTGCTGTAAAACTCTATATTTTCCTTAACACGCGTTTTTCTGCGCAGTCCGGCAGTATCCACAAGGGTCAGACTTTGATCTTTGTGAATTAACTTGCTGTTTATCGCATCCCGAGTGGTTCCGGGTATATCCGTTACGATGGATCGATCGTTTTTTACCAGAGAATTCAGCAAGCTGCTTTTACCCACATTAGGTCTGCCGATAAAGGCAATACGTGGATCTTTATCCTCAGGTTCTTCTGTTGTCTCGGGCAGATGAGAAACTACCGCATCCATCAGGTCTCCGCTTCCGGTACCGTTGAGTGAGGATACGGCATACAGTTCCTCAAATCCCAACCGGTAAAATTCCTGTGCTGTCCAGATAAGTTCCTGGTTATCGGCTTTGTTTACCGCAAGAATCACCGGCTTTTGCTGGCGCCGAAGACGGCTGGCCACATCCTGATCCAATTCGGTTTCGCCTTGCTTGGCATCAACTACAAAAATAATTACATCGGATTGGTTGACAGCAATTTCCACCTGTTCTCTTACACCCTTTGACACTACTTCATCATCTGACTTGAGATATCCGCCGGTATCGATCACAGTAAAATCCTTACCGTTCCAAAGCGCCTCCCCGTAGTGGCGATCCCTGGTAACACCGGGGGTATCGTCCACTATAGCTTGTCTCTGCCCGATAATTCGATTAAATAATGTCGATTTGCCCACATTGGGGCGGCCCACAATAGAAACTGTTGGAAGCATGCAAATGAAAACCTATATTGTATAATTGTATTTTACGTTTAGAATAATGCTAACTGCCTTATAACGTGAATTGTCTTCAGTCATTTACGTAAAGACAGTCGAATATACCATATTAACTGTTAATTATTGTATATATGCTACCCTGGTTCTATGACTCATTTGGTTTAATCGGCTCCCTGATGCTGTTTTTATTGCTGTTCACCTTGTTCATTTTCTGGGTATCAGGCTTTGCAGGTATTTTGCATTCCAGGAATAGTGAAATGAAGAAAAATATCATGATAGCAATTGCAATTGTAATCCCCCCTTTTCCTATTCTGTGGTTGATAAGTGATATCTGGAGACAGCATAAAATTATTCATGGAAAGCGAACAAAATGACTCTTTTTAGCAGGTCTGATTCTCAATTCCTATGGCAAATGCCGTCAAAATTCGGTTAATTTGAAGGTAGTAGTCTAACATAAATTCCGAAGCACTATACTTTTATATATTCACCTTTTATAAACTGAGATTTTATGAGTAGCAAAAACACCAATTCCCAAAAAGGATTTAACCGCAGAGATTTTCTGAAAACCGGCGCCCTCTCTACCCTCTTTGCTGGCCCCGTAATACTTAACGGATGCGGTACATCAGAAGAAGCGGCCAACGGCCGGGATCGCGGTAATGGAAAGGCTAAAAATATTATTTTCATGGTTAGCGATGGTATGAGCACCGGCACCTTTACGGCTGCCGATCATATGCTTAAGCGTCAGTATAACCGGCAGTCGAAATGGATGGAGCTTTACGAAACCAAAAGAGCGAATCGATCGCTTATGGATATGGCGTCGCGGGATGCTATCGTAACCGACTCGGCAGCGGCAGCATCCTCCTGGGGATGCGGTTACAGAGTGAATAATGGCGCTTTAAATATGAGTCCGGACGAGGAGCCGTATGAAACGGTATTGGAAATATTCAGAAATTCCGGGAAAGCTACCGGGCTTGTTACTACTACTGAAGTAACTCACGCAACACCTGCGGGATTCGCATCCAACGTGCCGGAAAGAGGCATGCAGGATGAAATAGCTAAACAGTATTTTGAGCGTGGCTATGATGTGATTCTGGGCGGCGGCTCCCGCCATTTTGATCCCGAAGAGCGGGAAGATGGCGAGGACCTTTTCAATCAATTCGAAAACAATGGGTATCAGGTGGTGCGCAGTAAAGATCAGCTGATGAATTACAGAGGTTCTGATGATAAAGTTCTTGGCACTTTTTATCACGGCCATGTCCCCTATACCACCGATCATTTGAACATTGATCAATACAAAGAGACCATTCCTTCACTTGCGGAAATGACCGAAGTTGCGCTGGAGCGTCTTTCTGGCCATGATGAAGGATTTATCATGCAGATTGAAGGTGGCCGGGTTGATCATGCGGCTCATGGAAATGATGTTGCCGGTTTAATTTACGATCAAATTGCTTTTGATGATGCCATCGCCAAAGCTGTTGAATTTGCAGAAGGCCGTGATGACACACTTGTGATTATTACTACAGATCATGGCAACGCCAATCCGGGCCTCAATGGAGCCGGAGCCGGTTATCTTGATTCCAACAATATGTTTGATCGAATCCAGAATTTCAGGCGAACAAACAGCTGGATTTTATCTGAACTGGACGGAGATAGTTCATTGAGCGACATTAAAGACCGGATTTATTACGCGAATGAAATTGATATCAGAGAAAAAGAAGCTGAGTATCTTTCTAAAGCGCTTAATGATGAATATGAAGCTATTTACAGGATTCGAAGCAGACCGTCTGCCGTATTATCTGCTATTCAGGCAAACTACACTGCATTTAACTGGATCGGCAGCGCACATACCGCCGATTATGTTGAACTTGCTTCATTTGGCCCCGGAAGCGAATACCTTGCATCCAAAGGTTTTGTAAAAAACACAGAACTTTTTGATCTGATGCTTGATGCGGCCGGTGTTCGTGAATATGCTTCTTGATTTGATCCAGACCACCGGGGTTTACGCCCTGGTGGCATTTTTTTAACATCCGACTGAGACTGCACCTCAATCTATAGATTTTGCTCCGGTTTAATTTTGGATTTCACAAAATGCAAAGTGGATCATAATGTGACTCTGTCCATGCTCGAAGAAATAAAAAAGCTTGAAACTGAAGCACGTGTGCTCGAACCGGAGCAACACGATCGGGAACAATTATTGCAATATGCGGCTGGCTACTCCAATGAATTTTACAGCAGTTTATCCAAAAGCCCTGTTTATAATGCCGAATACAAACTCGCTGATGAAATCCTGGACTCACCACTCAGTGAAAAACCGTATACTGCTGAAGCAGTTATCGATGAAATCAAGCGCAAAGTAGACGAAACCGGAATTAATACCGCCTCTGGCGGTCATCTTGGCTATATCCCCGGAGGCGGAATTTTTGCCTCTGCAGTAGGAGATTATCTCGCCGCCGTCACCAATCGATATGCAGGGGTTCATCACGCCTCCCCCGGAGCCGTTAATATTGAACGCAGGTTAATCAGTTGGATGTCGGACCTTGTCGGATATCCGCAGACATCCGGCGGGTTTCTTGCAAGCGGAGGCAGTATAGCAAATCTGACTGCCATAATAACTGCAAGGGAAGCGGCAGCACTAAAGGCAAAAGACTTTGAAAAAGCAGTTATTTACCAGACAGAGCAAACTCATCATTGTATAGACCGCGCATTACGCATTACCGGAATGGGCGAGGCTATCCGGCGGGTTGTTCCAATGGATAAGCATTTTCGGATGAAGACCGATTCACTTGACGCTGTTATTGAAAAAGACCTGAAAAACGGACTTAAGCCCTGGCTCGTCGTAGGATCAGCCGGCACCACGGATACCGGAGCAGTAGATCCCCTTGAAGGCATAGCTGAAGTAGCCCGGAAATTTGATATTTGGTTCCATGTGGATGCAGCATACGGAGGATTTTTTATATTGGTTGATGAAATGAAATCACTCTTCCGGGGCATTGAGCAATCTGATTCGGTAGTTCTGGACCCGCATAAAGGCCTCTTTATTCCATATGGTATTGGTGCGGTGATAGTTAAGGATGAAAATCTAATGGCTGACGCATATGCCTATCAAGCCAATTACATGCAGGATGTGCTCGACCAGCGCAGCGTCCTCTCTCCTTCTGATACTTCTCCGGAGTTGAGCAAGCACTACAGAGGATTGCGGATGTGGCTCCCGTTGAAATATCACGGCATTCGCCCGTTCCGGAAAGCTCTGAAAGAAAAGCTGCGATTGGCCGAATATGCTTATCAAAAAATTAAAGCTCTTGATGGATTTGAGGTTGGCCCTCCACCGGAATTAAGTGTGTTTTTGTTCAGGTACATGCCACCGACTGGCGATGTCGATGCATTCAACAGACAGCTTCACCAAGCTATCCTGGATGACGGAAGGATTTATTTATCTTCCACCAAGATTGATGGCAGGTTTATGCTGCGAATAGCTGTACTTTCTGTGCGAACCCATCTTCAAACTATCGACCTGGCGATAGAGCTGATTGACAATAAGGCGAAGGAAGTTATAAATGATTTCCTTTAACCAGCCTGATTAAATATTTGTAGTTGCAAGAAGGGTTTCTTTTACTCGTTTGATGTTTGATGTTTGACGTTTTGAACAACATCAAACGTCAAACATCAAACAATCTTTGCCGGCTCTTCTCCAAATTTATGACCGCAGCTCTTGCATTTATATCTTCGCGTTTCAGGAATTTTTCTTCCATAAAACACCATACCAATTCCTAATATCAGTGATAAAGCGGGAAGAAAAAACTGAAGTGTTACAACAGATAACGCAATAATTGCTATACCGCCAACTTTGAACACAATTTTGCGATCACTTGAAGTAGCTTCCCCGCAATCCGGACATGGTGGGTTTGATAACTCAGCCATAATTAATTGATGTTTTTCCGATGGTTTGATGGCTATTTAGTGTCCGTAAGAAAAATTTAAGTGCCCTAACCCGGAAAATCCGGAAATTTCAATCATCAAGCACCAATAGTCAAATAATATTCAATACACAAATTACAAATTTCAAGTAAGCACCAATCTCCGATAACCAAAACCTTAAACAAGCTGCCAAAGGCCCATTGGGTCATTGATTTTTGGAATTTATTTGAAATTTGTTATTTGAAGCTTGTCATTTCACAACTGTTTCCTGGTATTTTCCACCCAATAATGGCAGATAAATTTGAAGACACTACTTATGTATCTCCACTTTCTTCGCTGCCCTCTTTCTCCTGCTTTTTCTCCAGCATTCCGTGCATCATGCTTCCAAGCAGTCCACCCATTAATCCCCCATAAGCGGAAGTATTATACCAAATGGATGTAATCGGGCAGGCTCCCGTTTCACAGCCTATAAAAAACCAATATCCGAATCCTCCGAGAATACCAACTCCAATTCCCCCGAGGATCCAAAACAGATGTATTTTATTCATGTTGTTCAGTTAACTGGTTCTCGTTTTGCTGAATACAACGTATCGTATCCAATAAAGTATATATGATTTCTGAAAACCGCGAGATCATGCACATCACCGGGTTTCTCAAGTACAAAACGATGCAGTAAACTGCCGCGTTCAGAAAAAACGTCAACATAATTGTCGGACAGCACCCAGATTTTCCGGTTGTGAGATGAGATTCCCTTCAGATTATCTCCCCCCTCAAAAAAACCAAGATACGTGCCGTTACTGGTCATTCGGTGCACAACCTGCTGATTTGGGTCCGCCAGATATAAGTCATCCAGCGCGGCGATTCCGGTTAATTCCCGGATATCAGCGATGGAACGTGCATCGAAGTGATCCTGATAGCTTCCATTGCCTCCAATTCTGTAAATCCTGTATCTGTCTTCATCAAAGAAAAACAGCTCTCCGGAACGATTGACTGAAAGCGCAGTAGGACGAAATTCGGTAGCTCCCGCCCGGCGGGGCAATTGAACGGTACTCAGATATTGCAACCTGCGGTCATATGCCTGAATCCGTCTGTTCTGATAATCAGAAACGTAAATTTTGAGATCGTTTGTGGCGTCAATGTCCACTGGTTGATCAAAACGGTAATCTCCGCTTCCCAAACGGCCGAGCGAATCCAGGCGTTCTCCGGCAGTGTTCATTTTCAAAAACCGGTTTTTATCCTGTTCTACGATATAAAGGTTCCCTCCTGATGAAGCATATATGGAAACCGCATCATGCAGGCCGGTGGTCATTTCTTCCAAGGTAAGCGTACTTTCATCCGTATCAAGTCCCCACCCTGACAGGAGCAGCAACATTGCCGGTATGAATACTGTTTTGATCAAGAATAATTCTGGGTTGTGTGCTTTAAGCCTTTGCTGCCGATGTCATTTCTATAATAAACACCTTCAAAATTTATTTTTTGGACATCCGCATAGGTATTTCGGAGTGATTGTTCTAAAGTCGGCCCGCCTGCCACGACACTGAGCACCCGCCCACCTGCAGTAACGGTAAGATTATCATTATGCTTTGTGCCGGAATGAAATACAAGTGAATCCTCAGAAACTTTGTTAAGTCCTTTTACGGATTTACCTTTTTCATATGATCCGGGATAACCGCCTGAGACTAACATAACGCAGCTGAAGTATTGCTCAGTGCAGTCAACCGGAGTGTCATCAATATTTCCGGTAGCAGTATTATATAGCAGTTGAAGCACATCTTCCCGGATGGCCGGCATTAATACCTGGCATTCCGGATCACCAAAACGGCAGTTAAACTCTACAACCTTGGGCCCGCTTTCAGTTATCATCAGGCCCACATAAAGTACCCCTGAATATGGCGTGCCTTTGTTTTTCATTTCATTCAATACCGGTGTGATGATAGTCTGTTTTATTTGCTTCATCATTTCATCATCAACAACAGGAGCAGGAAGATAAGCGCCCATACCACCGGTATTCGGGCCGGTGTCTCCCTCGCCAATCTGTTTGTGATCCTGAACAGGCGGAAGTAACCGGGCGTGTTCTCCGTCAGTCAGCGCAAAAACCGAGGCTTCTTCTCCTTCCATAAATTCTTCAATGACAAGCCGGGAGGCGACATCACCAAAAGGGTCTTCGCTTTCAAGCTGATCAAAAAAGTCATCTACCTCCTTTTGGGTATGGCAAATAACAACACCTTTTCCTGATGCAAGTCCGTCCGCTTTTATCACCACGGGAAGTGAATGATCAATTGCGTATTCCTTTGCCCGGCTTAAATCATCCCGGCCGAATTCCTTCCATGTTGCAGTAGGCACCCCTGCATCTTCCATTACAGATTTTGCAAAAGATTTACTCCCTTCCAGTTGTGCCGCCTGCTTTTTCGGGCCAAAGACCAAATACCCGGCATCGCTGAGATCATCAACAAGACCGCCGACGAGAGGCTGCTCAGGGCCTATGATGGTAAAATCAATTTGATTTTCCTCAATCGCACGGATAACCTGCTGGCTGTCAGAAGGTTCAAGTTGCAGGCTTTTTGCGAGTGAAGCAGTTCCGGCATTGCCGGGCGCAATGAATAATTTACCGAGCAAATCGGATTGGGATATAGCCCAGGCGAGGGCGTGTTCACGCCCTCCACCTCCTATGATCAATACATTGAGCGGCTTCATCCACTTTGCTTTTCTGCAATTTTGAGCAATTCATGAAATCCGTCGGGTTTCAGGCTGGCGCCGCCAACAAGTCCGCCATCCACATCCGGTTGTGAGACGAGTTCGCCGGCATTATCCGGTTTCATGCTTCCGCCGTAGAGTATGCGGATTTCTTCAGCCACATTAGCTCCAAAGTGCTCTTTAATAAGATCACGGATGAATGCATGCATTTCCTGTGCCTGTTGAGGTGTGGCGGTTTCGCCGGTACCTATTGCCCAAACAGGTTCGTATGCAATGATGCAACTGTTGACTTGCTGCGGATCAAAACCTTCGAATACACCCGTAATCTGTTCACGTACCACATCGTAATGGCGGTCTGCTTTTCTCTCTTTCAGAACTTCACCAACGCAGGTGATCGGGGTAAGTGCGTGTTCAAGAGCTTTCAGGTTTTTTTTGCGGATGTCGGAGTCACTTTCACCAAAAAGTGAACGTCGTTCGGAGTGTCCGGTAATCACATAAGTACAACCCGTTTCTTTTAGCATTGCCGCACTCACTTCACCTGTGTATGCGCCGCTGTCTTCAAAATAAAGATTTTGAGCGCCGATGCGGATACCTTCAACCTTGTCGGCACCTTTTTTCGCCTCATTAAGCGATACATAAGGCGGACAAACCGCTCCGTCTGCTTTCTTTAGTGGTTCCTTACGGATTTTTGAAAATTCTTCAAAAAAATGAGCCGTTTCTTCCGGTCCCTGATTCATTTTCCAGTTACCGGCTATTAATATTTTTCTCATAGTATATCTGGTTTATGTCGTTGCTGGATTAGATCTCTTTCCAGTTCCTGAATTCCGGGGTCATAATATTTACGAACAATACGACCTTCTGCATCCACGAGTAAGCGAACCGGAATTTGATCCACATTGAAAATTTCGATGAGTTCATCATCGGTAAATGCGCCTGCCTGAGCGACATGCCAGGCAATCTCATTTTCGGATGTAAAACTGTCTATAACATAATCACTTTCGTGTGTCGGGATAGTAATTATCTGTAAATCATCAGCATTGTATTCCCGATAGAGTTCGGTTAGCAATGGAAAAGTAAATTGATAATCTGGGTCCTCAAAATTTACGAATTCTATGATGAAAGGCTTTCCCTGCAGCGCGGATGAATCTATTTCATCATCACCAAACAATGACACCGAGAAAGAAGGAGCCTCCATTCCCGGAGCAAGATGCTCAAGATCGTACTCAATGCTGGTTATCCATTCCTGCACATACTCATCATCTCCGAACTCCTCCTTGAAATCTTCAAGGAAATCTTTTGCCTGATCAACCCTGGCACTGTCGTATAGCATCTCAACACGGTGTATGCCGATCAACTGACGATTACCATCATGGCGGGATCGCTCCCATAGTGTATCCATAAATTCAAGACCTTCAACAAGACCACCCTCTTCTATCCGCTCGGGCACCCCGTGATATAATCCCGCCTCTACAAGCGGCTCCAACTCAGGGTCAGAGGCAAGTTGCTCAAACATTTTGTCGTTATCCCAACCCTGCAAAATACCTACCGCCTGTACGATAGCGCGATCAGCAGCCAGCGTGCCGGGATGATTTTTGCTGACCCCCCAAAACAAATCATTCCAGGTGTGCAGATTTTCAAGCGCCTCTTCATCGCTCACAAGCCCCGCATTGATATAGGCAGAAACTCTGGTAAACTGATTCATGATGCGGCGATATTCGTTCATTGCCTCAAACTCACGTGATGAAATCACGGTATCAGTATCAAAGTCCGGAAGTACGGCTTCAATTCTGATGGTGTCGCCTTCCGCAAGAATCAATTCGGTTTCGGCTATTTCATTATCACCTCTGGTGATCTCCAGTAGATATTCATCCCGCTGGGAAAAACGGGCTTCACCAGAAAAATAGCCGTCTCTGTCTGTTGCAGCATGGAATAGCGTATCGGTTTCCGGTTGAAAATAATTCAGAATGCGTACATGGATGTCGCTGTAATCGCCGGTATCATCAAGCTCTTCATCAACTGTAAGCCGGCCTTCAACGGGTACTGAATACAATTCAACACCGTCATCTTCATCACCACAGGATACAGTGATGAAGGCGGCTATAAGAAACACTACCAGGAGCTTAAATTTGAACATTGTGCATCAGATTAAAAGTTAACTTGTGATTAAGATATTTCCCGATTCATTCCCCGATCCTTGATAAAATCAACTCTTTGGCCATCTCCGGATTAGCCTTGCCCTGACTTTTCTTCATTACCTGGCCTACAAAAAAGCCGATCAGTCCTTTTTTGCCTTCCCGGTAACGTTTAACCTCATCGGGATTAGCTTCAATCACTTCATCGACGATCCCCTCGAGAAATCCGGTATCAGAAACCTGAAGCAGATTTAGTTCATCGGCAAGGGTTTCAGCGTCTTTTTCACTCTCCAGCATTTCATTAAATATGGCTTGCATTGCGGAGGAATTGATCTTATCCGACTCTCTGAGCTCAATAAGTCCTGCGAGCTGATCCTCAGTGATGCTGAAATCCTTAACTTCAATATCTTTCTCATTCAGCACCCGCCGAACTTCAGAGAGTATCAGGTTTGATACTTTTTTGGCCGGAGCATCAGTTTTTGACAGAACCGCTTCAAAGTAATCTGCAAGCTGACGATCCGCCGTAATTATTTTGGCGTCATATTCCGGCAGCTTAAGCTCTTTAATAAACCTTTCCAGTTTATTATGGGGAAGTTCAGGCAGTTCAGACTTGATTTCAGCAAGCATCTCCCCGGTTACAATGACCGGAGGAATGTCAGGTTCGGGGAAATAGCGATAATCATGCGCTTCTTCCTTAGAGCGCATTTGTCTGGTTTGCAGTAAGTTTACATCCCAAAGCAAAGTTTGCTGAACCACTTCCCCGCCATTGACGATCGTCTCCTTTTGGCGTTCCACCTCGTAAGTGAGGGCGCGCTCAACATTGCGGAATGAATTGAGATTTTTGACTTCAGTACGTGTGCCAAAACTTTCCTGCCCCTTTGGTCTTACCGATACGTTGGCATCACACCGCAGGCTGCCTTCCTCCATGTTGCCGTCACAAATTTCCAGATATTGAACCAGCTGTTTGATTTTCGTCAGAAAGGCATAAGCTTCCCTGGGCGAGCGGATATCGGGTTCGGATACGATCTCGATTAGCGGTGTGCCGGCCCGGTTCAGGTCTATAAGTGAATTATGGGGATCCTGATCGTGAATAGATTTCCCGGCATCCTCTTCCATGTGGATTCGGGCAAGGCCTATCGTTTTGGAATAGCCTTCATCCAGCTCGATCTCCACTCCTCCCTTATAACAAATGGGTGTCTCATACTGGGAAATCTGATAACCTTTGGGAAGATCAGGATAGAAATAATTTTTTCTGGCGAAAATTGACTTTTCTGCAATCTTGCAGTTTGTAGCCAACCCCAAGCGTATGATGTAGCGTATCAGGTTTTCATTCGGAACCGGCAGCGTTCCGGGGTGCCCCAGACACAGTGGAGTTACCTGAGTATTGGGCGCTCCGCCAAACTCGATAGATACCGGAGCGAACGCTTTGCTCTCGGTGCGAAGCTGTGCGTGAACTTCCAAACCGATTACGGTTTCAAAATCTTCTTTATTCGCTGTATTAGAGATGGATGAAGGTTGTTCCAATCTGTGAATGACTTTGTATTACGGTTAAATTTCCGGCGCATGAATATACGCTACATTAACGCAAATAAAATGAGTTAATATTGCAGAAAATAAATTAGCAAAAAGTGCGGGCTTTATCATCCGCGAATTGAAACACCGCTACCTGTCATGAATTATCTGTGGCTCAAGTGTTGCTTGTTGGTGGGAGATTCCTCCCATGTGGTATGGCTGAGGGCGTTGCTGTTAATCGAATGGGTAGAATTGCATTAATTTTTGCAGATTGTTGGTGGTGCCAGAGACATAGCGAAAACCCTTAATTGGCGCTACCATTGAAAAGGCAGGCTACCATTTAAGCCCTACCTGTCACCCCGACCGAAGCTGCGGGCTGTAACCCCGCCTTGAGCAATAATTTATCACGCTGCGAAGTGGAGGGGTCTGCAATAGCAAGGATTATGCCATACTACTGATAGAGACTTTGGCAGGTTTGCAGCTGCACAGATTCCTCCGCTCCATCGCGAATACACCTAAAATCCTTAGCTGCAATCCGAGCGCGATTTCGGTCGGAATGACACAATCTTTCTTTTTTATTGGTATGACGACTTTTTACAGAGGGCGAAGCCCTCCTCTCCTAACCGCTCACCTGTTCTATGGTTCTTTTTAATACCGGGTCTTCAGAAACATTGTCATCAACAGAATAATTTGCCGGTTCGGCTGAAACAAGCTGGTTATCACGGTCAAATATAAAATCTATGCGGCCGAGTGAAATCCCTGAGTGGCCTACCTGGGCGATCAGCGTTTTTGTGCCATCGTCGTGGCGGATTTCTTCCGGCTTTTCAAGGAAAGTATGGGTGTGCCCGCCGATGATGAGATCAAGGCCGGGAACCTCGCGGGCAATTATCCGGTCACTAACCTGTCCGTCGTCATAATCATAGCCAATATGACTGAGGCATATCACCATGTCGCACCCGAAATTATTCTTGAGACGGTTTGTTATATCCTGCGCAACTTCCACCGGCTCTTTGTAGGTAACTCCTCTGTGAAGTTCAGGGAGTACCAGGTTTTTGAAATCCACTCCAAGCCCGAATATGCCAAACCGAATTCCACTTATATTTCGGGTGATAAAATCCCGTACCCAGTAGCTCATACGGGTAAAACCGAAATCGTAATTGGCACTGACGAACGGAAATTTTGCATTATCAACTACATCCACAAAACCGCTCACGCCATTGTCAAATTCGTGATTTCCGATTGTGCAGGCATCGTATTTCATATACGACATCACCTCGAAATCCAGCGCCCCACCAAACATGTTGAAATAAGGTGTACCCTGGAACACATCACCCGCATCGAGCAGCAGATTATTGGGATTCTCCTCCCTGATTTTTTTGATTAAAGTTGCCCGGCGCAACACCCCTCCTTTTCCGGGATAATCAAGGGAGTGATCCGGAAAAGGTTCTATTCTGGCGTGAGTATCATTGGTATGAAGTATGCTAATTCGCCTGTAGCCGTTATCGGCAAGCAATTGCCAGGGGGTTCCGCCCAAAAAAGCAGCACCGGCTCCACCGGCAGTAACAGTTCGAAGGAAGGATCTTCTGTTCATGCGGCCTTAACTTCTGATTCGATGATCGGTTTCAGGCGATACGGAACTCCTTGAATTCAGATAATCAATAATTGCATACCGAACCAAAACATCAAGATCGTGCCGCTCTACAGGGTCATGCAATGCGCTGATCGGGCCGCCCCCATCCGCAATCCAGCTATTGGTAGCCACCCAGTATTCCTGATCCGGATCCACTCTTTCCGAGCCTATCATAACCCCGGATGCCTGATCATCTGAAATTTGCATCCGCATACCGCTGATTGCTTCGCCACCCGCTTCGGCAATCTGATCAGCCATTTTGAGGATCTGATCACCGGAATGTTTTTGAATTACGATGGTATTTTCAAAAGGCATTAACTCATATATCATCCCGACCGTAATTTCTCCGGCAGGCAGAGATGATCGAAGCCCATCATTATTTGTGACAGCTATATGTATCCGGTGTCCCCTTTCGCCGGATGCGCGGGAGCGTAATATATCCGCCACGTAATTGCCTAAGGCGCCCTCAGGCCGGCCGCGCTCGGCACTGTTTTCGTTCGTAACCAGCACCCGGTCCATCTCATCCCGCACTTTGTTGATGTAGGGACGAATTAAATCATCCAGTTCCCGGTCTTCATCAAGAGTGTCGGTGATTGAATAGTATTGATGCTCGTAGTCACCGGCATATACCGAATCGCTTTCTTCCGCGGATTCTTCACTGGTGCCGCATGAGATGAGAATAGCTGCGATGGCGGTAAATAATATTGGTTTCAAATAAAAAGTGAGGTGACAAGACATATACTACTGCCCGCCAAACTGTTCCATAATAAGCTGCTGTAAGTTTACTACCTCCAGATTTTCGGGAACATCAAGCCGGCTTTCAGTAATTTCGTCCTCATTTATCCGGTCCATACGGATGATATTTTTGAGCTGTTCTCCTTCATATCGCTCTACAACAAGAGGGGTATTACCGTCACGCATCCATTGTTGAACCGGCATTTCAGAATACCCGGACAACTGAGCCAGCCAATCTTCAGCGATTAAACCCCAGTTAATTCGTAATCCATCCGAAAGCCACACATGATGTGTGACATCTTCGGTGCGATCAGTAATCACCCACTTGCTCGCCCGGTATCCATTGATATCTTTGGTTTCGCCGGTTTCTGAAAATTCAAGTTCGTCTTGCTGCTCGCTTTCTTCTTCAATTTGCTGCTGCAGATTACCCATCATATTGATCAGCGCCTCAATCTGATCATTTTCGATTTTCAAAGCTTTGTTACTGCCGCCATATAAAACAATATCGCGGTTATCGTGGCGAATAAGCGCATAGGTAATCGAATCATTGGTAAGCTGATCCAGCTCATCAATCCCTTCAAAGTCCGAAATCAAAAGACGGTCAGGATCCATCATCAGGATGAGCCGGTCATTAAATTCTTCTTCACCGTCCTCATTAATAGAATATCCACTGATTTCAATTGAACCGGTAAAATAATCCTGAGACCAGCTTAGCTGAGCGGTAAACAGGAACAGTGAAAGAAAAATGATCAAGCTTTTCATGATAGTCGAATTAAGTATTAGGCTGATATAATTACTGATCGATTAGCTCAGCGGTTACCGGATCATTCACTTTGTGAATCCAGCCGCCGGCAATGACATCATCGCCTTCATAGCAGACAAGTGCCTGACCCGGGGTGATGGCACTCCTACCTCCCGGAAAACGTATACTGATCTCATCATCCCCTGTTTGTGTCAGAAAACCGGGTTTTCCGTCATCATTATAACGGATGGCTCCCTCTACCTGCATATCTTCTTCAGGTACGCGGTCATATTTAACCATGTTGATATTCCGGGCGTTGCACCAGGTGTGATTCAGGTCTTCAGCATCCCCGACGGTAATGGTATTGGTTTCGGGATCAATATGGGTAACGTAAACCGGTTTGCCCATTGCGAGATGCAATCCCCTTCGCTGGCCGATAGTGTAGAAAGGGTATCCCTTATGCCGCCCAATGACATTGCCTTCTTTATCTACAAAATATCCACCGTCAACCTGCTCTTCAAGCCCGTCAACTCTATCCCTGAGGAAACGGCGATAGTCGTTATCCGGAACGAAGCAAATCTCGTAGGAATCTTTTTTATTGGCTACATTGTACAGCCCGAATTCAGATGCAAGCTCGCGAATTTCCGGTTTTTGATAACCGCCGAGCGGGAAAATAGTGTGCTTCAGATTTTCCTGGCTAACTCCCCACAAGGCATAAGACTGGTCTTTATCACGATCCACACCCCGCGAGATGATGTAGCGGCCGTTTTCTTCCCGAACCTGAGCATAATGCCCGGTGGCGATATAATCACAGCCGAGATTTTTCGCGCGTCTTAACATTGCTGTCCACTTGATATGGGTATTGCACAGCACGCAGGGATTAGGAGTTCGTCCATTCATGTATTCATCAACAAACCGGTCAATAACCCAATCGCCGAATTCATCCCTGATATCTACAATGAAATGTTTAAAACCATACTTGGAAGCAATCATGCGGGCATCATTCATTGATTCCAGCGTACAGCACCCCGTTTCTTTATTGGAGTTCCCCCCGCTGGATGAATAATCCCACGTTTTCATGGTAATTCCGATTACTTCATAGCCCTGCTCTTTGAGCAATACAGCGGTAACGGAGGAATCAACCCCACCGCTCATGGCTACCAATACTTTTCCTTTACGACTCATTGTAATATTATAATTTTACAAGCACAGTAATTTAAGATTCCCGCAAAACTTCGGTTTATGATAACGGTGGGCTAACGAAGCGCAAAAATGAATCTTGCTGTAAAAGCCTGAGAAATGAGAGAAACTGATCACATGAGTAACCAGCGTTACCCTTAAAAGAATAGCCCGGCGGTGTGTTGCGGGGCGCCGGCTTAACAATCAAATCAGGCTTCAGGTCATCTCGGGGAACCTACCCGGAGGAGATCATACCATATACAAATATGGCTTCCAATTGTCATCAATTGTTCCGCAAAAATCTCGCAGAAAGATGATATGATTGGGTTTGAATGGTCTCCGGTTGAGTTTCATTCCGGCCTCCTTAGGTGTCCGGTTCCCTTTTCTGTGATTGCAGGTTGTGCAGGCAGTTACCAGATTTTCCCACTGATCACTTCCACCCCTGCTTTTGGGGATTACGTGATCGATTGTCAATTTCTCGGAAGTACCGCAATATTGACAATTGTGCCGGTCTCGTTTAAGGATATTCTTACGGGAGAGCACAATTTTTTTATAGGGAATACGAGCATATCTGTGCAACCGGATTACAGATGGGTAATCATAAGATTCGTAAACCGTACGCACTTTATGGGAAGGCCTGTCGTGAAGCATCTCCGCTTTTTCAAGAAACAAAAGCATGAGAGACTTCTTGACATTGACCACACTTAGCGGTTGATAGTCCTGATTCAGAATTAGAACATTGCCATTTAAAACCATAATTCTACATGTGGATTACATGTCTGCTTTAGTTACTCACCAGCAGTGATGCTGATGAATGTCACCGATTATAAATACAAATAATGCATAAAACGTTTCAAAATGGATTTGTATCATGTTTACAGGGTAAACAACATTCAATGCTGGTTTTAACCCCATAACTGGTTTGTCAAAGCTACCGTTGGTGTTACATAATGAACATATACGTAACAATTACAGTATAGTAGGTATTTTTAGACACCTTATCAACAGCTTAATTGATCGAGTTACCCTATTTGTTTTGAGAATTATGCTCTGGGTCTCGTGCTCCTTAAAATCAACTCAACACACAATGGCTTAATTAGAGTGGACAGCCCGGCAGGCATCGCCGGCTATCGGAAGAGAAAAAACCTTGCCATACCTCAACATTCTTTTACTATTTCCTCACCAAACCATCGGCTTGCTTCTGGCTGTCGGCACAGGCGATGAGGCTACTGCTTTCCGGACAGCCCGCCCTTATACTTAAAATCATCTCAACACCCGATGTCTTGATTAGGGCGGACAGCCCGGGAAGCCTCGCCAGCTGTCGGAAGCAGGAAATCTTTGCCAAACCTCAACTGTGTTGCTCTGCGTCTTTTACTCAGCGCTCCCTGCGGTTAAACCGGAAGCCCTTTAATTCGACAGCCCACTTTGAGTGGGCAGTCGAAGAATTTTTCCTCTGCGGTTTATACCGTTATTTCTATCAGTCGGCAAATTCAACATCATTTTTGCGTGGGAGCAGATGCTCTAATTGTGCTGTGTGATAAGCAATTGTGGCCACCATCACCGCAGACCGTTTCAGGTCCTCTTCTTTTAACCGTTCAAACACATCCATATTGGAATGGTGGGTTTTGGACCAATATTCTATAGGATCCTGAATAAACTGAAAACCGGGCAATCCCATAGTATCAAACGGAACATGATCGGTTGAACCGGTGCTTCGGTATGATACCGTAGCGGCATCCCAGTCATGAAATGGCTGGAACCAGGTGCGAAAATAATCTCTCAGCGCTTCATTTTCCTGCAGATTGATTCCCCGGATCTGCCCGGTGCCGTTGTCGAAGTTGTAATAAGCCGAAAGCTTATCATAACCATCTTTTCGTTCAATTTCTTCGAAATCCCATATTTCACCATCCACGGGTTCCGCAAAATGGTCCTGTACATAATGAACCGAGCCGTGAAGCCCCTGCTCTTCCCCATCCCAAAGAGCAATTCTAATGGTGCGCTTCGGTTCCACTCCTGTTTCTGAGAGGATACGCATCACCTCCATCATGACCGAGCTGCCTGCGGCATTATCCGTAGCGCCGGTTCCGGAATGCCATGAATCGAGATGGGCGCCAATCATCACTACTTCATCTCCGACATCGGGATCTGTTCCCGGTATTTCGGCGATTGTATTATATCCCATCAGATCATCCGTGTTGTAACGGGTTTCCAGTTCCATTTCAAGTTCAACTTCAACTTCTTTTTCGAGCATACGGAATAAGCGGCCATATTGGTCGCGCGTCAATGAGAGCTGAGGAACGGGATCAGGAGCATCCGCTTCATGCGGGCGGGGACGCTCCCGCCAGCCCAAATCAGGGTCCGCGGGTAGTTGAGCACTGGTTATGGCAATTTGACCGAATCTACCACGATAGCTCTGATCCAGGACGGCGAGGGGTTCTTCATCATGCAGAAACTGCATAAATTCATACTGGTCATTAGCCTGACTGCTACCGCCGGAAGTTCCTTCTCCTTCTTCAGCCATGCGATCCGGTCCGGCATTGGCCATATTTAATAGTTGTGAGTCGTCAAACCGAATCGCTAGCGGGTCCCAGTGAAATTCCGGGTCCTCAGGCTGTTCAACCATCACAAATTTATTATCAAGCTGCCCTTCGTATTCGCGATAATCCATTTCAGGACTCAGGTAAATAACCTCGCCTTTAACAGGCTCATCATAGCCCGGTGACCATGCTTTCGGATACGCGGTGACGGGGAAGTAGGAATACTCACTGTGAGCGTGCAGAGCGAAACGGTCGAGCTCCCAGCCTCTTCCGAATGGACCCCATTCATGCAGATGCGCGTTTTCCAGTCCCATTTCTTCAAGCACTTCCAGGGTATAATCATTTGCTCGCCGCATCTGTGCCGAATTGGTAAGGCGAGGTCCGTAGACATCGGTCAGCCAGCTCGCATATTCCATCACTTTGGAGTTTTCCATACCTTCTTCACTGAATAGCTCAACAGCTTCCATGTCGAGTGTGGGCTCCTCCGTTTGCTGAGCAACAGCCTCTTCACTTGCTGAACACCCCAAAAGAGTGCCGACCAACAGCGCTCCTGTGGACACATTAACCATATATTTTCTGAACATACTTTGCTTTATTTGATTAATAAATGGCCATAGTATGCTGCCATATATCCAAAAAAGCAATGTTGATTTTTTCATTTATGATTTTGTTACCACCGAGATCACAGTGTTTTAGCGCAGAGGGGTAAAAATCTTCGGTTTCCCGCTTTTCGGCTGCCCGTTCTTCGTCTGTCCACCCCGAGACTCGCTTATAGCTCGCTCAGGATTTCACTTCTTTGTGGGCTGCCGAATTCAAAGGCTTTCAATCTTCTGCGTAAATCAACGAACAAAATCAGTGCAAATCTCCGTGATAGGTGAGAGTTCCGTTTGCCGGTAAGTCTCGCCGGCTGTCGGCACAGCAGATGAGACCTCTGCTTTCCGGACAGCCCGGGTTGCGTCTCCGATTGCCAAACCTCAACCTTTGTTCTGCGTTTTTTGCCCTGCGCTCCTCTGTGGTTAAACCGGAAGCCCTTAAATTCGACAGCCCACTTTGAGTGGGCAGCCGAAAAGCATTATCCCCTGTGTAACTCTGCGTTTTTTGCCCTGCACTCTCTGTGGTTAATTCGGAAGCCATGGAGGCATCGACTCGGCACAGTGGATGGTTCATTCGGCATCAGTCAGGGGGAAGACCTCCTCCATGCCGTCCGGGCGGTATTCTCTGGGGTTTACGTCGGCAAGTCGCCGAAAGGCAAAGAAGCCATAGCGGGTTGCTCCGTAGGTTTCCAGAATTTCACCTTCTTCATCGATGGTGAGTGGCCGCTCGTTTAGTTCAAGATAGGAAGTCTGGGATCTGGAATGGCTGCGGTTATGATCCCGAAGCCAGTCCCTGTAGCGCCGGGTTTCTTCACCTTTGGTGTAGATGATTTCCAGTTTACCAAAGAAATTCATTTTGTAGGCCTCCTCCTCATTATCATAGTTAATCAACCTGCTGCGTCTTTCACGTCTTTTATCCTGACTGTAATTGCCCCGTGCATCGCGATTGTGAATATACATGATGAAGCCTTCCGAACTAATCTCACCATTGATCAGCGATAACAGAAAATGCCGGAATGATCCGAGAAAAGCCTCTTCCCTCTCTATTTCCCACTTTTCCTTCTGCTGCGAATCTGCCGGCGTCATCTCTTCAAACAGAGGTTCGCCGTCCCATTTAGTGGTAGTTCCCGTAGTTGTAAATTCATCCAGATGGTAGGTGATTTTATATCCCAGCGAATAATTCTTTATACGAAGCGGCTCAGCAGCTTCCGCCGTTAACCTCCCCCACCAGTTGCGGTCGAAATTCAGAACTTCGCGATTGATTATTTCTACTGAATCAGCGCGCTCGGAGGTTCCAATAAATTCATTTTTAAATCTCCTGAAATTTCTTTGCCAGTCTTCATCCGCTTTGTCTTCAACAGTAACTTCTTCGAGTTCTACATCTTCCGGCTTCATTTTATAATCAAGAGTATCGACGGATGCCGACAGCATTTTGTCTTCGGCGATATTTTCGTATCCCAATTTCGAGATGTAAATCCGGTAAGCGCCGGGACTCACCTTACTCAGCTCGTAGCGACCATCATCATCCGTAACGGTGCCTATGGTTGTTTCACTGAGGAAAACATGCACTCCGACAAGTGGCCGCCCTCTTTCTGAATCAACTATACGGCCTTCTATGGTGATAGAATTTTCACTTATCCCGGTGGCATTTACGGAAAAAATAATCCCCGGAACAATGATCGAGAAAATGAGTATGTATAGCAGACTTCTCATAAACTGTTACTATGCAATCGCTGGCAGTTATTCACGGTTGGTATTCTTTGGGAGTTAAATCTGCCAGCCGGTGAAATCCGAAATAGCCGAGCCGTGTTGCTCCGAAAGTTTCAAGGATCCCACCATCGGCATCAACGGTTAAGGGCCGCTGGTTTAAGGATATATAAGAAGTTTGCGTTCTGGAACGGCGGTAACCGGGTTCATCAATCCAATCAACAAACCGGCGGGACTCCGCCGCATTGGTGTATCTGACTTCCAGGATGCCTTCAAAATTCAATTTGTATGCTTCTTCGTCTTCATCGTAATTCATTAATTGACTTGATGAGACCCTTGTGTCTGTGCGTCCGTAGCCATCCTGTATTTGCTCTTCTTCTTCTCTCAGCGCAAACCCTTCAGAGCCCAGGCGGTCTTCAATCAACGCTATCATAAAATGCCGGAATGATCCTTTAAAGGCGTCTTTTCTGTTTTCTTCCCATTCTTCCGCCTGGTCGGAGTCTTCGGGAATCATCTCTTCGAAAAGCGGTTCACCGTCGAGCATGGTGGTCATGCCTTCAGCTTCAAAATGATCCAGGAAAAAAGTAATCCGGTAGCCTAAATGGTGATTTTTGATTTCCAATGGCTCAATGGCACTTGCCTGCAGCCTCCCCCTGAAATTAGTCCGAAACTCCAACACTTCCGGATTGACAATCTCAACATAATCAGCACGCTCAGAGGTACCGATAAATTCCGCCTTGAATGTTTCAAAATGATTCTTCCAGCTGTCATCCCTTTCCGCCTCAACTTTCACTTCTCCCAGTTCCGTCGCATCCGGATATAATTCAAAATTAAGCGTGTGGGTTTCATCCGAAATCATCTGGTCATGGGAGACGTTTCGATAGCCGATTTTTGAAATTCTGATTTGATAGGCACCTTCCGGAATATCGGTTAATTCAAATTCGCCATCCTGGTTGGTTACGCTTCCTTGTTTAGTGCCTCCCAGTATGATATGCGCTCCGACAAGTGGCTCACCGGTTTGTGCATTTTCAACACTCCCTTTTATGACTGAACTACCGTTCTGACCTGCATAAGTATAATCTACAAGCCAGGTTGTCATCAGTATGGCAAAGATTAAAGTTTGTACCATTCCCCGCATACAACCTCCGAACAAGTATACAATTACCTCTTCAAAGTACAATATATATATTTAGCTAAAAAAGTAAAGTGTTTAGCTAAAATTCCGGTAATTTTTTTGATTGTTCAGATCTGATGAAAGTGTGCAACAATATATTCAAAGGGTTCCGTATGAAGCGTTTTTCAGTATGCTTTCAGATCATATTGAGATCCAATTGTTTATCCCCCTGAACTGTTCGTTGGGGATCAATTATCGAGGGCGAAGCCCTCTTTTTTCCCCACCACCACCGTGCCATTCAGAACGGAGCGTAGCAGAGTGAAGAATCTCCCGGTGGTGAGCTGCTCATTTGCCATTAAATTGTCTGTGGATAATGAGTTGCTTGTTGTAGGGAGATTCCTCCCATGAGGTATGGCAGAGTGTGTTGCCGTTAATTTTATTATTAATTCTGCTTGTGATTTTGCTAATGGCTGGTGGTCGGAATGACAGGCATCTTTTTTGGAATGACAGGCGTCTTTTTCGGAATTACAGCTTTTTTACAGAGGGCGAAGCCCTATTTTTTCCCCACCACCACCGTGTCATTCAGAACGGAGCGTAGCGGAGTGAAGAATCTCCCGGTAGTGGGCTGCTCATTTGCCATTAAATTGTCTGTGGATAATGAGTTGCTTGTTGTAGGGAGATTCCTCCCATGAGGTATGGCAGAGTGTGTTGCCGTTAATTTTTATTATTAATTCTGCTTGTGATTTTGCTAATGGTTGGGGCTCGGAATGACAGTTGGGGTTATGCGTAGGCACGCAATGCATTGCGTGCCTACACCTTTGTACCTTGGTGCCTTGGTGCCTGGATGCTTACAAACCCCCATCAAAATGTCGGATTCAACCGAATCCAGAAGGCCGGACCGGATTCGAAATCATCAGTAGGCCAGGCAAATTCAAAGCGTAATGCGCTCATCCGGCTTAATGGCAGACTTATTCCAATTCCTATATCTGTTTTGATGTCTCCGGCATCAAAATTGTCGAAGCCATCGAGGAAATTTTCCTGCATAAACTCATCCTGATTGACCCAACCGGCGTCAAATATCAGATAGGCGAGAAATTCGCTCCAATCAACATTAAAACCTTCGGTGCGGGGTTCGGTTCGGCGAATATGATCGCCAAGATGAAGCTCGGCATTGAAGAGCAGCATATCGCTACCAACGAATTCTTTGTGTGATCTGCCGCGAAGAGTTCCGATGCCGCCGAGAGCGAATTGCCGCTGAAACGGGAGTTCACCAACAGAAGTGCCGCCCCGGATACGTGTCCGCAATATGGCAGAAGGATCAATCAGAAAATCAGAGCGTAATTCCATTTCGTATCGGTTAAAACCGAAATCACTGTCCAACCAATCCAAATCGGCTACTTCGGCTTGTACATCACCGGAAAACGCAAGCCGGTCTCCTAAAATAAAACCGCCGCTGTGGAAACCGGTAGCCCATTTGAATGCCTGTAAATGCCCTTCTGTAATCATCGGGTTGAGATGTCTGTTTGTGCCGAATAACGCATACCGGGTGTTACGCTCCGCTGACCGGTGGTCTTCAGCTTTAAACGCCAGAGTGTGCTCAAAAAAGGAGCCGGTGCGAATAACAGCATAAGGACGCACTCCCTCGGATTCATAATAATCGAGAAAATCATATCCACCGAAGAATGAAGATAGCGAGTTTTCAATCGGCGCCGTTCGCCACATATCATCTGTGGCGAGCATATTGCGGTATAAAACACCGAGTTTCACATTTTGATTATACCCGAAAAACCGCTCAACCCCGATACTGTATTGCCAATAATTTGACCGGAATCCGTAACCGAGTGATCCGTACATTTTCATCAGCCGCCTGTCACCTCGATCCCAATGCATGGGTTGCGTTCTGATCCCGAGAAAAAGTCCGTCAACGCGGTTGTGTCTTAAGGCAAGCGGCAATGTAGGGTATAATTCGCTTATACCGGGAAATTGGCTCGGCCCGCCCATATCTCTTTGCGGGAAATCAATCCGCCTTTTTGAGACCATCAGTGAATCGGTTTCGCGAACCATCCGCTCATACTCTTCCTGTCGGAGCAGTTCCTCGAGTGGCCTCTGGAAAAACGGATCGTCATCGAAAGTTTCATCATTCTGCTCATCCTGATCATTGTCCCCGTTTTGGGCTATTACGGTATCCGAAAAAATCAGGAGTAATCCGAAAATGATAGCTAATATTAAGGTTACTTTGGTTTTCATAGTTATTTTATTAAAGTTGTTAAAAATCAGCGCTGAAGTAATACGAGTGTTGCATCATCCGGCGGCGCCCCATTTTCAGAATGTTTTTTTACCAGATTGATCAACTTCTCATAGATAATTTCAAGAGATTGATCCGCATTTTGCTCTATAGTCTCATACATCCTTGCGTATCCATCCATGAGATCAAATCGATTAATTGTTTCGGGCAAACCGTCACTAAGCAAAACAAGGATATCACCGGAGTCCATCTCCAGTTTCACTTGCTTATAAGGATAATTTTCCACACTGCCCAATGGCATTCCCTTGCACACAATGGGTGCCGCCTGTTGTTTACTGTGATCATAATGTATTACAGGCGGCATTCCTGCCTGGCTGACCGTTACGGAGTTGCCATTGCATTCAGCAAGTGACATCCCCATATAAATCCCTTTCATATTAAGGCTTTTTATGGCTCCGGACATTTCTTTAAGCAGGCCGGCATTTCGATACTGTTTAACTCCGGTATGAAATGCGCTTTTAGCAGCCGTTACCAGTGTGCCGGCACGGGCGCCATGACCGGTTGCATCACCAAGTGCGATTACAAGAGTATCATTTTTTGTGTGTGCAAAATCATAATAGTCACCTCCTACCTCCGAAGCAGTGATCATACCCGCTTTGATATTGAAATATGATGTGCCGGGAATTTGAGAAGGCAACATGTTCAATTGCAGCTCTCTTGCTTCCTCAAGTTCTTTCGTTTTGCGTTCATTGTCGGCTTCCAGCAGTTTTCTCCTTACCTCACTTTGCCTTTGGCGGCGTTCCTGCTCCAGCTTTTGATGTGATAATTTTTTTACTTCCTCGAGTTTTGCCTCAAGATCTATGCGGGTTTGAGCAAATCTGCGGGATAACGTAACCGACATAGCTCCAAGCAAAATACCGGTGCCGGCGATATCAAGCCACCCGCCTGACAGATTGATTACATCGTACGTCTGCATGATTACCAGTATCTGAGCGATCAAAAATCCGGCGAAACCAAGACCAAAGACGGCGACTCCTTCCATCTTTTGTTTCCATCCTGTAAACAGCAGATAGGTCAGTTCAATCAGGAAGACGAGTACAATCAAATCGGTAAGCAGATACATGCCGGAATCGGGCATGGTATAAAAAAGCAGTATATCCAGAAAAAGCACTGACGCATATCCTGCAAACCGCCAGACCGGAAAACTATCCGCCCGGAAAACCGCGTAAACAAAACCTATGAAACCGAGCATTGCCAATGAGCGGAGTGACATTAAATAAATTCCGTAATCTACATCTCGTAATAGCCCTGCGATTTCAAGCTGATAATAAAAATAGAGATAGGTGCCCAGCAGAATACAAAATAAAGCAAAGAATAAGTTGCTGTGGTGCTTCCGGTAGTAAAAAAACATCAACAGGTGCACCAGGCCAAAAATCAATAAAATACCGCTGAGAAAATTCTGTACACTGCTGTTATAATGAAGTTTCCCTATTTTGGATGTCAGAAACGGCTCAGCTTTTACAAGGTCATAGCGGAATCCCGGATTTGCATCCGCCCCGACCTGACTGTTTTGATAACGGACAGCAAGCAGGTGATGGCCGGCCTCATGAAAGATGAGAATCGGGTCCGGGTGAAGCCGGATGTTGAAAATGTGGTTGTAATCTTTCCAGGAATTGATGCGCTTTCCGTTCAGCCAGGCTTCAGTAACTCCGTTACGGTTTAACTCATCGAGCATTAACGGAACCCCCACAAGAGTTGAATCCACGTCAAGATTAAGGCGAAACCAACCCGCGCCTTCCCAGTTGATAAGCTCTATTTCTGCCGCCGGAATCATGGTGCTGATGGTAATCCAGTCATGATCGTTGTAATCCGGATCCGCGTAACCGGGATCATCACCCCCCCGGAATTTCCAGCGATCTGTTAAAAATGCGGAATTGTAGGTATTATCAAAATCATGAAGCGACAGCGAAACGGCATCCTCAGAATCTATTCCATAGATTTGTGCAGGGAACAAGCTAATACATATAGCTAATCCCACTAAGTAGATAAAATATACTCGCCCCTGGTACTTCATAGCTGTTGTTATTATTCACTGCTGATCATGTAAACATTTATCCTGCCGAGCTCATCAATTAAATCTACCGGCACTGAGCCGTTATGTAATTTCAAAGTAGAACCGGAGCTTTCTCTTTTTGAAGCCAGACTTGCAATAGATGCTCTCTCTATATGATCACCGGAAAATATTTCGGTTAACGCCGCTGATGAAATTCCTTCATATAAATTCACATCCGACGCTACTGTGGATTGCGCGTGAAGATCATAGGCATCATCTTCATCAATTATAAAATCAATGGAGCCGGCCTGTGAATTGATTTTCACTCCTTCACCAAGTTTTTCTATATGAGCCAACACATTTCCGCCGATATTTTCTATCAGTAAAGCACCTTCTACATTCAGCACCTGCACCTGACCTCCCCTGCTTCGGATACGCGCCTCGCCATTTACGTTACTGGCGAATATTGATCCGCCTATGCCCTCTACATGAAAACTGCCGTTAATATTTCCGGCCTTTAGCGGAGAGCCTGTGATCTGTACCTGAGTTTTACCGGAAACCCCGTTAACTTCCACAGCGCCTCCGGTTCCGGTGATACGATGGTTTCCGGAAAGATCTCTGACCGAAATTCTACCTCCTGTAGATTTAGCCCTTGCAGATGTTTCCTCGGGCACTGTTATACGGAAGGAAACCATCGGACCACCATCTCCGCGCGGCTCCGCCACGGCTCTCACTCTGTTGTCACGCTCATCAATGATAATGCGGTGCTGGTCAAGGCTTTGATCCCTGCCGAATAATCTGAACGATCGTTCAACAAACATTTCAACCTTCACTTCGTCGTTTGATCCCTGAAGAATCTCAATCCAACCTCCGATCGTTTTTGCCTCCAACTCAACATGTCCGTCTACGGCAAATCGCTCAACCCGGCTTGCATCACTTTCTTCAATATTTGTTGTATAGTAGCTATCGGATGAGCTGAAATAGCTGCTGTATGAGCTATCCGGTAAAACCAGAATAGTCGCTGCCGCTAAGGCTGCTGCATGTAAAATATATTTCATTTTCATCATAGGCTGTAAGGGTTATACATTCTAACCCATACGGATTTCGGACAAACAGGTTTCATTTTAGCCACAAATTTTAACAATGCCGTCAGCGGGTTTTCGAAACCTGTAATTAACTATAGAGCAACTGGATAAGGAGAGTGTCTATAAAAACTATAGATACAAATTGTGCAATAGCCGCATAGCTTTCAGCCGGCTCTATTACATTTTTCTGAACACATCTATCATAAAGTTAACGTGATCAGACAGCTCTTTTCCGATGAGCTCCGCTCCTTTATAGATTTCCTCCCGCGGAACGTTGGCGGCAAAGTGGCTGTCTTTGAGTTTCTTTTTTATAGACTTGGGTTTCATGTCTTCGAACCCGTTGGGGCGCATAAGAGAGACAGCGTGCATGAACCCTGAGATTTCATCACAGGCAAATAAATAGCGATCAATTTCAGCTTCCGGTTCAGCACCGGTGCGCTCGGGAGCATGAGCACGTACAGCCTGGATCACCTCTTCATCCACATTGTGATCGGGTAGAATTTCATTTATCGCTTTATTGGGATGTTCATCAGGATACGCTTCCCAGTCGAGGTCGTGCAGGAGGCCGGCCTGCCACCATTTTTCTATATCCTGTTCGGGTTTATCCAGTTCTTTCGCGTACGCTTCCATCCCCGCGGCCACCATTCTGCAGTGATGGCGCAAATTTTCTGAAGTTATCCACTTTTCAAGGAGTTGCTCCGCTTCTGCTCGGGTATCCATAATTTAATTTATTTTTATTTCGATGATTAGTGATTCAACTGAGCTAAAGTTAGTAACTTCATGGGAATTACGCACAGCCGGGTCGTAGGAGATTTTGGATCAGTTACCATTGGTGGAATAATTCACTTTATCACCTCATCAAATGCCAGATGGCGTGAAGCATCATTATGAAAGCTACTCCAAGACCTACTCGCAGGAATGTAGGAATATTTACGGTAATCAGATGTACCAGGCGGGACCATAACAAAATCACGGCAGGTATGAATATCATGAAAAGCTGTCCCGCTGCAACAGGCACATTAAACAATGCAGCTATCACGCCGGCAATCATGATCAGAAGAATCCATCCCCCGAGCATTAAGTCTACTGCATGCCGGGTTTGCTGAAAATCAGTAAAATCGGGTGCATCCGGGCGCATTAAGGCGTAAATGCTATATCCTGTTGCTCCGATACCGGTTAGCAGGAATACCCAGGACTGTATAAATATGGCAATATCAGAAGTGGAAAAAAACATTTCCGAAAGGAGCACCGATGGCGTGCGCTCAGAGAACATAATTTCACTGAGCATGAGGGATAGCGGTGCGCAAAGGATGATCAGCAAAGTTAATGACAACAAGGCGGGTACCAGAGCACGTTTGATGCCGGCTGCATAGCCGGCGGCGATCACAACCATGGTCAGCGCGACAAAAACCCCCATTTGATGAGAATAAGACAGCAGCGTTAAAGCAAGGGTAAAGCCCAGCCAGGTCGACAATTCCGGACCGGTTCGTCTGGTGGTTTCATCCAGAATACGCCAGAAGATCAATCCACAGATAAGCACCATCATTAAAAGAAAAATTTCCGGCCCTGCCGTACGGCTTGCTTCTATTGCCGGCCAGAGAAAACCTAGTATGGCAGCTGACACCAACCCCGTTTCATTTGAATATAACCGGCTGCCCAGCACATAGATCAATCCGATAGCCAAAATACCGGCAATAATGGAGGGTATACGCATATTAACAAGGCTTAAGCCGGCCATCACCGTATAGAATTTTACGCCGATTTCATAAACCGGGGTATACCGTTCGGTCTGCGGGTTAACCAGAAAAATTTCATCCGAATTCTCAGCCATCATTTGACTGAGGGTGTGTTGCTCTTCCAGTTGCATCTCATAATCGGAGATGTTGAGCACTCTCAGGATTACACCCATAATCAAAATGAAAGCCAGAATAGTGTGTTCGGGCTTAAGCCTTGCAAAACTCACGATTCGCACCTGTATATCATTTGAGTGCAGTCAGTAATCATCAGAAATATTGATCAATTATTTGACCTGTTAACGGCATTTTATCCATTGTCGTTTAAAAAAACGGCAGGTCAGCAGTTCACTGCGCTACTAAATTGCCTTTAATAATAGTTCCGCTTTTATTGATCCATGTGAAGCATCCCAAACGACTTCGCCGTTTCTGAGCACAATCACCTGAGGCGAGTGATGTGCAACACCACTTTTATCCGCAATATAATCAGAGACCGGGCGACGGTCATGTACATCAATAAAATGAAGTTTTGCTTTAGCACCCAAGTCCTCAATATTGCTTTCAAGTTCGCTTTTTGCCATGGATGAAATGCCGCAAGTAAAACTGTGTTTGTAGATAATATGTATACCTGAATCCGGCTGCCATATATCGCTGATTTCTTCAATGCTGCCGGGATAATTCCAATGTGAATGAGGTTCTTCTGTATTGCCGTTCATCCAGTCCTTTACCCTACTCAGGAATCCCATAAAATTATTCCGTTTAAATTATCATCATTGCAAGTTTTCCTGTTGTATAATACCGTTTTTTAAGAGGAGGTCAAGCGCAGGAATTATCTTAGCAAATTTTAGATCATTTGCAAAAAATGGGAATAGTTTAATAGTTAACCACCACTTTTTGTTACTGAACCAATACTTTATAGCAACAAATCTGTACAAAATTCTGTAAAAAACACTTATACTTACGGTTGGTGGATGTATATACAGATTAATATTAGATTGGTGAGAAAATTCAGATTTCAAAAAAATGAGCGCGGCTATTCCGACTTTTCTTTCAGGCTGATGCGGAATCTGGTGATACCTGTGATCGGCAATTACTGTGCTCCGCGTATGATCAACCGTGAAAACATGCCGGTAACCGGCCCCTGTTTTATTTACGCCAATCACTCCAACAATTTTGATCCTTTTGTGATCAATTACCATATGAAGAGCGAGCCGACCGCGGGGGTGATGACACGCTATCAATTTTATAAAGTGATCCCACGTATCTTCATGGATAGTATAGGGGTAGTTCCTACAAGCAAATATGTGCCGGAGCCGGGAATAATCCGCAATGTGATGAAATTGGCTGAACAAAACCGGATGATTACCATTTTCCCCGAAGGCGGCCGCCGCTGGGATGGCCGGCCCAAGCCACTCATTGAAGCAACACTGAAATTGTTTTGGAAAATGCGAATAGCCGTTCATCCCGTTCAGATTCATGGCTCCTATTTGGGCTGGCCGCGCTGGGCCGACCGCCCCCGCAAAAACAGTATGGAATTACACTGGATGCACCCGCTATATCCTGATGATTTTGATAGCTACACTGAGTTTGCTGATCGCTGCACGGAACTAATCCGGTTTGATGAATACAACCCGCCTGAAAGCACCTTGCCGGTATCAGCAAATAAACCGGCACTTGGGATTCAAAAGATGCTGTACAGATGTCCGTACAGCGGCGTCCCGGGTTCTGTTCATACTCCTGACGGGCACCGGGTCTTCAGCCGAACCTCCGGCGACTTCAGTTTCACAATGGATAAAGATTCCCGGCTTGTTGATCATCATGGAGAGAGGCACTCAGTGATAAAATTATATGATGAGATAAGTACCATGCCTGTTCTTAAAGACAGGCAATCTGTAGTTATTCCCGGAGTCCGCTGTCAAATTTACAAGGTGGATGAAAGTCATCAGCTTAAAAATGCCGGTTATGGTTATATTAAGTTAGTGACTGATGCTGTTGAAATTCAGGAGGATGCAGGTCACCAAACTATTTATCTTGATGATATTATGTACATTTCAATTGAAAAGAATCACAAGTTGCTCCTTACTACTGAAAAGCAATCGTTAATGCTGAATCTCGGTGATCAAAGCGCATTACAATGGCAGAACCATATCCGGCGGTTACAGAAAGGTGAACCGGCAGTCACTTCATTATAAGTGGAATCCTGGGAGTTACATATCACTGCAGGTCGTTTTTTCCTGGACTTTGCCTGGATCGGCCTGTTTCTCATCGCGGCCACCTGGCTTCGCAGCAGAGTGCATTTATTTCAGAGAAATCTAATCCCCGCCAACCTTATTGCCGGTGCTATCGGTCTTTTGAGTGGAATGAACGGTTTCGGGCTGATTGAACTTACCACAGACCGCCTCGGTGTATACGTTTATCATTTGCTCGCTTTACTGTTTATCGGCCTGGCACTTCGTTCACCTCAGAAAAAACTTGCCATCAGTTCGGTGATAACCGGCACCACGTTTATCATAACCTACCTTATTCAGGGTATTATCGGGTTGATTGTCGCCTTCGTGCTGATTTACCTCTTAATGCCGGAATTGTTCGCCGGTATCGGGCTGCTCCCCCCTCTCGCATTCGGGATGAATCCCGGCATTGCCTATACGTTCGGAAGCAACTGGGAGAATTACGGTTTTGAAGACGGTGGCGTTGTCGGCCTGACATTTGCCGCCATAGGCTTCGTGGTTGCATACACCGTCGGGATCTGGTTAGTTCGGCGCAGTATCAAAAAGGGAGAAGCCACCTATATTGATGATGACGAGGGGATGACAGAGGAGTTAAAAACCGGAGTGATTCGCGGAGAAAGTTCGGTATCTCCCGGCAGAATCACGACTTCCCCTGAGACTATAGAATCCCTGAGCTTTCATATCGGCCTGGTTGGCGTGATTTACATCATCACCTACGGCTCCATGAAAGTGATCGAAATCGGCTTAATAAGCATTGGTGCCGAACAGGAAGTACATACATTGTGGTCGTTTCATTTTATTACCGCTGCCGTTCTCGCACTTTTAATCCGAAAGGTTTTAGACGGACTCGGCACCTCTTTCATGGTTGATGACGTAACTATGACGCGTCTGTCCAACCTTTTTATGGATTTTATGATTGTTGCATCTGTAGCTGCGATAAGTTTTGCCGTGGTTTATATGTACTGGGTTCCCTTGTTGCTCATTTCCGTTTTGGTTGCACTTTCCACCTGGTGGATTGTAAAGTACCTGACCGTTAATTCTTTTTCGGAGTATCAATCAGAGCGGTTTGCGGTAATTTTCGGAAATATGACGGGCACGCTGCAATCGGGGCTTCTTCTGCTTCGCATTCTGGATTCGGGAATGAAATCCCCCGCAAGCTACAATCTGGTTTATGGCTCGGGATTCGCGCTGATACTTGGATTTCCCATACTGATCATCATTAACGCCCCGGTACACTATTTTGATGATCCGAATCAGGGGTTTTTTGTAATTATGCTCGCTATGATTGTATATCTGCTGATGTTGATTACCGGTTGGAAGTTTATTCAGAACTCAAAATATAGTTGATTCTCGGTATATTGGTGGATGATGGTTGTTGTGATAGTAATTATGATTGCTTTAAAAGTGTCTTCATAATAAGAACATCAACAAGTAAGGAGTAAATATTTCCATGAGAAAACTTATAGTTTCTACATATACTTCGCTTGACGGCATCATGCAAGCTCCCGGCGATCCGGAGGAGGATACCACCGGCCAATTCAATCTTAGTGGCTGGATGTTCGATTACATGGACCCATCTATCGACATTTCTGCAGCTGGTTTCGACGCAAAAAATCGTGACTTAGTTCTCGGACGCAGGACTTATCAGATTTTCGAAGCATATTGGCCATATCAGCCTGATGACCACCCCATCGCTAAATCGATCAATGCTGCGAAAAAGTATGTGGCCTCACGCACCTTGACTACCCTCCATTGGAACAACTCTACCCTGTTAGATGGCGATATCGTATCTGATATCAAAGATTTCCAGCTTTTTTAAACTTACTTCGCATAAATTTGCCGCAAACTGTTAAACCGCTATTCCGCGAATAACAAAAATCTCTTACCAGGCACTTTGAGTTCTGACAGACAATACTTAACATTCTAACGAACTCAGCCCGGGCAAATTCAAATTTAATAAGAATATCAGGATGTGATCTGGAGGTTCAGTATGTCTGAAGATTCAAAGTTGAATTATGGGATGCGGCAGAGAATCGGACTATTTCTGGGTCCCGCGGTTTTTTTAATCATTTATTTTATCCCGACCCCGGAAGGGCTTGAGCCGGAAGCCTGGGCGGTGGCGGGCGTCGGTCTTTTTATGGCGATATGGTGGGTAACCGAAGCTATACCAATCCCGGCAACTGCGCTTCTGCCTATCATTTTATTTCCGGTTCTGCAGGTTGGCTCTATTGCCGATGCTACCGAACCGTTTGCAAACCCTCTGATATATCTGTTTATGGGAGGTTTTATCATAGCGCTTGCCATGGAGCGCACAAAACTTCATCGCCGTATTGCTTTGAATGTGGTGAATATGATCGGAACCCGGCCTACATCGATTATTGTCGGGTTTATGATCGCGGCGGCCTTTTTGAGCATGTGGGTCAGCAATACCGCTACGGCTATGATGATGCTCCCAATCGCACTTTCCATAATTGCATTGGTCGAAACCGATGAAGCGATTAAAAGCGGGAATTTAAAATCTAATTTTGCCATGGTGATGTTATTGTGCCTGGCTTACGCTTGTAACGTGGGAGGCATCGGCACGCTAATCGGCACTCCTCCCAATGCCCTGATGGCCGGTTACATGCTTGACAGCTATGATGTGGATATCGGATTCGGCCAATGGATGATGCTTGGCCTTCCGATGGTTATTGTATCTTTGCCTGTGATATTCTTAATGCTGACCAAAGTGGTCTTTCCCGTGCATCTGAAAGAAATACCCGGCGGTGAAAATGTAATCAGGGATGAGCTGCGCAAAGCCGGAGATATGGCCAGGGCGGAAAAGACGGTTGCAGTTGTATTCACCATGACAGCGCTGCTCTGGATCACCCGTCCCCTGCTTGAGAATTACATCCCCAATATTTCGGATACTGGTATCGCGATTTTCGGGGCAATTTTGATGTTTATACTGCCAACTAACTGGAAAGAAGGAGAATTTGTGCTTAGGTGGGAAGAGGCAAAAAGACTACCCTGGGAAGTGCTGATTTTATTCGGCGGTGGCCTGAGCCTGGCAGGAGCTATCACAAATACCGGTCTTGCCGATTGGATCGGCGAGTCTCTGGCAGTGCTCGATTTTATGCATATTGTTTTACTGGTTATGTCCTCTTTGCTGGTGATCATCTTTCTGACGGAAGTTACCAGCAATACCGCTACGGCCTCTGCATTTCTGCCGATTCTCGCATCAGTTGCAATAACAATGGGTTATGATCCAATGCTACTTGCAGTTCCCGCCGCTATTGGTGCAAGCTGCGCATTTATGCTTCCGGTTGCCACACCGCCGAATGCTATTGTATATGGCAGCGGACTGATAACTATCCCCCAAATGGCCCGGGCCGGTTTTGTATTTAACATACTTATGGTATTTGTGATAACCGGAGTGCTGTATGTATTCCTCGGATGGGTTTTCGGTGTAGCGTTATGACACCGCTTTTCAGAGTATACAAGTTGATCAATATCGGTGATCTCAGTTAGAATCTATCGGGATCTAATTGATTTATAATCTTATAGATAATACCATATTATTATAATCCGACTTTGATTGCTTTTAAGTATCGATAATTTAAGTAAGCAAATGCAAATATTTAATTTTGTCTTCTTCCCAAACCTCGACCTTCGCCACGTTCATCATCATCTCTTCCTCCTAATCCGCGGCCTTCACCACGTTCTTCATCATCTCTTCCTCCCAATCCACGACCTTCACCTTCCAGCCCTTTTCGAGGTCTCTCATAATCATTTTCATGCTCTGCCTCGATAGGTTCCTCAAAATCAAATGTAATAGCTTGCTGACTTAAGGTATCCGGCGATACAAGTGTGGCATTTTGACCTCTTCCTTCACCTCTGCCTTCAAATTCCGATACATCCCGGTAATAGTCTTTTATAGCATCATTACCTTCCGACAGCAGGCTGAAGGGAAAAATCAATGCTCCTGCTCCGCCCAGTACCACAACTGCAACAATAATTGAGGTGATTGCTTCAGGACGAAAGCTTCTGGATTTACTGCCGGAGGCAACAGTGCGTTTATTCCTGAAATAATTAAGAATTGGCTTCCAGTTGTAAATGAATATGTGAATTATCGCAAAGGCTAAGAATGACAAAGCACCGGTCATATGCACCGAACTCCACTGTGTTTTAGATATTCCGGCAACCGTCCATCCCATTTCTTCAGCCACTGAACACGAGGGTGCGAAATAAATCACTATACCTGAGACCGCTAATCCCAAAAAGCTGAAACCAAGCAACAAAGAGATGAATGCTCTAACGGAAAATGATTTTTTTCGTTTCATCTTTATTCTCCATCTGATTTATTCCAATAATCCAATAGTACCTTACAGAACAAATAAAAAGTGTTAATGAATTTTAGATCATAATATCTAATTTATAGACGCATACAGCATAAATATGTTTCTTTATGGTATCATTAATTTTGAGTAAACCAGCGAATTCTGGTAATATGGTACGACCGGAACCACTTGAAAAATCAAATGATATAAATCCCAAAAAAGGTTCAATCTAAGTTTGAAGGAAGAAAAACCGGAAATAGAAACTGCTTCGGTTCTTGAAAAGGATGTTCGACATCTTGCAGAGGTGATTGGTGAACGAAATATGTCTACTGCAGGTACCATGTCCATTTCTGCAGAATGGATTGAGCAACGAATGAATGATTCCGGTTTATCTCCCTATCGCCATAATTATACGCTCAGCGGAGGAGTGATGAGAGCTGCCGAAGGTGGATCAGCAGATAATATCATTTCCGAAATTCCGGGAAAAACTGATCAGGATAAAATAGTTGTGATCGGAGCGCATTATGATACCGTTCCCTTTTCACCGGGCGCCAATGACAATGCTTCTGCCGTTGCTGTATTACTCGATCTTTGCGCCTGGATTACTACTCAAACTTTTGACAAAACAGTGCGGTTAGTTTCTTTTGCCAATGAAGAACCACCCTATTTTCTGACAAGCAATATGGGAAGCTATGCTTATGCTGCCGAGTGCCGCCATAAAAATGAAAACATCGTTGCCATGATTTCTATGGACGGTGTGGGGTGTTTTAGTGAAAACCCGAAAAGCCAGCAATACCCGGTTCCGGGCCTCAGGTGGTGCTATCCGGATAAAGCCGATTTTATCGGAATGGTCACCCGCGTCAGCGACCGGTCGCTATTGCGTAGAGTGTTGAAATCCTTTCGAAGTGAGGCGAGAATCTCCGTTCAGGGTGCAGCATTGCCGGCATACACGCCCGGTGTATTCTGGTCGGATCACTGGTCGTTCTGGAAACACAACTACCCTGCCCTGCTTGTTACCGATACGTTGCCGTTTCGGGATCAGCATTATCACACGCCGAATGATACTCCCGATCGGCTTGATTATATTCAGATGGCAAGAGTTGCTTTAGGCTTGCGAAGTGTAGTAGCTGATCTGGCCGATAGCAGATCAAATAATTAACTGAATCCGACAGTAAAAAAAATCAACAATGCATGAACTCTCAATAGCCCTCCGGATAGTCGATATTGCAGAAGAAGAAGCGAAAAAAGCCGGGGCTGATGAAGTTACTGATCTTGAAATTGAAGTAGGCAAATTATCTGGTGTGATAGTCGATGCGCTTGAATTTGCTATGATCGAAGCTGTACGCAATTCCGTGCTTGAGAAAACCAGAATCGATATCCTTGAAATTGATTCCAAGGCGCGCTGTAATAGTTGTCACTCAGAGTTTGAAATCAATGAATTGTATGATATTTGTCCGCACTGCCAGTCAATTAATCTTGAAATTTTAACCGGACAGGAGTTGAGAGTAAAATCGCTGAAAGTCAAATAGCCGGATACCCGAATAATTATGTTAGACTGTGATTTATTTCATTGCTTTATATCACAATCTGACTTCATAAAACGTTAAAATTATAGTCTTAAATTCATAATGAAAACATCCGGAATTGTGCCGGACTACCTGTTTGAAATATTAGATTATTTGTTGACTCACAATAAAAAATTAAAGGAGTAAACTTATGTGCGGAACTTGCGGATGCAGCGAACCCGATGGCGTAATCACTATTCGTCGTCCCGGTAAGGATGAAGAAGCTGAACATATTCATGCCCACTCACATACACATCATCACGGGCACGGGCACGGGCACCATCATCATCACCACGCACATGACCATGATCACTCTCATACTCATGATCATGCTCATAGCCACGATAACAGCAGAGAAATACAACTCGAACAAGACATCCTTGCTCACAACAATTTACTGGCGGAACGAAATCGTGGTTATTTTGAAGCGATGAATGTTGCCGCTCTTAATTTCATTAGTTCACCCGGCGCCGGCAAAACTACCCTTCTGGAAAACACTATAGAAGCACTTAAAAAAGAGCTAAATATCTTTGTTATAGAAGGCGATCAGCAAACTATGAATGATGCTGACCGGATTGAAGCTACCGGTGTACCGGTAATTCAGGTTAATACGGGCAGCGGCTGCCATCTGGAAGCAAACATGGTAAATCGCGCCGTAAAAAAGCTGGAGATTTTACCCAACTCTATACTCTTTATTGAAAACGTGGGGAATCTGGTATGCCCCGCCCTTTTTGATCTCGGAGAAGCCCATCGCATTGTTATGGTCAGCGTTACCGAAGGTGATGATAAAGCTGCCAAATACCCGACAATATTCCAGAACGCCGATGTATGCGTAATCAACAAAATTGATTTGCTGCCTTACGTACAGTTTGATGTTGAGAAATTTAAAGAATATGCACTCAGGGTGAACCAAAATCTACAATTCATTGAAGTATCAGCTACCAGCGGTGAAGGTACTGAGAAATGGCATGATTGGTTGAAAAGCAGGGTTATATCTGCTCAAGACTAATTTTTAAAACCCGTATTTATTCGGAAATATTTACGGAGCTATTCAGCTGCATCAGGTCAAACTGTGCATTTTAGTTCCTTAATAATATTCAAATTACCGTTTTCAGTCTATTGAAAAATCGGTATACGATTTCTCGATAAACTGGATTTGTTCAAATTTGACAGAGCTCAACCGGTCGTCAGAAACTTTGCCCCGGAAATCACTAATGGATTCGAAGTTGTTGTCGTTCATCCATCTTTCCAGATCCTCCAGGATATTTCCGAGGTGTTTGATCCCTTTCAGATACAGTACTGAACAAAGCTGAGTTACGGCTGCGCCGGCAAGTAATTGTTTCACCACAGCGTCATACTCGTGAATGCCTGTAGAGGCAGCAATATCGCAGGACACATGCCTGAACATAACAGACACCCATCTCAGTGAATATGTAACCTCCCTGGGCGAGCTCAGGTGATTATCACCGACAACTTTTAACGTATTGATATCAATATCCGGGCGATAAAATCGGTTGAAAATGACAAGTGCGTCAGCGCCTGCATTTTCGAGTTCATGTGCTACGGATATTAAATTGGTGTAATAGTGACCGATCTTAACAGCTACAGGTATGTTAATTTGCTCTTTAACCTTCCTTACAATTGAGCTGAGTAAGTTCTCAAGCTTTTCGGCTTTCATGGTGTCATCATAAGGGAGATGGGTTGCTACATTCAACTCCAGAGCGTCTGCGCCCGCATTTTCAATATCTTTGGCAAACTTTACCCAATCACCGGAACTGAAGCAGTTCACACTTGCAATTATTGGAATTGAGGTCTCTTTTTGGGCACTTTCAATAAGCTTCAGGTAAGGCTGAGTAACCTGTTCTTTTGAAATTTTCTTGATATGATCGGCAGCCTCCGGATACCAGAAATACATGTCATCCTTTTCCAGATGCCCTTCGATTTCATCATAGATTTCTTCTTCAAAAAGTGACCTTAACACCACTGCTCCTGCTCCGTGCTCCTCACAACTTTTAATGCTATCAAGTTTCCAAGTTAAAGGCGAGGCGCTCACAACCAATGGATTGCGGAGCTTTAGTCCCATATATTGAACGGATAGATCCATATGCCCTCCTATATAATTAAAGCTGTGATTAGTTTCCCGGGTTTGTCGTAGCAGTACGTTCGATTATTTCTTCAAGCTTCTCAGGGTCGGATAATATATCTCTGAGCCAACTCCAGGCATTTTCCAGATTTTGCCTGGCAGAAGGTGTTAAAGATTCATCAAGATTCCACTCATAACCACGGATATGAAGCAAATAAGCCGGTGGATTTTTTCCATAAACTTTGCGGCATAACGCAAGCAAGTATTCCGGAGAAACCGCATGCATTGTGAAGGTAGCCCTCGGATCAGCTTGCACGGGTACCATTTTAAATTCTGAAACGGTTTCATCCATACTGGCATCGACAAACAATATCAGGTCTTTATCTTGCATAATGGTAACGTCTTCCACCTGCAATTGAAAATTTACATCCAAGGTGATATTGGACAGATTACTTTTATCGACCCACTTTTCGGCTTTTTCTATAAGCAAGCTACCCAATCCATCATCCTGCCGGCCTGGGTTTCCATACCCGTAAATTAATATTTGCTGTTTATTTGTCATAATTTCAGGTATCCACAGAATAACGAGAAATTTTATTTACCAATGTACCACTTTTATCTCGAAGATTAAGGACCAAATCTGCTTCTCCCGGCATAGCATGGGTAGCACAGGCATTGCAGGGATCGTACGCCCGAAATGCCATTTCAATTTGATTCAATAACCCCTCATCGGCCTCTCCGTTTTTGATCAACGCTTTAGCAGCTTTCTCCACACTCATAGCAATTCGACCCGAATTATTTTGAGTGGCAACAATCAGATTAACTTTTTCCAACTTCCCTTTTTCATCGGTCTCGTAATGATGAAACAGAGTACCACGAGGAGCTTCTACCACCCCGTAGCCTATATCAGGCACGTTATCAGGTATATTTCTGATTTGATCGCTTGTTATTTGCTGATCCTGTGATAATTCATAAAAACGTTCAGCGGCATAGAGCATCTCTATAACCCGTGCCCAGTGATTAGCCAGCGTATAATGAACCGGTTTCCCACCTAAAGCATCAAAATATTTTTCATATTCCTTTTGAGCCTCAGGAGTCGTCAATCCTTCCGAAGCGTTTAGTCTTGCCAGCGGAGCAACAGCGAGTATTCCGCTATCCGGGCCATCGACAAATCCCTTCCAACCAATATTTTTCAGATACGGAAATCGTACATAACACCAGGGTTGAGGCTGTTCGGCAATTTGATTGTAGTAGTCTTCGACCGGAAATTTGACATATTCTTCTCCACTCTGATCTACTACACGTAAATCCCCGTCATAAAAATTAAGTCTGTTATCCTTATCAACCAGACTCATATAATAGGTTTGGTGGGAATAAGCCTCTGATGTGATCATCTCCACATATGAATCATTGGCCAACACGAGATCATTAAATACATCCCGCGTAAATTTTGCGAATTCCAGCCCTTCTTCTGCCAGTTTCTTTATATCATTTTGCTGCGCGGATGAAATGCCTTGGGCAACACCGCCGGGCAATCCAAACACGGGATGTGTAATTTTGCCTCCAACAGAAGATATAAACTCCCGCAGCTTCCTCCGCATGGATATGATGTATTTTGCTTTTTCTACCCCTACCTGTTCCACCACTCCTATAAGATTACGTTTTTGTTTCGGGGTATCAGGGCCCACAATAAAATCAGGTCCGGAAAGGAAATAGATATGCAGAGCATGATCTTCTACCATAAATGAATGATAGAGCAACTCCCGGATTTTCCTGGCTGCCTCCGGCGGCTCTGTCTGGTACAAACTGTCCAGGGTTTTAGTGGCAGCCATGTGATGAGCGGTCGGACATACACCGCAAATACGGCTTGTAATCTGTGGCATTTCTTCGGCTGGGCGCCCTTTGCAAAAAACTTCAAAACCCCGCAATTCCGGTATCTGGTAATATGCCCTGTCAACATTTCCATCATCATTCAGAAAAATGTCGATTTTGCCATGCCCTTCCAGACGGGTAATCGGGTCTATGGTGATTTTCTTTTCTTCCATACTTATCCTTGCCTCATTTACTTCATTCTCTTTTGAGCTGATATATTTGCGGGTCTTTATTCATTTCCTGACTTTTCTTTTTCCCTGCTATGAGTGTCTGATACTTTTTCTTTTATAAGCGAGGCCGGTAATGCATATCGATAAAAAGTACCAACCGGATCAGGTATCGTATCCAATACTTCATAAATCTCACTTTCTTCCAGTCCTTTTATAGTTGAACCAATTGATGCAATTACTTTTGCTCCTTGATCTTCAACTTCTGAAAGCGGCCCGAAGCAACCTCCACACGGCATATTTCCGTTCACACATAATGCTTCACAACCGCCACGGGTAGCTAACCCCATGCATAATACATTCTGAGCCAGGAAACAGAGCTCAGGATCCATTTTAACTTCGTGAGGTCGTTTAAACTCCTCGAATGTAATCTCTTCAGGTTTGCTTTCTTTTCTGGGACATTCATTACACAAAGCCAGATCCGGAGCCAGTACTGCTCCCTTCTCCGGCAGGTCACCCTCTAACAATGTAAAAAGGGCTTTTTTCAGGATGGCAGGCGTCGGCGGACAGCCGGGCAAATAATTATCTACATCTATAACCTGATCAAGAGCTTTTACCCTATTTCGGAACTGCGGCAACTCAACTTCGTACCCGTTTTCTTTATAATTAGTCTGCGGCCTGATACTATCATGATTTGTTACAGTGGGTGCATCATGATAGATGTACTGTAAAATTTCCTCACTTGAAAACTGATTTGCCAGGCCCGGGATGCCGCCGGTATGGGCACATGACCCATAAGCAATAATCAACTTGCTTTTCTGCCTTAGCAAATGTGCCATTTCCTCCTGTTCCGAGGTTCGTACAGCACCATTGATCATCGTCACAAAAATCTCGCCGTCTTCCATGTTCTCCACATCACTCCTTTTGAAGTCCATGGCAACCGGCCAGAATACAATCTCAACGTGATCCAAAACAGTCAGAACTTCTTCGGCCAAATCAACAACCGACTCCTCGCATCCTCCACATGAGGCACACCAATAGAAACCGACTTTTGCTTTATCAGACATCTGCAGACTCCTCTTCCATTACCGTTTGTAAAGTATTATCCGATTGAATTTCTTTTTTATCTGATATATCCACTTCTATTTGTAGTGGTCCTAACTCCCTGATATGTTGAGTCATATCATTAACCACTTTCTGCACTTTTTCACCTTCGGCTGCAGAAATCCATTCCAGGCGCAGTCGATCCGGATTAATACCCATGTCGCTTATGATCCGCTTTAGGAAATAATATCGCCGTATTGTTTTATGATTGCCTTCCAGATAGTGACAATCTCCGAAATGACATCCGCCAATCAATACCCCATCAGCTCCTTTCGAAAATGCTTTCAGGACATGTTGAGGGTCAACCCGTCCTGAACACATTACCCGTATAATTCGGGTTGAGGGTTCGTATTTCATTCGCGACACGCCTGCAAGATCCGCCGCCGTATAAGTACACCAATTACAGAAAAAAGCAATAATTTTGGGATTCCATTTATCATGATTCCCATTTGTTGAACTCATTCTATTCATAATACTTAAAAATTTTAATGCTCTTCTTAAATATTTAATTGTTTATAAGCAAGCCATCAATTTCACTTAATATTTCTTGATCATCGAAAAGATTTTGGCCAATAGCACTTGACGGACACGCCGGCACGCAAGTTCCACAACCCTTGCATATGGCTTCATTAATTTCGACATGGCCCGCTTCATCAGAAAATGAAAGGGCACTGTAAGGACACAGACTAATGCAGGTCTTGCAACCGGAACATTTTTCTTGTTGTATTGTAGCAGTGTTGGGTTCCAAATTCATGTAACCGCGGTCTATCATAGCGAGTGCCTGAGACGCCGCTGCTCCTGCCTGCCCGACAGATTCCGGAATATCTTTGGGACCCTGACAACCACCGGCAACAAATACACCGTCAACTGAGGTATCCACAGGAGCCAGCTTAGGATGTTTTTCCATGTAAAACCCGTCATCCGATGTGGAAATATTGAACATACGGGCGTTCTCCCCGGCATCACTTCTGGGTTCTACCCCAACCGAGAGTACAGCCATGTCAACAGAAATATTCCTCATAATACCGAGCAGCGTATCTTCCGCACGTATATTGAGTGTGGTCTCATCCCCGCTTTCGGAATCGGTTTCTGTTATTTCCGATACACGGCCACGGATAAAATGCACTCCCTCCTCCAGAAGTTTATCATAAAACTCTTCATATCCTTTTCCGGGGGTTCGCATATCGATATAAAAATTATATACCTCAGCACCGCTATGTTCTTTTATCAAATGAGCCAGCTTAAGCGAATACATGCAGCAGACTTTAGAGCACCACCGGTTGGTATTATGGTCTCTTGATCCCACACAATGGATAATCCCTACGCGCTTCGGCGATTTACCATCTTTTGTCGTCAGCACTCCACCTGTAGGACCCGCTGAATTAACTAACCGTTCGATTTCGAGAGATGAATAGACATTGTCATATTTGCCGTACCCGTAGTTCGAAATTTTTTGAGGCTGAAAAGTCTGAAAACCGGTTGCCAAAATCGCACTTCCAACTTCAATCTCTTCATATTTCTCCTGCTGATTGAAGTCAATAGCATCTCTTTCACACTGCTCAACACAAGTTTTCTTACACTTACCGGTTTTAAACTCAATGCATGCCTCCGGATCAATAACTGCAACTGAAGGGGTGGCCTGCGGGAATGGAATATAAATAGGATTACGCTTGCTTAATCCCACATTAAATTCATCTTCAAATTTAGGTTTTTTGAAGATACATGAATCGACACAATCCAGACAGCCCACACATAAATCTTCATCAACATAGCGTGGTTTGCGTTTGATGGTACCCTTAAATGATCCTACAAAGCCACTGAACTCTACTACCTCCGAATAGGTCCAAAGCGTAATATTCGGGTGATTTTTAACTTCCGACATTTTGGGAGTCAGAATACAGGCCGAACAATCCAATGTCGGAAATGTTTTGTCAAACTGAGCCATATGTCCGCCCAGAGTTGGAGAGCGTTCAACCAGATAGACTTTTTTGCCGGCATTGGCCATAGTTAGTGCAGCATGTATGCCTGCAATTCCGCCGCCAACAATTAATACATCGGGATTGATGGACACCTGCCTTGTTTCCAGGGGTTTGTGATGTACAATTCGCCTGACCGCAGCACGGGAAAGATCAATAGCTTTTTCTGTAGCTTGATCAATGTCTTCATGAACCCAGGAAACATTTTCACGAATATTAACCATCTGAAAAAAGTAGGGATTTAATCCCGCCTTGTTCAAAGCCTGCCTGAATGTATGTTCATGCAGCAGCGGGGAACACGAAGCGACAATAATTCTGTTAAGATTATGCTCTTCAATGTCTTCATGGATCATTTCCTGACCCGGATCCGAACACATGTACTTATGCGTACGGGCAATCTCAACATTGGGCAACGGTTTTATCGCTTCTGCAACAGCTTCAACATCTACTTTAGAACCAATATTATGGCCGCAGTGACAGATATAATAACCAATCCTGACCGATCCGTTTGTTTGAACTGTAGTCATATTTTCAGTCTTTTCTGCATTATTCTGTAAGTTGTGGCAACGGAACTATTTGCCGATGCAATCCCAACTGTTTATCAGGTATGCCGAAGGCCATTCCAACCAGCTGTGTGAAGTAAAGAATGGGCATTGAAATATCCTCTCCTTTTTTTCGGGAAATTTCGTCTTGATAGCATTCAAGGTTGAATTGACATAGCGGGCATGTCGTCACAATCACGTCAGCATCCTTGCGCCGGGCTTCATACAATAGTTGGTAATTGAGGTCAAATCCAACTTCAGGAAGAGTAGCCATAAGAATGCCCCCGCAACATTTAGTCTTATAAGACCAGTCTTTTACCTTTGCTCCGGTCGCTTGCATAAGTTCATCAAGGGTAACAGGGTCATGTGCATCATCAAATTCTTCATAGGGTCGAACAAGCTGGCACCCATAATTTGAGACTACATTGAGGTTTTTCAGCGGCCGCTTTGTTGCTTTTTTGATTTTATCAAGGCCAACATCATTGATAATCACCTCCAGCGGATGTCGTATTTTGACATTTAAATCCAAATCATGCCCTGTCTGCGCTAAACTTTTCCGGATACCTTCTTTTTTATCCGGATTTTCCCTTAGATGATCTTGCGCTTTTACATGAGCTAAATAGCATGCGCTGCATGGCATTACAATATCACGGGCTGTTCGGGGTTCCCCATTACTTTTTTCGAGGGAGAGAGCAAGATTCCGGGCGGGCAGCGCTAAAGCTTCATCTTCATCTATAGCAAAATAAGTCGTAGCACCGCAGCAGTTCCAGTCGCTTATCTCATCGAGATGTAAATTCAGAGTATTGAATACGGCATGCAAAGACTCTTCATATGCTTTACCACCACTTTTTAAAGAACATCCAGGGTAATATGAATATGTTTTAGCTTCATCCATATTCTGATAAATAATTATTTAGTTGTGTGAGATTTTAAAAGGCTGCGAAATCCTTTTTTGTTTTTTATTCCGGTTTCAAACAATGAAATCCGGCCTCTTCTGAAAAGACGCCAGCCCATTTTTATATTGCGAAACAGATTTAGAGGATTGGTTACCAGATAAACAGCACTAATCAATCTTGTTTCATTTTGGCGGCCGTATCGTTGCACCTGCCGATAAAAGTGGTTGACAAATATGGGGACGATAAATCTTCTTCGGGTTTTCTTTTGTTTAATGGACTCTCTTTTAAGAGAGTACATAATGTCAGTAATTGGGATCTGACGGGGACAAATAACGCTGCAGGAATAACAGGAGGCACACAACCAACTTGTTTTGCTACCGAGTACCTCTTCGCTAAAGCCCTCTCTTACCATACCCATTACTTGCCTTGGAGTGTAGTCCATGTGATCACTAACCGGGCAGGTAGAACTGCATGTGCCACATTGAATGCATCGATTGGCTATACTTTTAAACTGAGATATCTCCTTCTGCCGGTTATTTTCGATTCCACTAATACTTTCATTATCAATCATATCAATAATTTATTACATATCCCATTTTTTTGAGATGAGTTAACCTCAAATATATTTACTTCTAACAAATACTTTAAAAAAACTGATTACCATAGGTTTTATCAGATAGCACAAATATTTTAGCTATCCGTGTGTACTTTCAGCAACTGGTACTATTTTTTAAAGGTATCAATTAATTGATCCCTGGAATCATAAAGAGCAATCTCAAGCGGCATTTTGCCCAGCGCGTGGGTGGCGCAGCTCAGACAAGGATCATACGCCCGGATTGCAGTTTCAACGGCATTCATCATGGGCTCGGTAATTTTTTCCTGCCTGTTCATTTGAGCTTTAGCTACATTTGTAACCGCCTCGTTCATCGGCTGATTATTATTAGTAGTAGAAACGATCAGGTTTGCCATTTCAATTTGATCGTCATCATCAATTGTGTAATGATGGAACAATGTGCCTCGAGGAGCTTCCAGTAAACCGATACCTTCTTTTTGCTTTTTACCTTTGGTAACCAAATCATCACCCTGCAGATCCGGATCCTCCAGTAATTCCTTAATCGACTCGGCAGCGAAAAGAGTTTCGATCAGGCGTGCCCAGTGTGTATGCATGCAGATATTATTGGGCTTGCCATTAGTGTAAGCCTTGTATTCTTCAAATGCTTTTTGAGCGCGAGGCGTTGGAATATAATCGCAGGTATTAAGGCGAGCGAGCGGTCCGACTCTATACCAGCCGTCATTTTTTCCGAGATGAGTAAGAAACGGAAATTTCATATAACTCCAGGACCGGACATCCTCGCCGATATAATCTAAATAGTTTTGATAATCGACGTCATCGAGGATTCTTTTTCCTTCGGAATCAACGGCTCTCAAGTTGCCGTGATAAAGGTCGAGTGCCCCATCTTTACCAATGAGACTCACATGATTAGAAGGAAACTTTGAGAAATTGTCTAACATCTCGTGATGCTCTTTGTGATACTCTTTGAACAGCTCAATAGCATCCTCAGCCCAGCTAATCATCTTATCTGCATTCAGCGGATCCTCACCCTTCAGGAACCGATCACGTTCTTCAATGCTCAGGTTCTTGTTGATTCCACCCGGAATAGCGCCGGTTCCGTGGATCTTTTTCCCGGCAGTTGCTTCGATAATTTCCTGACCAAATTTGCGCATCATCACCCCTTGAACGGCAAGGTTGCTATAATCGGGAGATTTTGCCAGGCCTAATACGTTTCTTATTTCAGGATCAGCATCCAAACCAAAAAGCAGATCAGGTGAAGTGAGATGAAAAAAATGCAGCGAGTGAGATTGAAGGATCTGGCCATAATGCATTAATCTGCGCATTTTTTCACCGGTTGGGGTCAGTCCGTCACCCGTGCCGGCTCCAACAATAACATCCATGGCTTTTGTTGCACCCAGCAAGTGGCTCACAGGACAAATACCGCAAAGCCGCTGCACCATAACCGGAACTTCCCAATACGGGCGACCCTGCACAAATCGCTCAAAACCTCGAAATTCCACAATATGAAAGCGGCATTGGTTGACTTCACCATTATCATTGAGTTGAACAGTAACTTTGCCGTGGCCTTCAACTCGGGTTACAGGTGATATAGTTATTTTTTCTGACATAATCGTACTCACTCAAATGGTTAATCGAATTTGAAAACTTCGTAGGGCAAATCCATCTCGCTTTTATTAATCAGCGCCGTTAATGCGTTCCATATCAGATCGGCACGGGGCGGGCAGCCGGGTAGGAAATAATCAATTTTTACAACTTCATGGCATGGATAAACCCGGTTCAACAAGTTGGGAAGCTCTTCATCATTAGGTAATGTTTGATCAATATTATGCTTTTTGACCGTCGGCCCGTTCAAATAAGCTTCCTCCAGACATTCCTTAACAGGTATGCCGTTTCGCATTGCAGGGATTCCTCCCATTATAGCGCACTCACCTACAGAAATAAGAATCCGGCAATTTTTGCGGAAATCTTTTAATACATGAACATTCTCATCAAGGCAGCATCCGCCTTCAATAAGCCCGATATCACACTTGCGAGAAAACTTTTTGATGTCATTAATCGGGGATTTGTGAAAATCAACCAATTCTATCAGGTCGAGGATACGCTCGTCGATATCCAGTAGTGACATATGGCAGCCGAAGCAGCCGGCGAGTGAGGTGGTTGCTACTAATGGTTTCTTACTCATGATCCACCCTCCGTTTCTGTAATTTTTTCTATATCAGCACCAATTGGCTGTTTGTCGTAAGTACGCTTGCCGATTGGCGTTTCAAACCCTTTATCTCTTCGCATAATGGCTCCGACCGGGCAAATTTCCACAGCTTCATCTGCGAGTTCATCCGTCAGATTGTCTGCCAATTCGGGATCTACATAAATCTTTGTGTCGAATCCTCTGTTTAAAAAGACAAAAATAGTTTTACCGTCTTCATCCTTAATAGCACGGATACACCGTTTACACAAAATGCACCGGTTATGATCTTTAATAATTTTTGGATGAGCAGAATCAATATTCCTCGTGGGGAATCGGTACGGAAACCTGGGAACATCCATTTGATACCGGTAAGCGAGCGCCTGTAATTCGCATTCACCGCTTTTTTCACATGCCGGGCAATAATGATTGCCTTCAACAAACAGCATTTCAACGATAGACTTTCTCAAGTCTTCAATTTTCGGAACCTTGCTCTCAATTTTCATGCCCTCGGCTACCTTTGTAGTGCATGCGGTCATTAATCTGCCATTGACCATAACCGTGCAAACCCGGCATGCACCTTTGGGTGGCACCCCATCCAGATTACACAAAGTGGGAATAAATATGTTATTCTCGCGAGCAGCATCAATGACATAGGTCCCTTCTTCAGCCCGGCATTCCACATCGTCGATAGTAAAGGTAATCTTCTTTGCCATAGTAAAATAATTTTGGCAGTTTTAAATAATTTTCTGATCCACTTGTAGTGGTGTATTGCTTCAATAAATTTAGTTTACGGTGTATTTCCCGGTTGCTTCCAACGCTTCCTGTATGGCGCCGTTCAGATCAAACTTGCTGTCATATCCGGTCACACCTCTGATCTTTTTATGATACAGGTGACTGAAATTTAAAATACTTGTCTTAATCGGATTGCCGGCAGTTTGGCCAAGACCGCATCTGCTCGCTTTCAGAACATTCGCCCAATTCTGCATTTCATCAATATCATGCATAGTGCCGCGGGCATCGATAATTTTTTGGAGCTTATCACGCAATATTACCGGCATGATACGGCAGGTTGTACATGATCCACAGGATTCTTCAATAAAGAAAGACGTATAATTCAGCACGACATCCTGCAGGAGGTCGCGGCTTTCGTTAAATATGACTAATGACCCACCTGTCGACAAATCTGCATAACAAAGCACGCGATCAAACTTTTCCGGACCGACTAGCGTACCCGACGGCCCGCCAACCTGTACTCCCTGAACATCATCCGCGCCGGCCATTGCGCATATATCATTAATCGTAAATCCCCATTCAAGCTCATAAATGCCCGGATTACGGCAATCGCCTGAAATGCTTAATACTTTTGTGCCCGTAGATGCTTCCGTACCCAAAGATTTATACCACTCACTGCCGTGAATCAGCGCTTTGACAACCGAGCAAAATGTCTCAACATTATTAACGACTGTCGGTTTGCCGAGATATCCCTGCTCTACCGGGAATGGCGGCTTATCTCTGGGCTCACCTCGTTTTCCTTCGGCGGATTCAATCAGGGCAGATTCTTCGCCACAAACATAAGAGCCGGCTCCTAACTGAATTCGAATATCAAAATTAAACCCTTTGATGCCGGCGATATCCTTTCCGAGCAGGTTTTTCTCATGGCCTTCCTTTATGATATTTTCAAGGTATTTTTTCAGATACCGGTATTCGTATCGCAGATAAAGAATACCTTTGGTAGCGCCGGTTGCATAAGCGCCGATAATCATCCCTTCCAATAGTAATTTTGGGCGTTCAGTTAGAATCACCCTGTCTTTGAATGTGCCAGGCTCACCTTCATCCGCATTACAGATGAGATATTTTTCATCAGCATCGATTTCTCTGCATAATTGCCACTTCATTCCGGTCGGGAAACCGGCACCGCCCCTGCCGCGGATATTGGAATTTTTTACTTCCTCAATAACCTCTTCCGCAGACATCTTTGTTAATTTTTCCTGAACTATGTTGCCGGGAGTGTAATCCGGATTAAGAACAGGTCCGATTTTTCTAATGTGGTTATTAACTACAGCGCGGATATCTTCATGACTGTTTTGCCCGTCACCAAAGCCTTCCACAATCATTTCCTCAACATTCTTTCCTGCTTTTATATCCCTTATCAGCTCTTTTGTGCGAAAAGGTGTAAGATTGGGGAATATCACACCATTGATAATGGCAGCAGGTTCCTGATCGCTCATTCCAATGCAGGATGTATCAAACAATCCGATTAGTCCATCTCTGGTAACAGAGTTGAACGGGGTGCCGGCCTCTTCCTCAAAAGTACGGGCAACGGCATCTCGGCCTTTCATGTAGGCATTGACGCTGGTGTTCAGAAAGATTGAATATTTTCCCGTTGGCCGATCCGAAAAGAAGTGATAAAATGTGCGTGTCTGTTCCACATCAGCTTTAGAAATATCCAGCCCGGAAGCAATTTCTTCAACCACTTTATCGCTGATATATCCATCCCTGGTTTGCACATCAATCAGAATATCCAACAGCCGGGTTGCATCCCTTTTATACTTATCCAATATGGAAATAGTGTTTTGTCCCATTGCATTGTGGTTTTATGTCAAAGAAAAAGTGAATACTTTCGTAATACTTAAATCAACATATGATTTAAAGCAAAGACAGTAAATAATTCTTTTTATCGTACTAATTTTTCTCTATTTCTATATCACCTTACAAATTTTTTATTAAAATTTTGTGAAGAAAATACCAATTTCTGAATGGCAGTTAGTTTTTTTAAATAACTGGTGCCTTTATAAGTTACTTTGTTACATACGGTTGAATTTAATGCAAAATCATTACAAAGCGCTGAGTGTAGATGTCAAAGGATTGGTTCAGGGGGTCGGGTTTCGCCCTTTTGTTTACCGGCTGGCACATAGTTTAGAACTTAAAGGCTGGGTCAGGAATACCAATGAGGGAGTAGTAATAAAAATTGAAGGTTTACAGGATAAACTCGATCAATTTGTTGAAAAACTGCAATCCAACTCGCCGAAGGCATCTTCAATTTATAAACTGGAAAGTGAAACGGTATCTGTTGAATCTTTTGCCGATTTTACGATAAAGGAAAGCCTCACCTCTTCTGATGACATCACACAGGTTTGCCCGGATATAAGTGTTTGTGATGATTGTCTTCGCGACATGCAACAACAACCTCATCGCCTGAATTACCCATTCATTAACTGCACTCATTGCGGCCCGAGATTCACAATTGTCAGAGAACTCCCCTACGACCGTAAAAAAACCACTATGGCACCCTTTGAAATGTGTCATATCTGCCGGAGTGAGTATGAGGACATTGATGATCGGCGGTTTCATGCGCAACCGGTAGCTTGCAACCGGTGCGGTCCGCAATACACGCTGCATGAGAGTGACCGCCTAACCGGGAATATTGATGATATCCTCACAAAAACTTCTGAGATCATTCAGCGGGGAGGTGTAATCGCCATTAAAGGTATAGGCGGATACAATTTGATGTGTGATGCGGCAAATCAAGCAGCTGTCAGGAAAATGCGTGAAATCAAGCGGCGCAGCGGGAAGCCTTTTGCTGTTATGGTAAAGAATGAAGATGCGGCTATACGGTATGCGGATATATCACCAAAAGAAAAAGAGTTACTTTCCTCCTGGCGCAGGCCTGTCGTCCTGATGAACCAGCATAAACCCCTGGCTGAAGATATTAATCCGGGTTTTTCTTCAATCGGGTTAATGTTGCCGCATATGCCTTTTCACTATCAAATGTTTGAGAAATTCCAAACGGACGCTGTTGTCTTTACCAGTGGAAATATATCTGATGAACCGATTGTGATTGAAAATCAAAAAGCGCTGGAAACATTTATGCACCTTACAGATGCGGTAATTACCTACAACCGGGAGATCCACAATCGTGCCGATGATTCGGTCGTATTTGCGGCAAATCAGACGCAACGGACGATTCGAAGAGCAAAAGGATATGTGCCCGAACCGGTAAGGCTTTCATTTTCCGCAGACGGGATTCTTGCCGTTGGCGCAGAACTGAACCATTGCTTCGCTTTGGGTAAAGGCGATGAAGTTATAATCAGCCAACACATCGGGGATTTAAAAGATGTAGAGACATACTCTTTTTTTGAGGAGTCGGTCTACCGGTTTCAGAAACTTTTTAGAGTCGATCCCGGGCACATTATCTGTGATCTTCATCCGGATTACCTATCAACTCAATTTGCCGAACAGTCAAACCTCCCGGTAACGCGGGTTCAGCATCACCATGCGCATATCGCCGCATGTATGGCCGAGCATCATCTCGACGAACCCGTAATCGGTATTTGCTGGGATGGAACCGGACTCGGAACCGACAACCGCATCTGGGGCGGTGAGTTTTTACATGCCACTCTGGAAGATTTTCAACGCTTCTCACATTTTGACTACGTCCCGCTACCGGGCGGTGATCAGGCTGTTAAAGAACCCTGGAGAACGGCGGCTTCCTATCTGTATAAATATTTCGGTGATGATCTTCTTGATATCGATATTCCTTTTATAGAAAAACTCAAAAACAAAAATCAGCTTGATTTAATATTGCAAGCTCTTGATCGCGAATTAAATACTCCCCTTTCATCTGCGGCGGGCCGCCTGTTTGATGCCGTTGCAGCAATCACTGAAGTATGTGAGTACAACACGTTCCACGCAGAAGCCCCCATGAAGCTGGAAGCACTTATTGATAAAGAGATTACTGATGTTTACACATATGAGTTTTCAAAATCTGTTTCTTTTGCCCCCATGATAAAGGAGATCATCGTTGATATACAAAACCAGGTTCCCGTATCCGCAATAAGTGCAAAATTTCATAATACACTTGTTTCGGTTATATTTGAGGGTGCGAAAAGAATGAATAAGGCTTTGGGTACAGAAAAGGTCATTTTGACAGGCGGTGTTTTTCAGAATAAATTTTTACTTGAAGAAAGTGAAAAACGCCTGGCCGATACGTTTGAAGTATACAGTCCTCATGCAATTCCGGCTAATGATGCCGGAATTGCACTTGGTCAGATTGCTATATCTGCCAAAAAGTTAAACCTTAAAAGTTCATAAAATATATAAGCTAATGTGCCTTAGTATTCCGGGTAAAATAGTTTCAATCGATGATGATACAGCAAAAGTTTCAATCGGCGGAAGCGAAGTCGAGGCAAGCCTTCAGCTGCTTGATGATGTAAATATTGGCGAATATGTGCTTGTTCACAGTGGTTTCGCCTTGGAGCGCATCAGCGATGAAGAAGCCCATAAAATGCTTGAAACCATACGCGCTATGGGTGAGCTGGACGAATACGAAAACAGCCAATCAGAAAATGAAGCCGGCACACAGTGAAATATATCTATGAATTTCGAAATAAAGACCTGGTTGATCCGCTGCTGAATCGTATTCGGGCTTATCAAGGACCTGAAGTACAATTCATGGAAGTGTGCGGCGGACACACAATGGCCATTCAGAAATTCGGGATTCCCGCCCTCCTGCCCTCAAATGTCAATCTTATATCCGGGCCCGGATGCCCGGTGTGTGTTACGTCCCAGCGATTCGTTGATCATGCAATTGCGCTCAGCAGATTGGATGATGTCATTATTGCCACATATGGTGATTTGGTCAGAGTGCCCGGAAGCACCTCGTCTCTTGAGAAGGAAAAAGCTGACGGGAATGACATACGAATGGTCTACTCTACACTTGAAGCACTCGCTATAGCCCGGGATAACCCATCACAAAATGTAGTATTCCTCGGGATTGGGTTTGAAACCACAGCTCCGGCAAGCGCTGCCGCATTGCAAAAAGCGAGGCAAAACAACCTCCGAAATTTCTCTTTATTAAGTGCCCACAAAATTATGCCACCGGCCATGGCAGCCATTGTGGATGAAGAAGTGGATATCGATGGCTATCTTGCACCCGGCCATGTTAGTACGATTACCGGTTCAAAAATTTTCGAAGGCATTCCACAAAAGTATAACCTTCCTGTCGTAGTCTCCGGTTTTGAACCTCTCGATGTCCTGCAGTCTATTCAAATGTTGCTTGATCAGATAGTATCCGGTGAGAGAAAAGTTGAAATTCAATACAGCCGGGTGGTCAAACCGGAAGGCAACCAAAAGGCGCAATCGATTTTGAATGATGTCTTCACACTACGAAATGACTGGTGGAGAGGACTCGGTGAACTTCCGCAAAGCGGATTGGGAATCAAAGAGGAGTACGCCGAATGGGATGCGGAAAAGATATTTTCAGTGGATGTAGAGCCTACTATTGAACCTGCCGGTTGTATCTGTGGTGAAGTTTTAAAGGGCGTTAGTAAACCAATTGATTGTGCACTTTATGGTACCGTTTGCACACCGGGTAATCCCGTAGGCACCTGCATGGTATCCGAAGAAGGAGCTTGTCACGCTTATTACAGATATGGAGCAAACCAATAAACAAATTCGCCTCGGCCACGGCAGCGGTGGCAAACTGACCCACGAACTGGTAACGGATCTTTTTCTCAAATACTTTGATAATGAGTATCTAAGCGACCAGGGAGATTCTGCGATATTATCCTCCCATGACATTAAACTTGCTTTTAGCACAGACTCTTATGTCGTTGATCCTATATTTTTTCCAGGTGGTAATATTGGCAGTCTTGCCATCAGCGGAACCGTGAATGATCTTGCCGTGACAGGCGCCGTTCCCCGCTACCTTACAGCCGGATTCATTATCGAAGAGGGATTTCTTATTCGCCAGCTTGAAGAAATAGTAGAAACAATGGCGGAAACAGCGCGTGAAAGCGGAGTTCAAATTGTAGCCGGAGATACTAAGGTGGTGCATAAAGGCAAATGCGACAAAGTATTCATCAACACAAGCGGGATCGGTACCCTTGAAGATAAATTTACTCATATCGCAAGCGGGAAAAATATCCGGGAAAGTGATAGAATAATTATTAACGGATTTGTGGGAGATCATGGGATATCTATACTTGGAGAGCGAGAGTCGCTAAAGTTTTCATCAACGGTTAAATCGGATGCTGCCTGTCTGAACGGCTTGATACAGGATGTTCTCCGCCATCATGAGGTTCGTTTCATGCGGGATGCTACCCGTGGAGGTCTTGCAACAGTGTTAGCTGAAATAGCGAGCACCCTTCCGGTTGGCGTAGAAGTTGATGAGGCAGCTATACCTGTAAGAGATGAAGTCCGCGGAATTTGCGAAGTTTTTGGTTATGATCCACTCTACATGGCAAATGAAGGTAAGGTTGTCATGGTCGTTCCCGGGGACCAGGTTGATGAAGTTATTGAAACTATTCGTCAGCACCCGTTAGGAATGGAGAGCGCGGAAATCGGTAAAATTACAAATGCGCATCCCGGTAAAGTTGTGTTACATACCGAAATTGGCGGACGCCGTTTTCTGGATATGTTATCCGGAGAGATGTTACCGCGAATTTGTTAGTGCGATTCTCTATAAATAATCAGATAACAACCTGGTTTTGAACATTTTTCGTAACAAATGAAACTGAGTATCATTTGTTCACCTAAAATTCGTTAATACTAATGAGGAATTAGATGTATACCCTGTAAATATTAATTTGGCTGGTCGAATCGGTCACATTATTTATGGTCATGTATTCAGGGTAAACCCAAGTAGGTCAACAGTCCGGATTCTTCATTTGTTGGTTTCTGTTTGTTCATAAAGTGCAGAAATATTGGATACACCCAATTTCTAACCGGAGATGACAAAAGATGAAAAACTGGTTACGACATATATCATTAGCTTCCCTTCTTCTGATCTTTAACATAGATCTGCACGCCGGTGAAATAAACAGTGATGAAACCCTGACTGAGACTGTTGAAATACGGTTCATGCATGCTTCAGCTCACGAGGATGCTTTTTCTGTTGACATCTACATAAACAGTGACCCCGAGGGAGAGCCTGAAATTTCCGGCATGGAGTATCAAAGTGCTACCGAATTTATGGAGTTCTCTGCAACAGATGACTTTTCTGTCACAGTGACGCCTTCCGGTGATGATGAGGTAATTTATTCTGATGAATTTGAAATCGAACCGGGCATCCAGTACTCGGCAATTATCAGGGGAGATCACGATGAGGATATTCCGGGTGTAGACCTTGTTGCGGTATTCGCGGGTGGTACAAGTGCGTTCCCGCAGAATCTTACCAGCAGCCCTGATAATGAAATTGAGGAAGAGACTCCACAAGAGGTCACTTTAAGTCAAAATTATCCCAACCCTTTCAATGCAACTACATCGATTGAATTTCAAATGCCTGATGATGCACATGCAGAGTTGAAAGTTTACAATACTCTTGGTCAAAAAGTAGAGACTTTGATTGATGAACACGTAAGTGCCGGTAGGCACGAAGTTTCTTTTGACGCCTCAGACCTATCGACAGGCGTCTATATCTATCAGCTTAATGTCGAAGGGCGGACAATTACAAATCAGATGCCCTTGTCAAATAGTGTCTGTAAGAAAACTACAAGTGCACTAAATAATGATATTTTTTGAATTAACAATAACTAACAAAGCCTATTGATAACCAATAATATTCTTATTCATCAGGGATACCTGAACTTGTCCGTACACTAAACTAAAGGGTTATCGTTATATTAGAAATTCAGCTCGACCCACATGGATATAGAAGTACTGATTATCAATGTGGAAAGTTAGGAGTAACTTTAAAATTGGATTTTAGGATCCATTAAAAATCGGGCAATTGTCTGGCATAATTAGTACTATTAACAGCACAATTTTAAATCGCGGCTTACCCTGCCGGTAAAACCGTGATACTAACCAAATTATTAAACAGAAAGGAGTGTGTTGATGGGCAAACAATGGATATATGCCTTTGAAGATGGTTCAGAAGATATGCGGGAATTATTAGGTGGTAAAGGAGCCGGTCTCTCAGAAATGAGCCGGTTAGGACTGCCTGTACCCCCCGGATTTACAATCACCACGGAAGCTTGCCTGCAATATTTTGAAGAAGGCGAAAAGTTTCCGGAAGGCCTTTGGGATGAAATTCTTGAACGGCTTGCCGAGGTTGAGCAAAAAATGGATCGAAAGTTTGGGGATAAAAATGATCCTCTGCTTTTGTCAGTCCGCTCCGGAGCAAAATTCTCGATGCCAGGAATGATGGACACCGTGCTGAACCTCGGTCTTAATGATGAAACGCTCGAAGGTTTTATCAAAACTTCGGGTGATGAACATTTTGTTTACGATTCTTATCGCCGATTAATCCAAATGTACGGAGACGTTGTACTCGGTATATCATTGGATAATTTTGAAAGTATTTTAGAAGAGTCACGTGAAAAACTTGGAGTTTCAGTAGATTCTGATATTACTGTTGAAGAATTAAAATCAATTTGTGAAAAGTTTAAGAAAGTAGTTGAGAAAGAAACCGGCAAACCCATGCCTCAGGATCCGAAGGAACAACTTCGGGAGGCAGTTGAGGCGGTTTTTGCATCCTGGAACACCAAGCGTGCCCGCAATTACCGTGAGCACCACGGGATCTCCCATGATCTGGGTACAGCATGTAACATCCAGACGATGGTGTTCGGAAACATGGGAACTGACTCAGCAAGTGGTGTAGCGTTTACCCGAAATCCATCCACTGGTGAATCCAAGCTTTATGGTGAATATCTTACCAATGCTCAGGGTGAAGATGTCGTGGCTGGTATTCGCACACCGGACTCTGTAGAGAAAATGAAGACCGAGTTTCCCGACGCTCATGAAGAGCTCCAAAGGGTCTGTGATATACTGGAAGATCATTATAATGAGATGCAGGATATCGAATTCACGCTTGAGCGTGGAAAATTTTGGGTTCTTCAGACCCGTGCGGGTAAGCGAACCAGCAAAGCTGCTGTTGTAATCGCATCAGATATGGTCAAAGAAGGTATAATCGACCGTCAAACCGCTTTGCGCCGGGTAACTCCGGAACAGATCGAAATTTTGCTGCACCCGCGTTTTCAGGCGGATGAGCTTAAAAAAGCGGAAAACGAAGGGCGAATGCTTGCCAAAGGCCTCAACGCTTCCCCGGGAGCTGCCGTTGGCAAAGTTGTATTTGATGCCGATACCGCAGAAGAATGGGGAAAAGATGATAAAGTCATTCTGGTGCGGCCGGAAACCACACCTGATGATGTTCACGGCTTCCTGAAATCAGCCGGTGTCCTGACCCAGCGTGGCGGCATGACTTCACACGCTGCTATCGTTTCCCGTGGCCTTGGTATCCCTTCTGTAGTTGGGTGTGATGAACTGCAAATTGATCTGAATAAGAAAACAATTAATGCAGGAGATCAGCAGCTCAAAGAAGGTGATACAATATCAATTGATGGCTCAACAGGTAAAGTCTATAAAGGTGAGCTGCCGACTCTCGTGCCTAATATTGATGAAGAAGAGGAGCTGATCAACCTGCTTTCCTGGGCTGATGAATTTCGCGAGCTTGGCGTGCGTGCGAATGCAGATACGCCCGAAGATGCCAAACGTGCGCGATCCTTCGGAGCTGCAGGTATCGGTCTCTGCCGAACAGAACACATGTTCTTTGGTGAGGACCGGCTGCCGATAATGCGCGAAATGATTCTCGCCCAAAATACAGAGCAGCGCAAGAAAGCTCTTGATAAGCTGATGCCAATGCAAAAAGATGACTTTCTTGGTGTTCTGCGCGCAATGGATGGCCTGGGTGTCATCATCCGGCTTATCGATCCGCCGCTTCATGAGTTCCTGCCGAACTATGAAGAACTTATCCGCGAAGTTGCTGAACTGAAAGCTAAAGGCGACTCAAGCAAGCTGGCTGAAAAGCAAGAAATGCTTGAAATAGTTGAAAGCATGCATGAGGCCAATCCCATGCTTGGACTCCGCGGCGTGCGGCTCGGCATGCTCTACCCTGAAATCGTTGAGATGCAGGTACGAGCTATTATGGAAGCTGCAAGTGAGCTCAAAGAGGAAGGTCTGGATCCTCATCCGGAAATCATGATCCCCCTCGTTTCGGTTAAAACCGAATTGAGTACGATGCGTGAACGTCTGGTTTCCACTGCTGAAGCGGTAACAAATGAGAAAGGCGTTGATGTGAAATATCAGTTCGGCACCATGATTGAGCTTCCACGCGCATGCATGGTAGCCAACGAGCTGGCAGAAGAAGCTGAATTTTTCTCATTCGGTACCAATGACCTCACTCAGACAACTTACGGTATATCCCGTGACGACGCTGAAGGAAGATTCCTCGCTCGTTATGTTGAAGATGGTGTAGTTCCGGTCAATCCTTTCTGGAGTATTGACCGTGAAGGTGTCGGCGACTTAATGAGAATAGCCGTTGATAGAGGTCGCACTACCCGATCCGATATTGAACTGGGTATTTGCGGCGAGCATGGCGGTGATCCTAAGTCAATTCAGCTTTGCCATGAACTTGGCCTGAATTATGTAAGTTGCAGTCCATTCAGGGTGCCGGTAGCACGGCTTGCGGCAGCCCGGGCGGCAATCGACGCACAATTAATAGATGTCTGATTCTATTAAGGCTTTTGTAAACGATAAACCCACTTCGATTATGTATCGGAGTGGGTTTTTTAAAAGAGTTAGAGGATGGTGAAACGGTGAACTGAACGCCCATGAAAGCGAATACTTTCAGGGTCCCGATTTTGTTCACTGTACGGATAATTCAAATAAACTATACCTTTCAGGTTATTTGAATAATGACAAGCTTATCAATCATATCAATTTGGGAGGCTTCCAAAGTATTTGTTCTCATGTTGATTTACAACCTTTGACCTCAGGAGGTCAATATGCAACTATTAATCAATGGATTATTCATTTCCTTATTATTGGTTTCATGCAATCTTCAGGAAGAGAATAACGAGTTAAACCGTGACGATATGGAAGAAATTACTTTGCCTGAACCCGAAATAACCGGAGAAGTCCCGCTGGAAGAAACATTGGAACAGCGGAGGTCAGTACGTGATTATACAGATACTCCGGTATCACTGGAAGAAATCGGGCAACTCGCATGGGCTGCGCAGGGTATAACTGAGGAAATGTCGGGCTATCGTACTGCCCCATCCGCCGGTGCCACCTATCCGATTGAACTTTACTTTTTACTCACGGGCGTCGAAGATATTTCTGACGGGATCTATCATTATCAAATCGGGGAGCATTCACTTGTTAAAACTATAGATGGCGATCAGCGATCTTCACTATTTGATGTTGCACTTCAGCAGGATGCCATCACGAATGCTCCGGTGGTCATGGTTATAACCGGTGTTCTTGCACGAACCGAGCAACAATACGGAGGACGTGCCCGGCGATATATGCACATGGAAGCCGGACATGTTTCTCAAAATATCTATCTTCAAAGTGTGCCACTCAATTTGGGCACAGTTTGCATAGGAGCTTTTGACGATGATGGTGTATCCAATGTGTTAGAACTGGATGAAGGTGAGTATCCACTTTATATCATGCCGGTAGGCAAAGTTAATTGAAAGTATTCGGTATGTGATTCCGGTCGAAAATCTTCCATGGTAGAAGAAGAAAGCATACCGATCAGCACTAAAGCGTAGTTGTTTTTTCCGATACCGATAGTTTTGAGTTGGAGATTGTACCCTAATTGGTTTTATCAAAGCAAAAAATAAACTTGCCTCCTGAAATTTCTTTTTGATTGAATCAAAATCGGGATCGGGATCGCTATCGGTATCGAATACCCCCATTAAACTGTTAAACCTTTCCACCCCCATGCGATAAACTCTTCATCCAAAGAATACTATTCAATTTATTGGGCTTACCCGCAAACCCTGGGCTAATTCGTCGATAGAAGTGATTTACATCTGTTTTTTAAGTAGCTTGGTGCTATATTTTTTCGATACCGATACCGATACCGATACCGATCTTGATCGCAATGGTTATCGCTACAAAGATTTCAAAAATCTGACTAAGCTTTATGGTTTAACCGTAGGTCTGAAATTCTGTTCAATTTTGGAAAAATTGTGATCCAGAAAATCAGCTTCAAACTCCTCATTTGTCGGATAATAGAATCCGAAGACTTTTTGCCAGATGGTGGCAGTTTCCATGCAGAGATAAAAATAGACGTGATCATGCCAATCACCGAATGATTGATAAAGCGTTTCGAAAAGTTCAACTTTCAAATCTTCCGGATAGGTAATTTTCCCATGTGGATCACGATCCAGCGGAAACTGCAAAATCTTTGTAGGAAAACCGAGTTCTCTGATACGTTTGATCGCCGGCTGAATCAGTGTGAGTGTTCCCATTGAAATAAACAGCACTTCAGACGGATTGAACATTTGTTTTACCCTCGAAACTAATCCGGTATATTCCGTCTGCCACTGATCATAATAAATTATGGGATGAAAGTGAAAAGCGATGGGTATCCCCTGCTCTGCCACTTTTTTTGCAGATGCCAGACGTTTTTCCAAAGATGCCGTAAAATGCTCTTCTTTATTTACAATAGTTGATGTATTCAGGCTCCAGCTTACCACAATATTTGACGGCAGATTTAGTGAAAGCAGATCATCAACGTTGTTAGTCTTGGTCTTGAATTCAAGCAGAACATTCGGATGGCTGTGTGCAAATTCAACCAGGTCTTCCAGCATCCCGTTACGGTTACCCCAAACCAAAGAATCGGAAGACTGCCCCGTTCCGAAATGATACTTTCGATGCGGATCAATCGGTATCTGATTTAGTTTTTCTTTGAGATTCTCTTCAACAACAAAATGATCACTGTAAAATGTCTGAATGGAGCAATATGAACATCCCAGCGGACAGTTTTCTACTGCGTCAATAGTTTTCAGGTTGCAGCAGACAGTCTCATCTGATGCAACCGGACACTCACCATAAATTTTTCGGTCAGTGGCCTTTCTCCTGATTGATCTTGCTGATGGCTCAGGAAGTGCGGTAATCCCGGGTTTACTGTAATCCGGCGGTTGATTTCGTAAATTCTCAACATAGTTGCGCGCTTGCCTGATAAATTCATCCTTATGAACCGCCCGCGAATCCAGCTCTTCCCACCATTGCATAAGTGTGGATTCACCCCACATTTCAAGATCCCGTTCACATTTTACCAACTCATAAAATTGCTGCTGTGAAAGCTGATATTCAAACGCTCGCTTTTCAATAAATGAACGTGATAACTCCGGCAATGCGCGATAAAGGTGGTACTGCTGAAGCTTTTCAAATTTCGAATGGTAGGAAGCGGACATTTTGTATTAGTGAGGATTTAAAAATCATCTGATTTACAGATTATAAATGCAAATTATTATTCATTATTTTGCAATATTCAGAATTTTTGGTCTTTATATCCTATTAAGATAATAACTACTCTCCTATTTAATAAATGAAACATCCTACAGAAATTATGGCTCCGGCCGGTGATCACGCCTCATTACGCGCAGCAATTCAAGGTGGTGCAGATTCGGTTTATTTTGGAATTGAGCAGCTAAATATGCGGGCTAAATCATCTAATAATTTCACTCTTGAAGATTTACCGGAAGTAACCGGTTTGTGCCGGAAAAATGGAATCAAAACTTATCTCACGCTGAATACCATTCTTTATGACGATGATTTGCCCGTGATGAAACAGCTTGTGGATGCCGCCAAGGAACATAAGGTTTCAGCGATTATTGCATCCGATCAGGCCGCGATATCATATGCCCGCAAGCGGGGTGTTAAAGTACATATTTCCACACAGGCAAATATCTCTAATATTGAAATGGTGGAATTCTACAGTCATTTCGCGGATGCTGTGGTTTTAGCGCGAGAGCTTAGCCTTGAGCAGGTAGCTGCTATAGCGAGACAAATTGAAGAGCGCCAGATCAAGGGACCTTCAGGAAACCTGGTTCAGCTTGAGGTTTTCGCACATGGCGCTCTATGCATGGCAATATCCGGGAAATGCTATTTAAGTCTGCACACCCATAATTCCTCAGCTAATCGCGGCGCTTGCAGGCAAAATTGCCGACAGACTTACAGTGTAAAGAGTGATGATAACAACGAACTCTTAGTGGACAACGAATATATAATGTCGCCCAAAGATCTTTGCACTATCGATTTTCTTGATGAAGTGCTTTCCGCCCGAGTACAAATTTTAAAAATAGAAGGCCGCGGGCGATCGCCGGAATACGTAAAAACGGTAACGCAATGCTATAAAGAAGCGGCCCTATCGATACATCAGGGATCATACTCTGCTGAAAAAATTGAAGAATGGAAGAGTCGGTTATATCAGGTATATAACAGAGGGTTTTGGGATGGCTACTACCTTGGAAGGCATCTGGGAGAATGGAGTCGAAAACGTGGCTCAGAAGCTACCAGGAAAAAGATATTCCTCGGCAAAGTTCTGAATTACTACTCCAAAGCGGAAGTCGCGCATTTGTTAATCAAAAACAGAAAGCTAAGCAAAGACCATACTGTGCTCATCATTGGAAATACCACCGGAGTTGTGGAAACAGAAGTTGAATCACTTTGGGTGAATGATCGCTCATCAAATGAAGCATTAAAAGGGGAAGAATGTACAATCAAAGTAGGCGAAAAAGTGAGAGAGGGTGATGATGCTTATATTTGGGAGTATAAGGAATGAACTAATTTTTACCACATAAAAACTGATTTTGATCAGACATTGATTTACTTATGGATCGTCGAAAAAAAGGCGTTCTGAAAAATTTCAGAACGCCCTTTTAAATCCTGCTCTGCTGCAATGATCAAATTCGCCGTTTATTTATTTGATAAACGTCATAGTGCGTGATTCGACATGGCTGCCGGCCGTAATGCGGTAGATATACGTACCACTTGAGAGCCCCGAGGCATCAAATGTGGCCGTATGTGTTCCCGCACTCAAACGGTCATCAACCAGTGTAGCTACACGCTGACCTAATGAATTGTAGACATCAAGCCGGACATCCATATTGTTCGGAATGGTGAACTCAATGTTAGTTGATGGGTTGAACGGGTTGGGGTAGTTTTGCTCAAGTTGATACTCACCCGGAACTTCGGATTCCGTGATCACCTCAGCACTTGTTACTTCTTCCTGGTCACCGAACGTGTTATCGACCACCTTATCTCCGGTAACTTCGATGTCACGGTTGGGGTCGCCTTCCCATTCACCTACATCCCAATCGGGTTCATCTTCTATAAGAAAGTACTTGTATTCGTGTTCTCCGCCTTCAACAGTCAATGTGATGGTGTAGATATCTTCATCATCAGAGGGCTCCAACATGAAATCAGTATCCTGGCCTGGCTGTGTCCAATCACCGGCGAAAGTACCTGCTACATAGACATCATGCGCATCCGGGTCAAATTCCGGTGCATCCTCGAATTCATCTACGCGGGACATATCGACATTTAGGGTCAGCTCATAACCGTCTTCTACATCTTCAAATTGCAGAAACGGGTATCCTTCATTTACCGACTCATCGATAGCCCAAATATCATCGAAATTCCACTCGGCAAAGGTATCCGAATCTTTCATTTCGTCCGTAGTTTTACCTTCGGCGATTTCAGCATCTTCATGATATTCTCCATCGCCATAAGCGTCTTCCAGACCGGATACATCGGTATCCCAAAAGGTGTTTATAAGCATGCTTATATCGTCATCAGTTTGAGGGTCTTGGGGAGGATCCTTATACCCGACTACACCGCCAACCTGGATATCTTCTATTTGATCATCTGCATCAGTAGTATCATTGAAAGCGTCAATCCATTCTTGATCTCCTTCAACCTCTCCTACAAAATAGGAATTGATAACCCTTGCGCCGCCACGCCAATGGTGGCCGACAATACCTCCGATTCTGTAAGTGCCTTTTACATCAGCTATTGCATAAGAATCGTATATCATCGATCCACCTCCGTGCTGACCGTTAATTCCGCCGATCCAGCGGTTCATGTCACTCGGATTATCGGTAGTGATGCTACCTTTATAATAAGCCTGCTCGAGTACGGCTCCGGCTGTCATCTGGCCATAAATACCACCTACGATTCTGCCTTCCGTGTTGATATCAACATAGGAGCCAACATTTCTTACATTGCCGGCTGACTGTCGGCCGGACAGGCCTCCAAAAAGTGTATTTTGTCCGGTAGATGTTATCGTACCACTGACTGTAACATTCTCTACATCCGTGACTTCCAATTCACCTGCGAGCACTCCGATTCCACCAACCTCGGTTGACGTAATATCCGCATCCAGGACACTCATATCATGGATATTGGCCTGGAAAGCTCGGGCAAAAAGACCACCCCAGGTTACTTCGGTGTCAATAGTCAAGCCCCGGATAGTATATCCCTGGCCATCGAAGCTACCCATAAATCTATTATCAGCGTCACCTATAGGCTCCCAGCCTTCGTCATTGTAGTCGCCGTATCCGTCGGTATCTTCATCAAGATCGTTCAACAGCACATATTCCGCTTCCAGGTCATTGCGCACATCATTAAGATCATGCCAGTCAGAGATTTCAATCTCATCCGCGTTGGCCCATTGAGAACCGCCTATAATGATTGCCAATGACATCACAAAAGCAGTCAGTATTTGTAAGGTATTCTTCATTTTACAACTCCATTTTTTGTTATTTGGGTGTGAATCATCGCCTTTTGGTATTATCTGCCGTATCGGCGCAAGAGTTTGATTAACCCCGGGAACTTAAATCTTAAAAGCCGATCGCTCCGTCACGTTCGCAGAACCATCGGTGATATATCGCCAGTTTCATAAATGTACTTATAGATCATTACAGCAATACACACTCAAATTGCAATAAGATTTAAATGCCAACCGCACACATTCAGCATTAACATCCAAAAGATCACCTTAATAACCTATAATATATGTTAAAAAAAACAAAAAAATATTTCTTTCTTTTATCACCCTTAATAACTGCCGATAATATGTCCACAACCGCATTTTTTATCGATGCACGGTATTTTTTGAAATCGAGAATTGAAGAAGGCAAAAGGAAAACAATCTCTTATTAAAGAAGGAACTGATGAGGAGGTGAAAAGATCAAGCGAAAAATGATAGCGTGTATTTTGACAGTCAATGAATGAACTTATATATAAAATCGTTAATTTTGATAACCGAAATATTTTATTCCATGCTAATAATATTTGAGCGATACTTAACTGCCCCTCAATAAATGCAAAACAAACTTATAAAATCTATTATTGAGCACGCATCAGATGGTATTATAGTAACAGATGCGAATCAGATCGAGGCACCGAACGGGCCGCGCATCATATTTGTAAATGATTCCTATTAAAAATGACGGGTTTATCGCGTGATGAAGTCATAGGTAATATGCCACGCATTTTACATGGTCCGGAAACTGACCGAAAGTTGTCTTGATTTTGAACAAACTGCATCTCCTTTAAATACGCTGAAAAACCAGATGCCTGACAACGATATTTGATCAAAAATCAATAAACTCATTGGCTCCTATCAGGGAACGCCGAGAAATTTATGAGTTTGGAGGCTGATCCCCCATTCAGGATTTTCTTTCACATATTCCACTATCAGCGGTATTGATTCAGGGGTATCCCATTCCGGTTGAAGAAGCAGCCGTGCTTTGCCGGGGCACTTGGCTGCGTGTTCCTCCGCCCAAC
>CAZDIA010000010.1:0-3675 GCA_964505385.1 uncultured Chitinophagales bacterium
CTGATCCGTAGTCAGGTGCTCTATCCAGTTGAGCTACCGGCGCTCATATGATCTAATTTTTCAAATATCTTCAGGGCAACTTGATTGCCCGCTCTTTGCTATAAAGATAGCTGTTTAAAACAAGCCTTAAATATAAAAATTTACACCTTTATTTGCAATATCAACTCGCACCTGAATACAAAAGTTATTATTTCAGTTCAGGCATCCCGGCCTTTCACAGTCTGACTTTATAAAACTTAGCCACCCGTGTGGATTTTGAATTTTCAACGCAATATGTTATTGTAATGTTAAGAGTTAATTGGTGCTCTTTAACAATTAACAGCCCTGACATGAAGTGCATAAATCTAAAATTTTGCTATATTAATTGTGAGGAGGCTTGAAAAACATGTAGATTTAGCTATGGCAGGGCGTTGGCATCCCTAATTCAAGGTTTTAAAAGTTTTCGGGATGTAATTCAAAATACAGTTTAACACAGCCTGCTGAATGTTTGCTTTAAATTAAATACAAACTATAAATCCTTTTATCGTATGAACTTCAAGGTTAGTGAACGATACAACAGTGTGGTCATAAAACTCAAAGGCAATGTAATGGGTGGTCCGGATGCCGCTAAATTCTCTCAAGAGTTAAAACGGCTCATAGACGAAGACAAAAAGAACGTGGTTGTCGATTTGAGTAGCGTAAAATTTATGAACTCTTCCGGACTTGGTATTCTCATAAGTGGTTTAACTACCATGCGGAATGCCGGAGGTGATATGAAACTTTGTGGCGCAACCGACAGGGTTGAGAGCTTGCTGATGGTGACGAAACTAATCACCGTTTTTGATAATTTCAGAACTTTAGACGAAGCGATTGCTGCTTTTGAAAAATCCGGGTAATTCCTGATTTAAATAACATAAATAAAAAAAGCCCTGACCTGCTTTACAGCGGATCAGGGCTTTTTAATTTGGAATTACTATCCCGGATTAGTACCGGTAATGTTCCGGCTTGAACGGACCATCTTTCGGAATTCCGAGATAATCTGCCTGCTCTTCTGTGAGCTCTTCGAGCTTGACTCCGATTTTACCCAGGTGTAACTGAGCTACTTTCTCGTCAAGATCTTTAGGCAGAACGTGCACGTCTGTTTCAAACTCTTCAGGTCGTTGCCACAGAGCGATCTGTGCCATAACCTGATTGGTAAAGCTGTTGGACATCACGAAGGACGGGTGTCCGGTCGCATTACCTAGGTTGAGCAGACGGCCTTCGGACAGCAGATAAATGGTGTTGCCGTTCGGCAAGGTGAACGCATCTACCTGATCCTTGATATTATCTCTTTTAGCATTGGCTTGCAACCACTTAACTTGAATCTCTGAATCAAAGTGACCGATGTTTCCAACAATGGCCTGATCCGGCATCATTTCGAAATGCTCGGCACGAACAACATCGGCACAACCGGTAGCCGTGATCACGATGTTAGCTTCAGGTGCGGCTTCTTCCATGGTTTTTACTTCAAAACCTTCCATTGCGGCCTGAAGTGCACAGATCGGGTCAATCTCGGTCACGATCACGCGTGCACCGTAGGAACGCAGACTTTGAGCTGAGCCTTTACCAACATCGCCGTAACCAGCTACAACAGCGGTCTTACCGGCGATCATAACGTCAGTGGCGCGCTTGATGCCATCTACCAGAGATTCACGGCAACCATAGAGGTTGTCGAATTTAGACTTGGTAACGGAATCGTTTACGTTCATGGCGGGTACACCGAGAGTGCCTTCCTTAGCCATTTGATACAGGCGGTGAACACCCGTCGTGGTCTCTTCCGAAAGACCGTTAATGCCTTTCAGCAATTCCGGATATTTTTCATGAACCATGGCGGTTAGGTCACCACCATCGTCGAGAATCATATTCAATGGCTTGCCATCCGGAAAATACAGAGTTTGCTCTATACACCAGTCGTATTCCTCATCAGTTTCGCCTTTCCAGGCATAAACCGGGCAGGCATCTTTGGCGATTGCTGCAGCTGCATGATCCTGTGTAGAAAATATATTGCAGGATGACCACTGAACTTCAGCGCCCAACTCAAGTAAGGTTTCAATAAGTACTGCGGTTTGCACCGTCATGTGGAGGCAGCCGGCGATACGGGCGCCCTTCAATGGCTTTTCTTTGCCATATTCTTCACGAAGGGCCATCAAGCCAGGCATCTCGGCCTCAGCAATTTTTATCTCTTTTCGGCCCCAATCAGCAAGGTTAATATCTTTAACCTTATAGGGTAACTTTTCTTCTTTTTTATCTTGAATCATGTATGGATTCTTTTTATTTGGTTCAAATTATGAAGCGTGTAAAGGTAGGGATTATATCCCTACTATTCAACACCCATTTATGTGTTTTTATTTAATATAATCAGCTCACTAAGCTGATACTGATTATATTCAGGATAATAAGGTATCCATGTTTCTACCTCCCGTATTCTTCGATGATTGCACGGGTGGTTTCATAGTCGGCGTCAGGTCCCTGATTGCCGATTTTGGTTTCGATAAACTCTCCACCGGGACCCATATAAATTTTGTATGGTATTGAGTTTATACCAAGTTTCTCAGCTATTTCTTCGTTATAGCCGTACACAAAGGTGTAATCATGCTCGTCGATAAACTGCTCAACCGTTTCTTTATCATCCATCATCAACGGATTGAGTGCCAGCAAAACAAAATCGCCTTCAAAGGTTTCCTGCAACTCATCGAGGTGCGGAAAACTTATCAGACAGGGGGTGCACCAGGTTTCCCAAACGTCAATCAACACAACTTTGTCCTCGAACATTTCCAGACTTTGCTCCTCACCTTCAAGGTCTGTAAATGTAAGATTCTTCAAAAACTCAAGCTGATCTTCATCGTAGCTGACATCCGAAGTGGATCCCACCCCTGCAACTAACGGCATCACCAGCAAAAAAATAATCAGTTTTAGCATATGGTTTTTAATTAGTGATTGTTCCTGATTTTTAATCCCCCCCATATCCGGTTAAACCGGAAGCTCCAATTATCAAATAACAAAAGTCAATTAATGTTCAATATCCAATCAACTAATTTCCAAACCATCAGCGAAGTTTTTAGTTTGAAATATTCATTATCCCGAATGGATTCTGGACAAGTTTTGAGATTTGTTATTTGATATTTGGTCATTTTCTGCCAAAAATGGCAGAAGTGAAATTTTAAGCCACTAAATCCGGATAAACCGGAAGCACCAGTTAACAAATTTCACAACCGGTTACATTGCAGGTATGTGCAGCAACTCATTTACACTTCAGTAAGTAAGTGTGACAGATTTAACTTATGTATCGGAATCAGATATTTCGATTCCATCGCATCTTTGTGGACCCCGTAAATTCCGGTTCCTCTGAAATCCACTATACAAAACTGTTCTACCTTGCTAATAATTTCCCCAATTCCATAAAATTCCGGACACGGCCCGTAATACACCAAATCTCCCGGTTGCAACTCATTGGTTGCACGCCGGTGAAACGGATAAATCACCGGTAAACGGTCAATTCGATATGGGAGTTTTTGATTTTCCATAGAAACTGAAAAATAAGGAATTAAACCGGTTCGTAGCCAAAGATGATTTTTCGTTTTGTTTCGGAAACGTGAGTTAAACTGACCCAAATAGTTGTAGCGGGTAACAGTCCTTTTATGCGTTCCGGCCATTCGA
>CAZDIA010000010.1:3775-12392 GCA_964505385.1 uncultured Chitinophagales bacterium
CTGACCCAAATAGTTGTAGCGGGTAACAGTCCTTTTATGCGTTCCGGCCATTCGACCAAGCATATCCCGGAACCTTCGAAATAGGATTCCATTCCTATTACCGCGGCTTCCTCTTCGCTTTCGAGCCGGTAGCAATCCATGTGATAAACGGGCAACCTCGCCCGATATTCATTGATAATTGCAAAAGTCGGAGAATCTACCTGCTCCGGGTCTCCGCCAAGTCCTTTTACAACTCCTTTGACAAAATGGGTTTTACCTGTACCCAGTTCCCCGCTTAATCCGATTATACTTCCCGAAGTAATTTTTCCGGAAAAATCTGCGGCCAGATCAATGGTTTCTTCAACGCTGCCGGTTATGACCTCAACTTTGCTTTTAGATTCACCAGTATCAGCCATAATTATTTCGGACGCATCGTCGCTACCGGCAGGATCATTTCTTCCATGGAAGCCCCGCCATGCTGGAAGGTATCCCGGTATTTGTTTTGATAGTGGTGATAATTGGTCGGGTAAACAAAATAGTAGTCTTCTTTGGCAATCAGATAGTTGGTGCTTGAATTCAGCCGGGGCAGATAATAATCAAGGGGGCGGTCTATGATTATGGCTGAATCATGATCACATTTGAGGTGCCGGCCGAATTTATATCGCAAGCTGGTTGAGGTATTACGATCACCAAGTACTCTGGTATCCCGCAGCGAGCGAACGCTTCCGTGATCGGTAGTTACTATCACACGAACATCCTGCTCCGCAAGCGACTTAAACATCTGAAACAGTGAGGAATGCTCAAACCAGGTTTGGGTGAGTCCGCGGAATGCAGAGACATCCGGAGCCAATTCTTTAAGGACGGTAGAATCAGAGCGGGAGTGAACCAGCATGTCCACAAAATTTATCACAAAGGTGCTTAAGCGGTTCTGAGTGTAGTTGGAAATACGGTCAGCTATCTTTCGCCCTTCTTCGGCCTGGAGGATTTTCTCATACTTCGGAGTAAAATCAAACCCCATACTTTTAATTTGCTGGGCCAGAAGTTCCTCTTCGTACTGATTCAGGGATGTCTCGTTTTCATCTCCGTTTTGCCAGAGCCTGGGGTATTTTTTCTGAATTTCAAGCGGGTACATCCCGGCAAAAATGGCGTTCCGGGAATACGGCGTTGCTGTCGGCAGGATGGAGTAATGGAAATCGACATCGATGGTGTAAAACCGCTCCAGCATTGACTGGAACACCAGCCACTGATCATAACGCATGCAGTCAATCAGGAAAAACAAGGTGGTTTCACCATTTTCCAGATGAGGCTTTACATAGTGACTCATGATGTCGGGTGATAATACCGGGCGATCGGGATAACTGCCATAAAGCCATTGTTTATATTCATCTTCGACAAACCTTCCGAAATCCAGATTGGCTTGCTGAAACTGATCTTCAAGTACCTGCCGCAATCCTTCATCGCTGCGTTCGAGCTCCATATCCCAGCCGGTCAGTTTGCGATAAATTTCCACCCATTCGTCCCAGTCCGGCTTGTCATTAATCCGCATGGAGATCTCATTAAAACTCTGCAGGTAGCTTTGCGCTGATTTTTCATCCCGAATCCGGGTGCGATCAAGTATCCGCTTGGTCGTAAGTAAAATCTGATTCGGATTTACCGGCTTGATCAGATAATCCGAAATCTTGCCACCGATGGCATCTTCCATGATGCTTTCTTCTTCACTTTTGGTAATCATCACCACCGGAAGCGATGACCGGATTTCTTTGATTTCGGAAAGTGTTGTAATACCGTCTTTGCCCGGCATCTGCTCATCGAGAAAAACCAGATCAAACGATTCTTCATTAATCAGCGCCAGAGCGTCATCACCATTGGATACCGGAGTAACCTCAAACCCTTTTTTCTCCAGGAAAATAATGTGCGGTTTTAATTGATCAATTTCATCATCTGCCCAAAGAATTCGAGTGCTCATAATTCCGGTATTTATTCAAGTTTTATGTATGGCCTGATGTTATCGAGGCGGGCTTCGCCGATACCTCGCACATTGGTTAATTCTGATTTTCTTTCGTAGGGTCCGTGTTCTTCCCGGTATTCGATAATTCTTTGGGCAATGGCAGGCCCTACACCAGGTAGTTTTTCCAGTTGTTCCTGATCAGCGGTATTCACATTTATACTGTCAATGGAAACATCTGAAGTATCGGAGGAAGATGAAATATCTTCTCCACCGGCAGCCTTCTCCGTTAACGCTTCTTCGGTTGCTATAGTACCACCCCGGTCATCACTTGCCGGATAATGTTGCAATACAAATAGAGAGTCACGTTTTGCTGCCTGATAGCTTAGTTTTTCGAATTTCTCTTCATAAGGCTGATAAAACTCCTTGTCAAAATTCTCACCGTACTCAACCTGATGCAGTACTCCGATAACAACCAGCGCGCCGACCAAAATCAGCATTGTCCGCCTCTCATAAGGAGTGATCTGCAATTTTTCGAGAAAGAAAAAGATGCCGCGTTTCATGGTGCTCCCTCTTATTATAGATTCTTTTTAGATCAAGAGCATCCACAGGAATCTCCCTTACACAAAAAATAGCACAGCGCGACGCTTACTCTTCCCGCGTAGTTGCCTTCTTTCTGAGCAGCATGCTGGTTTCAAAAGGCGAGCCGTTTCGCATCACTTCTACATCGATGGAATCACCGTGTCTGTATTGGTTGAATATAGCTCTTGTGTGCGCCTCACCCATTAATCGCTGATTATCAATGCGCAGTAAAACATCACCCGGTAAAATTCCGCATTCGTATGCGGGACCGTCTTTGTTTACACTCATGACCAACAACCCGTAATCAACATCGAGATTGTATCGCTCTTCAATTTCGTCGGTTACAGGGATGGTTTCAAAACCCGGATCAAAATCATGGACTACCTCTTCTCCTTGAATAAACGCATCCACCAGGGGTTTTATCCGGCTGCTGGGAACGGCAAATCCAAGCCCCGGATGCATTTGCGCCCGCTCTCCAGTCTGCACCATCGTATTAATGCCCAATACTTTGCCGTTTGCATCCACCAGCGGGCCTCCGGCATTTGCGGCATTAATCGTGGCATCGGTCTGGATCATATCAAGATAGTACCGTTGACCGCGGGGAGCCCGGCGTAAACTGCGATTAGAGGCGCTGATTACTCCGACCGTTACGGTGGGCTTTCCATCTTTGTACATACCGGTCGGGTTGCCTACCGCAATAGCCCACTGCCCTGTTTTGATTGAATCCGAATTGGCAAACTCAACATAATGAAATGTGGTATCGGCATCAATTTTAAGCAGGGCTATATCCGTTTGTTCATCCGCATCAATCAGCTCGGCAGGGTAAATTGTGCCGTCATGCATGGTAATTTTAATATTTTCAGCTCCGTGACTACTGATGTGTTCGTTGGTTAACACATAGCCCTCTTCGGATAAAATGAAACCGGAACCTATGGTCGTCAACTCCTGCTGAGCTCGGGGCTCATAGTAAAACCCCTCATACATATCAAATTCAAATCTGCTGCCGGTATCGGCCAGCCGGGTGGTCTGAATACCCACAACTGCTTCCGTCACACTGTCTACCGCTGTGGTCAGGGCATTTTCCCGGGCATCATATAACTCATCATCTACGACGGGTGAGGCGCCGTCGCGTTCATCGGTCTCCGATTCGGTCTCATCCATCTCGCAGCCACCTGCCGCCGATAAAATCAGTGCCGACAGCAACAAGCTGCCGGAAAAATACCGATATGTCAGACCGGATTTTATCACCCTGATTAACTTTCTACCCTTTTTTTACCTCATTTAGTTCTTGTGCCGCTGCTTCTACTATATCATCAACAGCCTTCTCTAACGGACCCGGATGCCAGGCACCCGCCGCCCTCTCATGTCCGCCACCGTTAAAGCGGCGGGCCACTTTGTTAACATCAATCGTGTTTTTGGATCTTAAACTTATTTTGACCTTTCCCTCCATTTCATAAAGCAAAAATGCCGCTTTTGTATTATTTAAACTAAGAGGGTAAGAAACTAAGCCTTCAGTGTCCGACTGATGACACCCGACTTCATCAAACATCGCTTGAGTAACGCTTATTGTGGCAAGCTGATTGCTATGAAACATGCGTACGTTCTTCAGTGCAGCCCCTAAAAGGTGCAAATGACGTACTTCATTATTATCAAATACCGCCTCGTGAATCTCATTCGGGGAGAACCTGCCGGCTTCAATCAAATGTGCAATAACCCGGTGCGTCTGAGCCGTCACCGAATCAAACCGGAACGAGCCGGTATCCGTCATGATAGCTGTGTACAGCGCCTTTGCCATCATCGGATTAATGCCTTCTGAATCATATTCGCAGATAAGTTCATAAACCAGCTCGGCAGTGGAGGATTTTCCCGGAACGGAGATTGAAAGATCAAAACCGGTATCAGGATCGGGATGATGATCGATCATATAACACGGTTTTTCGCTTTTTTTGAGCTTTTCCGCCTCAGAGCCGAATCTCACTAACTGGTTGCCGTCTAAAAAAATATAGGCATCACACTTTTCCACATTTTGGGAGTCAGGCGCATTTACAGGAAAATAGGTTTCCATCCATGCCAGATTGGAAGGAAATGGATCCTGATTAAAAGCATAAACAGTTTTACCCATTTGCTGAAGCCAGAGACACAGGGCAACTTGCGAGCCAAGTGCGTCCCCGTCAGGTCGAGTGTGGGAAAAAATGCCGATGGTTTGATGAAGCTCTAATGCCTTTAGTAGCTTTTTCTTCATTAAGTCTTTCCAAAAAGTTTGATCAATGATCAGAAAAGAGTGGATTCCTCTTTCTGAAAACCACTACATTTACGCCTTTCTGCAGGAAATAGTACTCAAAATGCTTTGTGATGCTTATCATTGCAACTTCATAATTGAATTCACTCCGAAAATAAAAAATACTTCATATGTATTTTTCAAACCTAAAAAAGCAAAGCAGTCATCCCGGATGACGACGATAGGAGGAGTTCCGGGATGACCGATATTTTAAAAATTTAGACGTTAGTATATAGTCCAGACTTTTTGGAGTGAGCTTATAATTTCAATCTATTATATACTCTCCGGTCGATCAGGACCGGTCTGATGCATCCAGATTTTCTTAATGACACCAAATCAATAGATATTTTATCAGTAAATCAGACACAGATATTACCATCATCGGGGCCGGAATAGTTGGCCTTTCCACTGCTTATCACTTGCAGTTAAAAAATCCTGAGCAGCGAATTACAGTTTTGGATAAAGCCCCTCATACCGGCGCGCATCAAAGCGGGCATAATTCCGGTGTGATCCACTCGGGAATCTACTATCGCCCCGGCAGCATGAAAGCGAAGTACTGCAGGGAAGGCCGGCATCGCCTGGTTGAATTTTGCAAACAACACAAAATTCCGCATGATATTTGCGGAAAAGTGATAGTTGCGACGGATAAATCCCAAATCCCCCGGTTAAAGCAGCTTTATGAGCGCGGCCTCGAAAACCGTATTGAAGGGTTGCAGGTTATAGATGATAAGCAACTCCACGAAGCGGAACCTCACTGCCGCGGCATTGCGGCAATTAAAGTGGGTTCGGCAGGCATTGTGGATTTCAAAAAAATCTGCCGGAAACTGGCTGAGCTTTTCAAAAAAGCGGGCGGAAAGCTTAAGCTTAATGAAGAAGCAATGGCAATACAAAATGAGGAGGATTATTTCCGGCTTTCCACCACTACCCATACTTTTACAAGCCGGGCCATAATCAATTGTGCCGGATTGCAAGCCGATCGCATTGCCCGAATCGCCGGCTTCAAACCCGATGTGCAGATCATCCCGTTTCGCGGAGAATACTTCAAACTCAAAGACGATGCCCGGCATCGCGTCAATTCGTTAATCTACCCTCTTCCTGATGAGAATGTTCCATTTCTGGGAGTGCACTGTACCCGCATGATAAATGGAGACGTGGAGTGCGGACCGAATGCCGTGCTGTCACTATCCCGTGAAGGATACTCGAGATGGTCTGTGAGGATCGGGGATTCCTGGGAAATCCTGCGATATCGCGGATTCCGAAAACTGGCTCGCAATCACTGGAAACTGGGGTGGTCGGAAGTCAGACGGTCATTTTCAAAAAGAAAATTTACCGTAGCCGTTCAGGAACTGCTCCCTGAAATTGAAAAATCCGAACTTCGGCGTGCCACACCCGGTATCAGAGCAATTGCTGTGGACCCGGAAGGGAATATGATCGATGATTTTTATTTCATTTCAGACAAGAGGCAGCTGCATGTCCTTAACGCTCCAAGCCCTGCCGCAACAGCCTCTCTTAAACTGGGGGAAGAAATAGCGGATAAAGCACTCAGGGAGTTCAGACTTAAGGAAGGTACATCTTCATGATGCGTTCTCAGTAGCTACTTTTTCGATGAACCTGTGTGAATCGAAAATTACCGAATCAATTACATGGGGTGATATAAACTTACTGGTAATCACGTGGTTACCGGCTTCCGGATAGCTCTGCTTCTGCTTTTTCCTTTCGGGTATGGATACGGAATCGAACATCTCCAGCATAGCCACAACTGATACGGTTGAATCCTGCAATCTCGGGCTTTTATAGTAATACCCAAGAAACAGGGGTTGCGTAATTCGTTGAAAAGTTTCAGTGCCCATAGACTTTTTTATCAGGCGGACCAGAGCAAGCACTTCTTCGAACCGGTAACCGGTATACCAGTATTTTTCCCACATCGGATTTACCGGTCGGTTTTGCTTTTCCAGCTTCAACTTCCGGAAAAGCGTACCTGCCACCCGGTTTACATAGGTACCCTCAAGCAGATGTATCCGGTGATCGGCAAAACCAATCAGAGGGCTGTACAGGAGCAATGAATGAACCAGTTCCTGATAATAAGCCGCAAGGTACAGTGCCAGCGTACCGCCTGTAGAAGTGCCCATCAATATGACCTTATTGCCTATTTGATGCCCGATTGCAAGCGCATGCCTGGCAGACTGCAGCCATACCTGTTCATCCACAGGCTGAGCCTTATCCCGGTTCATTAATCCGTGCCCCGTAATCCGTTGCAGATACAAATTTGCACCCAGCTTATTCGCGAGGCTGCGGTGCAGCGGATCACCTTCTCCCTGGCTTGCGGTAAATCCATGCAGGTAAACCAGAGCAAGGGTGGTTTTTTCCGGATTTTCAGGATTATTCCAAACGATACGGGCATGATTATCCGGTTTGAGTGCCCCTTCAAGCTTTTCGTATGATTCGACATGCGCTTGAATTTCGCTAAGCCCGGAGGGGACTTCCGGAAGCGGCGGGATCTGATTTTCTGCTGATTCCATATTCTGCTGCTGATTTTAGCCCATAAGAAAATAAATGTAAATGAGGTAAGCTATACTCAGAAACCCGCCTTCAAAACGACTTAATCGACCTCCGGTAAACATCAGCGGGATAAGCAAAATTGTAACACCCAGCATAATCCACATATTGAAGATGTCGATAAACGGAGCGGCGCCCGGAAAGATTAGAAAACTGATTCCCGGAATAACCAGCGTATTAAAAATGTTGGATCCTACAATGCTTCCCAGCAGCAGGGTTCCCTGCGATCTGATCGAAGCGGCTATTGCAGCCGCAAGTTCCGGAAGACTTGTACCCAGGGCAACAAGAAATAAACCCGCAATGCCTTCATCCCATCCTGCAATTTCTGCCAAACTTTGGGCTGATTCGACAAGCCAATGGGCACCAAGCAGTAAACCACCCAATCCGAAAAGAATATAGAACAGGCTTTTCCAGGTTTTCATCAAAATCCATTCCCCTGATTCGGATTTATGCTGTGCCTCGCTTTGCTGTATCCGTAAACTCAGAATGAAATAAACGATGGTGGCGGCAATCAATACGAAGCTTTCCGCACGGGTCAGCTCCAGGTCAAAAAAAACGATCATCAGCAAAATGCTTGATACAAGCAGTGCGGGTAGATCCACCCGAAATGCTGCCCGCTGCACCGGCAGCGGACGGATGAGAGCAGCAACACCCAGAATCAGCAGAATATTGCAAATATTGGAACCTACTACATTGCCCATGGCAATGGATCCGGAACCTTCGAATGCCGCTTTTAAACTCACAACAAGTTCCGGACTGCTGGTGCCAACCGCCACGATCGTCATCCCGATAATCATGGGAGAGATTTTAAATCTTCTTGCAGTGCTCGATCCGCCCTTCACAAGCCAGTCGGCCCCGATACCGAGTAAAAACAGTCCTGCAACCAGGAAAAAAATCTCTGATATCATAAGTCAGGATATCTCACCAATTCTATTATCCGGAAAGCAATATAACCCAATAAATTGTACTCACACCTGATAATATGTGCAACCCGATCAACTGTATGCTTATGATTAGCCTGCATTACATCCAATTTTATTGCAATTTTTATAAGATATTTGGAATGTGAAACAAAAGTGCTTTATTTATTATTGATTAGCAATCCATATAATTAAAGTAAACGCGTTAATGAACGTTTTCAGGTTACTGCCGACCGCATCCGTATTATTTCTGGGGATGTTTTTTATATATCCGTCTATTGCCCTGAGTCAGGAATGGGTCAATATATTCTCTGAATACGCGGTAGAAGTCGATTCAGAATATGACATGCCGCAACT
>CAZDIA010000010.1:12492-90608 GCA_964505385.1 uncultured Chitinophagales bacterium
ATATATTCTCTGAATACGCGGTAGAAGTCGATTCAGAATATGACATGCCGCAACTCGGGGAAACCATCGATGACGGCCGCAAACTCGTACTCATGGGAGAAGCCTCCCACGGAACTTCCCAATTTTACCGCTACCGTGCTGAGCTTTCCAAATATCTTATTGAGGAGAAAGGATTTCGCTTCATTGCCGTCGAAGGCGATTGGCCGGCGGCAAAGCGAGTAAATCAATATGTGAAGCACCGGGATAACGCCCCCGAGAGTGCTTTGGAAGCCCTGGAATATTTTGATCGCTGGCCGCTTTGGATGTGGCGTAATGAAGAAGTTTTAGAGTTGATTGAATGGATGAGGGAATATAATGCCGACCTTCCTGATGAGCAGCGAGCAGGCTTCTACGGTATCGATATGTACGACAAACAACGTGCCATGCAGACGGTGGTTTCTCACATCGGGGAGTGGGATTCAGCGATTGCCGAAGATGTGGAAGATACCTACAGCTGTCTTGCCGATTATCATGATCCGCAGAATTATATCCAATCGGTACACAGTACGGGTGAGGATTGCGAAGAAGAGATGAATTACGTGTTGGAGATTCTTGAAGAAAACAAAGATGCGTGGTCACAGGCCGACTCGGTTGCCTTCAGCGATGCCTACCAAAGCGCTCATCTTGCCCGGCGCGCTGAGCAGCATTACCGTGCTAATTTAGAGCGTGGTCCGGCATCCTGGAACTACCGGGCAACTCATTTTTTCGAAACCACCCAACGACTGCTGGAGGGCTATGGGGATGAGGCTCGGGGCATTGTCTGGGCGCATAATACACATATCGGCGACGCCCGTGCCACGGATATGCATCAACAGCAAATGCATAACATCGGTCAGCTTGCCCGGGAGGAATACGGCCGGGATCAGGTGTTTGCAGTAGGTTTCGGTACCTATACCGGCTCGGTTTATGCGGGAATGCAATGGGAGGGCCGGCGCCAGGAAATGGAAATTCCTGAAGCAATGGACGGCAGTCTGGAATCAAGGTTGGAGCAGGTCGAAATAGATAAGTTTTTCCTGCCTATGCACCAGTATCCGGATGCTTTTCACGAGCTTGATTCGGCAATAGGGCACCGGGCTATGGGTGTGGTGTATAATCCACAACAGGATCAGCAAAATTATGTTAATACCATTTTGCCCTACCGGTATGACACCTTCATATTTATTCGGGAAACCAATACCTTGCAAGCGCTCGATGATTAAAACTATCGGAAATGATTTCAGTTTATTAAGGGTTCTTCCTCAGTAAAATTAAATCTAACAGAGTAAGTTTTGAATCATCCTGATAATTTCGAGTTTCGAAGTTTTGCTGTAGAGCCGGAAGACTTTGCTTCCCATATTTACGACAGGTTTTCTGTAAAACCCAAGGTTTTATCTCCCCGTTTTTTTTATGATTCAAGGGGATCAGAGTTGTTTGAGCAAATTACAAGACTGCCGGAGTATTATCCTACTGAAACCGAAAAAACCATTCTTCGCAATTGTGCCCCGGCGCTGAATCAGCTGATACCCAAACCAATAACGCTGATTGAACCCGGGAGCGGCAACAGTGAAAAAGCGGAGCTGCTTTTCACTGGAATCAGCGAAATCCACCGGTATGTACCCATCGAAATTTCAGGCGAGCATCTCAGGGAGCGTTGCATAAACCTTGCCCGGCAATACCCCAACATCCAATTTACCGCTATTGATGCCGACTATATGGATTCCCGAATTTTGACGGACCAGCAGTTTCTTCCGGATCACTCCACTCCTGTTATTTTCTTCCCCGGCTCCTCTCTCGGAAATTATAAACCTGAAGAGGCAGTAGATGTTCTCAAACAATTCCACAAACTAACGGGTGGTAATGGCTGGCTGCTAACAGGGATCGACCTGAAGAAAGATCCAACTCTACTCGAAAAGGCATATGATGATGAGCAGGGGGTTACCGAGAGTTTCAATAAAAATATGATCAGGCGGATGCGTGATGAGCTCCAAGCAGATATCAGTCCGGAAAACTTCCGGCACCATGCACATTATAACAGCGAAAAAGGGCGGGTGGAAATTTATCTCATTTCAACCTGCAATCAACAACTTCATCTTAACGGTAAATCCTTTCAATTGGAGGAGGATGAACCCATACTTACCGAGTATTCGCATAAATATTCGGTTTCTGAATTCCATGATCTGGCCTCGATGGCCGGATATATACCCGTAGAAACTTTTACGGATGCTTCCGATATGTTTTCCGTGCATCTGATGCGAATTAAATCAGGATGAATAAACCTTCATTTCCTTTACGCATCATCTCTACGGTTTTAATCTGCGCATCGCGACTTTAACGTCCTCTCCGTACGTCTTTTTCATCAGATTTGTAAGCAGCTGATCTTCAATCTTCCGGTTCCCCTGAAGAGTAGTATGAGCCTGGCCGTCCGTGCGCAACAACTCTTGCAATGTTGGCTGGCGGTCTTTCGGTTTTGAAAACTGCGAATCATCAAAATTGCTGAAAATACAATACAGCTCACATCCGAGTTGATCCTTCTCCTCACCATCGTAGACAAGCGCTACATAGGATGCCATAATACTTTCGGAATAAACAGCCCTGATTTGATAAAAACGTGGATTGGGTTTCAATTGATGTTCAAGTATTTGAATTTAATAAATTTGTGACCCCGCCAGGACTCGAACCTGGATCTAAAGCTTAGGAGGCTCTTGTTCTATCCGGTTGAACTACGGGGCCATTTAATTCTGGGGAAATATACAAAAGTAAGTGGCTACTATAAAAAACGAATATGATAGTTGAATTTGATAACTTTGTTTTTAAATTGTTCTATTGTGCCACTATACCCCGTAAGTTATGTTATTATCAATTCGAGTCTCCCCTTTTGGCATAGCATTAGGCTACTTCATCATTGCAGGAATATGGATTTTGCTATCCGACCGTGCTGTTGAAGCCGCTGTTACTTCCGCTGAAACCCTTTCTTTCCTGCAATCAGTAAAAGGGATCTTCTTTGTAACCGTGACCGGTGTTTTGCTTTTCTTTTTTTCCAAAAGACTGCAAACTGATATTGAAAACAAAGAAGAAAAGAAGAACCAGGCCAATCGGGAATTTGAAAAGCTGTTCCGGAAAAACCCGAATGTCATGTTTGTGTATGACATGGCAACATACCGGTTCATGGAAGTAAATGAACGGATGATTCAGAAATATGGATACTCCCGGGATGAGTTAATGAAGATGACGATTAAAGACCTGCATCCCGAAGAGGAAATCAAAATGGTGGAAGAGGATGTGGAAAGCGTAGATACAGATTTTAATTTGTCATCCGGTTGGACTCACATAACCAAAAGCGGAGAGGCATTAATTGTCGAAGTGAACGCATATCCCATAGAATATCAAGGTAAGAAAGCGGAACTGGTGTTGGTTACGGATATAACTGAAAAGGTTAAGACGGAGAAAAAACTACTGAACGCTTATACTGAACTCAATTTTCATATCAATAATACACCGTTGGCAGTAATACAATGGGATAAAGAGTTCAGGGTTCAAAAGTGGTCAGCACAGGCTGAAAACATTTTTGGCTGGAAAAAAGAAGAAGTCTACGGACGCAAGCCCGAAGAATGGAATTTTGTGCACGAAGAAGATAGCGATCATGTCAATGAAAAAATAAACAATCTGCTTTCAGGCAAGGAAAGTTCCAAAGTTATAACTAACAGAAATTACCATAAAGATGGAAGCACCATTTATTGTGAATGGTTTAGTTCACGATTGGTTGATCAGAATGGAGAACTGATCTCCGTGATGAGTCTGGCTCATGATATTACCGAAATTAAGCTTGCAGAACAGCATAAGCAGCGTTATCAAAAACGGTTTGAAGTTGCGGCAGAACTAACCAGTGATGTTATCTGGGAATATGATTTAAATCAGGATGAATTCTGGTATAGCAATACGATTGGAAAAGTTTTCAATCATCAGCAATTCGCCGGAAATACTCCGTTGGATGAAATCTTCAATTATATCCCTAAAAAGTACCGGGATTCCGCATTGGCCAACTTTAAGCAATATTTGGAGAACCCGGCAGGTATCTGGAGCACATACTATCCATTTCAAAAAGGAGATGGCAGCTGGGCGCATGTAATGGACCGGGGAAAAATGCTTTTTGATGGTCAAGAAAAGCCGATTCGAATGGTTGGAGTGATGGTTGATATTTCCGAACGTGTGGAACGGGAGCAACAGCTCAAGCAATGGAATGAAGAACTTGAAAACAAAGTAAAGCAAAGAACGAAAGAGCTTGAAACCGTAAATCAGGAACTTGAAGCTTTTTCCTATTCTGTATCTCACGACCTGAGAGCACCACTTCGCAGCATAAATGGATTCAGCAGCGCGCTGGCGTCTCACCTTGAAGAGGCCGATGAGGATACAAAACATTATTTGGATCGTATCCTTAATGCGGCTGATCGAATGAACACATTGATAGACGATCTACTCAAACTTTCGAGAATTACCCGTAAGGACGTTAAATGGGAAGATGTGAATCTTTCAGAGATAGCACGTTCTGTTATTTCTGACCTTCGTGAAAATAATCCCGAACGGGATGTAACGATTCAGCTTCAAAGTGACATTATCATAAAAGGGGATCAGCAGTTGATTCGTGTTATGATGGAGAACTTGCTGGGTAACGCATGGAAATTTACTAAACACCGAACTAACGCAGAGATATCCCTTTCGGCTTTAACCCAAAACAAATCCCTACACATTATCATAGAAGATAATGGAGCTGGATTTAACCAGGATTATTCGGATAAAATATTTCAGCCATTTCAACGCCTGCACTCTGAATCTGAATTTGAGGGTACCGGCATCGGACTGGCAACTGTTAAACGAATACTTTCAAAACACGCCGCAGAAATAACTGCAAGTAGTAAAAATGATGCAGGAGCTCATTTTGAAATTAGGTGGCCTTTGAAATAGTTTATCAGAGTAAGTTATTGATACCTGGTTTTATACACTCACAAATTTTTTTATCAAAAAATTAAGTATATGAAGCAGTCGAATAATATCGGAGAACGCTACATACTATTGTTGGAAGATGACAAGGATGATATTGAGCTTACAAAACTGGCCCTGAAGCAAAATAACATCTCTGCGACTATAAAGGTAAAGACCGACGGAAAAGAAGCGCTTGAATTTATTGATGAGTTGCGCGATAAGTCCGATCAATTAACCAAACCTACCGTAATTCTCCTGGATATAAACATGCCGGAGGCCGACGGTTTCAAAGTATTACGAAAAATTAAAAAAACCGCCGCAGTAAAAGAGATACCGGTTGTGATGCTTTCCTCTTCTGATGAGGAACAGGATATCAATCAAAGCTATAAGTATGGGGCGAACAGCTACATACAGAAACCGGCGAACTTTAAAGATTTTGTATTCGCCGTAAAACACATTAGTAAATACTGGCTTGACATGAATAAGCCTCCTGTCACTTAGATAACTAAACCCCATAAAATTGGCTAATTCTAATAAACATATCAACATATTGATTGTTGAAGACAGCTCTGACGATGCTGAACTCATCGAGCTAACATTGAAAAAGCATGGCTTCATTTTTTCAAGCAATCAGGTATGCACTGAGGAGGATTATCTTTCCGAATTAGAAAAGGACTACTGGGATTTGATTATCTGTGATTATTCAATGCCTGCATTCGATGCAATGAAAGCATTGGAAATCAAAAAACAGAAAGAACTTGATATCCCCTTTATTCTTGTCTCCGGCACAGTGGGTGAAGAGCTTGCTGTAGATGCGATGATCAATGGCGCCCAGGACTATGTGATGAAAGACAATCTGCATCGCTTAGGTGTGGCAATTGAGCGGGAAATAAAAAACTACAAAGTCCGGCTTGAAAAATCTTGGGCAGATAAAAAATTCCGTTTATTATTTGAAAACAGCCCGGATGGTGTAATCATGAGTGATTATCAGGGAAATATTACCGAAGCTAATCATGCCGCCTTAAATTTACTTGGGATATCGCAGCAAGACATCTCCCGGCACAACTTTTTTGATATGCTCGTCCTTCCCTCATATGAAAAAGATATTTTCATCCCGGAATTCCTGCACAAACGCAAATCATACCGGTCTGAATTGGAGCTCAAAAGTGCTGATGGAAAACAAATACCCATCGCCCTGAGCGGTCAGATGTTTGAAGGTATCTACGGCGAACAGAACGGCAGTTTTATATTTACCGATATTTCCAAGCGGCTTGAGACTGAAAATCAGCTGATCAAATCTCTGAAAGAAAAAAATGTACTGCTTGCTGAAATTCATCATCGCGTAAAAAATAACATGGCCATTATTTCAAGCCTTCTGTATATGCAGTCTGAGTTGGTGAATAGCAAGCAGTTGAAAAAATACTTTTCTGAAAGTATAAACCGGATTAAAGCGATGGCTACTGTCCATGAGATGCTTTATCAGTCTGAATCAATGGACAACATAGACCTGCAAACTTATATCGAAGAACTTTCCAAAAAGATCAAAAACAGCTTAAAGATAGAAACACAAAATATTTCAATTTATATAGAATGCCGCGATGTAAAACTCGGGCTAACCAAAGCGGTTCCTTTGGGTTTAATTATCAATGAGCTATTGACCAACTGTTTTCAACATGCATTTGAAGAGAATGAGGAGGGTACCGTTTCCATAAAAATGGAAAAGAATTCCGATAAATTAATTCTTTGGCTAAAGGATAACGGTAAAGGAATGGAAGACCCTGAAAACTATATGGATAATGAATCAATGGGGCTCAAGATCATAAATGCGCTTTCAAGACAGCTTGATGCAGAAATGCAAATTGATTCCAATAACGGCACAGAGGTAGTTTTCGAAATTCCTATTCCTCAAAACGGTATTTAAACCTTTTTCCGGCACTTGATGCATTTGTTAATCGTTGCTGATATCTTAGACCATGGTAATTAGAAATATTTTTGAGATCAGATTTTGATGAAAAATTTGCGCCGGTGCATACCTCTGTTTGCGCTCTTTCTGGTTCTGCTTTCCAATAATCAGCCTTCAGAGGCTCAAAGGCTCGGAGACTGGCAGAATTACGTATCCCACGCGGACGCCCGCCTGTTATCTTTAACGCCTGACAACCATATATGGGCGGCTACCGGCGGTGGTATGATTGAAATCCAGGATAGTGAAATAATTCGTGAGTATACCGTCGGCTCCGGATTATACCGTGTAAATGCCACAGCCATGAGCTATGACGAAGGAAACGATTACATCTGGCGCGGATTTGACGACGGCACTCTGGAACGAGTTAGCCTCAGCTCCGGAAGCATAGTGCAGTATGGTGACATCCGCAGATCGGATCGCTTCAGCTCCCGGGCAGTGAATGCATTACAAATTATCGATGAGCGTCTGTATGTCGCAACCGACTTTGGCATAATCGTATTTGACCCGCAAACCGGGCTTGTTCGCGATCAGTTTACAAATCTGGGTGATTTTAATTCCGGATTGCCGGTAAACGATATCACCGTTTACAACGAACATTTACTTGCAGCCACACCCGCAGGTATTGCCATCGGCAACCTTGATGATGAGCTCGATATTCCATCCCGGTGGGATAACTTCGATGAAGAAGACGGTTTACCTGATGAAAATTTTAATCTGATTACCAACTGGCAGAATAGAGTGCTGACATCTTCATCTGCCGGCATATTTTCGTATGATAACGATAGCTGGCAGGAAACAGACTATTTTCAGGGGAAAAATGTTTCATCGATGACCATATCTAACCAGGGCAATGCCATCACAGCTACCAGCGCAGATACCGTTTTCATCCGGGATGACGATGGGGAAGAATTCTTTCTGCCGTTTGAGGAGTTCGACGGTGATGTAGAGTCTGTAATTAATGACTCTCAATATATGGAAGAGGGCAGCCAAATCTTCCTGGCCACCGATGATTTTGGAAATTTACAGATCAACAGACAAACCGGCGAAATTGAGAGGGAGATTATTCTGGACGGACCGTTTTCCAACTTTTTTACAGACATGAACATGGACGGTTCCACACTTATTTCCGCATCGCGTAACACAATCGGGCGCACCGGTTTTTATATATTTTCCGATGGAGAGTGGAGAAATTACCACCGGGACTCAAATGAATATCTCGGTGATAACAATATTCGCCGGATAATGTGGTCCGGCGTTGGTGAACAGGCATACTACTTCGGTTCATTCGGTCAAGGCCTTGTCCGTTTGGATAAAGATACCGAAGAAATACGGCATTATGATAACCGAAATTCCCCAATTCAGGATTTTGAACCCGGCGAAAATTTTACCGTGCTCGGGGGGATTGCATCCGGCTGGGAGGGAAACATGTGGGTTGCAAGCTGGACAAATCAGCAGGACGCCATCTATGAATATGAGGAGTCTGAAGGTGAATTCGAGGTTTATAGCCGGCCGGCCAACTTCGTCGGCGATACTCGTTTTTTCGGTCTTATGCGGGATTCCGGCGGGCGTTTATGGTCGAGTTTAACCGATGACGGCTTCTCCGGCCGCGGACTGGCAGTAATGCAACCTGACGAAGACGGCGTACTTGAAGGAGCTCATCTAACTGAAGACGGTGCCAGCGGTAACTTACCGAATGAAATGGTTAATGATATTACCGAAGATCAAAGAGGTGAAGTTTATATTGCAACCAACGGCGGGGTAGCCAGTTTTCCATTTCCCGACCGGATTATCCAGGGAGGCGTTCAGGACCGGCAGGCCTCTTTACTTTTAAATGCGGATACCACCGCAACAAGTCCGTTTCTGCTCAATAATGTTCATGCCAATGCAATTGAAGTAAATGCGGCAAACCAAAAGTGGATAGGTACCGAAACAGCGGGTTTATGGCTCATAAGCCCTGTAGGAGGCCGGTACGAAGTACTTGAACATTTCACTGCCGATAACAGCCCTCTCATTTCTGATAATATCATCTCATTAACTCTCGATGAAGAAACCGGTACCCTTTACATTGCTACCGATACCGGCCTTATGAGCTACGTGGGCACTACAAAAGCAGGGGTTGAAGAAATGGATGATCTCTTCGTATACCCTAATCCTTATTCATACAGTGAAGAAGACGGGAACATTATAATCGAGGGTTTCTCCGACGCTACAAAGCTAAATATTCTAACAGCCGACGGTCGCGTGGTTGACAGACTGGATACGCAAGGGGGACGAATCGAGTGGAATGCCCGCGATTTTCAGGGAAACCGCCTGGGCTCCGGTGTATATGTACTGGTAGCGGTAGATGAAGATAACGGTGAGCGCGGAACCGGCAAAGTTGTGATCATCCGATAAATTAAGTCTTACCTTTAAGAAAACGCCAATATCCTCGTATCTGAATCACAGTATACCACTTTCCGGCAACAACCGGTGTATGATCAGGGAGTGGCCCTGTGAGGATGAACCGGTATCGATTCTGCCCTTCTGTTAGCCTGGCATCCGGGGTCGTCTTCATCTTCTTCGTAACATGGCTCAGGAGCTTTACCCATTCCGCGCGACTCAATACGATCTTCTGAAATCCCATTCTCCACATAAAAATCCACCACTGCATTAGCCCTTTGCTGGCTTAAACGGAGGTTGTACTGGTCCCCTCCGAGATGGTCAGTAAAAGCTTCAATGCGAATTTCATACTCAGCCGGAGCGTTCCGGAGCTCCTCAATATTACGGGTCAACACCCTTGCAGCTTCATCATCAATATTGAATCTGTCAAAAGCAAAGTAGATCGTCTCTAAATCCGCAACCATTTCAACAGGATATCGCGGATCCTCACCCATTTGCACCACTTCACCGTCAGTAAAGCCATCTCCGCTGGTATCTTCATTATTGGGATCGGTACCGTAAACAAAAAGCTCTTCGTAATCAGTTAAACCATCTTCATCGCTATCTGCACTGAGTGGATCCGTGCGATAAACCCGAATCTCATCTCCGTCCGAAATTCCGTCTCCATCCGTATCCGGATTTAACGGATCAGTATCATAGACCAAAACAGCATCTCCATCCGACAGCCCGTCATTATCCGTATCCGCAACAAGCGGATCAGTACCATGTTCAAAGATTTCCTCCTCATCGGTCAGCCCGTCACCGTCAGTGTCGGGCGTATCCGGATCAAGCCCGTACCTTTCAATCATTTCATCAGTCAGGCGTGCGGTTTCTTCTTCAGTCTCCGGCTCTTCAGCTGCCTCTTCAGTAGTGCCGCATTGAGTGAGCAAAAAAGCCAGCATCAAGAAACTAATTATCGGATAGGCGGAAAAGTGGTTGGACATGATAAAACAGGTACTAAGTAATTATTGATATAAGCTCTGTAAAGATAAAAAGCAGATTCGACAATCAATAACGAAAAACCAAGATGCTTTTTATGCGTGATTTCAGGAATTATGAAAAATCTAAACGGCATTACTTCGTTGCAATAGCGCAAATGATGCCGTATATTTGCAATCCTTTACAAACGGGGCTATAGCTCAGCTGGCTAGAGCGTCCCGACATTGGCGTCGGGAAGGTCCGGGTGGGCGAATCCCCGAAGGTGTTCTTTAATTTCTGTACGTTTTTATGGGGCTATAGCTCAGCTGGCTAGAGCGTCCCGACATTGGCGTCGGGAAGGTCCGGGTGGGCGAATCCCCGAAGGTGTTCTTTAATTTCTGTACGTTTTTATGGGGCTATAGCTCAGCTGGCTAGAGCGCTTGCATGGCATGCAAGAGGTCCGGGGTTCGAATCCCCGTAGCTCCACATAAAATAGCCTGACCGTAATAATCAGGCTATTTATTTTAATCTTTGCAAAAATGGGGCTACAGGTATTATTTGCCTGTAATTGCTCAGCTGGATAGAGCGTCCCGACTTGTCGGGAAGGTCCGGGGTTCGAATCCCCGTAGCTCCACATGATAAAGCCTGTTCACATCGTTCAGGCTTTTTGTGTATCAAGAAGTGGATTTTGGGGCAGGTCTTGTACGACCAGCTCCCTCTGAAGTCCGTCAGGGCCGGAAGGCAGCAGCGGTAGGAGGTTGTAGCGGTGCGATACAAGGAGCCTGCCCCTTTTTATTTTTTGAAATGCAGATATCTATCACCACTTTAATATGCTTTTATTCAGCGATTTTTGTTGAAATCATGTTTGAGGTTTGACACAACATCAAAGCTCAAACATCAAACAAGATTCCAAGTGAAATCTTTTTAAACAGGAAGTTTTAGTAAAAAGTAACTCATCTTTAGTTGCTACTTTAATATTTCATCAAGCGGAGACAGCTCCGGTATTTCAAACTCAATCCCAAGCAACTCAGCTGCTGTTGGGGCCACCTTGCGATTATCAATTGTCTCAACCTCCATTCCCTCTTCTATTCCGCGCCCTGCCGCAATAAATATTGTTTCCATATCCGGATAGTGGTTAATAAAACCATGATACCCAATCAGCCGGCCATCATCTGATATATGATCCGGTTCATCCGCCAAATTCTGAAAACCATAGCCTTCTTCAGCAACCAGGAAAAGCTGTCCCATCTGATCACTATCTTCCGGCAGTGGAAGGCCATTCTCTTCATACATTTCCGGTTTTATAATTTCAGCAATACCTTCGAGATCGCTCAACAACTCATACGCTTGCTGCAAGTCTTCGTCAGCATTTTCGTGATCTCCGGCAACAACCATAGCAGTACCACCGGTAGCAACAACCTGTACACGGGCGTTTTGGATTTCCCCGTCTTCATCAGTTTCAAGTAAGTCGTGTTCTCTAAGTATCACATTGGGATACAATGTATAATCCACATTTATAAAACCGTGATCAGAGACTATAAAAATAGTGGTTTGATCCCTGATGCCGGCATATTCCAAAGCTTCAACAATATCTCCGACATGCCGATCGGCAAGAGCCAGTGAGGTGTAGCCACCGGTTGTATTGACTCCGTGATGATGATGAGATGTATCTACATTCAACAAGTGATGTAACAGCAAATTCGGTTGATGCTCACGTATCAAATGAGTGGCGGCAGCATTCCACACTTCATCACGGCCGGGTGGAGTGCGGCTTAAAAACGCATCATCAAGATCATCTTCCCTCAAAATACCCTTATCCAGAAGCTCTTCCTGCAATTGAGGTGTAGTATAATCTGCACTGTATAACACATCCGGCATACTGAATTCAAGGGATTCGGAATCACGGGTTCCCGGCCAGTTGATTTCAGCCGCGGAAAGTCCGGCCTCATCCGCGGCATCATATAGTGTGGGAACATCGACCAGCTCGTACCGGCTGGTGGCATTATCCACAAAGTAGGCCTGCCGCTCATCATCGAAAGTCAGCAATCCGTTGTGTAACATATTGTGATCACGGGAAAATACGCCTGTAACAAGAGTGGTATGATTCGGCCACGTATTGGTCGGATTTGACGGAATCATCGACTCTGCCCTGGCCCCATCATCAGCCAGTTTCCGGATATTGGGGAGAGGAAGGTCATCATTATCAAGAGCATCAGCTGGAAAACCATCTATGCTGATTATGATTAAATGGTGGTCATATTCGGGGTTGGCTCCAAAGCCGGATAGTTTGAGCGGGATTAAAAGAAAAATTAAAAATACAAGCTTATAGTACATAATAATTCTCATGCTATTTTATTGTATTGCAATGAGTTAGTACAACAGCACTTACAGGATAATATTTATTGGACCCAATATCGATTTATTATATCTTACTTCTATGATGTTGGAGTTATTAAGTCAACTTCAAGCAATTACAGTTTAAAATAAGATCGATTTTAGACGCTGTTAGATTTTATTTGATGATAATAGAAAAGCTACCGGTTAGCAAAATTTTCTAATTTAGGATAATAGTTCTCACCTTAAATATGGAGCAATATGGTTAACAAGTTACTAACTATGCTTTTTACCATATTCCTGATTGTTACGTTTGCCGGTGCAAGCGGTTTAAAGGCACAACAACAGGATTATACGGTTAGCGGTCTCTTAATAGACGCCCAAACCGGGAATGAATTAATTGGTGCAAATGTACAAATTGCAGACACCCAATTTGGAGTAGCTACTGATACCGATGGTCAATTTGAATTTTCAGCAGCTATCTCACCAGGCACTTACACACTGATGGTTCGATTTATTGGATACCGAGCCAAAGAAATTGAGGTAGAGTTTGCCGATGAACCTGAAATCGACCTTGGTACACTTGAATTGCAATCCGATATGCTGGGTCTGGATGAGGTAGTGGTTACCGGCACAACCGTTCCCACCGAAAGAAGAGAACTCGGAAATACTATTTCAAGTGTTCGCGGTGATGATATCGAACTATCCGGTTCCTCAGCACTTGATGCTGCCCTCTCGGGTAAAGTCCCCGGTGCACAAGTCAATATGAGTAGTGGTCGTCCGGGGGGCGGGGTATCAGTTAGGCTTCGCGGAACAAGTACGGTTCTTGGTGCGGCAGAGCCCTTATATGTTGTGGACGGTGTAATTGTAAATAACGACTCACCCGAGTTGATTGACATCGGTGGAGGCAGCACTAATCGGCTTGCTGATATTAACCCTAATGATATTGAGCGGATTGAAGTAGTCAAAGGTGCCGCCGCAGCAGCACTTTACGGTTCACGTGCTAATAACGGAGTTGTTCAAATCTTCACTAAGCGTGGTGTCGAGGGTATTCCCAGTTTTAGTTACAACAGTCGCTTTACAATGGATCAGATTCGCAACACCCTCGATGTAAATGAGCACCCTGAAGATGCGGCCGGCAATCCTGTTGAGCGGTATGATCATCAGGATAATATCTTCCGCACTGCATATGGAACAGAACAATCACTGTCCGTGAGTGGAGGAACAGAAGGCACCCGGTATTATATCTCCGGTAGCTTCCTTAACAATCAGGGGATATCCGATGGCAATGACTATCAGCGTTCAAGCGGTAGAGTCAGGCTCGATCAGGATATTTTTGACTGGCTTGATGTCTCTGCCGGTGCCTATTACGCGTATAGCCAAACCAATGAAGTGCCGCACGGAGGAGTTTTGGCTGATTATGGTGCATTGACCGGATTTATCTTCGGCCCTAATACGTATGATCCTTCACCGGATGAAGAAGGGAACTATCCTGCTGATGGGGTATTGGCAAATCCTCAGGAAGTAATAGACCGTTACGATTTTGACAATGAAGTAAGCAGATTTGTAGGGGATTTCACTGCTACTTTAACTCCATTTGCAAATACAAGCATCGACTATACTTTAGGGTATGATACCAATACACAAACCGGTAAAGCATTTATCCCAACCGGTGTAGTTACTCCGGGGCAGGAAACCGGTTTTTCCCGGCGATCAACCAGGGAAGTGGTTCAGGTGAATAATGATCTGAATGTCCGATACACTACAAACCTAACCGATCAGATTGAATCACGAACTCTTCTCGGTGGTACCCTGCAGTATGAATCCCGGGAAAACATAGTTGGTGAGTCTTCTGATCTGACGCCATTTATCCAAGTGTCTCCGGGAGGAGCCGAGCAAACACTTGGGGAAAGCCGTTCAGAAATTGTAGTGATGGGTGCATTCCTACAAGAGACTTTGAATATAGCTGATCGCTTCTTTGTGACAGCAGCCGGCCGTTTTGATGCTTCCTCGGTATTCGGAGAAGAAGATCGATGGCAATTCTATCCTAAAATCAGTAGCTCATATCTTATCTCTGAAGAAGATTACTGGCGGGGCTCTTTTCTGGATAATATCTTCGATCAATTTACTCTGCGAGCATCGATAGGTGAATCCGGCGGGCTCACGGCTATAGGACCATTTGATCGTTTCACAACTTATTCTTCCGTAGCTTATGATGGGTTAACCGGTTTCCGTCCTTCTACCACCTTAGGCCGGGAAGACATTAGCCCGGAAAGACAGCGTGAAATTGAAGTCGGCACTGAGTTTAGCATGCTGAATGACCGTATTTTTGTGGATTTCACTTACTACGATCAGCATACCGAAGATCTATTATTGGAGCGATCCCTGGCACCTACCACCGGTTTTAGCACTGCCTTGCAAAATGTAGGTACGCTGGATAACCGGGGTGTAGAAATTCAGTTGCGCCTCTTGCCGATAGACCGGCCTGACCTGAACTGGACTTCTACTTTTAATTATTCTGCTAATCGCAATGAAGTAGACGGTGTCGAAGGTGATGTGATGATTATGCCCGGAGCATTTGGACAGGTTGCAACTAAAAACGAAGAGCCACTTGGTGTTTTTTACAGCACTCAGTTTGAGCGTGATGCAGATGGAAACATTGTAAAAGATGCAGACGGTATTCCTCAGGCAGGCGATGTAGGAGTAATTGGCGACCCCAACCCTGATTTCATTGCTTCATGGATAAATGAAGTCAATATTAATGACCGATGGAATTTCCGGGCTCAGTTTGATGCAAGCTATGGTAATGATGTCTTTAATTTCACTCGCCGGTTGGCCGCATTACCTGCATTTGGCACTTTGGATGACTACGAAAAAGAGTTAAGAGGAGATTTGCCGGAGGGCTATAATGCCGCTACATTCAATATCTTTGAGAACTGGGTGGAAGATGGCTCATATATAAAACTTCGGGAGCTTTCAGCCTCTTACTCACTTTACCCAGAATTGTGGGGTTTAGAATCTATTCGCCTTAGCCTGATCGGGCGCAATTTGTTCTCCATAGATGACTATTCCGGATACGACCCCGAAATCAATGTTACCGGCCAGAGTACGGTAGTACGTGGATTCGATTTCGTAGAAGTGCCGATCCCACGATCCATTTCATTCGCCATAAATATGAATTTCTAACCCTGGGAGTAACCATGTATTTTAAAAACTTAATTCTATACTCTCTTTTAGTAATACTGTTTGTATTAAGCTCTTGCGATTTGGATGTAGTTAATCCGAATACCGCATCAGAAGAAGAAGTGCTGGAAACCAGAGAAGGAATGGTAACTCTTGCCGTAGGAACTCAGCAATATCATGCTACCAATTTTCTACTCGGGCATGTAATGAATACCGGGGTTACCGCCGGTGAAATGGGAGTTACAACTACCCTTGCTAATTATCTTGAGTTGGAGCGTGGCGGGGAAGCTCTTCCCACTGGCAATGCCAACATCAATATGATATGGGGACGATCCTTCCGAATGATAGGAATGGCCGAAGACCTGATAGCAGAAGTTGACGATATCCCCATGGGTGAAGGAACAGCACAGGGAATTTCGGCTCTTGCTCATTTTCATAAGGCAGCAGCCTTAGGAGCTTTGGCATCAGCTTTTGAACAAACTCCGGTAGAAACTATGGAACTTGATCGGCCAGGTTTTCTTAGCCGTGAAGATGTACTGCAGGAAGCTATAGATCTGCTCGATGAGGCTATAGATATCGGGAATCAATCCGGGTTTGAATTTTCGGATGCTTTTTTCAACGAAGTTTTGAGCTCAGATTTCGATCTCGAAAATACATTATATACTTATCTGGCCAGATTTCACCTGATGCTGGGCAACTATCAGCAGGCATATGATGCTGCTGATGCTGTCGATCCAACGGCTACCTCTATGTTTACCCTTGATGATCGGTCGAATAATGAAATCTTTGTGTTTCACAGTACCGACCAACTCGGGTATGTAGCACCCAGGGAGTACTTCGGCCTGGAAGGATTGATCGATGAAAATGACGGCAGACTGGATTTTTACCTTGATCCCGTGGACCTTGAGAGTGATGAGCTTGGCTTGCCACTGGATAATCTGGACGGGTTTTTCTCCAGTCTTACCGACGATATTCCAGTCTATATTCCCGGTGAGATACTGCTTATTAAAGCCGAAGCTATCGCCCGGCAAAATGGAGATACCGGTGAAGTGGTCAATTATATTAACGAGGTCAGAACCAAAACTCCTGATGAAGACCCGCTCGGTATAGGCGCTGATTTACCTGAATATGAAGGCGATACCGATATGGATTCGCTACTCGAAGAGATCTATATTCAGCGAAGCGCTGAACTATTTCTGACCGGACAACGCCTCGAAGACAGCCGCCGGTTTGATCGGCCGGGACCGGGTTTGTTGGATGAAGGAAATGAACGTAATCGTACCTTTTATCCCTATCCGGATTCCGAACGCAGGGATAATCCGAATACTCCGGATGATCCGTCCATCTGATGGACAAATCATTATTACAAAATCATGTGATTCGGCTGATGGTCTCATTATTAGTAAAAATTGAGACCATCAGCTTCTTTTAAATGAGTATTTGATGAAGGTTACTCTACTGATATCTTTTCTTTTCCTGCCTTTAGGATTGATTAATGCCAATGGTCAAGAGTATCTACCTGTGCTTTGTTTTCATTCTTTTTATGAAGAGGAACCAGATAACGGCACTCTTTCCGAAAGCTATGCCAGATTGGAAGAGCTCCTAAACTTTCTGAAATCGAATGGCTATCAATCAATTACTCATCATGATAGCAGGGATGAACACCAGATTATGCTGACTTTTGATGACGGGCACAAAAGCCAATACAAAGCTGCCGGCCTGCTTGAAGAATTCGGATTTCGAGGAGTTTTCTTTATTGTCCCCGGGCTTATTAATGATCCGGAATATGACCATCTCACTAAAAAGCAGATTCGTGATTTAGCTGACCGCGGGCATGAAATTGGTATTCACGGTTACAATCATGAAAGTGTAGTTGAATCCCGGAAAGAGCTCAAACGATCATTGGACATATCTGGTAAAGAATTTCACAGGCTAACCGGTTTGGATATTGAAATAATATCATTTGCTTTTCCTTTCGGCCATTATGATACCGAAAGCTTTCAAGAACTAAACCAAGAGTACCTATATCTTCACACTGTAAATCCGGGTTACTGGGATGGTACTTCTGCAAATGTTCCCCGCCTTTTGATTTCGCGCCAAAAAGAGCTGTCCTTTTATTTTGATTATATTAAACAAAGCCGGAAGTTCAAGCCTGCTGTTTACTTTGAGTATTCAGACGCAAATAGATCCCGACAATCGCAGGTAAATATTTCAATTGATGAAAATCTGGATCCAAATGCGATGTACCTGCTATCACCTGCAGCTGACATATCGGGAAAACACTATAAACCCCGCACTTTATCCAATTTTTTTGAAAAGAAAAATGAAAGATACAGTATTAACCTTTCAGATTTTGTGGCAGAATTCTACAAGGAAGAACGGTCAGTGCTGTCACTTGCTATAGTGCAACTTCACGAAGATGAAATTATTTATCTTTCAAACGGGGAACTGTTTTGGATTGATTAACACCACCAAACTATGATTTTATGACAGAACTAAATCATAAAAGTCTACATATGAAAATTATTCAACAATTACTCTTTGGATTAGTGACTTTGTTTTTGATAATGCCCGCAAAAATAATGGCATTTGACGAACCCGAGCTTGAGTTTCAATTTGCTTACCGTCCGATGGCATTTGAAACATTAAAAGAGAATGCGGATAAAGTATCACTGGTTGCTCCGGAGCCTTTCATAATTGATGATAAAGGAATTATCCACGGCGAACCGGAACCGCGATTGCTTGACCTGGCTGAGCGCCATGACATAAAAGTAATGCCTCAGGTTAAAAATCTGGATGCCGGAGCGGGTTTGTTTTCCCAGGAGTGGGCCAGTGCTTTACTGAATGATCCCAAGTCTGTTGAACGAGCTGTGGAAAGTATGGTAGAATTATGTCGCAAATACGATTTGTACGGCATCCAGATTGATCTTGAGGCGGTACATATTAATGATCGTGACAAGCTTACAGAGTTTTACCGGAAAGCTGCAACTGCGCTGCATGATGAAGGTTATAAAATCAGCATTGCTATTGTACACCGTTTTGAGGAAACGGGTGGAGCTAATAGTTATACCAGGTGGATGATGGAAAACTGGCGTGGCAGCTACGACCTGAAAAAACTTGGTGAAATCGGTGATTTTATCAAAGTAATGTCATATGCTCAGCACACCCGCAGGACAACCCCCGGACCTTCACAGGGACTGCCATGGTTAAGGGAGGTCATGGAATACTGTCTTCAGTATGTGCCACCCGAAAAGTTGAGTATGGGTATTACTATGCGAGGATCACGTTATTACACTACAGCCGATCCGGATCGCTATCATATTAATGCCCGTTCTTTTAGCGAGTCTATTTCCCGGGAAGATGCCGAATCCCTGATTGATCAATACAATGGATCACTAAATTGGGATGATACTCAAAAAGTAAAATATGGCTATATTGAGCGAGGAGGCACCTTTGAATGGTTTTTTATTGACGATGATATCCGAAGCTTGAATGCCAAACTGGATCTTGTGAGAGAATATGAATTCGGTGCGGTTAATATGTGGATCTTCGGCGATGAAGATCCCGAACTCTGGAATCGTATACAGGATTTCAGCTACGATTAATCCTATTTACTTCCCAGAGCAAATTTAAATATCACTATCCTCTTTCATCGCCTTAAACATTTCCTCGGTATCTTCCGGCGGTTCGGTGTACAGACTTACCAGAACAGTGGCAAGTGTGCCGGCGATGACTCCGGGAACCAGCTCGTAAATAATGTCTGTTAACCCCGGCAATACGTACCAGACTATGGTGACGATTGCCCCTGAAAATAAACCGGCAATTACTCCGGCGCGGGTAGTCCGTTTCCAATACAGCGCAAGGATGGAAGTTGGACCTATGGAGGCTCCGAGTCCGGCCCAGGCGAAAAGCACAAGGGTGAATACAAGCTGCTCCGCCATCATACCGAAAATCAAAGCTCCGATCACAAGCAGCACCACAATTGCCCTGCTGTAAAGCACCAATTGCTTTTGAGATAATTGCTCGCCTTTCTTGATTATTTTTTCATACACATCCCGAACCACACTTGAGGCTGCAACCAATAACTGGGAGTCGGCTGTTGACATGATTGCCGCAAAAATTGAAGCTACTACAGCACCAAATAGTATAGACGGCAGATACTCCTGTGCCAAAAAAGGATACAGATTTTCCTCATCGGCGGCTGGCAGCATTTCCAGTTCCGGAAAAACCGTGCGGCCAACCAGTCCGGTAAAAACCGCGCCCCATGCCATGATCACATTCCATGTGGTGCCTACAACTGCTGCAAACCGGAATTGCCGGCTGTCATTGATCGACATATACCGCGCCAGAATATGCGGGTTTCCGGGCACCCCCAGCCCGATACCCACAAATCCAATAAACATTCCGATAGAAAGGGCGGTAGGATCAACTAAAGTCGGATCGAGAGTGGAAAGCTCGGCCACCACCATACTCCATCCCCCCTGATCAATCACAACCAGAGCCGGAAGCACAAGAAGGGCTACAAGCATAAATATTGCCTGCACCATATCGGTCAAGCTTACAGCCAGGAATCCGCCAAGTGTAGTATATAACAGAACAATTCCGGCAGTTAACAAAATGCCGGTAGTCTCTTCAATCTGGAAACTTGATGCAAAAGTTTTGCCGCCGGCCACAAACTGAGAAGCCACATAGCCGAGCATAAAAATCATCAAGACAGCTACAAGGACGATGCGTAATATCCCGTCACGATCTTTAAATCTTTCGGCAAAAAAGTCAGGCACTGTTACACAATCGTACTTCCCGCTGAAACTGCGAAGCCGGCGGGCGTAGTACAGAAACAAAAACAGTTCCACGATGATGTAACCGACTACCGTCCAAACCGCCGCCGCTCCCATCATCCATGCAGTGCCGGTTACTCCCAGCAGCAGCCAAGCACTCCTCCCTGAAACCACCGCTGAAAGGGCAACCACAAACCGGTTAATTTTTCTGCCGCCAACAAAAAACTCGCTGATCCCTTTTGATGAAAACCAGGAAGAATAAATTCCAAGGGCAATCACCAAGGCTAGATAGGCGAAAAAAGCAGCAATTGCCACCCCGTCTATCGGAATCTCAACAACTTCTCCTTCCATGGCTAACCGTTCTTAGCATTTACGCCGGCCAGTGTTAGGGCCATTAAAATGATCAGAAGCGGTAAAATGAAAAGTGAAAATGTAAGCATCAATAAGTTATTGACGTATTCATGTCTAATTCGATGCAAAATTAAGGAAAAATTCCTTGTTGCTGATAAGTTACAGCCACTTTACGGATTGCACTTACAAAAGCTGCCGTGCGAAGGTCAATATTGTTAGCTCTCCTGATTTCACGGATTTCATTATATGCTTTGATCATCGTGTCCTCAAGGCCGGAATCAACAATATCCATTTCTTCGGCACCATGCGTGAGCTGTTCAATCACCTTTGTTGAAAATTTTCTACCTGTAGAATCTTCCATGGCTTTCACTATGCGGTTAAGCATATTTTCCTCATTACGCCGTTCCAATCTGCCAAAGCGAACGTGAGAGAGATTTTTCAGCCATTCAAAGTATGAGACTGTTACTCCGCCTGCATTCGCAAAGTTATCCGGAAGAATCAAAGCGCCTCTTTCTTTTATGATATTATGCGCTTCTGAAGTAGTTGGTCCGTTTGCAGCTTCAGCGATTATTTTTGCTTTAACATTATGCGCATTCCCTTTATTGATTTGATTTTCCAAAGCGGCAGGAATCAGTATATCACAATCCATTTCAAGAACTTTTTTAGAGTCCTTGAAGCTTTCAGCTCCGGGGTAATCAATCACAGCACCTGTTTCTTTCCAATGTTTCATCACATTTTCCAGATCCATTCCTTTTGAATTATATAATCCTCCTGATGCTTCAGCGATGCCGACTAATAGTGCTCCGGCTTCCTGAAAGTATTTAGCAGCATAGTAACCGACATTTCCAAGCCCCTGAACAATAACTTTTTTGCCTTCAATACCTGTAGTTAAACCAAGTTTCTTCATGTCTTCCTTGAAAGAGCATGCTTCACGTACTCCAAAGAATACTCCCCTGCCGGTAGCTTCAGTTCTGCCGCGAATACCGGAAAGCTCTATTGATTTGCCTGTTACACATGCCTCACAGTCAATCGTCTGATTCATCGTACGATAAGTATCAAAAATCCAGCCCATTTCCCTTGCACCGGTTCCGAAATCCGGTGACGGAACATCAACACCGGGTCCTATGAATCCTTTTTGAATTAGTTCGAAGGTATATCTTCGGGTTATTCGCTCAAGTTCGGCAACTGAATAATTTTGCACGTCGATACAGACTCCACCTTTGGCTCCGCCGAAGGGAACATCAACTACAGCGCATTTGTAGGTCATCAGTGCGGCAAGCGCTATTACTTCATCTTCATTGGCGAGAGAGCTATACCGAATACCACCTTTGGCAGGTAACTTATGCTGGCTGTGTTCCGCCCTCCATGCGTGAATCGTCTCAATAGATTCATCATCTCTGACTAACGGGAATGTTACGTGATAGACATTATTACACCGTTTTATTTGGTCGAGCAAGCCGGGGTCAGCATCCACATAAGGTGCGGCTCGGTCAAAATACCTGTTTACATCATCGAAAAATTTGTATTCCATAATGATCGGTTATCCATGATTAATATTTAAAAAAGCGCTTTTCTATAAAGAAAAGATAAGGAACAGGATTCACTTTATCGAACTATTTCATAAAATAGTGGATTAGTTAAAAATACTTTCTGTCACCATTTACGAGAGTGTAATAAATAAAACACCGGCAATCATTATAATTACTCCGGTAAGCCGTTCTGTGATCCCTTTTTCTTTTAAAATGAGTGTTCCCCAAATAACGCTGAGGACGGTGCTCATTCGTTTTATTGCGATAACATAAGCTACCATTGCCATGCTAATTGCTGTCATTTGATTAAGTATTGTCAATCCGTGAAAGACTCCGATAGGGATCAGGGCGCGATAGTTTCCATGCAGGTGAACAAATGGATTTCCGGTTTTCCATATCACAATGGGAGTAAGCAATAGCGTCATCATCATCATAACTGAGACCGACCAGAACATAGGTGAAGTTTCTTCAACTCCGATTCTGTCTATATTTGCTGTTATGCTCCAAAGAAAGGCAACGAGTAGCATCAGCCGTGGTCCTGCTTCTTTTAAAAGAGCGCGAAAGGGTGCTGCCCAACCCTGTTTTTGTTCTTTTATGTTAAGCATGTAAGCTCCCATCACGATTAAAACGACCCCCAACAATCCCAAAGGCTCCGGAAATTCTCCTATGATTACAGGGGAGGTGATCAATAAGAATAAAGGAGTAAAGGTAACCAGAGGAACAGTAACTGATAAATCGGATAGCTTGATAGCTTTCATATATAACACAGCTACTGTTGAATTTATACTGCTGCCGATCAAAAGAGCCATAAAATAGCGGGTCGAAAGTTCAGGTATCCCGGTTATCAGCAGGAGTGGCAAAAGAATTGGGAGCGCAAAAACTAAAAAACTCCAGGCGATGATATACTCGTTAATTTGGCGCAGGCCGAGTTTGCTGAACAGATCTTTGAGAGATTCGAATAAAGCCGTTAAAAAAGCAAAAATAAGCCAGGTCATGCAGAAGACTCCGTATTGCGGGCAGTGATACCCCCTGCACGTTCTGCCTGTGCCAGATGGCGTTGTTGATGAGCAATTGTTGCACTGAACCAACCGCCTAAACTAAGTCTTAACAACCGGCTAATTGGTGATGGCACAGTTACAGCCCTGTAATTAAGCCCTTCGGATTTTCGTACCAGTCTGATCAATTCATCCTGAAGAAGAACAAACTCTTCAATAACCCAGGCTTTATCACAATCCTTATACCCCGAAGGGCGATATAAATTAGGTGCTTTGATGTTGAAACCTGTATCAGGACTTAGAAACCCGGTAATGAACCAGCGATCAAATACTCGCAGCTTGTAAGGGGGCTCGGCCGTTATGCCTGATTTTCTCGCTTGCTCTATCGCCTCATTCAGTTTTGGAACCAGAAGCCAACCCGTTTTATTTAAGTGGATGATACATTCTCCGGGTGACCACCCTGTTCCGGCCGGCTTGGCCAAAAACCGGCTTTCATCCAGAATGTGTTCGAGTTCTTTTGCACGCTTTTTCAGAGTGGAATAATCCTGTAGTAGCCTGGAGGGCTTTACGTAATTGTACTCCATATCTGAATACCTCCCCGGGTTCCTCCCTATATTTAATAGCTGAACAAAACTCGCGAATATTGATCAGCTGTACTTACCGCCATTCACCTGACCGACAAAGAATGAGTGGCACATGTAAGATGGAGTTATCAAAAAAATGCCAATAGCACTCTGATTACAGGACCATGACTATGCTATCAAAATTAGTGTAGAATACCATACCGGATTCTCTTCGGATCAGGCAATAGCTTTGGTTACCTCTTCAGCAGCTTCTTTAAGCAATACTGCTGATATCACATTTAATCCGCTATGATCTATTAATTCCTTGGCTTCTTCAGCATTAGTTCCCTGCAGGCGGACGATAATCGGCATATCGGCAATTTGCTTTTGAATTTTCTCATCCTTTACCGCTTCAATAATACCACCAGCTACCCGGTCGCACCTGACTATTCCACCGAAGATGTTAATCAGAATGGCATTTACGTTCGGATCCTTCATGATGATGTTAAATCCGTTTTTCACGGTTTCAACATTAGCTCCGCCTCCAACATCCAGAAAATTGGCTGGCTCGCCGCCGGCAAGTTTGATCATATCCATGGTAGCCATAGCCAATCCTGCACCATTGACCATACATCCCACATTACCATCAAGTTTGATATAATTCAGGTCAAATTTTCCTGCTTCAAGTTCGAGAGGATCTTCCTCGCTTTCATCACGTAAATCAGCAAGCTTAGCCTGCCGGAACAAAGCATTGTCATCGAGGTTGATCTTGGCATCAAGAGCAAGAACCTGACCATCATCAGTTAAAACCAGCGGATTTATCTCAAAAATAGAAGCGTCTGTAGCTTCATACGCTTTGTAAAGAGCAGTGATGAATTTTACGCCGTTTTTAAACTGATCTCCTTTCAGGCCGAGGGCAAAGGCAAGCCGTCTTGCCTGGTTGTTTTGAAGGGGCAAACCGGGCTCCACCCACTCTTTTACAATTTTTTCCGGCGTCTCTTCAGCCACTTTTTCAATCTCGACACCCCCTTCGGTAGAAACCATAATCACATTTTGTGCTTTGGCCCGATCGAGAGTTACACCTACATAAAACTCCTGAGCGATATCGACGCCGTCTGTAATGTAAAGGCGTTCTACTTTTTTACCGTCCTCACCGGTTTGCAGGGTTACAAGAGTATCACCAAGAAGTGACTCGGCTGCATCTTTAACCTCAGCAACAGATTTAGCCAGAATAACTCCTTTAGCACCCGATTTCTTTGTTCGGCCCTTACCTCTTCCTCCGGCATGAATCTGCGCTTTAACTACAAATAACTTCGCTCCTTTGTTTTCAAGCTCTTCAGCAACTTTCACTGCTTCATCAACCGAAAAAGCCGGTTTACCGTCAGGAACAGGTACATTGTATTCTTTTAAGATTTCTTTGGCTTGATACTCATGAATATTCATAGGTAGAAATATTTTTCAGTTTCAGGTCTTCAAACGACTTAAATGCCGCATCCTTTCATTTTTCCGGTGCCTAATTTAAAAGATTTGAATCAAGATACCTATGGTATTTCTGAATTATACTCTAAAAATGATTTTGTCACATGCTTCTTTACTATCTCCTTTTTTATCTATGCATATCAACTTTTAACAGCCATTGCAAACATCGGTCATATTTTACAACATTTAAACAAATTCATAAACAATTTGACAAACCCCAATGGAATTTTTATCATCAATCATATGATTAATACTACCGCTTCTGCTATAAAGTAAAACCCATCCACCTACCTCCAAGTATGCTGCATTTACTTTTTTATTTATTGATTTTTTTACTTTTAGCCTTTGGCTGTGAAAGAAATGAAACCACTCTTGATGTAAAAGAGCCTTACTTCAAGTTCAGCTTATACGAGAAGGATGGAAGTAAAATTTCTAATATCAATAAATACAAAGCCAACAACATTGAAATCGACGACACTTATTCTTTGTGGAGCACTGAGAGTTCAACGGGAGAAAAAAACTCAGAACTGCATGATGTTGAGAGACCTTCTGAAATAATTCTGCACGCTGAAAGTGAGAATGCGAATAGTGTAGATCACATCACACTTGTGTTCAGGTTTGATGAGAAAGGTGTTTTAACACCGGGGAAATATTCACATGCTACTCATGATAAATCAACATGGGCTGAAAGTGTTGAAGAGCTCTGGAACATGAGGCAGAAACACCAAAAAGGTTTACAGGTTCAAAATGGAATATTTCAGCTGCCAGTACAAACCGAATCTAACCAAAATAACGGTAGATTGCGGTCTGTAAGCTATCTTGAATCGGGTTTTGAACAAACTGAAACCACTTATCTGTACAGCGCTTTACAAGGTAGTGTTAATATAAATAAGGTAGATGAAACAAAAATTAAAGGTGACTTTTCTATTTCATTAGCTGGTGTTCGCTGGGAAATATTCGAAAATGATGAATTCAACGAAAACTTTGACTCACATGAATATCGGGCAATTGGGTCTTTTGTTGCCGAAAGGAGTAGTTATAATTTACTTGAAAAAATCAATGCGGATTTAACTCCCTTGGAAGCGCTCAATCAGTTATGGGCGGATTAGTGTCTCTAAGAGTTATCTTACAGATACGAATTAAGTCCCTAATCCTATCTCAAAGACATACCTCCTCTACCATCCCTGCATGTAGAGATAAATTAAAATGTTAATAATAAAAGTCAGGGTGCCTGATTACCCTATTAGCCCGATTTTGCTACTGTTTCGGGTAAATGATTAAGCAAAATCGCGATTAAACTGCCGAACCAAGTCTTCGCATTCATCTCTGAGATAATATGGAGTTATATCAGCATTGTAGTCAATACTTTCGTAGAAGTCCGAAAGTGAAAGGTTGAATTGGTTCCCGTTAAGAGAGATGACATCACCTATCGTAGCACCAAATACAACTTTGTCAATGCCACTCCAGGCAATAGCCGAAGCGCACATTGCGCATGGTTCAACGGTTGAATAAATCACACAGCCTTTTAGCTTGATGCTTTTTCTCAATGCGCAAGCTTTTCTAATCGCATTGATTTCGGCATGAGCGGTGGGATCGGTGTCCTTAATTACAGTATTTGCCTTTTGAGCAATTAATTTGCCTTTTTCATCAGTTATAATTGCAGCATAAGGTGTGTGGCAGTAGCGGGCTAAATCTATAGCACGCCGCATCCAATATTCTTTTGAGCTCATTTGTCTTTCAGAGTTAACTCGAATTTTATTTCAGTTTCTTTATTTGCTTCCAGTTCGACTTCCTTTCTTTCAGGCTCAAAACCGGAAAACTCGGCTTTCACGATATAATCTCCAACTGGTAGTTCTTCGATTCGGAATTCCTGAGCGGCATCAGTTAAAACGGTTGGATAAACCTGACGTTCATCCTCATTTTTAATTTTAACTACCGCTCCCCGGATGTAAATGTTGTTATCCGAATCGCGAACTGTTCCTTCAAGTACAGCATTTTCATCAATACTTAAATCAGACAGTGTGAAGATTGCAAACAGTCCTATTAATAACATTGCGTTATCGTGATAAGTAAATTAGTCCTATTAACACGATGCAAATTACTCAATTATTGTAATTATATCCAAAAAAGCACATGTTGAGATAATTACTTTACTTATAATCATTATTAATATTGACTCTCACTGATCATGCCCGTCCGTTAAACCTGGTGTTGATTCCAAAGATCGACAGCAATTAATTTATATAATTAACAATCACTTACTGGTATATCATTTGCAAATATATCTAACCCGTATTATTCACTAAGAAATTTAGTTATAAATGAAAATTTTGCCTTTTTTAAAGTATCTCATTGAAATTGAAAACAGTATATCTTAACCATATTAACTTTGCAGGTAATGCAGGCTAAATGCTCATTGCAAGAGTTCGATCGTGTAAACGTTTCATATAAAGGACGTAAATGTTAAACGCTTTTGATTTTTCATCAACTCAACCTCACATCCAACGGTAAATATGTTTCCGCTCTCATCATTTAAAATTAAGGCCATACTGATCATGTTGCTGCTCATCGTAGCCGCGGGTTCATTTGTATACACTCAGTATTTGGTTGAACAAATACGGGAAAAAGAACGCACAAGCGTTGAGCTTTGGGCCAAAGCTATGGAGTATCAAAACGAACCGCATTATCAAAGTACAAGGGATGACATTAACCAACTGATGCTGGAAATTCAGAATAATTCGTTGGTTCAGGATGATGTCAGATCACGCTGGCTGCAAACCCTGCGACGTGCGGAGTCGGACCTCGCCAACGCCTCGATGGATTTTGTTGTGTCGGAACTGATTATTGAAGATCGTTTTAATATACCGGCCGTTGTAGTTGATGAAGACAGAGAAATTACCCAGCACCGTAACGTAAGCGAAAATGAAATCGATAATCAGGACGAACCGAACCCGGATTTAATCGATGACTTTGCCGCCATCAATCAACCTATACCTATAGTTTTTGGAGCTGAGGATGCGCAACAACAACATATGGTTTACTATGGTGATAGCGGGTTGATAACCACTCTGCAATATTTTCCATACGTGCAGTTTGGCTTACTGGCGATTTTCCTTGGTTTGGGGTACTTGAGCCTTAGTTCCATTAAGCGAAATGAACAATCTAACTTATGGGTCGGGATGGCAAAAGAGGCGGCTCATCAGCTTGGTACCCCCCTTTCAAGTTTATACGGTTGGATGGAATTGCTCAAGGAACAAAAAAACAGTGATGAGGATTTAAAGATCATTCACGAGTTGTTTAAAGATCTGGAGCGTGTACAGTCAATCGCTGAGAGGTTTAATAAAATCGGCTCTAAGCCCGAATTAAAACGCAAACGTGTTGTCTCTCTTTTGGATGAAGTGATGGAATACCTCGACCGCCGAATTCCAAAGCATGGCAAAAACATTGTTTTAAAACGGACTTTCTATGATGATGAGAAGCTGAATCTGAACCCTGAGCTTTTTTCATGGGCAATTGAAAACCTGGTAAAAAACGCCGTTGATGCCATCAAGGACAATAACGATTCCGGTGAAGTTTCACTAACGGCAAGAATAAATGGCTCTCAATATGTAATCGATGTTTCTGATACCGGCAAAGGTATAGAGAAGAAATATCAGAGGGAAATTTTCAACCCCGGCTTCAGCACCAAAAAAAGAGGGTGGGGGCTCGGGTTGAGTTTAACCAAACGAATTATTGAGGAATATCATGGCGGAAAAGTAAGTGTCCTTCAATCGGAAAAAGGAAAGGGTACTACATTCAGAATAACATTGCCGCTTGATTCCAAAAACTAAATCTGAAACCTCACTTTTCTGTATAACCTTTTTCTATAGCGTATCCGGTTAATTTTGCTTTTAGCAAATTTCTGCCACGATGCAATCTTGACCGGATAGTGCCAATAGGAACATCCAACATATTTGCGATTTCCTCATAAGTGAATCCTTCCACATCGCACAGCAGCACAACAGTTCTAAAATCTTCAGGGACTGATTTCAATGCTTGTGAGACATCATCATCAAGCATTTCCCGATACATTTGATCTTCAAGATCGGTAGTTTCAGATTGTTCACTTCTCACCGACTCGTAATATTCGGAGACTTCACTGTAATCAACCTGGTTAGGCTGCTTTGATTTTTTGCGGTAATTATTGATAAATGAGTTTTTGAGAATTCGGAAAAGCCACGCTTTCGCATTAGTTCCCTTTTCGTAACTGTTAAAAAATCGATATGCTTTTACAACGGTATCCTGAACAAGGTCCTCAGCATCGTCGGGATCAGAGGTAAGCCGCAATGCAAAATTATAAATAGAATCAAGATGAGGAATAATCTCGTCCTGGAAATCCTTCTGCTTTTGATTTTCCTCTTTGCTTAATTTATCCATCCGTTGAACTGCTTAATTGTAACTATATACGTCACTTTCAAATAAAACTGAAAATCCATTTAACGTTCCCGATGTATCCATAGCACTTCTAACTTCCTCTCTCATTGAAGTATCTCGCTTATCAAAGAAACAGCACAAAATCACATCTTGATGTTATTCTGTAGCCGTTGAATTATTTTAAGCATACTTTACTGAATTGTGCAAACGAAATTTCAGCAATTTATCATCTGTAAGTTAACTCTAAGTGCTCTAAAAAATGCCAAGATCAAGGCGCGAAGTCAGAAAAATCCGCAATGCAGAACGCTTTCGGTACGAGCATTTTCGGATCGAGCGGAACGAATGTATTGGCGTGTTCTTAGATTCACTGTTTAGCATCTTTTCAAAGCTGCCACATCCCAATTACTATCACATCATAGACAGAGTGCGTCCACGCTGCGATTCCAAACCCCCGGTATATTAAAAGTGCAGTTAATGCAAGCCCGAATAACATACGAAACATAAAAGAAGACCATGTAAATGCATCTCCAAAAGCTCCTATGTAATGAACTCCACTGAAAATTGCCGCACCAATAATCACAGCCATTACTGAGGGCATCCATTCATTAACAAAAAGGCGTTGAAATATAAATAACAATACCGCCACTAATATGACTCTAAACACCAACTCTTCGTACACCCCGGCTCCTATAGCAAGAGCAAGCCATTGCAACATCGTTATTTCGCCCTGAGGAGAAGCTGACATCAAAAAAAGCCTGCCCACAAATACAGAAGTAACCATACCGATAAATACAGCCCAAACAACTGACTCCAAAACCATATAAATAAAATAGGAGAGTCTTATTTCTGGTAAGTTACTGCGTTCTTTTACATAAACGGCCACCCCGAATGCAAGAATTAAAAAAAGAGTTATATAGAGCGTGTCTGTGCCTGTCCAGGTAAAGATCGACCGAATCCACAAATCAGCTGTGAGTCGAATGTCAACATCACTTGACGGCTGGCTGATGAACAGTAAAACTTCATACAGTATCAGAAGAGGTAATACCGATAAATAGCTGTAGGTTAGTGTGCGCGTACAATCAAAATAACGATTGATACCCGCCATCACTTAGTTGGTTATTCCGGTAATGAGAACTTGCCGCGGTTGATCAGCCGGCGGAAGCTCCAACGCTTCTTTCACCGCTCTGGATACTTTGATTTGATTGCCGGTAGTTCGATCATTAATCAGCACGAAAACACCTTTCCCATTGAGTGGATTTTCCACGTATGCAATTGTACCAAGAGACTTATAGGGATGAGCAGCGGTCAGATGATCAGGATTATACAGATCGCCGCTTGTAGTGGTATTGCCCGTCTCTTCATCGCTGTAGGTATGAATACTCAAATGCTTTTCACCATCTGTTGATGCAGAACGATACGGGTTTTTGTTGTTAGAGGTACCGCCAGTAACAAGCATTACGGCATCACCTTCCTGCAAGTTTTCAATATCCATACCTGGATTGAGCGCCTTAAATTCATGAGTATCCATGTGGTGGTGCCCAAGAATTTCTTCAATAGAATCCGTCTCAGACAGGCGATATTCAAAAAAGGCTCCCTGTGGTCCCGCATCATAAGTATCAGTGAGGTCGGGAGGCATTGAAATAAATCTGTAAACATCAAGCTGCTGGCCAACTTCGAGATCTTCCGGGCTTTCCAGTTCATCATTAAGCTCTATGAGCTGATCCACCGTCATTTGATACATACCGGCAATTCGATATACGGTATCGTTGCGCCGCACAGTATGTTGATGCAAGGTTGACTGCACCTCTTGATCCGGAACGTCAAGTTCATCGAAATCGATTTGTGTGCGGTCTTCAGGATCTGTTGCCAAGTCTTCCCGGTCCACGATCGTATCATCCGGAAGTTCCTCAATCTCTCTCGTTGTATATACGGTTAGCTCCTGGCCTGTATAGAGAGTTTCAGTATCCAACTCATTCCACTGTTGTATCTCACCAATTTCGACCCCGTACATTCTTGAGATACTGAACAGTGTTTCACCGGCTTCAACAGTATGAATGTGCTCCTCACCCGCGTCTTCAACTTCCGGCTCAACATATATTTGCTGGCCAACAGCTAATTCCGTTGGTTCGATATCATTCCATTCGAGCAAATCATCCACCGATATATCATACTGCTGCGCTATTGAAAAAAGAGTTTCTCCCGATTCCACCTCGTGGATCTGCCGGTCAAATGCAGCTGCAAAGTGGATCGAACCGAAAACTAACAACAGAGCTATAGATCCCGGAATGGATTTAATCATTTTCAAGTTGAAGGTCCTGTTTTGCTTGTTGAAGTTCACTTTCCGAGTGGTGGTCTTGCTGTTGCCGGGCAATGTTAATCCCATCGTTATAAGTCTTAAGAGCATGATCCGGATTATTCAACTTTTCGTAAACTTTGCCCAAATGATAATAAACGCCTATATAATCCGGATTATGGTTTCGTATTTCCAGAAATATCTGTCGGGCACGATTCAACTCTTCCCTTTTCAAATATTCCAATGCAAGAGCAAACTTAGTAAAAGAATCCTCAGGATCTTCTTTCAAAAACTCCTGAAGCTGTTGAATCCGGTCATGAGTCATAGCATGTATTCGCTTTATATTCTGCGATTATAATGTTCAGCAATTTCCGACATTGAATCACCACCATACTTTTCAAGAAAAGCGTTGGCCAGTACCGGCGCAATTACATTTTCAATAACGACCAATGCCCGGGGTAACGCACAGACATCAGAGCGCTCGTATCGCGTTGCCACTTTTTCCTTAGTATGCATATCCACTGTATCCAGAGGATTTAGCATCGTAGGGATAGGTTTTTTTATCCCACGTATTATCAGTGGCATACCGTTTGTTATACCACCTTCCAGCCCGCCTGCGCGATTCGTTTTTCGCTTAAACTCGCTGTTGTAAATTATTTCATCATGCACCTCATGTCCCGGACGGCTTCCGGATTCAAACCCCATGCCGATCTCCACTCCTTTCATTGCCTGGGTACTCATAACCGCCTGAGCAAGTAATCCTTCGAGCTTTCTATCCCAGTGAGCATAAGTGCCCAGTCCAGCAGGCAATCCTGTAACCACAATTTCATAAACACCGCCTAAAGAAGATCCCTCTTTACGCCTTTTCTTAATTTCTGAAATCATGTTCTCAGAAAGTTTATCATTAATACAGCGCACTTCGGATTCATCCGCTTTTTTGAACAGAGCTTCGGCTCCTTCCTCAATCAGGCTGTCGGTGTTTTCTCTTACCTCTTCCCAGGACTCATACCCGTATGACCCGATACGAAGTACATGGCCTCCGATTTCGATACCAAAATGTTTCAAAAACAACCTCGCTGTGCACGTGCAGGCTACCCGTATAGCTGTTTCGCGGGCGCTGGAACGCTCAATAGCCGGTCTGACATCATCAAACCGGTACTTCTGAGCACCAACCAGATCGGCGTGTCCGGGCCGTGGGACTGTTATGGGATCTATCCCTTCTCCGGAACCTTCCACCGACATAACTTCAGGCCACCCGTCATCATCTTTTTCAAAAGCACGGTTCGGCATTTTCATGGCTACGGGACTTCCCATAGTTTTTCCAAAGCGCACCCCGGATACAATCTCGGGAGCGTCTTTCTCAAAAGCCATTCTGCCGCCTCTTCCGTATCCTTGCTGGCGGCGGGCGAGGTGAAATCCGATTTCTTCACGATTAACGGTAAGTCCGGCCGGCAAACCCTCTACTATACCAACAAGCTCTGGCCCGTGCGACTCCCCGGCTGTTAAATATCTGATCATACTATGGTTAAATAATTAATATTTGTAAGAAAACTCAAAGCTATAGTCGCATCTGTACAGAAATTTGATTAAGCGCACCCACGTCGCTATAATTGGTCCGACTATAATCAAACCGAAACTGACTGACTTTGATGCCCAGTCCGATACCAACTCCGGCCAGGTCAATGCGATTATCAGCCTTTAACTCTTCACGCTGCTGATGATTGTATCCTATTCGCAAATTCACGTTTTCAGTAAACAGAAATTCGCCTCCGAAGTTGATATGTCGGAACAAATTGGAAGCGAATCCCGGGTCTTCCTCGTCTTGGTGAACTGGCATATTCCATTGATTAAGTGAGTCAAAAGTCAGATTAAGACGCAATGGCAGGTGCGTCAACTTTCTGGAGATCCCTGCACGTATATCAAGAGGCAGAGGTTCAGTTTCCTGGTCAAAGTTGGAAAGTTGCCTTCCAAGATGATTTATGGTGAATCCGGCATGTGTTTGATCGTTTATGGTATACAACAAACCGGCCGAAACAGCAAGCGCTGAAGAAGAATAGGTGTCGTACGATGAAAAAATAGAATGCAGTGATACGCCTGCCTGAAGATCCTCGGCAACAGGATACCCCCAGCCACCCGTGATGGATAAATCATAAGAACTAAAAGAGCCGATTTCTTCGCTCTCAGCATCGGTTCTGGTAAAATCACCATAATCCAGAAATTTAATGCCAAAACCGAATGTGCCGTAATCCTGCACATCATAAACCCCCGAAGCCACACCCTGATTAATATCAGATAAGTAGCTCAGATAGGAAATACCAATTAAACGGTGCTGAACTTCATTTAGATAAGCCGGGTTGACCATAAATGCATTTGCGTCAGTTTGCGGCAAAGAAACCACATTCCCTCCTAAACCGGCAGTGTGCGGCGTCGAAGATGTTTGCAAAAACCGGTATACCCTGTCAAACTCTGAAGCAGAGGAAATGGCATTACCGGCAACCAGAATAAAAATCCATATAAATATCGTGGTTTTCATTAATAATCGGTATATTTGACGGGTTATGCACATGTGCTATTTTGGTATTGGTATTGGTATAGGTGCGGCTTCAGATATAATAAGTAAAAGGTAAATTGGCTAATTTATTACACGAGCTCGGGCGGTATTGCAGATTACTATATGAGGCATTAAGGTCATCAACGGAATTTAATAAATATAGTAAAAACCTCATCAATGAAATGATCAAAACGGGATATGATTCCCTGCCGATCGTTATTCTTGCGGGTTTTTTTACGGGTGCAGTGATGACTATTCAAACGGCTTATCAATTAGTAGCTGCATTTATTCCTCCTTCCACCATCGGAGCCATTGTTACGCAGTCGCTTATTATAGAACTTGCGGCAGTGATACCGGGCCTTGTGCTTGCCGGCAGGGTTGGTGCCAGAATTACGACAGAGCTCGGCACGATGTCGGTAAGTGAACAAATTGACGCTTTGGAATCAATGGGTTTTAACTCTGTTACCTACCTGGTCATGCCACGAATAATAGCCGGAGTGCTGATGTTCCCGGTTATTTATATCGCTGCGTCGACAGCAGGAATCGGGGGTGGCGTTTTAGCCGGTTGGGTTACCGCATCGGTATCAGTAAGTGATTTTATGATTGGCTCACGAAGCGTATTTCTGCCTTGGGATGTAATGTTTGGTGTGGTAAAATCGTTTGTATTCGGATTCATCATTACATCCATTGCGTGCTATAAAGGTTATTACGCATCCGGAGGTGCTGAAGGAGTCGGCAACGCGACAACACAAGCGACCGTACTGGCGTGTATTTATATTTTATTGGCTGATCTTTCCCTCGCCGCGCTCTTATTATAATGTATTTAAAATGATCCAGATCAAAAACTTAACAAAATCATTCGGCTCCAATTTAGTTTGGGAAAATGTTAACCTCGACATCGAGGAAGGTGAAACTCTTGCGATTATAGGTAAATCCGGATCAGGGAAATCAGTTTTAATGAAGCATATCAACGCACTGATGCAACCCGACGAAGGAATTGTACTTATTAAAGGACAAAATGTCTTTGATGTAGCGTATGCCGAGCTGCGTCGTATCCGCCAAACATTCGGGATTCTTTTCCAGGGAGCTGCCCTGTTTGATTCTATTACCGCTTTTGATAATGTTGCATTCCCGCTGCGTTATTTCACCTCGTTCTCTGAATCTGAAATTGAAGACCGGGCAATGGATTGCCTCAGGCAGGTCAACCTGGCTGATATCGGTACCAAAACAACCGCTGAACTTTCAGGAGGTATGCGCAAAAGGGTTGGCCTTGCGCGTGCTATCGTCCTGGAACCTGAATGCTTATTATATGATGAGCCAACTTCCGGGTTGGATCCCGAAACATCAGATGAGATAAACGATTTGATTTTACGCATGGCCGATGAACTTGAAATTACTTCGGTCGTCGTTACCCATGATATGCACAGCGTACTTAAAGTAGCTGACAAAGCAGCATTTATTGACAAACAAAAACTTAGCTGGTACGGCACTGTTGATGATATGCAGCAATCAGATCATGACGACTTATTGCGTTTTATCAGTGCCAGTGAGTATCAAATTACCCAAACCGGAGTCCAGTCTTGAATAGATTTAAAAATGAAATCAAAGTAGGTCTAACTATCCTCGTTGCTATACTCGTAGCATTTATTGGATTTCGCATTCTTCAGGATATCCCGTTTTTCGGCAGATCATTCCAGTTATACAGCCACTTTGAGCATGTTGAAGGGGTTACACCGGGCACGACGATTTACATGTCCGGAGTGAGAGTGGGATCGGTTCGCCAGGTACAATTTACCGATACGGACAGCATCCGCGTTGATATGAGTTTTTCAGATATTGAAGGGATACCTAAAAATTCGATCGCATCAATCGAGGCAACTGATTTACTCGGTTCCCGGGCTGTAATCATTCACAGGTCTGATCACCCCGAGTTTATTGAAGAAGGAGGATTTATCGAAGGCAGGTTCGATACCGGCCTGCAGGGACGACTGGAAGAGTATGGTGATGATATAGCTCCCAAAGTTTCTGATGCGACGGACAATATGAGTTCAGTATTCCGGGAAATCGATATTCTTCTGAAAGACGGCGGCCGCCAGGACCTTGAAGGCACGCTATCAAACCTGAACCGAACGACCCACAATGTTGACCAGCTGGTGGATGAAAAAAATGAGGATCTGGCACACGCAATTGACCAATTCAACAAAATCCTTGCAAACCTGGACACCCTAAGCACCGGGCGTGATGAGCAGGTAGATACGCTTCTCACAAATCTCGAGGAAACCAGCAGAGAAATGAAGACCATTTCCCGCGAGTTAAGTGGCCTCAGTGGTGGATTAAATGAAACCGTTGAAAAACTAAACCGGGGAGAAGGCTCCCTCGGAATGATGCTCAACGACCCATCACTCTATAATAACCTGGACAGCCTCGCAGTTGAATTGAATACCGCGGCAAAAAAGCTAAACGAAGACCCGCGGCACTTTCTCAAGCATATGCGATTGATTGATATCTTTTAAAAAGAAAAATCGGGCGATAGCCGTTTATAATAGTGTATTGTCTTTTGAAGTTAAGTACAGAAGCTGGTATCTTACCAAGCTATTTTCTTAACAGAATTTTCATTTAATAAAAAGTATAAGATTACGACAGAGGGCATATGGGTTTAATGCAAAGACTGAGACAGGGTACCAAAGTTACTGTTTGGTTACTTGTTATCTCATTCGGTGTTTTGTGGGTACTGGCCGATACTCAGGTATTTGATTCGGTTATGACAGGCCCGCAGGCTATGGGCGAAGTAAATCGCGAAACCATAGAATGGGAAGAGTTCAATCAGCGCGTAAATATGTATACCGACCAATACCGGGAACAAACAGGCGAGGGCCCCGATATGGAAATGCGGGCTCAATATGAGCGTCAAGCGTGGGAAGACCTCATCGCCGACAAGGTGATGAAACAAAAAATGAATGAAATGGGACTCACCGTTACCGACTCCGAATTAATGGATATGGTATTTGGTGATAATCCCGCTCCGTTTATTCAGGAACAATTTGCAGGGCCTGACGGCGAGGTTGACCAGCAGGCGTTACAGGCCGCAATTCAGGCACCGGAAAACGAACCGATCTGGCGACAAGTAGAGGTACAACTGCGCGAACAACGCCGACAGGAAAAATTGAATCAAATTATCGAATCTTCGATCGCTATCAGCGACCACGAAGTTGAACGTGAATACAGAAGGCAAAACTCCTCTGTCGACTTTGAATTCCTGCGGTTCCCGTTAGCTGAAGTCAGCGATGATGAAATTGAGGTTTCTGAATCTGAATTGCGCGATTTCTATGATAATAACCAGGATAAATTCAAAAGAAGTAAAACCTGGAATATCAGTTTTGTCTCATTCAGTAAAGAGCCCACTCGAGAAGATACACTTAACATTAAAGATGAGTTAAGTCAATTGCGCGATCAATTTGCTGAAACCGAAGATCATAGCTCATTCCTTGAAGCGCAACAAACCGAGACCGGGGTGTATGATGATTTCCTTCGCCCCGATGAAATTCGCCGTGAACACCTCGAAGCTTATACCCTGGAAGTAGGAGAAGTTAGCGAACCATATGTTTATGAAGACAAGGTTCATATGGTGAAACTACTGGAGACACGGCCTTCAGACCAAACCTATACCCGCGTCCGTGAAATTGAATTACAATTTGATGATGATAATCGCGGAGAGGCTGAGCAACAAGCCAATGAATTGCTCCAACGAGCCCGCGACGGTGAGAACTTCTCCGGCCTTGCTCGAAATTATAGTGATGACAGTGATCGAGCCGAACGGGGTGGCGAAGTAGGTTTCATTAGCCAGGACGGCCGGGACGCTCCGATTGGAAGTGAAATTTTCAGCGCTGCAATCGGTGAGTATATCGGACCTTTTGAGTCCGACAATTCATTCTACATCTACGAAATTGTCGACCGCTCTGATGAAGATATCCGTTTTGCTGATTTAAGCAGAAACATCGAGGCTGATGCTGCCCAGACTATTGAACAACAGGCTCGCGCTGCCGATGACTTCAGTGTTTTTGCCAATGATAACGGTTTTGAAGAAGAAGCAGAACTTGAGGGCTACGAAATTGAAAGCGGCGTTGCAACAGATGGAAACCCGATGATATCCGGGCTCGGACAAAGCAACATCGTTCTGAACGAGCTTGAATACCTGGATGACGGCGATATCTCAGAACCTATTGAAACCGAGGACTATTTTTATGTCATCAAAGTTGATGAAATTGAGCCCGAAGGATATCGCTCTTTCAGTGAAGTTGAGGAACAGGTAAGAGAGTTAGTTCTCGAAAGAAAGCGGGTAGAAGCGCTTAAGGAACGCGTCGCTTCCATGATTGATGAATACGGAGCTGATTTGAATGCGCTCGCTGAAGCTTCAGGCCACTCCGTACAATCCGCAACGCAAATCAATCTCGGTGAAAACTCACTTCCTGATGCAGGGAATGAACCCGCTGTAATCGGAGCTGCATTTGGAGTAGATATTGGCGAGGTTTCCCGACCTGTTGGCGGTGATAATGGCGTATTTGTAATTCGAGTTGAAGACCGGCAGGAAGCTGATTTAGCCGAACTCACTGATGATGAACGTGAGCAGATCCGCCAGCAACTCCAGCAAACCCGCATGATGGCCTTCGGCAACGTTTGGATGGATCGCATTAAGGCGGATGCTGATGTGCAGGATCACCGGGGAATTCGCAGAGAAGCTGCCGGACAGCAACAGCAGCAACAACAACAAGCTCCCGGTGGCTTGTAATCCTGTTTCTGATTCAGCAATTTTTCATGATTTGCAGAAATGCGGCAGGATCACTGATTCTGTCGCATTTTTTTATATATCCGTTTTTCCGGGCGAATAAAACTCACAAGTGATGACACAACAATTTTCCAAAACTGATGAGAAATGGATGAGACGAGCCATTCAACTCGCCCAAAAAGCTGCCGGGCACGTTTCACCAAACCCGATGGTCGGATGTGTTATTGTTTCTTCAGATGGTAAAAAAATCGGAGAAGGTTATCACGAAAGATTCGGTGCTCCTCATGCGGAAATTAATGCGATCAACAGTGTCCGGGACAAAAGCGAACTCTTGGATGCTACACTTTATGTAACTCTTGAGCCATGCTCCCACACCGGTAAAACACCTGCCTGCGTAAGCGAACTTATTGATTTGCCACTCAAACGCGTTGTCGTCGGGATGGTGGATCCTAATCCGGAGGTGAATGGGGAGGGGCTGGAAATCCTGCGTAGTCAGGGAAAATTCCAGGTGGATCAGGGGTGCCTGGAAAAAGAAATAAGCCGGCTTAATGAAGCATTCATCCACTACATGCGATTCGGCAAACCGTTTATTACTTTAAAAATAGCCCAGACAGCCGATGGCTACATAGCAGCACCGGATGGTAATTCAAAGTGGATCAGCGGTAAAGAAGCGCGCAAAAGAGTTCACTTGTGGCGCAGTCAGTACGATGCGGTTATGATCGGCAAAACAACCGCTGAGCTGGATAACCCCAAGCTGTCTGTTCGACATGTCGAAGGCCGGCAACCCTACAGAATCGTCATAGACGGGGATTTGGAATTATCTAATGAGCTGAACCTCTTTTCCGATCAGCACGAAGAAAAAACCATTGTGCTTACCCATAACAAAGATCAATATGAAAGCATCGCTGATCCGATGCTTAATTTACTTAAATCCAATTATTTTCGGGGAGAAACAATCCTTGTCGGTAAGCATGAAGGCCATACTGATTTAGATAATGCAATTTTGCAACTGAGTAAGAAAAAAATTACCTCGGTTTTAGTTGAGGCCGGCAGTCAACTTGCCTCTGCTATGATTAGGGAAAATCTTGTAGATAAATTACATTTGTTTATAGCACCCAAAGTATTGGGCGGGGGAACCCGTTCTGTTATCGGCGCCGGTATCAACCGGATGGAAGATATTATTGAACTCCATGAAACTTCATGGGAACAGGTTGGTAATGATATGTTATTAACCGGATATTTTTAACACTTAAATCATAAAAACTATGTTTAACGGAATTGTTGAATCAACCGGAAAAATATTAGACATTCAGAATTTAAAAGGTGGTAAGGAATTTAAAATTGAATGGAGAAATGCCGGCGATCTGGATATAGATGACAGCATCAGTATCGAAGGGGTTTGCCAAACGGTTGTTGAACAGCAAGCGAACACTTTTAACGTACAGGCAGTGGAAGAGACTTTGCGAAAAACTAATTTTTCCGATATAAAAGTTGGAGATCTTGTAAACCTTGAACGTTCGCTTACCCTCAATCAACCACTCGACGGCCACATTGTTCAGGGGCATGTAGATACCACCGGAACCATCCATAAGTTTGAAGAGGAGGGCGCCGACTGGCTGCTGGATATAACCTTTGATGATGATCAGTGGGGAGATATGATCGTTGGCCGGGGTAGCATTGCAATTGACGGCATTAGCTTTACTGTAGCGGATTTAAAACCGGGTTTATTCCGGGTTGCAGTTATCCCTTATACCTATGAAATAACCTCACTGCAACAAAAGAAAGCCGGTGACAGGGTAAATTTGGAATTCGATATACTCGGCAAATACGTGATCAGATACTTGCAGCGCCGCGACGAAGAAAATTAAAACCGTCTTCCAATGGTGCCGCTACTACGTTCAAGGCTATTCAAGCCCGGCAATTTCTGGAATAGGCTTTGTATCTGACTATCATTAACAGTAAGTCTGAATTGATAAAAAGTAAAATCATCAAACGGATTCCATTCAAAGGATAGATTCCAACAATGGAGTGTTCGTGATATCCTGAATCGCGATGGGGTTATATCCGTATCGATGAAGTCATACCCTATTGATGTTCCTACCTGCCATTCGGGAGTCAGCTGCACAGAGATATTGTCGATATTAAGTACGGCCGTTTGATTAACATCACCAACGGCTGTCTTTCTCCAGCGATAATTAAAACTCATGCTGAATGACCACGGTGCATGTAACCTTTGAACAGGTTGGGCGTTAAATGCTTCATCATACCCGTCGAATATAGACTGATCGAGAGGGTCATACTCCGGGGGAAAGTGGGCCTGGCTTTCGGTGAACTCCGGCCTGCCGCCATCCCCTCCGCTAAATGACGTGCTCGCCCGGATATTAAAATCAGTAAGTCGTGCATACCCTTGATTTTCTTCCCACACAAACCGGTCAATCCGGTTATAATCATCGTCTACGGCATAAAAATCAAAGTTAGCACTGGCATTTAACCGGACGTTATCAAAAATGGAAGTACGAAACCGGGTTTGAAGAGTACTCAACTGAAACTGATCAGCGGCAAAATTATAATTTATGCTGGCACTAAGTTCATCAATAAGGCTGATCATATCGCTGCTTTGTTCGCCGGTGCTGTCTCGTGTTACATGCCGGGTTTCAAATCGGTTGGAAAGACTTAATCCTATGCTTTGGCTCTCACCGGCACTCGGCCCGCCGACCGGGCTGTTTTCAAAGGTTGAATAACGCCGCCCATCCGGATCGCCTTCCACTTCCTCATAAACACCCCAGAACGGTTCGGAGAAATCCGGGTTATACGAATAACTTACTGATGGGCGCAAGGTATGCCGGAATCCATCCAGGTTACCAATTCGTGCATTGGAGATTCCATAAATCGTAGTAGACAAACTTGAACTGAGATCAAAATCACGTGCCGTTTCAAACCCCGGAACCACTTCGCTTTGTTCAACGCCGTCATCATCGATAAACCGCCGCACTGTTTGAGGAACCCAGTACTCATTGTAACTGAAATTGGTGGAGAGGTTGGCAAATTCACTGGTCAGCAACTGGGTATTGCCGGTTACGGATTGTTCCAGTCCAAAATCAATATAGCGATCATCATCAGTCGCTTCTTCATACTTTTCCCTGTCAAACAGAGCATCAAAAAAGCCGGGCTCTGCACCGTCCACGGGGTTAAACCGAAACCGGTTTCTAAATGAGCTTGAATATCGCAGCGTCAACGTTTCATACCAGCGTTCTTCACCAATTGCCGAGCGTTCAAATGGCGTTGTGGATTGAGTGCGAAACGATATATCCGGACCACTCAGGGTTGTGCTTTCCTGTTCAAAATCCTGATTAATACGTGTGGATACATCAACATTAAACCGGTTTTCCGGATCACTGTAATTATAGGAGATATTTGAATTACTGGTAGTACTGGCGCGGTCACCAATATCGTAGGAGTTTTGCGCGAAAAAGTCCTGTGTTCTCAGGTTGATATTGGCACTTATTCTTGAAAATGGAGTGATATCCTGAGAATGTTGCCACTGCAATCGCCGCTGCACATTTATGGCGAAATCAGGATCAGTGGATTCCAACCCGCGTTCACGTGAATAGCCTATTTGAATGTTTCCGTTGTAGGCGTCAGTTCTTCGGTAATTTAAGCGACCGTCAGCATAAAAAGATCCGGAAGTATAGACGTCAAAAGATGCCTCACCGGTCAGGTTTTCATTAAAATATTGAAACCAACCGAGATTTTGCAGGCCAAGCCCGCGGTTCTGCTCCCCCTGAAACACATACGTAGGCTCCAGCAACCCGGATTGCACTTCATCCAAACGCGACGGAATATATCCAAATGGGAACACCACCGGGTATGGAATATCCAGAATATACAACTGGGCATTGGTGAAGAAAACTTCATCCTGCTCAAAAACCTTCATCTGATTAGCTTGTATATAAAAATGCGGGTGCTCCAGATCACAGGTTGAATACTGCCCGTCCTCAATAAAAACCACTTCAGGCGATGTAGTTTTAACACGATCCCCCCGGATGTTGCCTTTATCTATGGAAACCCTTGCTGCGTTAAATTTCCCTTTGTCTGTAACATAATTATATAATATTCGCTCGCTTCGCATCTCTTCCCCGTCACGGGTCAACACCGGATAGGAAAGTGTATCATCAGGCGATTCTGCCGTGGCCTCCATCAAGTTTTGTGTTAGGTTTAATGTGATTATACCTGATTCTAAAGTCCCCTGAGGGTGACGCACTTCAGCATTTCCATATAACCGGACTATTCGTTCCGGGTAAAACTCAAATACGACTGAATCCTGAGCTTCATACTCAACCGGTTCCTCCCCCGGCTCATCGGCGGGCTGTTCATCAGCTGCTGGATCCAACTCCTGCATCTCTTCAGGGGTATCGGGCGGGTCGTCCAGGGTATCTGCGGCTTGCGGTTCAACCTCGTCGATATCTGTGGTATCAGCTGCGGCTGTATCTGATCGGGCCGAATCATCACCGGCATAGTAATATCCGTTCGGAATATTTCCGTAAAGTGATGATTGTGGCGCTGTCATGACAATAACACACATCGTAATTGCCATAACCGATCCCGCTATACACCGCGAGCTTAACATTTTTTCTACAGATCGTGCCTTAGGCTTTTATTTACCAAAGTAATTGAACGCAAGGGAAGCCGCACCAAGGAGGGCGACATCATTTCCGAGCTCTTCATAGGACAGACTGAATCCTTCCAAAAAACTCGGCATTAGTTGCTCCTGAACCGCATCGCGTGCCGGTTGTAAGATAAATTCACCGGCCTTGGCAACACCGCCGCCCACTACTACGGATCGTATATCGAGTACGTGAATATAATTCACAATTGCGTAACCTAACATACGTCCGGCTTCGGAAAGTATTTCTGTTGCCAAATCATTTCCTTTCTTCGCCTCCATATACAAATCAATAGGCTCAAGTTTGCTGAAATCATTCACAAACTTCTGATACAACGGATTATCTTCGTGTTCAAGAATTTTATCTGAAGCATTGCGGCTTAAAAAGCGCTGGCCAAGATACGCTTCTATACTTCCCCTTGTTTTGCCCTGCGATTTTGGCCCGTCAAAATTTATAATCACATGGCCGAGTTCCGCAGCGCCGCCGGTTGTTCCCCTGTAGAGTTCATTGTTGATGATTATGCCACCACCAACACCGGTACCGAGTGTAAGCATAATCATATTATCAAATTCCCGGCCGGCACCAAAACGAGAAGAGCCCAGGGCCGCAAGATTGGCATCATTTTCAACTCTGGTTCGTAAACCGGTTAGCGAAAATAGCCGCTCCGCCAGATTCTCCACCTCCCAACCGGGAAGATTGGGCGGATAGGAAACGGTTGTGCGATCCAGTGATATAGTACCTGGTGATCCTACTCCTACGCCACAGACTTGTTCCTCGGCAAAACCGGAGGCCTGCTTAATCACTTTTGCAAGTTGATCAAAAACATGATCAACGCCCTGATCGGCTTCAGTAGGAATTGAGAATTGCTTAATAATACCATTTTGTTTATCGATAAGGGCGGATTTAATATTGGTGCCACCCAAATCTATACCAACTGCCTGCATTTGATTTTTTTGTTAGGTTTCACGTTGTAACTAATGATCTGTTTAACCGGCAACCACCCCTCAATTTTTAAAAGCATTCGCACCCAGCCCTGCACATAACTTATTGCTATTTAATGCGATATACATTTTCCCCCGGTTTTCTCATCCCATATCGCTCCCGGGCAATACGTTCCAGTAACTGCGGGTCGTTATCTAATTGATCGATTTCATACTCAAGCTCTTGTGTCTTTTCATGTAAAAGCTTAGTCTCATTAATAAGTTCTTTTTTTTCGCGCTCCAATTGGTAACGAGTCCACACGCTGTAGGTATCCAGAAAACCGAACCAAAGGACGATAAAACCGATCAACAGCCAGAGCAAAAAGGATCGGCGCCAGTATAACGGGTTAAAAATTTTCCAGTTCATCCGCAATCGGGATTTATGATATGGTACTAAACCTCAAAGATATTCTTTTTTGCTCACTTTTAATAGTAGTTTGAAGGATCAAAATATGAAATTAGTTACAAGAAAGCTCATCTGGCCTGCTCTGATGCCGGTCTTTTTGTTATTATTTGTTCAATGCTCACCTGATATTACCCCCACCGCAGAAGATGTGGAGGAGCGCCCCGACAGCAGCACCGTAGAATGGATCGAAGTGTTTTTCAACATGCCGGCCGACCATTCTGTGGCTTTTGAGGGCAACGAGGCTAATGATGAGGTGGATCTCATCGGCACTCTCACTGAACGCATCGACAGCGCCGAATACAGTGTAGATTTAGCGGCATACGATTTGCAGAATCACCGGGTCGGGGAGGCTCTGGTGCGCGCTAAAGAACGCGGATTGCGGGTTCGTGTGGTTACCGATCACAACTATCGTGACCGCCACCCGCCTCACCAGGAAATGTGGGATATGCTCGGTGATGCCGGAATCATAACCGTGGATGACAGCGGAACCATTTACTGGCCGGACGGGGAAATTGACCGACAGGAGCTTCCCAACCGCGGGGCGCACATGCATCATAAATTTGCCGTCATTGATAAAAAAAGCGACGACCCGGATGATTATTATTTGTGGACCGGCACGATGAATCTCACTTATACTGACCCATACAACACCAATCTTACGCTTGTGATTAAAGATAACGAGGTGGCACGGGTTTACAGAGAGGAGTTTGAGATGATGTGGGGCAGCTCGGATACCGAGCCCAATCCCCGGCGGATGCGTTTCCACAGGGATAAAGAAAATGTATCTCAAAATGAGTTCTGGGTGGACACAACCCGGGTTGAAGTATATTTCGGCCCCATGGATCGTGAAGAACGAAAACCAAGCATCAGCGATCGCATTGTCGAGTTAATTCACGGCCATGCAACCTATGATGCCCGGTTTCTGGCTTTTGCTATAACACCGACTATTCCTATTAGCCAGGCATTATGGGAGGAATCAGCCCGGACGGATATGCGTCTGGAAGGGGTGATTGATAACATGTTTTTCGGCAGATATCGTAATAATAATGACATTTGGGCTACTCCTGAAGCCACTGAGGGAAACCGAATGATTTTACCCAGCCGCGAGTTGCGAAAGCTTCATCAGAAAACAATGATGCTGGATGCGGTTCGCCCGGATTATGAAGATGGGCATCACGCAATCGCTATCACCGGCTCATACAACTTCTCAGCCGCAGCCGAGGAGGTAAATGACGAAAATATCGTTTTTGTTCATTGTGATACCTTTGCAAATCAATTATATCAGGATTTTATGGGTGTCCAGAGCAGGGCTAAAGGTGAATCGGACCCGCCTTCTCCGCCACTTGCAACCGATGAATGGTATCGCGTTACAGATATTACTGACGGGCAGGTTTTTGAAATCGAACTTTTCCCGGGATTTACTTATCCGGTATCGCCATTGGGAGTGCGGGTTCCCCGGATTTATGCCGGTAATGATTCCAGCCATTATTATGGGGCCGAAGCACAGGATCAGATGAGGGAATTGGTGGAAGATAAAAAAGTACGTTTACAGGCGCCGGCCGCCGGTCAAAAGCCGGATTCGCGCTACAACCGGTTTCACGCCTACATTACCGTCAAGAAAGAAGACGGCAATACGTTTGCTCTCAATCGCAGGCTGCTGAAACAGGGAACCGGAACTTTCAGTGATTTTCTTTCCCAGCACCCCGACTCGGTTTCAGTATACCGGCAGCTTCGGGATGATGCCAGAAGCCGTGATGCCGGTTTATGGGCTTCATCTGAACGCGCTTTTGAACGGCTTCCCAGAAGTGAAGTAACCGGTGAGGAGGAAGAGGAAACACCCGATTTTCCTATAAATATAAATGCGGCAACGGCCACCGAACTCACCGCTTTACCCCAGATTGGTCCGGCGCGTGCTGAATCTATCATTGAATACCGCGATCAACACGGTCCATTTATGGATTTTGAGGACATCAAAAATGTCAGTGGGATCGGTCCGGGAATTTTGGATGCCATAATCGAATATATCGCACTTGATGATACCGAAAGCTGATGATTTACTGAAAAATTCAAATCAGAGGTACCAAAAAGCTTCTTCGTAATGTCGAATTTCTTCTTTGGAAGTAGCGGGATATACTATGGATATGACATCAAACCGGGCCGGAGCTCCAGTCATACGCCGTTCATACATCCATGCTTCAGCAACATGAAGGAGCTTTTCTTTTTTCTTTTCATCAATAGATTCTTCAGGTTCACCAAAACTTTTGGATGAGCGCGTTTTTACTTCAACAAAAATGATAAAACGCCCCTGATACGCCACAATATCAAGTTCGGCGTGCTCAAATTTGTAATTACGGTCAAGAATGGTAAACCCTTTTTCTTCAAGATATCTGCACGCAATATCTTCACCCATTTTTCCCTTTTGGCGGGTACTATTCTTCTTCTGACTCATCTGGGTTCGGAATTTCTCTTGACGTTTGTCCCATCCGGGCGATTTTGGCAATACGCTTAATCGAGGCCGCATTGCGTTGCTTTACATAAGGTAGTATGGATTCAGAGAAATCTTTAAACACATCCAGAAAATCCACCACATTTTTAACACGTTCTTCCAGTTGCGCAGCCTGGTCATGGCCGGAGTTTTCTATGCGATCCAGTAAATCATGCAAGTGATTTTTAATCGGTTCAATTTCACGCTGCTGGCGCTGTGCAATTATGGATGCAGCTGTAGTCCACACATCGCTTTCGGCTGTAAAATAATCTTTACGGTCTCCGGGATAATGCACTTTATGAATCAGCCCCCATTGCATAAGATTCCGGATATTCATATTCGCATTCCCCCTGCTGACCTCAAGTTGATACATGATGGTATCGGTATCCAGTGGTTCTTTGACTATATATAGCAGCGCATGGATTTGGGCCATAGTTCTGTTAATCCCCCAGGCAGAAGCCATCTCCCCCCAGGTGAGGACAAATTCCCTCACAAAATCATTATGAGATGTGGTGGACGACTCATCCATGACAGATAGTTTTAATCGCTATCTGAATATTTTTTGCTTTCGCTGGCAGAGCCGGCTTCTGTTTTGGAAGATTGACCGGTACTACTGCTTCCGTTTTTTGAAGAATTGGCGGAACCGTTGGCCTTACTGCTGGCACCTTGCTGCTCCTCTTTTCGCTTATAATCAGTGACGTACCATCCATCACCTTTATAAACCACTCCCGCACCGCCTGTAATTAACCGCTTAACATTTTGTCCGGTTTCCGGGCAGGTAGTCAGCGGCTCATCATTTATTCCCTGGAACATTTCAAATACGGTACCATCTTCCCGCTTATATTCATAAGTCGGCATAGCGTTCTGTTATTTTGGTTTAGATTTTGCAGTTTTAGTTTTAAACCATGAACAGCTTACAAATTCATCGAGTACAACTCATCTTCAAGCTGTAACATTCCTGTTCATGTAAATAGAATGAGATAAAACACTACCACAAAACGGCAAACCTATCTATGTGGTATGATTACATATTTATGTTGAAAGCTCTGAAAGGCCGGCTTTAAATCTGCTCATACCGTCCTTCAGCATCTGATCCGATGCCGCAAAAGAAATACGCAAACCATTGGGTTCACCAAATGCATCACCCGGCACCAATGCCAGACCGTGCTTTTCAAGCAGAAACATGCATAAATCCGTACCGGTAGAAACAAGATCCCCATCCGGAGTCTTCCCTCCCAGATGCGCAGATACATCAGGAAAAACATAAAAAGCCCCCTGCGGTTTGAAACAGCTGACTCCCTGCATACCACCGAGTTCCTCTACCAGGTAGTCTCTTCGTTTCCTGAAAATTTCTTTCATCTTTAGCACTTCATCACGCGGATTTGTGTAAGCTGCCTCTGCCGCTTTTTGAGAGATGGATGAAGGCCCGGATGTCTCCTGGCTTTGAATGCGGGCAGTTGCTTCAGCAACTTTTGCCGGAGCAGCAAGATAGCCAAGCCGCCAGCCGGTCATGGCAAATGCTTTGGAAAATCCGTTTACAAGCAATGTTCGATTTTTTATCTCCTGTGATGTCTCTGCAATGCTATAATGCTCGGACTCATACGAGAGATATTCGTAGATTTCATCAGACAAAACCAAAACTTCAGGATAATCAGCAAGAACCTCTGCAAGTTCATTGAGCTCCTCTTTAGTATAGCAGCTTCCAGTAGGGTTCGACGGAGAGCAAAGAATGAGCATCTTGGTTTTTGCACTTAACGCCTTACGGAGTTCATCCGGTGTGATTTTAAACTTATTTTCTACGGTGGTACGCACAATCACCGGAGTACCCTCAGCCAGCTTAACCATCTCCGGGTAAGAAACCCAGTATGGAGCAGGAATTATTACTTCTTCACCTGGATTTACAGTTGCAAGCAGTGAAAAGCCAATGGATTGTTTCGCACCATTGGAAACAACGACCTCTTTCGGTGAATACTCCAGGCCATTTTCCTCTCGTAGCTTTTTGCAGATCAACTCTCTCAATTCAATATTACCGGTGTTCACCGTATATCCATGATGGCCGTTGCGAATGGCCTCAATCCCGGCATGGCAAATATATTCCGGTGTTTTGAAATCGGGCTCACCCTGGCTCAAAGTCACGATAGAACGCCCTTGCTGCTGCAGCTCCTTGGCACGGGCTGAAACCTTCATAGTTTGTGACGGAGATATATTGTTGATGCGATCAGCTATCATACCTGTAAAATTAGTTTATAGTCCATAACGATATTTTGAAGCTATGCAAAATAGAGAATTCAGTGATCAATTGTAGGCTAGTTTAATAATAGTTTATTCTTTGATTAACCTGGTTAAAAAGTTTTGTTTTTCTGTTTCCCCTTTCTCTTAAAGAATTTTAAGAAGTCAAGAAGATAAGAAGTTAAGAAAAAAAGTGTCGTTTGCAGGAGCTGCTGTTGTTGCTGGGTAATGGGGTTTCTGAAGTTTCTGTTGATCCCTGCATTTAATAAGCAAATCTCAAATTTCAAATAAATTCCAATAATCTAATTATCAATGACCAAATATAAACCCGGCACCAGTTTGGAGATTGGGTTATTAAGTCATTGGAGCTTATTTGATATTTGAAACTTGTTATTTGGCTTTTGACATACTGCGCGACAGCGCATTGGCCACATTTTCCGGGACAAATTGAGTTAACTCGCCACCCCAATATGCTACTTCGCGGACAAGAGTTGCTGAGACAAATGTAAGCTCTTCTCTCGGCATCAGAAAAACGGTATCAATGTCCTTGCCGAGTCTTCGGTTCATCAATGCCATTCGGAATTCATATTCAAAATCAGAAACCTGCCTCACTCCGCGTATCAGCGTCTGTACATTGTGCGCGCGGGCATGATCAACCAGAAGACCTTCAAACTTATCCACCACTACATGCTTCTTCCATGGTTTGTCCTCGATGCATTCATTTATCAGATCTACCCGTTGATCAGAGCTGAACACCGTATTTTTTGTGCGGTTAATAGCCACCGTAGCGATAACGGTATCAAACAGTTGAGTAGCCCGTTCGAGTATATCAAGATGGCCATATGTGATGGGATCAAACGAGCCGGGATAAAGTGCTTTTTTCATAAGTTAATTATTCATCTTCAAGGGCTTCCTCTGGAATCGGAAAACTAAGGAAAATTGCAACAATTGTCCGACCATAGGGTTTGGAAAAAACACAATGCGGATGAGTGGAAAAATCGTGTCGACGATCATGTTCAAGGATAAGCCATCCATCCTCTTTCAGCCATCCCTCATTCAAAATCTGATCTACAAATTCGGACATTCCCTCCAGATCATAAGGTGGATCGGCAAATACCAAGTCAAATGGTTGAGGCTTGGATCTCAAATAATCTTCAACAGGAAATGGCGCTACTTCAATTTGATCAGAAACATCAAACTTTTCGGCCGTTGTTCGGATCAAATCGGCGGCCTTATGATTACTTTCAACGCTTATTACATGCGCCGCACCTCTTGATATCGCTTCAAATCCAAGGTTACCGGTTCCGGCAAACAGATCCAGAATACGGTGTCCGTCCAGGTTGCGACGTGCTGCAATAACTCCAAACATTGCTTCTTTAACACGGTCAGATGTCGGACGAACATCTTCTCCATCGAGAGTCGGAAGCTTACGGCCTTTTAATTTGCCGGTTATAATGCGCATGTTGATTTATTTGGTGTCTCTTAGAGGCACTATTTAACGGCGAGCATAATTGCGGGGAATGCTTCTGCAAGCTCAAAGCTGAACTGTTGATCTTCAGCATGCAGCAATTGCATCGATGATAAAGAGTTCATCACCCGCACCTCTCCTTCTTTCAAATATGGTTTTAGTATTTCTGCCACTTCAGGTGCCTGGTGGCCGTAGAACAAAATTTCATCGTGCATGCCATTAATCCATGGCTGAATCTCTCCGCAATGCAGCCACAGGTAGGGCAGGTCAGAGATATCCTCAAACTCAAAGTAGGTGGTTGCCCTTAATTTGCCTAATAAAAACGAAGAAATGCTGAGCAGCCCGTCGTAACAGGAAACGGTCAAAAAAGAGCTTGCCGAGCCACTGTGTGAACTCCAGATATCGCCGATTTCAAAATCACTGCAAAACTCCGCGCTGGAGCAGAATTCCGTTAGCCGGGAATAACCGCGCATGGTTTGGTTTCTACGAATTGCCAGCAATTTATAGTCTTGGTTGGTCAGATCATACCAGTAAGGCTGAAGCTCCTTACGTGAATTACCAAACATCAGCACTTGCAGATAAGCTTCACGTTCTTCGGATTCATCGTAAACCGACTTGGGCAGCATACTCCAGCATTCCTTGGCAGGAATAGTTACGATACGAGCTAATTTCACTTTTTGCTCACGAATAACTTGCGTTATCGCATCCCGCAATCCTTCAAAATTCGGATCGGCTTCATTCTCCAATACCGATGAAACCGAAAAGCTGAAATCTATAGAACCAACATTGTTGATCGAACCCGGGATATCCGGATCTGCTAAAGCATAAAACAACCGATTAGCTGATGAGCAAAGACCGAGAGTTTGCTGCCCGTTTTCCATGTATCAATTCCAGCTGGTCGCATTCAGCCTTGTCGTTCGTTCCAGGTCTCCAACGTGATCATCGGTGTCAGGATCCTCAAGCAGATAAATTTGAGGTCTTATGGTATCATTGAGAGAGTATTCAAACTCACGATCGGTCCTTGGCGATCTTAACAGATTTTCCAGCGGAGCCTGTTGCATTAGAAACGTATCGGCGGGCTCTTCAACAAAGTAGTAGGTGTCGTTTTCCTGTCCCCGCTCAATTTCATCACTCTCCTCAAGAAAAATGAGAAGACTATCAATAGTATGGGGGAAGCGATCTTCTATCCGATTCATTACCACCAGCGCATCCCGGATTTTTTCCATCTGTTCACGGGTTTCTTCGGTAGCAGCTTGCTCTTCCAGAACCTCTTCATAAGGTGATACAATGGAATCATAAAGGACATAACCCAGAATGATGATTACTATACCGAGTATCGCTGTAATAATGTTATTCCGAATGTCTCTGTTCATCTTCTATGTTATATAGAGTTAGTAAAGTACAAATTTTGAATTTCCGTTAGCTATACCATCACTGAAAATACAGTTGCCACTTATCAGATGCAAAGCCACATATTTTACAGTGACTTTATCGAGAAAATTCAGGATCGGCTCAGTTTGTAAGTTTCTTCCCAAACTTCCTTTAATCCCCGATCCTTAAACTTCTGAAGATGATCGATTTTATTGACAGAAACAAGTGGCTGAATATTGAAATAATGTGAGAAAAGAGTCCTTACTTCATCGGGCTCAATACTGAATGGCGGCCCTTCCATCACTTTTTGCTCGTACCTCAACGTAATAAGCAACATTGTAGTGCCATTAGTCGACAATTCGCTCAATTTTGCTGCATAACATTGCCTTGCACTTTTTGATAACGCCACCAGCGCCGCACGATCAAAAATGCTGAATTTATCTGGTAACTCGCGGGATGTAAAATCGAAAAAATCGCCACAATACAGCCGGTATCCATCGTCTTCAAAGACCTTGAAATCTTCTTTTTTAGTAATCTTCGGCTTCCGTTTTTGCTCTTCGAAGAATTGACGGCACGCAATTTCCGATGCTTCAATTCCGATTACCGGATGTCCTCTGTTTCGCAGCCAAACCATATCCAGGCTTTTACCGCATAGCGGAACCAGCACCGGGCAGTCCTTTTCAACAGAAAGTGTTGGCCAGAATTTGGTCAATTGTTCATTTACTTCATCGGCATGAAAACCGATTTTTCCTTCCTGCCACCGCTCAATCCAGTATTTTGCTTCCATTTCTATGGTAATTCAGGAATTAATATATTCGGGTAAGAGTACTAAATAAGTGTCTGTAAGATAATTGAAAGTGCCCTAAGAAATATTCAATGAAATCCCTGATAGAGTTAATAGTAGAAATTGCAAGAATCCCGTCATTTTCTTCATTTGAAGAACGAATACATCCTTACATTTTCAAGCAGCTCAATTCTGTAACCGGAGCAAAACACACCCTTGTCGGAGATAGAAATATTGTCGCTTCATTACCTGGCAATACAAGAAAATCGCCCATTGGATTAACTGCACATCTGGATAAAATTAATCACTTTGAAGAAACACCTCCATCAGAGCTTCCGACGGAATATGGACTTTCCACTATAAAAGGTCAACTTGATGATAGTGTCGGTCTTGGAATTTTATTGCATCTTGCAGGATCAGCCGAATATAATGACTGGCCGCCATTATATTTGCTTATGTCGGAGATGGAAGAAAGTTTTGGCCTCAAACACCATCATGAGCTTCTCCGAAGCGGAGGAGAAGGATTGTACAATGGCATGGGTGCTGATAAAATTTCTGATCATCTGATTAACAATGGGATTGATTTGCAATCAGTTATAACCATTGATACTACACCAATTTTCAGGGGTGACCAAGGTGTAGCTCTATATACCGGCCACTGGGAGTATACCAAAACAGAGCCATCTGCAGAAGAAGCACAAGCAACCAGCCTGCTAAAAGAGCAAATGCTGAAAATTGATCCCGGTTTATATTTATCCAACAATACCAACGACTACCTTACTTACGGAAAAAGGCTAAATAAACACTTTGAATACCCGGTACCTTCCATTGCGCTGGAACCTGCAATTCACCCCTATCATCAGAAAGATGAACAGGTCTATGTGGCAGATATACATCGGACTGTAACTATACTCAAAGAATATTTAAATAATTATGCATGAAAAAGTTGAATCCGTATCGACATCACTTGAGGTACCGGATCAAAACCTTGTAGCTTTGCATAAAATCGACGGGCCGTGGAAGCTTGATATTCTCTACGCTACTTCCGCGAATATCACGGGAAAACCGCTGTATCCATATCCGGGATGCTTTCTCAGAGCGGGTACATCAAAGAAATTATTTAAGGCAGCTTCACAAATTGCCACACACGATCTCATGCTTGTAATATGGGATGGATACCGCCCGCCGGCTGCGCAACAGGAATTATGGAATGCCGTTCCTGATACCTCCTATGTGGCACCTCCCGGGTCGGGCTCAAAACATACACGCGGGGCAGCTGTTGATGTTACCCTTGCTGACCAAGCGGGCAACCTTTTAAAGATGCCAACCGGTTTTGATGATTTTTCCGCCAAAGCTGCCGTACATTATTCAGGTCTCGATCCCGAAACAGAAAAGCGGCGTTCACTGCTGCAAAACTGCATGCTGCAACATGGTTTTCAACTACTGGACAGTGAGTGGTGGCATTTTGAAGACACCGAATGGGAAAAATACCCACTGCTGGAGGTTGACTATCACGAACTCACATCACTTATTAAAGATTAAAAACTGATCAGCGAACTCACTGTCGTAAATAACATAACCGTAAAACCAGAGTGCCTATGAAAAAGTTATTATTGATGAGGCATGCAAAATCAGATTGGAGTACTCCGGGTCAGCAGGATTTTGACCGTCCACTAAACGCGCGGGGCCGGAACGCTGCTCCGCTGATGGGCAAGTTTCTGCATCAAACCGGTAATATTCCGGATTTTATTCTTGCCTCCCCGGCAAAACGCGTTGTCGAAACCATTGATGGAATGGCTTCATCCTGGGAAACCGGAGCCGAAGTGGATTATCTCAGCGATATGTATTCGGGAAACTCAGGATCATATATCGAAGCCATTAGAAAAATTTCAGAACAGGCCGAAACTTTGATGCTGACAGGTCACAACCCAACCGTTGAGGAAACGGCGCTTAAAATTTGCACCCAAAACCGGGTAAGCCAGTTCTTTAGTTTTCCGACAGCTGCAATTGCATGTTTTGAAATGCCCGATATTGCCTGGAAACGCGTGCAACCGGAAAGCGGGACTCTCAAATGGTTCGTAACCCCGAAGCTTCTAAAGCATCTTTGAACGGATAAGTTGGCAACTTGCACTTGGCAGTATTATATTTGGAGATTGATATTACTCGTTTTTTAATCACATAAGCAAGATCATATGCTCTTTCAGGATCAATCTTTTTATCTGTGCCGCATACCGCTGGATGCAAAATCAGCCGACGATGTTGAAATACTTAAAAAAGCCAAACACAACGAAAATTTCACCGATTTGTTCCAGGAATACGAAGAGCGCAGAAGTCACGCTTTTAATGAAGATAACTTGTACGGATCAGTCAGAGCTGAAGAAATTTTTACCATAATTCGCACGCAAGGAGATGACGAAGCCCGCAAAAAGGCGTTTGAAGATGCAAAATCCGATATCATCACGAATCTTGAACATCGGGTAATGCAGAAGAAAGATGAAAAAGCGAAAAAGATTCTTCGTGAAGTACATGGCGTGGAAGATGAATTAGAATAAATTGGCTGATCAGGCAGCTTGCGAATTGTATTCTAACCACCAATTCATAACTGTCCAAAACGATTTAGGAAAGTGAATAAAAAAATTTCAGCCTTGGTAACATTTATTCTTTATCTCGCAGATTCTCGCAGAGTTTGGCGCAGATTTCCGCAGAATATCTGCGAGACTGAGCGATTTAATCTGCGTAACTCAGCGAGAAAAAGATGAGAGGATTGCTTTAAGATGATTTACAAACTAAATCATCTTAAAGCAACAGAAACTAAGATTTTTAGTGATTTTAAAATTGTTTTGGACAGTAATGCCACCAATTAGTAATCTATTAAAACAAAAATCATCAGATGTCTATCCCCACTGATAAACAGGAATTGCTGAAACTTTCAGAAGAACTGGTTGATATATCAGAATACCTGGATCAGGCGGAAGAGCTGCAGGACGAAAAAGTCTACAACAAGCATTATCAGCGGCTGCGCGATATCGGAGAGCTTTTGGTTGAAGCTGTTGAACAGGTAGAGGGAGACGACCTGGCATATGCCCGGTTCATGCTTGGTTCGGTTTGCAACATGCTCGGCTATTGGGCGCAGGCCGAAGAAGCGTACAGTCTTGCTCTCCGACACTGGCCGGATCATGTCGGGCTTTTAAATGAACTTTTTGAAGCCCAGATGGAGCAGGGAAAATTTGCCGCCGCCAAAGAAACCATTCAAAAATCGATCCGGCACGGAGGGGAGACTCCGGTCATTTTGCAAAACTATGCGGCTGCTTTGATCCGGCTTAAAGAGTTGAATCAGGCCAAAATTGTTATGATCAACTGTGTGGCAAAATTTCCCGATGACCAGCAATCAAGAGAGTTGCTGAATCACCTCGAAGATCCTGAAGCTTATCTGGATGAAACCTCCGGGTGATAAAAACAAAGCATCCGCTTCGGATGATATAATCACCGGAAAAAGCAATTACCGGGGTAAAACCGATTATTCGGTAGTATATGAGGATAACCATATCGCCGTAATCAACAAGCCACCCGGGCTGCTTACTACACCGATAAAAGGCATCCGGTCGCTGAATGTGCAGGAGCTTTTGCTCAAAGAAAAAAAATTCAAAAAGAATGCTGTGGCTGCACACCGTATCGACCGGTACACTTCCGGGCTGGTAGCTTTCGGATTGACCAAAACCGCACACCGAAATCTCGGTGAACAGTTTCGTAACCGCACGCCCGAACGTTACTACATTGCCGTAGTAAAAGGAATCCCTGAACAGGAATCCGGGACACTGGTGCATCACTTGAAACAGATTAAAGCGGGTTTCCGCAATATAGTGGTTAACCAGGCAGATAAAAACGCAAAACGTGGTGAGTTACATTACCAGATAATCAGCAAGCATGGTGACCGGTCACTGATAAGAATCCGTCTTGTAACCGGGCTGAAAAATCAAATTCGGGTCCAGTTTGCTGAAATAGGCCATCCGCTGTTGGGCGACAGACACTACGACTCCTCTGAAGCCGAACGCCCCGAAATTGACCGGCAGGCTTTGCATGCATCAGAACTGAAGTTTCTGCACCCAAAAACAAAAAAGCCAATTCATTGCAAGGCTCTTCTGCCTAAGGACATAAAAAAACTTATAGGAAACTGACCTTATCAGGCTAAATCCTTACTGCTGCCGTTAACAAAACACGTCTTAACAAGAACTCAGAACGATATTAAAAATGTATTTGTTAAGGCAGTGTAACAATACAAAGCAAAAATAATGGAGGATTACTATGGCTGATACTATTTTAAAAAGTGAGATGGAAGTGGATATTGGGATTTCTGAGGAACACAGAAAACAAATCGCCGAAGGTCTATCCCATCTTTTAGCTGACTCTTACTATCTGTATCTAAAAACTCAAAACTATCACTGGAATGTGACCGGTCAACTATTTCAACCGCTTCATGAGTTATTTCAACAGCATTATGAAAACATTGCAGAGGCAAATGACGAAATTGCCGAGCGTATTCGTGCTCTTGGTTACTTTTCTCCGGGTACATTTAAAGAATTCTCAAAACTGACGTCTATCGAAGAAGACAGTGACATTCCTGATGCAAAGGATATGATCCGGAATCTTGTGCATGCTCATGAAACGGTGATCAAAACAGTACGAAATATACTGCCGGCTTGCCAGGATGCCGATGATGAAGCAACCATCGACCTGCTGACGCAACGTCTTGAATTCCATTCTAAAACCGCTTGGATGCTTCGTAGTCACCTGAACGATTAAAAGGAATATCGTTACTTATTTAAAACCCCGGTTCAAACAAAACCGGGGTTTTTTTTTGGATTTTTTCTACATACAATGTAAACTATCTTATCACAGATATTTATCGTGATTTAATCATACCTACTCATCTTTTTTATCTGTTTTTAATTTTACCCAACCAATTCTTCTTATAACACTTAAATCTACTTTTCATGGAAGATGTATATGTAATCGCGGAATCTGCTATTGATACATTGGTGCCCTTTGCGTTAAATGTCATAGGGGCCGTAATAATTTTAATTTTTGGTTATATAGCTTCCAACTGGGCTTATAAACGTGTCTATAATGCAGCCAAAAGCCGGGAGCAAATTGATGATACTGTTGTTCCGATCCTTGCAAAAATGGCAAAAATCGGCATCATGGCGCTCACCATCGTAATTGTTCTCGGGAACTTTGGTGTAGAAACGGCAAGCCTGGTGGCAGTTCTTGGTGTTGCCGGTTTAGCTATCGGCCTGGCTCTTCAGGGAGCATTAAGCAACGTTGCATCAGGTATTATGCTTTTGACATTTCATCCATTCCGGGTTGGTGATTTTGTTGGGTTTGGCTCCACCACCGGCGTTGTCGAAGAAATCGGAATATTTGTTACTGAAATGAAGACTCTTGATAACATCGCCGTGGTTGTACCGAATTCTCAGGTGTGGGGAGGCCCCATTATCAATTACACCAAAAAAGATACGCGCAGAGTAGATATGGTTTTTGGCATACATTATGATGATGATATAGATAAAGCGTTTAAGATTATTGATGAAGTATTGAAGGAGGATGAGCGCGTACTTGAGGATCCTCAACCTCTCATTGCGGTTGCCGATCTCGGTGACAGTTCTGTAGATATTATGGTGAGGCCGTGGACCGCCAATGACGATTGGTGGCAGTTCAAACTTGACACTACCAAAAAAATCAAACAGCGGTTTGATCAGGAGAATATTACGATACCTTTTCCTCAGCGCGATGTGCACTTTTATCAAACTAATTCCGCCAATTAATATTTACAGGAAAATATTTCTCATGCCTTGTGAGATTTAATGACGATGACTGAATCCGGATTTTATAAAGACAAACTTGCATTGGTTACCGGCGCATCATCCGGCATTGGCAGAGCAGTTTCGGTTCAGTTGCTTGAACAAGGTGCCCGGATAATTGCTGTAGGGCGGGATCAAAATAAGCTTGATACATTACAGCAGGCAAACAATGGTAAGTTTGAGGAAAGAATAGAAACCATACGCGCTGATCTTTCCGATCCGGAAGAAGTATCCGTTTTGCTGGAGCAGCTTACAAAAATGGAGGATCAGGATCGCATCAGTATTCTCGTGAATAATGCCGGTATAGGATGTTTCGGCCCTTTTAATGAGCACAGCTGGCAAACCTATCAGGATTTGATGCAGCTGAATATGAACTCGCTCACACGGCTTACGCTGCATTTATCCGGTAAGATGCGTGCTCATGGAGAGGGAGCCATATTAAATATAGCCTCGATGGCCGCCATTTCACCCGTGCCTAATTTTTCGATTTATGCGGCATCGAAGGCTTATGTCTACAGCTTTTCCCAGGCTCTTCATCACGAATTAAAACCGTACGGTGTCCGGGTTACCGTGGTAAATCCCGGACCCACTCAAACCGGTTTTTTTGACAGGGCAGGTAAAACAGTACCCGAAAAAAAGCTCCGCCGGATGGTCTCCCCCGAAACTGTAGCGCGTAAAGCTCTAAAAGGTTTGAAATCAAATAAACTTCAGGTTTATCCAGGCTTGATGGATAAAATTCTTCACAAATTAAACGCTATGTCCCCTCACCATCTCTCTATACCTATAAGCGATTATTACATGAAATTGAAAACCAAAAACCAATACTGACAACTTAAATCATCTAAAAAGCCAGTTTTTTATCTTTCAAATACTATTCACCCGCTTCCATAATTGCCTTCGAAAAATATAGCTCGATTAATAGTGACGATTACATGATGATTTATTATATTATAAAGCTCAATCTAAGATTAGTATGACATGCAATGAACGCTTAATGCGAAACTTTGCTGAACAAGTAAGGGAAAAGAGCTTTGACTACTACAAGCAAACAAACCAGCGTCTTATTTGAAGACGATACCGGATACGTAACCACCGATGGCAGATTAATCCAAAAAGATAATCGGTATTTTAAAGGCCGGGAACTGGCTCAGGTACCTGAAGATCAGGTAGAAGAGGCAATCGCATATTACAAAGTAGCTTTCGAAAAGCTTACGGAATATGTGGATAAGAGCCTGAAAATCATCAATCAGGTGGAAGAGCCGGATCAGGAGAAACTGCAACAACTCACCAGAGAGATCGAACAGGCAGACGCCCTGGGTGATTTTGATACTCTGCTTGATCGTGTGCAAGCTGCACTCCCAGGGCATGATGAGCAGCAAGACAAATCTGCCGGAGAGCAGGAAGTTGCCGAAAGCGATCCGGACTCCGGGGCGGACGGCCAACAAGCAGAAACACCTTCTGATTCAGTTGACGGACAACAATCCCGGGAAAAGCCGGAAGATGTTGCCGGTGACACATTAGAAACTGTGGAAGAAACTTCTGATACTTCACAAGAGAAAACCGGCGATGTTGAGGAAATAAAATCAGAAGACACTGTAGCCGACAGCGAACAAACAGCTGCTGAAGATCAAGATCAGCCGCAAGAAACAGAAGCAGAAGCTGAGGCTGAAGCTACAGAGGAATCCACTGAAAAGGAAGGTGAAGAGGACGATACTGATTCCGCGATGGAAGAGCATCCTTCAGCTCAGGATGAAGAAAAAACTGTATCGGAATCCATCAGCGAGGAAGAGGTTACAGATGCTTTTGAATTTTACAGAAAATTAACCGAATCAGCTGAAAATCTGGCCGAACAGACCGACTGGCAGGTGGTACAGCACGAGTTTGATAATCTCAAACTAAAATGGGAAGAGGCCGGACAAGTGCCGGAGGAGAAACAATCCGAATATGAGGAACTCCGGCAACGATTTAATCAGGCCGAACAAAATTTTAAAGAACGCCGCGAGCAGCACTATCAACAGCAGCAGGAAAAACGACAGAAAAATCTTCAGCAACGCGAACAGCTGCTCGAAAAAATGCGTCAGCTGGTGAAGGAAGAAAAGTGGAGCTCCTTTAATGAAGTAAAACAGATCCAGCGGCGATGGGAAAACATCAAAAACCTGCCGGCTGAAGAAGCGCAAAAGCAACAGGAAGAATTTGACAAACTTCTGCAAACCTTTGAGGATAACAAGGTTGATTATCTGGTTGAAAAACGGCAGAAGGAAGAAGATAACCTCACCGGCAAGCTTGTCATCCTTGATAAAATTGAAGAAATCGTTAATCAAGCCGGACCGAACACAGTATCCTGGCAACAGCTGGATGAGGAAATACAACAGCTCTCGCGGCACTGGAGAAAGGTCGGACGGGTTCCAAAAGAGCAAACCGATCAAATTTGGGACCGGTACCGCTCACTGCTTGACCAATATCACGCCAAAAAGTACGAGCACAACGAAGCATACCGGAAAGAGCTGGATAAAAACCTCAAGAAGAGGGAATCTCTTTGCGAGCAGGCCGAAAAACTTAAAGATGAAGAAGATTTAGCCGTTGCTGCCCGGAAAGTCAATCAGCTCCACAAGCAGTGGAAGAAAGTCGGGCCGGTGCCGCATGAGAAAAATGAAGAATTGTGGCAACGGTTCAAAGCTGCATCAGACGAGTTCAACAAATACAAACAGGAACATCTCGAGGATCTCAAAGAGCAGGAGCAGACCAATCTTGATAAGAAATTAGAGCTTTGTGAAAAAGCGGAAGAGATCCGGGATAGCGAAAACTGGGATCACGGCGCCAATCAGATGAATGAGCTCATGGAGCAGTGGAAGCAGATTGGCCCTGCGCCCCGCCGTAAAGCCGGTAAAGTCTGGAAAAGATTCAAAAAAGCGATGGACGACTATTTTGAGAAACGTCGTCAACATTTTCGTGAAATTCGCAAAGAGCAGAAAGAGAATTACAGGAAAAAACGGGAGATAATAGATAAGATACGCGAACAGGCCGAGCGGGAAGATATCCAGGAAGCGGTGAATGATGTAAGAGAGCTTCAGGAGGAATTTAAGTCTATCGGATTTGTACCTATCAAGAAAAAGGACAAAGTCTGGAAAGATTATAAAGAAGCTTGTGACCTGTTTTATGGAAAAGCGCGAGAGGAATCATCTCCAAAAGCAAAACAGCAAAGCTCTGACAGCGGCACAAAATCCGGTGGTTCCGACAGTGACAAAATCCAAAAGGAGATCAATAAGCTTCGAAGCGATTGTGAGCGGCTGAATGATGAAATTGTCCAATACAGTAACAGTAAGGAGTTCATCAAACCGAATAAAAAAGGCATTCAGCTCAGAGAAGAAATTCAGCAAAAGATCGATAAGGCCGAAGCTAAATTAGAAGAGAAGAACGAGCGGATAAAGCAGCTGCAGCGACAACTTCAGGATACTGAAGGGTGATCGGGTCTGCATAGCAGAATAGCACGATTCCCGCGAGTGAAGGGAGTACCGGATTTAACTCCCCTCTAATCGCTTTTGGCTTTTTTATCATCGATTTCACTGTGCGGTGTAAAATTGCCTGATCCTACCCCGCAGCTCAATATTGTCCGTATCCCTTCTTCAATAGAGATATCCAGTTTTATTACATCCTTCGGCAATAAATGATAAATATTACCGGAGGTAGGATTGGGAGCAGTCGGAACAAACACGGTAACCATACCATTCTCACGCTCGTCCGTAACAAATCCCGTAAGGTAAGTTGATGAGTTGTAGGGAGAGATTAATGCGACATGGCTGAACGGAGTTTTTTTACGTCCGAGAAACAGCAAAATAGTCTCTTTAATCATAGTATAGCCGGGTGCATAGGTAAGAATTGAGTTTTCCGTATTCTTGTAGATGTAGTTGCCAAGTCTGGTCTTAACAAAAACACCCAGCACGAAACAAATAGCCAGTATGATCAGCAAGACTATGGCGTCCGCAATTGCTACCTGCAGTGCCGTGCGCTCAATTATAAGCTGAGTTAGCGGAGCGATCATACCCGAAAGCAGCTGATAAAGCCAGCGAAAAATTACTATCAGAATCATTATCGGCAGAATCACAACCAAGCCACCGATAAGAGCTGTTTTGAAAAATGATCTCAAACGTTTCATCATAATTTATCTTTGGATAGTTTAGGGATTGATTGACAGAGAATAAAAAAATCGGTAACCGAAATCCTGAATTACATATCACCATTGTGTTGATATTTACGTAACTTGCAGTATCAGTGTAAGTTAGTAAGATTTTATGACTTCAGAATCAAAAAATAAAAACCGGGACGAGGAAACTGACGAAGTCCGCAGTTCGCAGCAGGAGCAATCTACTTCAGAAGAGGAAAGCACTGAGGCTTTACCACGTGCTGAAAAACGGCACTCATTTGATCCTTTAGCTCCTTATAAAGGATTGTTACGTCGCTTTTTCCAAATTCAGCGACATTTGATCGGTCTATTTGCCGGTGGTTTGATTGCGTGGACCCAAAGCATCTCAAAATTCAAAAGAGGGAGTATTAGAGGGGTAACAGCCCGGATTGTTTCCGCTATAATCCGCCCATTTGTAAAGCGGGAAGTCAGGAATCTTCGGTTTCCCGAACAGCTGCGCCGCCGATTTGAGATGCTCGGGCCAACTTATATCAAACTGGGGCAGATACTTGCGCTGCGTCGGGATATACTGCCCAAAATTATAACCGATGAGCTTCATAATCTGCTCGATCGCCTCCCTGAAGTCCCTTTTGAGGCAATTGAAGAAATTCTTGAAGATCAGCTTGTTAAGAACTACAGAGGCAAACTACGCCGCATCAATAAAAAGCCACTGGCATCGGCGTCAATTGCCCAAACACACCGGGCGGAGTTATACGACGGCCAACAGGTAGTTCTCAAAATTATGAAACCTGGAATCCGCGATACCGTCCTCACAGATATCACGCTGCTGAAAATTCTTGGTTTTTTTCTGGAAACAATAATCCCGCAGTATCAGCCCAAAAGATTGATACGCGAATTTTGCAATTATACCGCAAAAGAAGTCGACTTCACCAACGAAGCCGATAATGCTGAAACATTCGCTACCAATTTTGAAGATATTGATGATGTCGTGTTTCCCAAAATTTACCGGGAGTTGTGCACCCCTGAAATTATTTGCATGGAGTTTCTGGATGGAATAAAGCCGGGAACAGAAGAGACTAAATTTTTATCCAAAAGCGAAAAAGATAACATAGTCGATCTCGGAGCCACTTCCATCATCCGGATGCTTTATAAAGATGGTTTTTTTCATGCTGATTTACACCCCGGGAACCTCTTAATCTTGCCGGGTGCCCGGGTCGGATTTATTGATCTCGGTATGGTCGGACGTTTTGAAGATCAGACCCGTAGAAACATGCTTTATTATTATCATGCCCTTGTTACCGGGGATATTGAGGGGGCAACACGCTATCTGACCACCCTATCGTCAGTCGGTCCCGGCGGAAATATGGATGAGTTCAGACGTGCGGTTTCCGATCAACTTCGCCGGTTTTATCAGCACGCCGCTCTCGGGGATTTCAGCATGGGCAGAATGGTCCTTGAATCGGTGAGTCTCGGCGCTCGCTACCGGGTCTTTTTTCCGGTTGAAATGACGCTTATGGTAAAAGCGCTGGTCACTTTCGAAGGCGTCGGCGCTACTCTTGATCCGGATGTGGATGTAGCCAAGGTATCTCAAAAACATGTGAACGAAATTTTCAAAGATCAATTCAGCCCGACAAATATGAGCAAAGAACTAATGCGCGGGCTACCCGAATTAGTTGACATCCTTATGCGATCTCCAAAAATAACAGCAGATGGTTTGCGCACGCTGGAAGAAAACATGAAACAAAAAAGTACACGAAGCCCGCTTGAGGGTTTACGTAGCAGCATTCTTTCAGCTGCGTGTATTGTTGGTGCCGTTATAGCCGTAGTACAGGGTGGTCCCTGGTATTTGTGGCTGACCCTGATATTTATCGGAGTCATACTCGCATTTGTAAGGAAATAGCATTAGAAGTCCGGTACTAAAGGCCGCACAAAAAATACCCCGGTTTGAAGAAAAAATCTGTTGAAAACGGATTACGTAAGGATCAGGCTGTATCATCCCACAGCCGGCAAAATGATATGCGCCTCGGCGTCAATGCCGGAGAAGCGTATGAACCTATGGATACGGCTTATATCAACGAGTTGACGCACGGAATACTTGGTGAACTGATTGATCACTATTTCAGAGCGGAATTTATTGATGATCATAAAATCCCGAATGAAGGGCCGGCCATTCTTGCCTGCAATCACAGCGGAAACGCTTTCCCACATGACGGTATCGTGCTTAATGCTAAGCTATGGCGAAAATCGGATGAGGAGCAGCGACACTACATCCGCTCCATGTATTCGCCTAAACTCGCTAAAAAGTGGTGGATGCGCGCTTTCACCATCGATGATTTTTGGCGAAAATGCGGAGCGGTGGATCAGACTTTTTCCAACTTTGATTTGCTGCTAAAAAGAAAAGAGCGCCTGATTTATTACCCTGAAGGAGTACCCGGAATCGGAAAAGGGTTTAACCGGAGATATCAGCTTCAACCTTTCCACTCTAGTTTTGTAGTTCTCGCGGCCCGGCATGATGTCCCGGTAATTCCGGTATATATCGTAAATGCGGAGTGGGTTAATCCGGCAAATATTACATTTAAGACACTTGACAGGATTTCGGATAAGTTATTGAATATCCCGTTCTTTCCGATTCCAAATGTTTTTCTCGCAGCCCTTTTTCCCTTTATTTTTTATTTATCTTTTCCCTGTAAACTGCTCTACAAGTTCGGCGACCCGGTTGATATCCGGGATCTTGTCGCCAAAGAGGGCGGAGACCCGGAAAATCCGGATTATGATACCGCGCGGAAAGTTGCGGAAAGGGTTCGCCAACATATGCAGAAGGAATTGGATCAGGCAGTAAATCAATATGGGCAAAAGCCCTATGATCTTCCATCGCTGAAAACCCGGCTATCCGAAAATAAAGGGAAGCGTAAACGAATTTTACCTACCGGATGGCCAGTGGCTTTTTTACGCCAGCACCGCGACCGGTACCGTCCCAAAGCGAAAAACCGCCTTTATGCATTCCTCCGGGATCTTGATCTGATCTTCTTTTATCTTCCGCTCGGGTGGTTTGGCCTTAATTTGTGCCGGCGCCTGCGTAAACCTCCATACGGATATCGGGGTTTATCTCCTAAAGAAAAAAAGCTGAAGCAGGGCACCTACTTTTGGTGTCTCAAGGACAATCCGCTACCATAATTCAAGTAGCTAAAGTGTCATTCTCGCTTATTTCCATTTCGTCAATTGAATCGGAAAGTTCATCAAGCTGTCGATCTAAACGGTTCAAAGAATGGTTGAGTTCGGCGGTGTGGCGGCGCGTCACCAGCCCGACCCGGTTCAAAACCGGCTCTATATGTTGAGTAGCATATTCAACCTCATTAACCCATTCGTAAATTGATTTGCTGATCATCTTCTGTCGCGGTTAAATTAAAAATCGAAACAAAAGACAGAATCAACCACCTTATTGGCAGTTGATTCTGATATTTAGAGCCTGAAACTCAGTTCAGGTGCTAACTTACTTCTTCTGTGAGGAGCCGGATGAACTCTGGCTGCTTTTCGATTCAGATTGTTTTTCCTCAAGTTTATCCGACAGATTCTCCACTTTCCTGGTTAGTTTATCCACTTTTTTCGTCAATGTGGAAACCTCATCCTGAGTAGGAACTCCCAGGCCTTTAACCACTTTGGCTACACTTTCTTCAAAGGTATCTTCAGCTTTGGAAAAAACATCACTGAACTGTTTCTCAACTTTTTTATAGTTTTCAGAAACACTATCCAGAACTGAATCTACTTGTTCTTTGCTTTTGCCTTCAAAATCCTCGCCCTTTTTTACCAGGTTTTTGTACAATTTGCTGCCTTCTTCCTCTACAGAAGCAAGGGCGCCTAAACCAGCGAGCCAGATTTCGCGTGCTCGTTCACTCAATTCTTCGGTTCTTTCTTCTTTCTTTTTGTCTTTACTCATGGTAAACTCCTTTATTTAAATCAGTTTATTACATTTATTCATCAATTTTGCCTTCAAGTTGCTCGACTATCTTCTCAAGGCGGTCAACATGCTCATTCAAATTTTTGCAGGATTCCTGCAGTCCGGTTGTCTTTCGCTCATCCGGAAACATGCCCATTTTTTGCAGGGCTGAAGAAATTTTATCCAGGCCTTTATCCACAGCGCGATCGTTCCATCTGATCATTTCCTGGAGAATAGAAGTCGGTATATTCGGCATGGACCTGCCTTGTTCAGCGATAATCTGAGCCAATACAGGTGCGGTCAAGTCTTCCTGTTCATCCTTATCCGTAACTCGGACAGTTTCGCCCTGCCGTATCAAACCCGCCACCTCCTCAAGAGAGACGTAACGGCTGTGTAGCGGGTCGTACAATTTCCGGTTACTATATCGCTTGATAACTCTTTCCATTTCCATGATAAGGTGATTTGTTTGATATAACGCAGCGCGTCATAACGTTATTACCTGGCAGAATTACCAATCCGCGATATCTACAAATTTATATTTGAGCCTGTTTCTAAAGCCATGAATGTTTATATCATGGTGGTGAGTCATAAAGCGAATGTTTGCCGGTATAAAATCGTTCTTTTCGATGGGAACCTTTGACCGTATAAAATGATTTACCGAGTATCACATTCCGGTATCAAATTATAACTTTGATTGTTATCTTTCAAAGTTTACCCAGAGTATATACGAATACATCTATTTATGGCCGAAACTCAGAAATCCGGAGTCGAAGAACTGGAGTTCGAGGAAGCACTCAAGCAACTTTCCGAAATTGTAGCGAAACTTGAATCCGAAGAAGTAGGGCTGGAAGAAGCTATTTCTCTGTTTGAAAAAGGATCCAAACTTTCGCAACACTGTGCCGGTGTCCTGGAAGAGGCTGAGCTTAAAATAGAAAAAGTTAACAAGGATAAAGATCAGGATTGATGGAATCAGAACAATTTAAGTTAGGTAAGCTCCTCTCACAGATCAATTACCCTGAAGATCTGCGCAAACTGGATATTGAACAACTGCCGGAAGTATGCGATGATCTTCGCGATTACATCATCGATACCATCTCGGTTCATGGCGGTCATTTTGGTGCCAGTCTCGGTGTTGTGGAGCTCACAGTTGCCATCCATTATAATTACAACACCCCTGATGATCTGGTTGTCTGGGATGTAGGGCATCAGGCTTACGGACACAAAATTTTAACCGGCCGTCGCGAAAATTTCCATACCAACCGCAAGTATGAGGGCTTAAGCGGCTTTCCAAAGCGCTCGGAGAGCCCCTACGACACATTCGGAGTCGGCCATTCCAGTACATCAATTTCTGCAGGCTTGGGCATGTCAGTTGCCAGAGATATGCTCCATGAGGATAAAAAAGTTGTGGCGCTTATCGGCGACGGCGCCATGACAGCCGGGCTCGCTTTTGAAGCGATGAACAATGCAGGTGCCCTCAACCGAGATATTCTGGTAATACTCAACGACAACGCCATGTCCATCGACCCGAATGTAGGTGCGCTTAAGGAGTATCTGGCGGATATAACCACCAGCGGCACTTTCAATAAACTGCGGGATGAGATTTATGACATGCTCGGCCATTTTAAATCCGCCGGTGAGAAAATGCGGAAAGCGGCGTCCCGCCTTGAAGATGCCGTAACTTCGGCAATGACTCCCGGAGGATTGTTCAAAGCGCTCGGCTTTAAATATTACGGGCCGGTGGACGGACACAATGTCACTAACCTTTCCCGGCAGCTGCATGATCTGCGAAATGTATCCGGGCCCAAGCTGCTCCACGCGGTTACAGTAAAAGGAAAAGGCTTTGCCCCGGCAGAGGAAGATCAGGTAAAATGGCACGCTCAGGGCAGTCCTTTTGATAAAGTAACCGGACAATCACTTGCAAAAAAACCTACGGTAAAGCCACCGCCCAAATACCAGGATGTTTTTGCTGATACTCTTGTTGATTTAGCCGGGAAAGATGAAAAAATTGTCGGCATCACTGCAGCGATGCCATCAGGCACGGGGATGCTTAAGATGATGAAAGAGATACCCGACCGAGCATTTGACGTCGGTATTGCTGAACAGCATGCCGTCACTTTTGCTGCAGGGCTGGCAACTCAGGGGATTAAACCATTTGTTGCCATCTACTCTACCTTCCTGCAGCGTGGCTATGATCAGGTAATCCATGATGTGGTAATTCAAAAACTGCCTGTAGTTTTTTGTATGGATCGTGCCGGTCTCGCCGGCGCAGACGGCCCGACACACCACGGCTTGTATGATATTTCCTACCTGAGGAGTCTGCCGAACATGGTAGTCGGAGCTCCGATGAATGAAATTGAGCTTCAAAATATGATGTTTACTGCATGGAAGCATCAGGAGGGGCCGTTTGCCATACGCTATCCGCGGGGAGCATCCGCAGGATTAGACCGTAACCAGCATTATGAACAGCTGCATCCCGGCAAAGGCCGCAAACTGAAGGAAGGCGATGATATCGCAATTCTTTCCTACGGCACGATCGGAAACGAAGCCTTAAAAGCGGTCGAACAGCTCGAAGAGCAGGGTATCGATGTCGGCCACTATGATTTACGGTACGTGAAACCGCTTGACACCGACCTCATCGATGAAATTGCTTCGTCTTATAAACACCTGATCACCGTTGAAGACGGTGCCAGACTCGGCGGATTCGGCTCTGCTGTTGCAGAATATCTGATGCAAACTTCAAACCGTCCGGGCATGACCATCCTTGGCGTACCAGATCGGATAGTAGAACACGGAACCCAGCCTGAGTTGTATCACGAAGTGGGTATCGATGCAGAAGCCATAGCCGAAGAGGTTAAAGAGGCAGTTGCAGTATTACCCGATACGGTTTGATCTCAGAACCAAAATCATCATCGCGACATAAGGGCGGGCATGTAAAGGATTATGAGCAATACTGAGGAATGGAAACTACATCATTTCCGGTATGATCTGCCTGATGATTTAATCGCTCAAAATCCTGCCGAACCGAGAGACCATTCCCGGCTACTGGTTTATGAGCGTGCCACTGGAAAAATTACAGATGATTATTTCTATAACATCCCGAATCATCTACCGGATTCAACTTTGCTGGTATTAAATAATGCCAAAGTTGATAAAGCCCGGCTCAAGTTCGGCAACAAAGAGGTGTTTGTAATCCGGCAATTCGATCCTTATACGGTAGAAGCGATGGTTCGTCCGGGTAAAAAATTCCGGATCGGCCGAAAAATAGCGCTTAGCGATAAAATTGAAGCAGAAGTTCTGGATGTTGCTGAAGACGGGCTTCGCAGAATCCGGTTTAATCATGACCTTTCTGATTCCACTTACGACCCGTACCGGCTCACACCGTTTCCGCCTTACATCCGGCAGGATGAAACACTTTCGGACCATTACCAAACCATCTACGCCCAAAAGCAGGGAAGTAAAGCTGCCCCGACGGCCGGCCTGCATTTCACTGACCGGGTTTTTAATCAACTCGATCAAAAAGGAATCACCCGCACTGAAGTGACGCTGCATGTAGGTTTGGGCACATTTGCGCCGGTCAAAACGGAAAATCTTGATGAGCACAAAATGCATTCCGAAGAATATGAAATCGATAAAGCCACGGCGGAGTTGCTAAATCAGGCTGAACATATCACGGCTGTCGGCACAACATCAGCCCGCACACTTGAGGCGGCCCGGCGTCAAGATGGATTTCATCCGGAACGCAAAGCTACCGACATATTCATCACTCCGGGTTATCAGTTTAAAGCGGTAGATGCCATGATCACAAATTTTCATCTTCCCGAAAGCACTCTTTTGATGATGATTTGCGCTTTTGCAGGGTATGAAGAAACCATGCAATTGTACGAACACGCCATCCGGGAGCGGTACCGCTTTTACTCTTTCGGGGATGCCATGCTGATTTTGTAGGTATTTCAGAAATTGCAAATTAAAAAAATGAACCATTCAAAATCTGTAGATGCGAAAAGCTGCCATCATTCGTATATTATAATCCTTAAAGAAAAATGCGCCCGTAGCTCAATCGGATAGAGCGTCTGACTTCGGATCAGAAGGTTGGGAGTTCGAGTCTTCCCGGGCGTACTCAATGAAGCCCAATGACTTAGAGTTGTTGGGTTTTTGTTGTTTTAGAGAGGTTTTTGGCTGTGGGGTCATGCCGGAGGCATAATGAATCGATACTTCCGCATTTTAAACTGATTATCTTCAGCTGCTCCATCCCTCTACTCATTTTCAGGTTTTCCCAAACATCCGGATATCTTACCTTAGACAGCAGCGCCATAAAATTAACTTGTCACTGCCATGCCGGATTTTACGCTTGAAACCCTCGCCCTGATCAGCATCGGGCTGTATGCCGTCTTGATTGTCAGCATTGGCTTTTATGTGTCCCGGCAGATTGGCGATTCCGGGGATTACTTTCTCGCGGGCCGCTCCCTCACCTGGTATCTGATCGGCCTGTCCCTGCTCGCCTCAAATATGTCGAATACCAGTATCATCGGGAAACTGAAGAACTCAAAACCAAGCCTTTGTACGCCAATTATCACTACCAGGCCATCGCACTGTTGCTTGTAACCGCCGCTATTGTGATCGGGTTCTGGTGATGGGGATTCCAAAAATATCCTGAGTGGCGCCCTATTAAAGAGCGCCACTTTTTTAAAAACTTACTTGCCGTCAGCAAGCTCCATCATCACTTCCGTCAACAGTTCCATTCGGCCGGTATCTTCCGCATCTGTGCCGGCAAGATCATCAGCAAGTGATTCGAGTGCAGTACGCTGGTCTGAGGCATCTGCCATCGCCTCGATATCGTCCAGCTCAGCACGGGATGAATCAATATGTTCTTCGGAGAGACCCTCGCCGCGTTCCAACTGGTCGAGGTAGGCGCGGGCAACTGCAAAGTCGGCCGGCCACTCGTTTTTCGGCTGGTGCATGGCATTGAACTCATCGTATGTGACCAGCCTGGCTGCTTCCAGTTCGTTTTCGGTGAGATATTCGTTCGGCTCGAGCTCCAGCACATCAAAGCCGCGGGCGATCTCGGTGCCGTAAATGTAGCCGTTGTACCAGTATGTTGACCAATACCCGGCCACATGCAATTCCTCATCGCTCATCGGGCCGCGATCGAAGTAGGCAACCTCATAGGCATTTTCCGGATCAGTGAAATCAAAGACGGACACGCCACCCTGGTACCACGCCTGCACCTTGATGTCGCGTCCCGGCACCGGAATGAGCGAGCCGTTATGCGCAACGCAGTTCTCGGTTTCCTCCTGCGGAACCGGCAGCTTGTAATATCCGTGTTGAGTGAGTTCGTCGTCTTCATGAGAAAAGAAGGCGTTAGCGCCCCATTCGGTGGGATCTTCTTCCCGGCATCGCGGCGAGGTGCCACCGCCCCATTCGTCGGTGTAGAGGATGGTAGATCCATCATTGCTAAAGGTGGCGGAGTGCCAGTATGCAAAATTCTCATCCACTACAGCATCGATACGTTCCGGATTTACCGGATCGGTGATATCAAGCAGGATACCGTTACCTGCACAGGCACCGGCCGCAAGTCCGAGTTCCGGATAGATGGTGATGTCGTGACATTGATTCGTTTCGCGCGAGCGCTGGGTATCCTCACCGTGATCGCCGCCGGGCCACAATCCGGCAACTTCGTCCTCGTCCGCAAAAATACGTGGCTCGCTTACGATTTCGGCATGCTCAGGCGCGTCCAACGGCACCTGAATTATTTCAATTTGGTAGAGTGAGGTTTCGGGATCGTCCTCGTCGGCAACACAACCTTCCAGCTCTTCACCCGATCGCACGTAGCTTGTACCAGAGTTGTACACGTAAAGATTTTCATCATCATTCGGATCGTCGAGGATAGTGTGAGTGTGTGAACCACGACAGGTCTGCACGGCGGCGATCTGCTGTGGTGTGGTGATGTCGCTCACGTCAAAGATCCGAACTCCGCGAAAACGCTCCTCATTTACCTCACCTTCAGCTCCGATCACATCGCAATCTATCCGCCCGCGCGGCTGTTCGACGGACATGAAAACGAGATCCCCGTAAATCGATACATCTCCCTGCCCGCCCGGGCATACGACAGCAACCTCAAGCTGCGGACTTTGAGGATCGGCGATATCGTAGATTTTGAATCCGTAAAAATTGCCGACAATCGCGTAATTATCCTGGAAAGCGATATCCGAGTTAGCATAGTTCAGGTCGCCGGGATTTTCCGAATCCTTGAAGATATCGGGACGCGGCAGCGAAGCAAGTAATTCCATGTTATACGAGGCGGTTTCGGCGTCGTACCATCCGGCTCCAAGATCAATGCGCGGATCATCCGGATCCCACCAGATCTCGCTCTCCTCCTCTTCATTTTGATCGTTGGTATAGGCGTGAACCTCCGGGATTGTCGCGAGACCAATCAGCAAAGCAAAAGCGAAAATCAACGCTGATCGCATGTAGGTTTTAATGTGGGCAAAAGTAGTGATGGAATTCATAGGTTCAGAAAAAGGGTTGATTCAAGATGGTTTATAAAAATAAAGTTGGCGTTTACGGCTTGGTATCGAGCATCTCCTGCATACGCTGTATTTCAATGCGCTGATCCGACTCGACGTGCGAGGCAAAAGCAAATGCTTCCGTTTCCTGTCCGCCGGCGGGTGATGCCATCAAATCGTGTACCATATAGATAGCGCCTTCATGGTGGAAAATCATAAATTCAAGGAAAAGCTTATCAAACTCTTCACCAGAAGCTGCTGCCAGCTCTTCCATCTGTTCGTTGGATAGCATCCCGTGCATATCCCCGTGGTCGTGTCCGTGATGGAGGTGTCCTTCGGTTTTCAGCGGCTCTATGTCGTGCAGCATGTGATGAAGATGGTCCGGAGCCTCTTTACCACGTCTCTCCAGCCATGCGATCATCTGGTCGATCTCATCACCCTGGGATCGTTCCATTCGGTCGGCCATACGCTTAATAGCTTCAGTTTCAGTGCGATCCGGCACAAGGGCGGTCATCTGAAGTGCCTGCGCGTGGTGGAGAATCATCTCCTTCATAAAGGTCACGTCAGCCTCGCTGTAAACGGGTTCATCGCCTCGGTCTCCTCGCGGACCGTCATCGACTTCGCTGGCCTGACCGGGTGCACCGGGCCGCACGATACGAGAAGGTTCCCCTTTTGCGACCCTTCCGGGCGTTAATACCTGTGTCTCTTCACCGGGCGCGCCGGGCCGGACAACCCGCGACGCTTCAGGCGCAGAGTCCTCATTGAAAACACGTGTGTCATCACCCGGTGCTCCCGGCTGTACAGTGCGGACGTCATTAGTGTCGGTAGTGGACTCAGCGGCTGAGACCTCACCGGCTAAACAGGCAAAGCCTGCTATCCCGAGAATGATTAAACATGGTAAAAACACACATTTACGCGCCTTAGCAGATTGATATACCATATGCACAGATTTTTACGGGGCTTCCTGCAACACTTCTTTTATGAAAAACAGAGAGATAATACAGAATCCCGTTTCTCTAAACAAGCCACAATCGAGATGCCCGGAGCAGATGCGCATGCCTGCCGGTTTGAATTAATTTATAGTAAAATCTCTGGGCTTATAAGGGTACAGATTCGACTCTTGAAAACACAGTACGAACCCGCACCATGACATTTCTCAAATAATTTGTTGTGCAATTTGCCGGAACCTGTAGTGCTTTGACTTTTCAGGTTCCGGTTTATTCTCTTGTCAGGCAGCTTTAGGTTTGAAATAGCTGCTTAATTTCATTTCGGGATGGCACACGGCCTGAAATTTTTATTTCGTCATCTACCACTACGGCAGGAGTCAGGCGTACACCCATCTGTACGAATTTTTGAAAATCACTTACATGCTCAACATCTGCATCAACATCAAGCTCACTAAGAACTTCTTTTACTGTTTTTTCGGTTTGATGACACTTTGAGCATCCAGGTCCTGCTATTGTTACTTTCATGATTTTACTCGCTTTTTTGTTCAGTTTAATAGTTGTATTTGATCTATTGGTCATAGTCATATGAAATTCGCTGAATTAATCAGAGGATAAAATTTCCGAAAAACCATCCAACAAGAGTGCCAAGGATGATTATGGTGGGGATATAGACCAGAGCTTTCTTAATACCGAATATCCTTGCGATTGCCAGCCAGTTGGGCAGACTGATTCCCGGGCCAACTAAAAGAAGCGTCAATGCCGGACCATATCCCATCCCCATATTCATCAGAGTATCCACAAACGGAGCTTCGGTCATGGTGGCGAAATAACTGAAAGCTCCGATTATAGTGGCTAGAAAAGAAGCCGATAAAGCATTACCACCCAGCCATTCCTGCACCCAGGCTTCCGGAAGAATAGCTTCGATTATTCCTACCAGAAAAACCCCGCCAAGCAGCAAGGGGAAAATGATTTTAACAAACCACCAAGTTTCATTAAGCCATAATTTAATCTGACTCCACTCAATCATCAGCCACGCGTATCCTGCAGCTAAAATAGCTCCGGTACCAAAAATCAAAACCTTATGCAGATAGGGGCCTTCCATAACCAGATAGTTGGGCGCAAGCAGACTCAATAACACCAAAATTATCAGTACAAAGTTTGTGAGTGTTATTATGGATGGTCTTGAAGAAGATGGATTCGAATCAGCAGTGGAATTTATCTGCTCCCGCATTTTTTGCTCCTCCCCGGCAAATGCACTCTTCATCACCAATCCAACAAAAATCGCCATAATTAATGCGGCTACAATGCGAACAGTAACTATCTCCGCTCCAAGTATTGTGCCCGTATATACCAAGGCTAAAATGTTGGCTGCCGGTGCAACCCAAAGAATGATGAACGCAACGCCAACTCCGGCACCGGCATAATACAAACCTGCGGCTACGGGGATGACGGTGCAGGAACACGCTGCAACCAGAAAACTTGCTATCGCGGCAAGGGGAAAAGATTTCCAAATGCTGGCCTGCGCACCAAGTAAATCCAGAATAGCTTCTCTGTTCAAAAATGTCACCATCGCACCGGCCAGAAAAAAAGCCGGAACCAGACAGGTGAGGGTGTGCTCCATAATGTAGTACTCAAGAGATGCCCAGCCTGATAGAAATAAATCCGTAACTAATTCCATAAAAAACTAAATGTAAATATAATCAACTACTCATATAATGATCTAAAAAAATACTTCGCTTAATACCTGTATTTATTCAACAGCACTGAGCTTATCCGGTTGATGCGAATCGGCATCAGCTATTTTGGCTGATAGCTCAAGCAAGTCCCAAATCTTGTCATTTGCTACATGATAATTGATCCGAACACCTGACCGGTGAGGCACTAAAATCCCACTATCAACAAGCACTTTTATATGACGGGATAAATTCGACTGCTCCAAACCAAGTTTTGGTGCTATTTCACAACTGCAATGATAGCCGTCTCTTACTTTTTCCAGTATACGGATACGGTTGGGATGAGCTAAGGCATCCAATATTCGCGCCTGTTTTTCTGGAGCAACCCGGTTCATAGCGTTGTGTTTAACATTGTTCAAATAAATACTTTTTATTGCTATGCACTAAAATATGAGTAATTGATCATATAGTCAACAATATTCTTTAATCAGCCTTCTAAAGCGGTTTTTTCAGACAATCTGAACTTCAGGCGCATGCTCAAATACTTCGCCTTTTCAAAATCATCCTCTCCGGAAGTGCTTTGATGTAGGCCATCACCCATCGCATTTTTTTACCGGTATAGATCTTATGCTTGCCTTTTTTCCACGCCTCATAGATATCTTTGCCCGCTACGGGTAGCGGTGTTTCGCCGAATTTAGGTTTGCGTCCTGCAACCATTTTTGTAGGCACGAATCCCGGCAAAACAGTGATTGCATGAGCACCTGTTGGGTACAAGCGATGGCGCAATCCGTCCAAATAAACCGTCAGTCCGGCTTTGGCGGAAGCGTAGATATAGCTGCTTTGGCGCCCACGGTCACCTGCGACGGAGCTCAGGCCTATAATGGTGCCTTTGCCTTTTTGCTCAAAATCAGCAGCGATTATCTCCAGGATACTAATAGCACCCAGTAAGTTGCCTTCTATAACTTTGCGCGCTTTTCCAAAATCCTGCTGACTCTCTTTCTGACTGATCAGTACCCCGAATGCCTGGATCACCACATCCGGCCGGGATTCCAGATTTTCATAAAACTCACGGTGTGAGTCGTAATCAAGAGCATCAAACTTGATACCGCTTGCTTTCACTCCGTACT